>CAZJLP010000066.1:6454-26454 GCA_964546955.1 uncultured Opitutaceae bacterium | reverse complement strand
GAGGCGCCGGCCGCAGAAGGGAGTGCGGACAATGGGAATGGCGGGACGTGGCTCAAGAAGTTTTTACAAGAATCGGAAGACGGTTTCTTAACCATTTATAGATAAATCGATTGCGAAATAAAAAATCGCGGATGAACTTCAAAATCCAAGCAAGCGGCGTCGGCGCGATTCAGGTCAGCCGGTGGGTTGTAGTGCCGGTAGCACTACGCGTTTTTCCGCTGTCCGCCATGAGGCGGAACGCGGGGCTTGCCACAAGAGCGTCTAACCGGAAAAACGCAGGGGATCTATGAGCCAAATCCTTGTGACAGTTCCTGCCGCAATGGCCGAATTCCTGAGGACGGGAAGCGCTCCGCTGCCCGCCTGGACGGAACGCTTGGCGAGCCGGGACGGCAATCCTCCGTTTGTGAGCTCAGACCCCGCCGGGCTCAAGTTGGGATCCGGGGGCGGCACGGTGAATCTCCTGTGGGAGGCGTTCCGCGCGAGTGGCATTAAGTCGTTGGGGGAATGGCTAAAACGCGACCAGAAACTGGTGCTTCACGCGGGCGGCGAGAGCCGGCGGCTCCCCGCCTATGCGTCGATCGGCAAGGCTTTCATGCCCCTGCCGGCGGTGGACGGACTCCATCCGCGCCTCGCCAATCAGATCCTGGCCGATTTCCAGCTCGGGGCCTTCGATCAGACGCTGGTGGAAGCGGGCCAGAAGCCGGCGGTATTGGTGACTTCGGGCGATGTGTGGCTCGATTTCGACCCAACCGAAGTTCCTGTGATCGAAGCGGATATCTCGGGCATCGGTATGCAGGTATCGCCGGAAGTGGCCCAGCATTTCGGGGTATTTTTCGTCCGGAAGAACCTGCGCGCGGCGGCGGGTTCGGAACGTTCGATCGCGTTTTTTCTGCAAAAACCTAAGCCCTCGGAAATACGCAAGTACCTTTCCGAGTATGACTTCTTCGTCGATACCGGGATGTGGCTGCTCAGCGCGAACGCGGTGGAATTCCTCTTTCGGCGCTGCGGCTGGAACGAAAAAAAGCGCGCTTTCGCGACGGACAATGGGTTTCCCGCCTACCTCGATCTGTACACGGAGGTGGGCATCGCCCTCGGGACGGAGACGAAACCAAGCGACGCGCTGCGCGCTCTCCGTTTCGCCGACCTTCGCTCGAGCGTGATCCCACTGGGCGAAGCGCGGTTTTACCACCTGGGATCGAGTCGGCAGCTGCTCGAGTCGATGGAGCAGATTCAACGGGCCAGCCTCACGCCTGAACGGACGTTTCGGATCGCAAGCAGCGGGCCCTTCAAGGCGGCAGAACGTACCTTGAATTGGATCGAAGGCTCTCTTGCGCAACAACCCGTGACCCTGGAGGGAAACAATGTGGTTACGGGCCTGCCGTCGGAGGCGAAGCTCGGCGGACTGGCCCCCGAACGCTGCCTCGATGTGGTCCCAGTCGGCGCCGACTCCTTTGTCGTCCGCCCCTACCACATCGACGACTCGATGCGCGGCGCGGGAAAAGACGGTCGGATTTGTCAATTGCCGGCGGATACATGGCTTGCCCGGCGCGGATTCACCGGGGTCAGCGGAGATGTTTTCACCCTGCCGATCTATCCCCAAGTGAAAGGCGCGCAGATCACACAGGCGCTGGTCGATTGGTTTTTTGCGGAGCAGCCCGATCGCGCGATGAGCGAGTGGGTTCGCGAAAAAACGCGCGTGGCGGCGCGCGACATCGCCAACGCGGTGAACTTTCCCCGGTATTTTGCGCAGCGCCGTCAGGGTTATATCGAGGGAATCAAGGCGGGACTCTCGCGCTGCATTCACGAATCGGAGACGTTCGTCTTCGAACAGGATTTCGCCTCGATCGCCGCCTTCTGCCGGGGCGAGGCGCCGGAGCTGACCCGCTGGCTCAGAGCGGAACGAGAGCCGATTCTGCGCGGCGCGATGCGCGCCGAACATCAGGCGCGTTTTCTCATGCTGCTCTCCGAATTGGCGGAAGGAAAACAGCGCGAGACATTACGCCACGAAGGTTTTTCACGCCTGCAGGCTGCGATGGTGTCGCCGCAACAGCTGGCGAAATCGGCTCCGCGACCGACCCTCAAGGAGGACCAGATTGTCTGGGGCCGCAGCCCGGTCCGCCTGGACCTGGCCGGCGGGTGGACCGACACGCCGCCTTACTGCCTGGAGTCGGGAGGGGCCGTGCTCAACGTGGCGGTACTCCTGAATGGCCAGCCGCCGATCCAGATTTTCATCCGACCGACCAAGGAGACTTTCATCCGGCTGCGCTCGATTGACCTCGGTTCGTCCGAGGATGTAACGACCTACGAAGAACTCGCGGAGTTCAGAAATCCGGGCGGGCACTTCAGCCTGCCCAAAGCCGCGCTCGCCTTTGCCGGTTTCCTGCCGGAATTCTACGCGGGCAAACCTTTCTCGAGCCTCAAAGCCCAACTCAAAGCGTTCGGTGGCGGATTGGAGCTGTCCTTGTTGAGCGCGGTACCGAAGGGCTCGGGGCTCGGAACCTCGTCCATTTTGGGCGCCACGCTCCTCGGTGCGATCAACCGCGCCTGCGGATTGGGCTGGGACGATGTGGACCTCTACAACCGCGTCTTGGGGGTGGAGCAGCTGCTCACCACTGGCGGCGGCTGGCAAGACCAGGCGGGAGCGCTCTTTCCGAGTTTGAAGATGGTGCAGACACAACCCGGGCCGAGCCAAGTGCCCATTGTGCGCTACCTTCCGGAGCAGCTCTTCAACGCCGCGACCGTCAACCAAGTCTATCTTCTCTACTACACGGGCGCGACGCGGATGGCGAAGGGGATTCTGCAGGAGATCGTGCGCGATATGTTTTTAAGAAAGGCCAAGACGTTGCGCACGCTCGGGACCATCCGGGCCAATGTTCGCAAGCTCTACCATGCTCTGCAGAAAGGCGATGCGGAGACGTTCAACCGATCCATTGCCCGCTCGTGGCAATTGAATCGCCAGCTCGATCGCGGGACAACCACGCCGGAGATTGAAAGCATCATCGCGAAATGCGGCGACGACCTGGCCGCCTGCAAGCTCCTCGGAGCGGGCGGCGGGGGTTATATGCTGATCTGCGCGAAAGATCCGGCCGCGGGACAACGTCTCCGGGAACGCTTGGAAGCGAACCCGCCGAATCCTCGCGCCCGGTTTATCGACTTCTCGGTTTCGTCCACGGGCCTGCAGGTGACGGTGAGCTAGACGGCGAAAGGCTGAAGGGCTGAGCTTCGGAAGCAAAGCGGAAGGCGGGAGGCTGAAAGGGAGACCGATGCCAGCCGGATGAGGGCTGATTAAGGCCGAAATAAAAGCTTTTTGGTCCGAAAACGGCCCGCGGCAAAGGTCCAAGGGGGTTGCTTCGTTTTTGGCCCAAAAGCGGCATGTTAGCGCCAACCAGCATTAGGCTTCACAAGATTTTCTTATCGAAACGTCAGGCAGGATTAGCCGAACTCGGCAATTTCACGGCGGCGGGGTCCTCGCCCGCTACCTATAGAAATGCGAAAAAATGGGTCAAAACGCCCGATTTTTTGCGAAATTCGCCTGTTTTAAGCGTTTTTGCTTAAAAAATCAGAGGTTGCGTTAGGCGGGGAAAGTTCTTTTGAACGGGACCTCTGGAAAGTCTACTAACGACTGCCAGACTCAACCCAAGTATCCTTTGGACCTTAAACAAATCAAACAGATCATCGACTTGATGAAGCGCTCCGAGCTCACCGAATTCGCGGTCGAGGAGGAGGGGTTTAAGTTAAAGATCCGGCGGGGCGCCAATGGGCTTCCCGTTGTTTCGAGCGGTCGGGGTTCGAGCACTCCGTTTCCGGTCCTGACCGAGGGCCTTCCTGGTACGACAGCGGCGCCGGTCGCAGCTGGCGGCGCTGCAGGCGCAGCCCCGACGGCCGGAGGAGCGCCGGCGGCGGATGCCGAGGAAACTGGCGTCGGCTTTATCAAGTCGCCGATGGTGGGAACGTTTTACCGGTCCCCATCGCCTGAGAGTAAGTCGTTTGTCGAGAACGGCGCCAAGGTCGTCGAGAACACCGTGGTCTGCATTATCGAGGCGATGAAGATCATGAACGAAATCCAAGCCGAGACCAAAGGTACGATTCTCGAGACCTTGGTTGAGAACGGTCAGCCCGTGGAATACGGGCAAAAACTCTTCAAGATTAAGCAGGGCTGACGCCTAGTTGAGAGTTGAGGGTTGAGAGTTGAGAGCTCGAGCCTGGCTGAAACCGATGGCTGGTTCTCTCAACTCTCACCTCTCAACTCTCAACCGTTTTACCGATCTTCCTCATGATTCAGAAGATACTCATCGCTAATCGCGGCGAAATTGCGCTCCGCATCGTGCGCGCGTGCCGCGAGCTTGGGATCAAGACGCTGGCGGTGTATTCCGAGGCGGACGTGCAGTCGTTGCACGTACAGCTGGCGGACGAAGCAATCTGCATTGGCGGACCAAAGAGCTCAGATAGCTACCTGCGTTCCGACCGAATCATCAGCGCGGCGGAGATCGCCGACGTCGACGCGATCCATCCGGGATATGGATTTCTCTCGGAGAACGCGAAATTCGCCGAACAGTGCGAGTCGTGTAACATCAAGTTCATTGGGCCAAAGGCGCGCAGCATCAAAATGATGGGCGACAAAGCGGTCGCCAAAGACACGGTGAAGAAGGCCGGCGTCCCGATCGTTCCGGGCAGCGACGGGCCCGTGGAAAGCGAAACGGAGGCGGTCAAAATCGCCCGGCGGATTGGTTACCCGGTGATCATCAAGGCCGTCGCCGGCGGCGGGGGACGCGGAATGCGCATCGCCCACAACGACGTCTCATTCGCGAAGGAATACCACGTGGCCCGCAACGAAGCGGAAAAAGCCTTCGGAAACGGGGCGGTGTACATCGAAAAGTACATTGAGAAGCCGCGACACATCGAGTTTCAGATCCTGGCGGATAGCCATGGCAAGGTGCTGCACCTGGGGGAACGCGACTGTTCCGTTCAACGCCGACACCAAAAACTGATCGAAGAGTCGCCCTCCCCCTTCCTCACCTCGGATTTGCGGAAAAAGATGGGCAAGGCGGCGGTGCGCGCGGCCGAAGCAGCCCAGTACGAGAACGCCGGCACGATCGAGTTCCTGGTGGATGCGAAGGGCAATTTCTACTTCATCGAGATGAACACCCGCATTCAAGTGGAGCATCCGGTGACGGAGGAAGTGACGGGAATCGACCTGATCAAGCAGCAGATTCGCGTGGCCAATGGCGAGAAACTGGAATTCGACCAGGGCGACATCACTTTCAACAAGCATGCCATCGAATGCCGCATCAACGCGGAGGATCCCGCGCGCAACTTCGCACCTTCACCGGGAACGATCGGATTGTACTACGCGCCCGGCGGCCATGGCGTGCGCGTGGATAGCCACGCCTACAGCGGCTACGTCATCCCTCCCTATTACGATTCGATGATTGGAAAGCTGATCTGCTTCGGGTCGACCCGCAAAGTCGCGCTCGAGCGCGCTTATCGCGCGTTGAGCGAGTATTTGATCCGCGGCATCAAGACCACGATTCCCCTGCACCGGGCGATCATGAGCGATCCGACGTTCATCGAGGGCAAGGCGACGACGGCGTATATGGAGGAATTTTTGGGACGGACGCCGACAGACTTGTTCTCGTAAGAACAAGTTTGTCGGGATTTGAGATTTGAGACCGGGGTGAGATCTCGGATTGGAATCACCCAACCCCGTCTGAATCCTTGCAACTTTTCTATCGGTAACGCTACTTAAGGCGCATGCAACCGAGTGAGTTTGCGCCGCCGTCGCGATTTGATGACCAGCCGGAGCTGGGGGATATCAAGATCAACCATGATGTTGTCGCGAGCATTGTCCGTTTGGCCACGCTCCAAGTGAAAGGTGTCGCCGGCGTGGGCGGTGGCCTCGTGGATGGCATCAGCGAGCTTTTCTCGAAACGCGAAGCCGACAAACGGGGCGTAAAGGTCACGGAGGACACGAACGACAACTACGCGATCGAACTCCGGATCGTGATCACGTACGGCGCGGAAATCGGCAAAACCGCTTATGACGTGCAGCTGGCGGTGCGCAAACAGGTCATCGGCATGACGGGCAAAGGGGTCTCGCGGGTCGATGTGATCGTGGAAGGCGTGCGCCTCCCCTCCGACACACCGCCGGCAGGCGGAGACAAGCCGGATGACCTGTGGCCCGACATTGTGGCGACCGACTAATCCGCCGTGGCGACTTTCACCCAGTATTTTTTAGATTGGCCGGTGCAGTGGTGGTACTTCGTGGCCGGCGGACTCGCGTTGCTCCTGCTGCTCGTGTTGATGCACAAACCGCGGACCTTGCTGCTGGCGTCGAGTGAAAAAGGGCGCTTGGAGATCTCACGCCACGCGTTAAATCGCCTGCTCGAGGCCTGCTGCGAACAACTGAAAGGCGTGGCGCGGGCTCGCGCGACCGTGACCCGGCGCGGCGGGAAATTTCACACGGAGCTGCGTTTGAAAATGCGGCCCAACGCCAAACTGGACGCGATCCAGGGGTATCTTACGGAGGAAATCGCTTCGATCTACCGTGAAAACCTCGGGCTCGATAATGTCGGGCCGATTCATATTGAGGTGGTCGGGGTGGTGCCGGCGGCGGATGAGTTTTCGCGGTAAGGAGGCGGCGAATGGGGCGGAAGAGGATAGAGGATCGGACGGAAGGTGGTGCGAAGCAGATCTCGGCGAATACTGATTGCGGCGCGTGTGAGGTATTGAGAGGTAGGGCCGGGCCTACAGTCCCTCGGGGCGGACGAGGTGCAGATCGGACCACTCGCCCATGATGCGAGAGTCGATGGTCCACGTCGGGACGGAGGCGGCGAAGGTCGTGCGGACTTGATCCAGCTCTTTGGCCAGGATGCCGCTGAGGATGAGGGCGCCGCCGGGAGCGATCACTTGCGTGAGTTCGCGGGCGAAGCGCTGGAGGACGTCGGCTTGAATGTTGGCCAAAACAATTTCGGCCGTGCGGTCCGCGAGGCCGGTGATCAAATCGCCGACGAAAAAATCGACTCGACCGGTGAGCTGATTGAGCGCCGCGTTTTCTTCGCTCACCCGGACGGCTTCGGGATCGTTGTCGAAAGCGACGACGTGCTGGAATCCCAGCTTGACGGCGGAGAGGGCGAGAATGCCGGAGCCACAGCCCGCGTCGATGACGCGGGGGGTGGGTAGTTTGGAGTTTCGAATTTGGGGTTTGGAGTTATCGGAAGAGCCTGATCCGAGGGTCTCCTCAACTCCAAACTCTGAACTCCAAACTCCAAACTGCGTCGCGCGCAGCGCGACGAGGCGTTCGACGCAGAGGCGGGTGGTTTCGTGATTACCGGTGCCGAAGGCCAGGCCGGGGTCGAGCCAGAGGACGGCGTCGCCGGCGGGAAGCGCGTAGGTGTCGCGCTCCCAGACAGGCACCCAATGGAGTCGGCCGAATTGCCAGGCTTTGAAATGGATTTTGTAGCTATCGCGCCATTCCTGCTCGGGAACGTCCCGGAGCTGGGGGCCTTGCGCCGGGGCTATCTGGCTCGCGCAATGCTGAGCGAGTTCTGACCACGCCTGGGCCGCTTCGTCTCCGGTCTCGAAAAAGCCGATTAACCTCGCCGAACGCGACGGTAGATCCTGGGCGATACTCCAACGGGAGTCTCCGCGTTCCAAAAGCACCTCATCGAGGGCATCAACCGCTTCAAAGGCGACAGGCAGGCTAAATTCGATCACGCCCCCGTTGGAGCGGGAATCGCCGGCTGGTGCGAGCGCATTTTTTCGCACTCAGAGGGATCGCTGAGCATCGACTCAAGGGCCCCGTCGCGTTCACCCTGTGCCTGTATCCCCGGGGACGCTCGATCCGACAAAGCAGGCTCTCCAAAAAATCGCGTGAAGCCGGTCATTTCGACCAGGGTATTCAAATAGCGGGTACAGCCTGGGCCAGGGGAAGCGGGATTGCTCATGCGGAAATCTTAACCCGCAGGTCGGCGGCGGGGTATCGGAGGCGGCTCCGTATTGCGGATGGGAGCGACGGCGACGGCCGTTGCGGTTTGGTGTGTGGAAGTTGCTCGCGGCCTCAAGCGAGCGGCAGCGGCATTCGCTCCCATTTGTTATCGGGTCGAGCAGCGCGCTCGGAGATCGCGCTCCACCTTAGGCCCCTGCCGTTTTCGATAGGCGGGCGATGACGGCGGGCAGGAGGGCGTGTTCGGCGGCGTGAATTTTGACGGCGAGGGATTCGAGTGTGTCTGATTCCTCGATGCGTACCGCTGTTTGGTCGATGATAGGCCCGCCGTCGACCTCCGCCGTCACGTAGTGAACGGTGCAGCCCGTGATCTTCACTCCGCGGCGCCAGGCCTGGCCGATGCCGTCGAGTCCCGGGAAGCTCGGGAGGAGGCTCGGGTGGAGGTTGATTATCTTTTTGGGAAAGGCATTGATGAAGTGGGGTTTTAGGATGCGCATAAAACCGGCCAGGATGACCAAGTCCGGTTCGCGCCGGAAGATCTCGGCGATGTAGCGTTCCTCCCCTGCTTCATCGAATTTGGTTTTGAAAGGACCGGGATCGAGAAAGGTCGCGGGGGTATTGAAGCGCGGTCCGAGGCCGAGAATGCCGGCATCCGGCTTGTCGGCGAAAATCTGAACCACCCGGGCCGATCCCAGCTGGCCGGCAGCCTGCGCACGGAGGATTGCTTCTGCATTGGAGCCGCGGCCAGAGCCGAGAATGACAAGCTTCATGGTCCGCGACTATGGCTGCCAATTTAAGATTTGAAATTTGAAATTTGAGATTTCGGAGCGGGGTCGTCGCGGCGTTCACCGCGCGGCATCAACGAAAGCGGATAGGGTGAAGGGTGACGACGGGCCGTTGGGGACAACGGCCCCTTACCTGCGGAGGTAGCGTGTCATCCTGAGCAAAACGAAGGATCCACGCGGATCCCGCCGGCGGCGGTAAGTGGATCCTTCGCTTCGCTCGAGGATGACAAGGCGGGGGCCGTTGGGAGCTTGACGTGGTTGGCATAATGGGGGCTTCTCGCGTGGTGATTCGGTGGTTCCAAAGTCGGTCGGTGCTGGCTCTCTGGCTGCGGCGGTTCGCGGCGGGCGGAGGGTTGTCGCTGGTTTTGGGACTCACGGCGCTCGCGGCCAGTCCGGAGGCGCATGAGCACGTTCACTGCGACGCGCATGAAGCCGACCACATTTGCGTGGTCACGCTGTATTCGACGGGCGTGGAGGACGCGGCGGAGCCGGTCTTCGTCGCGAGGCCCGAGCCGATTCCGGTTTCCCGGTGCCTTCTAGCGGCTACGAAGCTAACGCTTCCCGCGATCCGGTTTCGTCACCCGCCCGAGCGCGGGCCACCCACTTCGAGCTGAGTCCGACAGGATCGGTGCGGCACTGGCCGGCACCTTTGATGGCAATCAGCGCCCATGCGCCTCGCTGCGCACCGTTGGCGCCTGCCGCCCTGCAGCATCACTCAACTTGAATCGTCATGTCTTCTTTAAAATCCACCTCTCTCTTTATTTTCGCGGCGGTATCGCTCCTTCGAAGCGAGCCCCACCCTGCTCCTCACGCGGCTGAACACCGCGACGAATTGGTCCACCTGGAAAATTTCGTCGTCTCGGCCACCCCCTTCAAACGAGATCAGTCCGAGATCGCCTCCGCGACCAACGTCCTGACCGGACGGGCGCTCGCGCTCAAACAAGAACCCACCCTCGGAGCCACACTCGATCGCGAGCCCGGCATCGCATCGACGCAATTTGGGCCCGGCGCGAGCCGGCCCGTCATTCGCGGCCTGGGCGGGGACCGGGTCCGCGTGCTGACGAATAGCACAGGCACCATGGACGCATCCGTGGTGAGCCCCGACCACGCCGTGTCGATCGATCCTCTCGTCCTCGAGCGTATCGAGGTGGTACGCGGACCAGCGACCCTCTTGTACGGCAGCAATGCGGTCGGCGGCGTGGTGAACGCGTTGGACAACCGAATTCCGGCCGAACTCCCGAAGGGGCCCTTCACGGGGAGAGCCGAGGCACGATTCGGAACGGCGGCCCAAGAGGGCGCAGTCGCGGCCGTTTTTGAGGGCGCGGCGGAAGACGTGGCCTGGCATGTGGATGCCTCCCGACGGGAGTCGGACGACGTCAAGATTCCCGGCTTTGCCGACGCGAGCGACCCGGTAAACAAGGGCAGGCTGACGAACAGCGCACTCTTCACGACCAACATCGCCGCCGGACTTTCCTACATTGGGAAACATGGATTCGCCGGAGCGAGCGGATCACAGTTCGAAAGCAAGTACGGCGCAGTGGCAGAGTCGGATGTGACGATTAAACTTAAACAGCGGCGCCTCGATCTTCGTGGCGAGTCCAACGAAGCGTCCGGCATCTTCAGTGGCGCTCGGGCGAGTTTCGGGGTCGCCGATTACCGTCACACCGAGTTTGAGGGGGCGGAAACGGGCACTCGTTTCACCAACAAGGGTTATGAAGGCCGCGCCGAGTTGCTCCATGACGACTTGGCCGGCCTCAGTGGATCGTGGGGCGCGCAGATCACCCACAGCGACTTCGCCGCGATCGGAGAAGAAGCATTTCTGCCTCCCTCTAACACTGAAACCTACGCGCTTTTTGCATTTGAGGAATACCGCACGAAGCCGGTCACCTACCAGTTCGGAGCGCGGCTGGAGCATCAAACGATCGCGCCCGACACCGCGCGCCGGAAACGAGATACGTATTGGAGCGGTTCGGCCGGATTGGTGTATACGCTGCCTGCTCATCTTGCCGCGGCCGTGACCGTGACCCACTCCGAGCGCGCCGCGAATGCACAAGAGCGTTTCTCAGATGGCCCGCATGTTGGCACCGGGTCCTTCGATCGCGGCGATCCGAGTCTCGCGCTCGAAAAATCGACCGGCCTCGATGTCAGCCTGCGTCGCCGCAAAGGAATGGTGACCGGCGCGCTCACCGGTTTCCTGAACCGGTTCGACGGCTTCATCTTCGCTGAGGCGACGGGTCTGCAAGATCCGGAGGGCCTGGAAATTTATCAGTACGTTCAACGCGATGTGGAAATGTACGGAGCCGAACTGGAAATCCTCGTTCACCTGCACGACTCGGCCCCGCACAGCCTCGATCTCCGCTTCACCGCGGATTTGGTAAAAGCAAAACAGCAAGACTCCGGGGAATCACTCCCCCGCATCACACCACGGAGGGCGGGCGTCGCGGTGGACTACCGCCGTTCGGGCATCACGGCATCGCTGGGATTTTTCGGCGTCGATCGCGCGCACCGCGTCGCAGTCAACGAAACGGAAACGGCGGGCTACGGCTTGCTGAACGCGCATGTGAGTTATCACTTCGACGTCGAGCGGACGCATTTCGAGGTCTTCCTGCGTGGCACCAATCTGACGGATCGGCTGGCGCGAAATCATGTGTCCTTCCTGAAGGATGTGGCACCGCTGCCCGGAAGGGATGTGACGCTGGCAGTCGGGGTGGCGTTCTGACGCTGGCGCTTGGTTGGGTTTTGGGTCGAACGAACGCTCTCTGACGTTTTACTGTTGTCAGATGGCGACTTAGACGTCTTTTCCGGGCGGTCCGCAGCAGAGTTCCTGCTGCGGGCTTGCCAGACAGTCACGTTTAGGTTTTCGTAGTGGCTTCGCAATGACATCGTTTGGGTTCAACGCTCGGGCCATGATTATCGGCATGATTATTATCAGCCGCCGGCTCGGGCGTGGATGCGTTGCGTAAACTCCAGACTAAGCAACTCCCTTCCACTTTTGCCCCGGGCCGAAAAGCCCGGGGCTTTTTATTTCCATGAAAAGCCACCTCGTTCCCGACTATTCAGACGTCCGCGACGCGCATGCGCTCATCGCGAGCGGCTTGCGAGCCACACCGTGCGCGGTCTCCGCGCCATTGAGCGCGGTTTGCGGAATGGAGATCATCGCCAAACACGATTATCTGCAGGCCACGGGCAGCTTCAAGGAGCGGGGGGCGCGCAATGCACTGTTGTCACTTCCTGTCGCCGTACGCGAACGCGGGGTGATCGCAGCCTCCGCCGGGAATCACGCGCTCGGGCTTGCCTGGCACGGACGGGAACTGGGCGCGCCGGTGACGGTGGTCATGCCCAAAAACGCGCCGAGGGTTAAAGCGGGACGTTGTCATACGTTGGGAGCAAAGGTCGTGCTCCACGGCGACACGTTCGACGAAGCGGAGAAACACGCACGAGCACTCTGCGACGAACACGGGCTCACGTATGTGCACCCCTTTGACGATGCGGCCGTGATCGCGGGACAGGGAACGGTCGGCCTCGAAATGTTGTATGCATTCCCAGAGGTGGACGCCGTGGTGCTGCCGGTGGGGGGTGGCGGATTGCTCGCGGGAGTGGCCGCGGCAGTGAAAGCATTGAAACCATCGCTGCGAGTGATCGGTGTCGAGCCGGCGCATGCAGCGAGCCTAGCGGCAGGATTGGCGGCGGGGCGTGTTGTCGCCACACCGACGCTGGCGACGATCGCCGACGGATTGGCGGTAAAGTGCACCGGCGGCTTGACCCTGGCGGCAGCGCAGCGGTGGGTGGATCGTGTCGTAACCGTGTCCGAAGATGAAATCGTGACTGCAATGCTCGCGCTCGAAGAGTGGGAGGACGTAACCGTCGAAGGAGCGGGTGCCGTGGCCCTGGCCGCCCTCCTCGCGGGGCGACTACCGGAACTTAACGGAAAGAAGGTCGGTATCGTGCTGAGCGGCGCGAACGTGGATGCGAGCACGCATGCGCGGGCGGTGCGGCGAGCGAGAGCGGCGCGGGAGATGGCGCCGAGCAGTAGCGAGTAGCGAGCATGTCAAGGAGGCCCCGCCCCACCCCTTCTGTTAGCCTTCCAGGCCGAAGAGGGCTTTGACGTAGTTATCCACGCTAAAGGGCTGCAGGTCTTCGGCCTGTTCGCCGAGACCGAGGAAGTAGATGGGCAATTTCAGCTGACGATAGATGCCGACGAGGGCTCCGCCGCGGCTGGTGCCGTCGAGTTTGGTGACCACCAGACCGGTGAGGCCGAAGCTTTGGTGGAATACCTTGGCCTGCTCGATAGAATTGGAGCCCAGGCTGCCGTCGACGACGAGCCAGCGATGCTGAGGGGCGGTGGCGTCGTTTTTTTGGAGAACTCGGCGGATTTTCGCCAACTCCTCCATGAGATTACTTTTTGTGTGGAGGCGGCCGGCCGTGTCGACGATGAGAAAATCGCGGCCGCGCGACTTGGCCGCCTGCCAAGCGTCAAAAGCAACCGCAGCGGCATCGGCTCCCGTGTGGCTGGCGATGATCTCCAATTTCAATCGATCCGCCCAAGTCTTGAGTTGCTCGACGGCGGCGGCGCGAAAGGTGTCGCAGGCAGCCAGCATGACAGTCTTGCCGTCTTCTTTCAGCTTCCAGGCGAGTTTGGCGGAGGTCGTGGTTTTGCCGGAGCCATTGACACCGATCATCGCAATGACGTTGGGATTCCCATCGGCGGTTTTACCGGGTTCCAATTGGCCTTCCGAACCTTGCAGCACGCGTTTGAGAACAGCCGCGCCGATGGCGGCGGCTTGCTGCCCGCGCAGGGATTTATCCCTTTTGTAGGCCGTCTTGATTTCTTCGAGGATCTCCTCGGTCGTCTCGACGCCGAAGTCGGCGGAGAAAAGCGCTTCTTCGAGCGTTTCGAGCGAGGAGGCGTCGATCGGTTTCTGTCCAAAGAGCGCGCCGGTTTTCTCGACGATCGCGGAGACCGTCTTGTTGAAACCATCTTTGAATTTTTTGAAGAAGCTCAGCATCGCTAAAGCGAAGGATTTTAACCGCGAATGGACGCGAACGGACGCGAATTCGGATCGAATTCGGGTCGTGACACGGAAAACACGGATGACGAGCCGGAGTGCACAGAGCGCTTGAGTCTGAACGTGGCCAATCAGGGCCTACCAACGAAGGCGATCACTCCACGGTCGCTTTGCGGGCGTCGCGGCCGAGTTGGTCTTTGAGGCGGTCGAGGATGCCGTTGATGAAACGTTTCGCGTCGGCATTGGAAAATTGCTTCGACAGGTCGATGGCTTCGTTGATCGAGACGACGGGCGGGATATCTTTGCGGTAGATCATCTCGAACATCGCCAGCCGCAAGATGGCCAGATCGATCTTGGCGATACGCTCGAACTCCCAGTTGTGGGCGAGGCTGCGGATGCGGGCGTCGATGTCGGCCACATGTTGAATGACTCCATGAATGAGTTCCTCGCCGAAGGAATAGTGATCGCGAGCCTGTTCCTGCCCTTCGAAGAAGGTGCGCAGATCCTCCAACAAATTCGCCGGATTGTTGATGCTCCAGGCAAAGAGGTATTGCAGGGCGGCCACACGGCCGTCGCGACGTTGCGCAAATTGGGCTTTGCTCATTTTGAAAAACGACGCTTCAGGTCTGCCATCTCCAGAGCGGCGCGAGCAAACTCGGCGCCGCGGTTGATTTTGCCAAGGCAACGGTCTTCGGCTTGTTTCTGATTTTCGGCCACCACGACACCGTTGATGACCGGGGTCTTGGAATCTAGTGCCACGCGCTGCAGTCCCTGCGTGGCGGAATCCGCGATCAGTTCATAATGCAACGTATCGCCACGGATCAGGACACCCAGCGCGACCAGGGCATCGGGTTTGTGTTTGGCGCCGAGCAGCTGAACAGCGGAAGGGAGCTCGTTGGAACCGGGAACGCGAGCGATCTGAATATTCTTCTCTTTGACCCCGGCATTGCGGAGGTGCTCGTAGACCTGGTGCAACAGCCCGTCGACCAGCGTGGGATTGAAACGCGCCGCCGCGATACCGATCGTGAACGGTGCGCCATTGATAGCGAGGGCCTGCGGTGCGGAGAGACTCATGAAAGAGCGAGAACGTGCGTGGAAGCCCGCCATTGGGAGGCGGGGCGGCGATTGTGGCAAGAAGGAAGGCGGCGGGGCGGCTGGCGCTGATCTCTTATTCCTCATTGCTCAGGGAGCTGTGAAAAGCGGCGGCGTGAGACGATTTCGCGGTAGGGCCCGACATCCGGGCGGGCCACTCGTCGTTTCTGAGGTGGAGCGCGATCTCCGAGCGCGCTAT
Source organism: uncultured Opitutaceae bacterium (assembly GCA_964546955.1). GTDB lineage: Bacteria > Verrucomicrobiota > Verrucomicrobiia > Opitutales > Opitutaceae > CAZJLP01. Next base: position 11,430 of record CAZJLP010000066.1, on the reverse strand, counting down.
TGGACGTACTTTTACGAGCGACGCGGGCTCCAAACCAACGCGCTCGGAGATCGCGTTCCACCTCGATCCGGCCCTACTCTAGGAGGCGTTCACAAGGGGACTTGTTCGACGATTTCCAGATTGTAGCCGTCGAGGCCCACCACTTTGCGGGTGCTGTTGGAGAGAAGGCGGATCTGGCGCAGGCCGAGGGCCACCAAGATTTGGGCGCCGATGCCGTAGTCGCGGAAGCTCATGGGCGACACTTCCTCCCCTTTGGCGCTGAGACGGCGGCAGAGGAGTTCGCCCGGGCTTTGCGGCTCCATGTAGAGAACCACGCCGCGACCGGCTTTAGCGACGGCCTCGAGCGATTTGGTGAGAACCGAAAAACTTGCCATCCCCTTGCCGCGAAACACGTCGCTGAGAAGGTTTTCGCTGTGCACGCGGACGAGGGTGGGATCGGGATTGAGTTGTCCCATCGTCAAAGCGATGTGATGCCGTCCATCGAGACTGCTGCGAAAGACACGCGCGGTGAAATTGCCGAACTCGGAGGGAAAGGGCTGCGTGCACACTTCCTCGATGAGGTGGTCCCGTTTGGCACGATACTCGATCAGTTGCTCGATCGAAATCATGCGAAGACCGAATTTCTTTTTGAATTCCAGGAGTTCGGACATGCGCTGGACCGTGCCGTCGTCATTGACAAGTTCGCAAAGCACGCCACTCGGATGCAGCCCGGCGAGGATAGCCAAGTCGACGGCGGCCTCCGTATGACCCGCTCGCTCGAGCACGCCGCCTGGACGGGCGCGAAGGGGGAAAACATGTCCTGGCTGTACGAGTTGCTCCGGACGGGTCTCGGGATTGGCGAGCAAGAGTATCGTCTGGGTGCGGTCGTAAGCGCTGATGCCGGTGGTTATGCCGTCGGCCGCATCGACGCTGACGGTGAAATCCGTACGGTGCGACTCCCGGTTATGCGAGACCATGGGGCCGAGCCCGAGGTGTTTCAGCTGATGCTCCACCGTTGGCACACAGATGATGCCGCTGCAGTAGCGGATCATCATATTCACCGTCTGGGGAGTCGCTTTCGACGCCGCCATGATGAGGTCGCCTTCATTTTCGCGATCGGCATCGTCCGTCACGATCACAAGTTTACCATCGGCGATATCTTGAATCGCGGCGTCGACGGAATCGAAGGGCGCTCGTGCGTCTGCTGGCATAGGAGGCGGCAATCGTCGGAGGGCGGGAGGCTTCTGTCAACGAAGCGGCCAGCGGTCAGCGCGTCGCAACGCGCGCGGTCTAAGTTGGCTACCGACTATCCGGAGAGAAACGCCTCAAGGGGTCCCGGCTGCAGGCTCGCGGACCTCCAAGACTTCAGGGCTCATTACGATCGTATAAACCTCTGGAGGCAGCGACTCGTCGGCCTGAAGGAGTCGCAGGAAAAGTCGGAAACTGTAAGGCGCGGGAACCACCCGATCGGAAGTGAGTGATTTACCGTCCTCCGATGGCGTGAGAACCATATACTCGTCGCCTTTGCGTTTCGTCGACGTCCAGCGAAGCGAAGCGCGAGCGACGTCTGCCGCGATCGGCTTCTTCTTATCGTCGTAAAAGCGGACTTTGAAATTTGAATTCTCGACGGAGATACCGAGGAAACCGCCTTTTTCGCGCGGGACGGCGATCCCGTTGATCTGCGGTTCGGGCTCGGCGTCTTTTTCCGGCGGCCGCGCCGCTTTCCCGGGAGCTGGTTTTGCCGGTTGCTTCGCTTTTTCTTGCGCAGCTTTTTGCGCGGGGGTCTGCGAATACAGGGGGACAACCATCCCGATCGAGGCGGCCATCAACAACGACTTCGCGAGCGCGGCGTTGAGTTTCATACTTAAAGCCATACGTGATAAGGGGGTGGGCGCAAGAGACATTGCGTAAACGGGCGGTAAAACCGGGGTTACGATCTCGAACTCTTGTTAACCGCGAATGGACGCGAATGGCTGGGGGAGGCCTACGTCGAGCCATTGCTTAATGCTGATTGCTTATCGCTTAATGCTTATTGGTAAGAGCCGGGAGGTTCGGAATTGGTTTCTGCAACACACCCCAAGGGTGTGCTGAGCGCACGGTGCGCGGCTCGGTGATGACCGTTGACCAAAGCGATACTGACGACGGCGCATTAAGGATAATGCGCCCTACCTTCGAAGGTTGGCTTTGAGTTGGCGCCAGCGGGAGAGTCGTTCAGCGATTTTGGCTTCGTGTCCGTTGGAACCGGGGCTGTACAGCGCGAGGGGTTTTTCGAGGTAGTCCTGGCCGGAAATACCTTCGGGGAAATCGTGCGAGTATTCGTAGCCTTTTCCGTGGCCCATGCGTTTGCTGGCTTGGCCGCCTTTGTCCCGGAAAGGGAGAGGAACGGGCTGAACGGGCTGGGAGGAAAGGGCGGATTTCGCGGCAGCGATCGCCATGGTCGCGGAGTTGCTTTTCGGCGCCAGGGCGATGTAGAGCGTGGCGTGCGCGAGCGTAAGCTCCGCTTCGGGCAGTCCCACAAAATCGCAGGCGTGGTGAGCAGCGACAGCCAGGGGGAGCGCGAGCGGGTCGGCGAGGCCAATGTCTTCCGAAGCGAGAATCACCAGCCGGCGCGCAATGAACCGGGGGTCTTCACCGCCGACGAGCATCTTCGCGAGCCAGTACATGGCCGCGTCGGGATCGCCTCCCCGGCAGCTCTTGATGAACACGGAGATCGTGTCGTAATGTTCGTCCTCGTCCGCATCATAGCGCACTCGGCGTTCGCGGGCGAAAACTTCGAGCTCTTTTGAGGTGACTTCGGCCCCTTCAGGCAGACTGAGCACGATCACCTCCAGTGCATTCAAAGCGCGGCGCAGATCGCCGTCGCAGAGGACCGCGAGATCGGCGAGCACCGCGTCTTCCGCCCGGCATTTGCGCGAGCCGAGTCCGCGCTCCACATCGGTGAGGGCCCTCCGGAGCACGCTCGCGACGGCGGCCGTGGAAAGAGGTTCCAAGCGGAAAAGATGGCTGCGGCTCAGCAGCGGGGGGTTGACGTAAAAACCCGGATTGCGGGTGGTCGCGCCGATCAAACGAATATGACCCTCCTCCACATCCGGCAGGAGAAGGTCCTGCTGGGACTTGTTGAAACGATGCAGCTCGTCGATGAAAAGCAGCGTCGGGGTGTCCGGTAGCTTGCGCGCGACGGAAAGAATGTCGCGCAGTTCGGCCACGTTCGACATCACCGCGTTCACGCGAACAAACCGGCTTTTGGTCTCGCGCGCGATCACCTCGGCAAAACTCGTTTTCCCGCAACCCGGGGGTCCGTAGAAAATCAGGCTGCCGAAGCGATTGCTGGCAATCAGGCGCGGCAACAAGGCCCCCTTGGCAGTGAGGTGTTCTTGTCCCACCATTTCGGCCAATGACTGCGGCCGCATCCGCGCGGCGAGCGGCTGATGCACCGGCCCGCGTTTGACCGACACCGCAGGGGATTTATCCGCAGGCAAGGCGGCGGCTTCGGCGAACAGGTCGGGTTGGTCAGCGGGAGACATGCGGACGGCACCACATATACACAGGAAGGCGGCCGATTGAAGCTCGGGTGGTGGAATTTCGGGAGAGGGTGGGCCCTCGTAGAGTGCTTATGGCTAAGGAGCCTCTGACCGGAGTCTGAGGTGGAGCGCGATCTCCGAGCGCGCTGTTGGACGTGTTCTTACGAAAGCCGCGGGCTCCAAACCTACGCGCTCGGAGATCGCCTTCCACCTCAATCGCACCCTACGTCGTGAAAGGAGGCGGCCCGTTCTAGGGTGGGAGCCCCTGCGTTTAAGGATTGGCGAGAGCGGGAGGAGCCCGTGAAACTTCGACCGCATGTCCGCTTCAGACCCTGTCCCGATCCGCAGCCTGCGCCATCGTGCGCCGGCGGTGTGGTTGCTGGTGCCGTGGGCGGCGGGACTTGCGGTGGGCAAGTGTCTTTCGGGTGGGGTACCCGTCGGTTGGGCCGTGGGTATGGCGTGCGCGTGCGCGGCTCTCGGTGTCGCTTTTCGCGAAAGGCCACGCCTCTGGGCACTTTGCTTGGTCGGAGCGCTCCTCTTATCCGGCGCCGCCTATTACGAACTTCGGCGAGCACGATTGCCTGAATGGGAGCGGCTTCCCGCGAGGGAAGCGCGGCTGGTGATCGAAGTGGACCGCATGTTTGCCTCGGACGACGTGCGAAAAGCGCGTGGGCTCGGCCGCATCGTCGAAACGGACGGTCACCTGCAGGCGGTCGTCGGGCAACGGGTGTATTTCGCGCTTTCGGCCCGGAAAGGGCAGTCGCTCCCGGAGCTGATTCGTTCGGCGCGGTTCGAGACATCGGGACTTTTCCAGCCGGTGCCCCGGAATGTGGATGTGCAGGGCTTCACCGCGTACCTCGCAAATGCAGGGATCAATTTTCGACTGACGCGCGCCCACATGCTGGACGCCAGGGCGGAACCGAACGCTTATTACGGGTTTTGCGACCGCGCGCAGAAACGTTTCGGCAAGATCCTGGCGCGCGGGCTCGAACACCGGCCGGAGCTAGCGAACGTCTATGGGGCGATGCTCACCGGCCAAGTGAGCGAGCTCAGCGATGAGGAGAATCGTCTCTTCATGCAAAGCGGGACGATGCATCTCTTTTCGGTGAGTGGACTGCACATCAGTGCCATCGCGCTCTCGCTGCACGGACTGCTGGCGCTTGTGCGGTTGCCCCGGTGGCCGCGCTATCTCATCGCGTTGATCGTGTTGTGGCTCTACGTCGATATCACCGGCGGCAGTCCCTCGGCGGTGCGATCGTTTCTGATGGTCGCGTTGCTCGAAACGGCGTGGGTGCTGCGATTGCCGATCAATCCCGTGGCGACGTTGAGCGTATCCGCATTTGTCGTGCTGATTGCCGATCCGATGCAGTTGTTCACGGCGAGCTTTCAGATGTCGTATGGGATCGTGGCCGCGCTGTTGATGCTGGGCCTGCCTCTGGCCGAGGCCTGGACACAACGCTGGGCGCTTTTTCGAGA
>CAZJLP010000066.1:1776-6444 GCA_964546955.1 uncultured Opitutaceae bacterium | reverse complement strand
AGATCTGCCGAAAGTGACGTGGACGTGGCGGCACAAGGTGGCAGCGACAACGCATCGGTGGTTCCTGGCGACTAGCGCGGTCGGCGTGGCGACCGCGCTGCCGAGCGCGATCACCGGCGTCATCTTCTTCAATCTCTTCACCCCGGGATCGGTCGTCGCCAATCTCGTGCTCATTCCCGTTTCTTCGATGGTGATCCTGGCCGGTTTTTATTCGCTGCTCTTGGGGTTGGTCGGTTTGGGAGCGATCAGTGTTGTCTTCAATCACGCGGGGGCGCTTGTGCTGCTCGCGATGGAACGGTCGATTGCGTTTTTTCTCCGAGTACCGGGCGTCTTTTGGGAGGCGCGGTTTCGCGAGGCTTGGATTGGGAACGCCGTCCTGGCGGCAACTCTCCTGGCCATCGTCTTCGGGTATTCGCGGGGATGGTCCCGGCACGCGGGAGGTTATTGGATGCCCTTCGTTCTGACGGCTTTGGTGATCGCCTGCGGCGTTCGTTTTTGACTGCCAGCCGAAGGAGCGCTGGAATGCGCGCATGAAAAGTGCCTATGAACTCGCGATGGAACGCCTGGCCAAATCGGATCCCGATGCCGGCCAGCCTTTGACGACGGAGCAAAAGAACCGCTTGGCGGAGATCGATACCGTCTACAAAGGCAAGATCGCCGAGCGCGAAATCTTTTTGAAGCAAAAGCTTAACGAAGCGATGGCGCAGGGAAAACTCGAGGAAATCGAGCAAGTGCAGAAGCAGATTGCGAACGAGCGCGCCCGGCTGGAGGAGGAGCGGGAGGACGAGAAACAGCGCGTGCGCGCCGCTTCTCGTCAGAAGTAGAATACCGAAGATAGAGGGTGGAAGGGAGCGACTGAGCGGTGCGTTGGCGTCGTCGCTGTTCGTGATACAGCTTGGCGCTGCGATATCGGTTTGGTGCAGCGTTGCCCGCACACGATGGCTCGGCGGGACGCGCTCCCCCAACCCTCTCTGAGACGCGGCCTGCGCCTGCGTCTATGCCCTATCTCCTATCCTCTCTACCTTCCACCTTGCACCCTCTACCCTCCCTGAAGAAGCGCTCCGCGTTATTCGGGCTCAGCCGTCCCCTCCACCACCCAATCGCGGGCCTCCGGGACTTGGACGAAGAAGGCTTTGAGGGCGGCGCTCAGGTGTTCGGCGTAGCGGAAGTGCGCGCCCATGCCGGTGCGCAGTTCCGCTTCATAGATGAACTTGTCGGCGTGGGTGCTGTGCTCGAAGGGCGTCTGCGCCCCTAGGAGCAAGGTATAAACGTACGCGGGCGAACCTCGTTCCATCAGCTCGCGAGTGAGCGCGAGTTGCTCCGTCAGCAATGCCGAATGGTCCGCGTGGCGAATCTCCGGCGGCAAATAGAATCCCGCCTGAATCAGAGGAGTGTAGCGATGGCCCGTGCGGTGGCGATTTAGGTCTCTTAGTTCGGCGATCGCCATGTTATTCCAGGCAAAGGCCACGCGCATGCGGCGGGAAGCGGTGCCTTGGTAGCCATAACGGTTTGTACGGTGGCGCAGCGCTTCGGAAAGCGGCTGCGATTCCGGCAGGAATGGCGGGGTCGCGCGATCCACGTCCACCCAAATCTCATCGGTCAAGGGCGTCGCGGACAAACGATCCAGTCCCATGGACAGGCTGCTCGCGAGTTCCTGGCGCGCTTGTTCTTCGTAGGACTGCTCCGCGAAGCTGTGCCGCATGAGACGCGGCGACTGTTTGAGCAATTCGTCGCGAATCAATTTGGCGGCGGCCTTCGCTTCCGGGTGTGGCAGGGAGTCCAGTTGTTTGACGGTTTGCGCCCACATGCGGGATGTCTGGACGAGCCCTAGGTTCGTGCGGGTGGCGAAAGGTACGAAATAACGCGCGCGGTCCAGCGCGTAGTTCTTGCGGAGGCGTGTGACCACAGCGGGCTTCGCATCTTTCGGTGCGCGAACGAGCTCGGGTTTCGACTCGGCCAACTGATCCAGCCGTGCGTATTCGGAGTTATAGGACGCAAAAGCGCGAGCCATTAAGGCCTGCCAGCGGGAAGCCAGATCCTCCGGAATGCCCAACTCGGCGGCCGAGGGCAGGTTCGTCGGGTTCATGGTGATGTACCGCGTGCTCGATTCCTGTCCATCGGCCATCTGGGCGATCTCAAACACTTTGTACGCGAGCCACATCGAAACGTCATCGAGCGCGATGGCGAGGCCACCTGTCAGGCCTCCGATCGAAGCATGCCCGTAGTCCACGAACTTCAGAATTCGGTCGATGGAGGCGTCGGGGTTGGCCAGATCGACTTTTGAGAGGATAGCACCGAGGCCCTCGTTGCTGCGCGAGTAGCGTGCGAGCACCGAAGCGAGGAGCTCAGGCGTGACTTTGGGCGAGTCGGCTGCGGTCGGCGGCGGGACGAGAGCGAGTCCAGTGACTTTCATGCGAGCGGGGCTGAGACGACAGGGGGCGGGAGGGGATGGCAAGCTTAGGCGTGAATCTCCGAGACGCCCCCGTTTTGAGTTTTGGGTTTTGAGTTTGCCCCTCTGGCGGCGCCGAAGGCGACCAGGGTTTGGGTTGCTCCGGCAAGTTCGGACCCGGAGAGCTATTCGCGGGTGCGCATCCGACCCGACAAATGAATATCTGCGATGGAACCAACGCGCCCGGAGGTCGCGTTCCACCTCGATCCTGGAGCTTCCCCCTCTACGGCAGAGCGGCGAGCCAGGTGTCGACGGGGGCTTGGTAGAAGCCGAAAACGACGGAGGCGAGGGCCAGGAGCCCCAGAATGAGAGCGAGTGCCGGGCTCAGGGCGGTCCGCTCGGGACGAGAAACCAGCGGCGGGCGAGTGCCGGAAGGCATCCAGGCCGGGTAAACCGCGGCCTTGATCCAACCGAAATAGTAATAAATCGAAACGATCACGCCCAAGACGGCGAAAGCGAGGAGCCAATAGAGTCCGGCCTGGAAAGCGGCGATGAAGACGAAGAGTTTGCCGAGGAAACCCGCCAGCGGCGGGATGCCGGCGAGCGAACCGAGTCCAACCGTCAATACCACCGCTAGAAAAGGCCGCTCTTTCGCCAGGTTGGCGTAGTGTTCCAGTTCCTGATCCGCGTCGTCGACGCCGGAAAGGTGAACCATGACGCCAAAGACGGCGAACGAGGCCAACAGGTACGTCACCAGGTAGAAATAGATCGCATACTGGGCGTGATCGGCGAGATCCGGCCGCGGAGCCAGCACCGCCGCGATGACGCCCAGCATGAGGTAACCCGCATGGGAAACCCCCGAAAGTCCGATCAATCGCTTCACATTGTGCTGAGTCAACGCGGCGAGGTTGCCGAAGAGAATCGTCGCGGCGGTGAGGATCGAAAGGATAGGAACGACAAGCGAACGATAGGGATAAAAAACAATGAGCGACAGCAGGAGCAGGACAGCAACACCGGCAGCCTTGGAGGAAACGGCCAGGAAGGCGGTGACGGGAGTGGGTGCACCCTGGTAGACGTCCGGAATCCAGATCTGAAACGGCACCGTCCCGACTTTGAAAAGCACGCCGCAGAGCACCATCACGATGCCCACGCTCGCGAGGAAATTGTTCGGATTGAGTTCCAGGAATCTCCGCAACGCGGTGAAGTTCATCGCATCGGCCGAGCTCCCCGGCAGCGCCGGGTTGCCGGCGACACCATACAGAAGCACAATGCCAAAAAGCAGAATAGCCGAGCTGAGCGCGCCGCTGATCAGGTACTTCAACCCGGCTTCGAGACCCAGCGGGTTCGTGCGCACGTAGCTCACCAAAATGTAAAACCCGACTGTGACCGTCTCCAGCGCCACAAACAGCATCACAAAGTGATTGCTCTGCGTCAGCAGCATCATGGCCGCCGTCACGACGATCACGATATGGAAAAACTCGATCCGCGGCATCTTCTGTTTCGCGAGGGCGACGGTGCCCAGCGCGCTGACCAGAATCGATGCCAGCACGAAAAAGACGCGCATGAACTGGCTCGACGGCGTGTGCAGCAACAAACCCGAAAAACTCTCCTGATGCAGGAGCGCGCCGGAGCCTCCCATGATGATGCCCGCGAGCACTCCGACTTGCCCGAGTATGGCGACCCCCGGGATGAAATCGTGATGCCGCTTGGGCACGACGATTTCCAATACCAACAGGAAGAGGGCGAGGCAGCCCAGCGCCAGTTCGGGCGCGATGATCCCCCACTGGTTTTGTTCGGCGGCCTGCCTGAGAAGGTCGAGATTCATTGAACGGAAAAACTAGTTGCTCGCGACGGTGGGAGGAACGACGCGAAGCGCCTGCGGATAGATCGCATCGACGGCAGCATTGAGCGGGGTCGAGATGGCCCGCGGCCAGAAGCCGAGGAAAAGCAAAGCCACGAGAAGCACCAAAGCGGGGATTCTTTCGCTCCAGCGAAGGTCGACCACCGGATGCTGCGTGGCTACGCTCGAAAACGCGTCGGTGGGCTGGCCAAAAAACACGCGCGCGACGGCCCGGAGTCCATAAATCGCGGAGATCACGACACCGGCGACAGCGCCGGCCGTAACCCAAGCGGAGAGCTCCCATAAACCCACGAAGATCACCAGTTCGCCCCAGAAGTTGGCGAAGCCAGGCAACCCGATGTTCGCCAGCGTGGCGGCGACAAAAAAGGCGGCCAGCACCGGCGCCTTTTGCGCGAGCCCGCCCATCTCGGCCATATCG
>CAZJLP010000066.1:0-1766 GCA_964546955.1 uncultured Opitutaceae bacterium | reverse complement strand
GGGTGCGGTGATAAATACTCGTCGAAAGCAAAAACAGCAGCGCCGCAGAAAACCCGTGAGCGGCCATCATGAGCACCACCCCGCCAACGCCGATCGAGGACACGCAGGCCACGCCCAGGAAGGCATAACCCATATGCATGACGGAACTATAACCGACCATCTGCTTGAGATCGCGCTGACCGATGGTCACGAGTCCAATGATGATGACATTGCCCAAGGCCAGCCACGTCAGGACGCCGGACCACTGCTGGGCGCCGATCGGCAGCAAGGGCAGGCCGATTTGAAGCAAGCCATAGAGTCCGAATTTTTTCAGGACGCCGGCGTGAAGCATCGCGGCGGAACTCGGCGCGGCGCCGTAGCCGAGGGGTGCCCAGGTGTGCAGAGGCCAAAGCGAGACGAGGATGCCAAAGCCGAAAAGCAGCAGACCGAAAATATATTTCTGCGCGACGGCCGTCAGCGGAGCCGACTGCATGATCTGCCGGACGGTCTCCATGTCGAAGGAGGCAATGATCGAGTTCTGCGACGCCTTGGCATAGATGGCGATCAGGCCCGCCAGCGACAGCATCGCGCCGATGGTCAAATAGATCGTCATCTTCATGGCTGCGTAGTTGCGGTCGCGACCACCCCAGATGCCGACCATGATGAACGTCGGGATCAACGCCAGCTCGTGGAAGAAATAGAAATAGAAGATATCGACCGAGGCAAAGACACCCATCAGCCCGCCGTGCATGATCAACAGCAGCATCAAATAGATTTTCAAGCGTTCCGCCGCGGAGTGGATCGCGTAGATACCCGCGGCCAAGCCCACGATCCCCGCCATCACATAGAGCGGCAGGGAAATGCCGTTGAGACCGAGGGTGAGGTAGATGTGGAACCGCGAAAGACCGGTATCGTAGGAGTGGCGGAACGCGTACGCGCCGCCGATTCCACTGGGAAACTGGCTCCAAAGGTAGAGCGCGATGACGGCGGGCACGCCGAAGCCAAGGTACGCCAATTTGACGGAAAAACGCTTCTGCAGACCGCAGGCGATCGCGAGCGCCACCGCGAGAGGTGTCACGATGGACAGCAGCAGCAGGATTTGAGGCAACGTGTGTTCGGCAGGCGGCATCGCAAAAAGCGTTTAGAGAATTCCGGCGGCAAAACCCCACATCAGGGCGACGCCAATGAGAAACCAGTACACGTACGCGTGCAGGCTGCCGACGTGAAGGGAGCGCGCCCCGAGCCCGATCAGACCCACGGCTCCGGCGAAAAGGCGGACCAACACCCCGGCGATGACCACTTGATCGAAGAAGTTCATCAGCATCGCAAAACGCTGCTGCACTTTCGCGACAAAGTAGTCGTAGACGACATCGAACGATTCCTTGAGTCCGCGGAGCGCGGCGAAAAAGCCGGGCAGTTCGCCGCGGAGACGGTCGGTCCCCGATGGCATGTAAAACACCATGGAAACGCCCAGGCCGGCGAGCATCGCTCCCGTTGCGACCAAGAAAATGATTGTGTGCTCCACGCCGTGCGCGATCGGGATATTCCGCCAGACCTCCTCGAAGGTTTTGCCATACAGGGCGGTGTAACCACCGACGATCGAAAGCACCGCGAGCACGGCCAGCGGCAGCGTCATGGTCAAACCGCCTTCGTGCGCATGCTCCGCCGCCTCCGACTGCGGTTTGCCAAAGAAAACGATCCGCCACAGCCGGATCATGTAGAGCGAGGTCAACACGGCCGTTGCAACGAGCACGGCAAAAACAACCGAATGTCTTTGGTAAGCCAGA
>CAZJLP010000065.1:0-28641 GCA_964546955.1 uncultured Opitutaceae bacterium | reverse complement strand
GGCGCCGAGGAGTTCGGTTTCGCGACCGCTCCGCTCGTTGCCACCGGCTGCATCATGATGCGTGTCTGCCATCTCAACACCTGCCCCGCGGGTGTCGCGACGCAGGATCCGCGTTTGCGGGCCAAGTACACCGGCAAGCCCGAGCACGTTGTAAACTTCATGCGCTTCATCGCGCAGGAAGCCCGCGAGATCATGGCCCAACTCGGTTTCCGCACCATTCAGGAAATGGTCGGCCACGTCGAACGCCTCGAAGCCAAGAAGGCAGTCGAACACTGGAAAGCCAAGGGCCTCGACTTCAGCAATATTCTCTACTCGCCCGACGTCGGTCCGGAAGTCGGCACCTATTGCCAGCAGACCCAGGACCACGGCCTGGACAAGTCGCTCGACCTCACGACCCTCCTCGATCTCTGCAAACCCGCGATCGAGAAGAAGGAGAAGGTCGTTGCCGAAATTCCGATTCGCAACGTCAACCGCGTGGTCGGCACGATCACCGGCTCTGAAGTCACGAAGAAGTGGGGAGCGGCCGGCTTGCCTGAGGATACCATCCGCGTTCACTTCAAGGGCTCGGCCGGGCAAAGCTTTGGGGCGTTCATGCCCAAAGGCATGACGTTCCTGCTCGAAGGCGACGCCAACGACTATGTGGGCAAGGGCCTCTCCGGTGGAAAGATCGCCGTCTTCCCCCCGAGCGGATCGACCTTCACGCCGTCCGAGAACATCATCGTCGGCAACGTTGCACTCTATGGTGCGACGGGCGGCGAAATCTACATCTGCGGCATGGCGGGCGAACGCTTCGCCGTGCGCAACTCCGGGGTGAAAGCCGTTGTCGAAGCCGTGGGCGACCACGGCTGCGAATACATGACGGGCGGACGCGTGATCGTGCTGGGGGCGACGGGACGCAACTTTGGCGCCGGCATGTCCGGCGGCGTAGCCTATGTCCTCGACGAGCGCGGCGACTTCCCGACGCGCGTCAACGGCCAGATGGTCGGCATCGAGAAGCTCGAAGACACGGCGGAAATCGCCGAGGTCCGAGAGCTGATCGAAAACCACCTGACCTATACCAAGAGCGCCCGGGCCAAGCAGGTCCTCGACAACTGGAACGCCTTCGTTCCGAAGTTCGTCAAGATCATGCCCAAGGATTACAAGCGCATGCTCGCGTGCATCAAGCGCACCCACGATCAGGGCTTGACCGGCGACGAAGCCATCATGGCCGCCTTCGAAGAAAACGCGCGCGACCTGTCGCGTGTCGGCGGCAATTAAGCCCAAACCAGACGAACCAACCACTAATGAACGCTAATTCGCACTAATCCCTGAAGTTCGGAACTCCGGACATTAGTGACAATGAGTGCGAATTAGTGGTTTCCTTTCCTTTCTCCAAGCTCACCTACCACCATGGGTAAACCAACTGGATTTATTGAGTACCTGCGCGAATTGCCAGTCGATCGTCCGCCGCTGGAGCGGGTGAAAGACTGGAAAGAATTCCATCACCACATGGAGGAGAAGAAGCTCCGCACGCAGGGCGCACGGTGCATGGATTGCGGCGTTCCGTTCTGCCACACCGGCAAGCTCATCAGCGGCATGGCGTCGGGCTGCCCGATCCATAACCTCATCCCGGAGTGGAACGACCTTGTCTACCGCGGCCTCTGGCGCGAGGCGCTGGACCGCCTGCACAAGACGAACAACTTCCCGGAGTTCACGGGCCGCGTGTGCCCCGCTCCCTGCGAGGGATCCTGCGTCCTCGGGATCAATGAGCCGCCGGTCACGATCAAGAGCCTGGAATACGCGATCATCGAAAAAGGCTGGGAGGAAGGCTGGGTCATTCCGCACGCGCCCAAAACGCGAACGGGAAAAAAAGTCGCCGTGATCGGCTCCGGTCCGGCAGGTCTCTCGGCCGCCGCCCAGCTCAACGCCGCCGGCCATCATGTGACCGTGTATGAGCGAGAGGATCGCCCGGGCGGTCTGCTCATGTACGGCATCCCGAACATGAAGCTCGATAAGAAGGAAATCGTGCTCCGCCGCATCCAGGTCATGGAGCAGGAAGGCGTCAAATTCCTCTGCAATGCGAACGTCGGCGACAACGTTGAACCGCAGATTTTCCTGAAAGAGTTCGACGCCACGGTCATTTGCACCGGCGCCACGAAGCCGCGCGATCTGCCCATCGAAGGCCGCAGCCTAAAGGGCGTCCATTTCGCGATGGAGTACCTTACTGCCAACACCAAGGCGGTCTTGAACGGCAAACCGCAGAGCGCGCCGATCTCGGCCGCGGGCAAAGACGTGGTGGTCATCGGCGGCGGGGATACTGGCACCGACTGCGTCGGCTCGTCGGTTCGCCAGGGCTGCAAGAGCATCCTGCAGATCGAGATTTTGCCGAAGCCTCCGTTGGAGCGCACCGCTGACAATCCCTGGCCCGAGTGGCCGAAGACCTACCGTATGGACTACGGGCAAGAGGAAGCGGCCGCGAAATTTGGCGCCGACCCGCGGATCTATCTCACGACGGTCAAGAAGTTCATCGGCGACGAAAACGGCAACGTGAAGCAGCTCGTGACCGTGCAGATCAAGTGGGAGCGGAACGACAAAGGTCAGTTCATCCCGCAGGAGGTTCCCGGCACGGAACAGACGCGCCCCGCGCAGCTGGTCCTGCTTGCCATGGGGTTCCTCGGGCCGGAGCAAGCCTTGCTGGACGAGCTCAAAGTGGAGCGCGATGCCCGCACCAACATCAAAGCCGAGCACGAAAAGTACACGACCAGCCTCAAGGGTGTCTTTGCCGCCGGCGACTGCCGCCGCGGTCAGAGCCTCGTGGTCTGGGCGATCAACGAAGGCCGCGGTGCGGCCCGCGAGTGCGACCGGTATTTGATGGGCTACACGGACCTGCCGTAGGTTTCTGGACGCGGCGCGTCCGGAAACCGAATCGTTCTCCTACTCTTACTCCTACTCGTTCTCGCTCCCAACAGCGCGGGGACGACAGGGGGGAGCAATCGATGTGAACTGATTGATCGTAGGTGCCGCGTCGCGATACGTTCTGAAGGCACGGGGCCGCCCTTGGCTAACCAAAACTCGAGTGTCATCGAGGGCCGCCCTTACGTCACGTGTCTATACCTTGGTTCCTCCGTTGCGCTGCGACGCGGGGAACGAGAATGAGTGGGAGTAGGAGAACGATGAGGAGGGTTCTCCTACTCCCCCGTAACTGCTAAAACCGATACACTGTCGTCAACCGCACTGTCGTCCCGGGATACGGGCTGACGGTCAACCGGCTGGCGGGTTGCCAGCCGAATTTCTGATTGAAGACATTGTCGACATTCAAATTGAAGCGCCAGTCGCCCCAGACGTACCCTGCGCCCGCATTGAACGCGGTCCAAGCCGCCACGTAGAAGCCGACCTGCTGTGTGACGCCCAGGGGGGTAAAGCCTGTCTGCGATTCGCCCGCGGTCTTGCCATTGTACGACACCGTGCCGAAGACGTTCAGGTTCTTAAGTGTGCCGTCGGTGATTTTGTAATTCGCCATCAGATTGGCGAATTCGTCCGGCACGTTGCGGACCTTCCGACCGAACGCGTCGCGGTATTTCATCAGCGTGTAGCTCGCGATGACGGACAGATTCTTTGTGACACCCCCATTCGCGTTGAACTCCATGCCGCGACTTGTGTTGTCGGTCAGAATGTTGCCGGGGTTGTTGACCGGATCGATGTTCGCCAGCGGGTTGGGACTCGTCACGTTCGTTTGTGCCATCTGGAAATGCGCGGCGCTGAACGACAGCCGTTGGTTGTAGAATTCGGTCTTCACCCCGAATTCGTGCTGGCGACCCTGGGACCAAAGCGGGCGACTGACACCTACCCCGGGGTTGAAACTCACCAATGAGGCGTTGGTGGAATAGGTGTAATAAACGGCAATGTTATGCAGCGGTTTGACGAGTAAACTGCCGAGGTAGTTGTCGCGATGACCGCTCAGCTCCGAGCCGCTGACCTGTACAAGCGTGTTCGGGTTGTAACTGTAAGTCTGGGTCGAAACCCAGGTTCGGGTCACGCCGCCGACCACGAATATCCTATCCTGCAGAAAACCCGCTTTTGTCAGAACGTAAGCTTGTTTCTGGCGGGCATTAGAACGTCCGCGATTGGCGAAGGTGAAGGAGTTGATGTCCGGCCGCGGGTCGCGGAAATCGCCGGCCAGGAGATTGGTCGGGGTCATCACGAATTGCCCGGTGCGTCCGATCGGGTTGTGCACGTAGTGAATAAACCAGCCCGCTACCGGCTGGAGCGTGACGGGGCCGAATTTGAAGTTGGCCGCGTAATCGTTCTGGACCTGGTAGCTGAGGCCGATGCTCTTGTTGTAGCGCCAAGTGACCGGCACGGCGGTCGGGTTAAATGCCGGCACGCCGATGACCTGTCCGGTCGCCGGATCGAAGGTCGAGGTGGTGGACGTCGCGGGAAAAGCACTATCGCCGACGTTATTGTGCGAAAGAAACTGCCCACCGAAACGAACGCTCACTTTGTCAAAAAGCGTACCGGTGTAGAGCAGCTGCGCCTGATTAGTCCGCTCCGTCGTGATGCTATTCGTGTTCACCCCGTTGCGGCCATTGTACGTCACCCCAGGCGTGGTGGGCGTGTCCGCGAGCGTCATACCGCCGATCGTGGCGGGATCGTAAACCAGCCAGCCATTATCGTTGGGGGCGGAGGCATTTTCGTAGGCCGCGTAGTCGACGCCGAAATACTTGAAGGTAATTTCGGAGGTCTCGTTGAGCTTGTAGGTCAGCTCCGCCGCGATGTCGTACTTGCGCCAGCTGCCGGGAATGTAAGTTTCCGTGTCCTGGCCGGTCGCGATCACGCGATAGGCCAGGCGCTTACCGCCGAAGAAGGGTAGGGGTCCCGTGGAATCTATGGCCACCTTTTGTGCGTTGTAGTTTCCCAGGATTACCTTGATCGAATTTTCCTGAGTGAAGCGCGGCGATTTCGAAATGATGTTGATCGAGCCGCCGGGAGTGCCGGTCGGCGAAAGAATGGCGTTCGGGCCAAGGACGACCTCGACGCGTTCGATAAACTCGGGCTCGAAGGTATCGATCGAAGTCGAGGTGCCCGGGAGGAACGTGCTTGAGAAATTGTCGACCGTGCGGGTTTGGCTCTCGAAGCCTCGAAAGTTCTGCCGATCGTTGATGCCGCCGGCCGTGCCGGACCCGCGCCCGTTGCTGATGCCGGCGAAGTAGCGCGTGGCGTCGTAGGCGCTGTTGGCGCCGAGGTCTTCGATCAGCTCGCGGGTGATCACGTTGATCGAGAGCGGAGTCTCGATGATGGCGCCACGGATGCGGGCGAGCGACATCGTATCGACGGCGCGATAGGCGTCGCTACGTTCGGCCGCGACGCTAAACTGAGGGAGGCGCACGACCTCGTCGGCGGTCGCGGACGAAGGAGGTATGGCGGGAGGAGGTGTGGTGGATTGGGCCAAGCCGGTGGAGACACCGGCGCAGGAGACAGCGAGGACGAGCCCTCGCCAAAAGCGGGGAAGTTGCATAGTCAGCAGAGCAAGGAGTTGGTCAGAACTGCCGCTGCGACAATGAGGGAGGCGGGGATTCGTGCTCGCTGTTCACGGTACCCGGGGAGAAACGGCAGTTTACGGGGGGGGTTTGAACGGAACCATGTGCGTCTCCGTCACAAACGCAAGCGATGCCCCCTAGCATGACACGAGCCTGAGCGATTCGGCTATGTGGCGATGTCCCTAGGATACGACCGCAGTCGTGGTCAGGGATTTGCAGGTAACAGCGTTGTTACATCTTCTCCATCGTCTTCCTCGGGTGACGGCGCGACGTCTGGGCTGTCATCGCCGCGCACCCTACGGACGTGGCCGAACGGGAACTTCAGACAAAATAATTATCGTATGCATCGCATCACTTGCACAGTCGTCGCCTTCGCCGCCGCCCTCGTTGCCGCAGGAGCGGTCATGGGCGCCTCATTGGAATCCCAGTCTCGGAGAACCAATTCGAGCGTCTTCCTCATCGACTATGATACAGGGCTCTCCGGCGAGGATCAAACGGGGCAAGCTAGCCTTGCCTCGGGACTGTTCGATCACGCATCCACCGCGCATGCGGCGGTGGGCAACAATCAGGCATCGGCTGAGAGCACCCAATCCACGACGATTGATTCGACGGCCCTGCGTTTCTCCGGCAGTGGAGCAGTCAATGCAGAGAGTGTTTCATCTTCTGATGGAGCCATGACGGGCCTGATGATCGAGAGTCGCGGCCAGAACGATTTCGAAATCGTCTTTCGTCTCAACCGGCCCGGCAAGGTGCGCCTTTCCACCGCGCTCGCGGTCGCCAGCAGTGCCTCGGCGGGAATCTGGATCAACCACGCTGACAGCTATACGCTCGTTTGGTCACGCACCGGCAACGCCAGCTTTAACGGAGAGGTGCCGCTGAAGAAGGGGCGTTACCGCCTCCGGATCAACCTGAGTGCGGGAGCGACGGACAGCGGAGGGCAAGGAACTACTCGCGCTGCTTCCGCTTCGTTTCAGCTAACGGGTCAAATCATGGAGAACTAAGCGCAGCCGCGCCAAGACCACTAGGGCGTAGGTTGGGTCCGAAACAGAGAGTGATCCAAAATCCCAGCGCTTCGAAGACGGTCATACGTTTAATCCTTTTCGATGTCGCGGCCGAACGAGAGCTGATTGCCATCGGGATCGTGGACGACAAAATCGCAATAAGGAGCGAAATTCCTCGGAGAAAGGCTTCTCATAGCAGGAGCAAATAGGCTCGAAAGCTGGGAGTTGGTCTGGCTACTCTTCGTTGGCGTAATAGTCGACGTCGGCGATGGAGACCACGCGATACTCGGGTTTGATGTGGCGTTTGCCGGTTTTGGGGTAGCTCGTGATGTCGGCGCGGTGGTGATCGGCGATGACGACGTAGGAAAGCGTGGAGTCGGCGGCGGCTCTGAATTGATGGGCTTCTCCGGGCAACGCAATCAAGTGATCTCCTGCTTTGAGCGGCGTTTCGCTGTCGTCGACAGCAATGGCATGCCCGCGACCCGAGACGATGATATAATACTCGAACTGCGCCGCGTGGGAATGGAGCGGGAAGTTCAGTTTGCCAGGGGGGATCGTTGCCACCTCGATGTCGAAAGGGTGCCCGCCACCCCACGCGCCGATATCTTTGACCCCGCCGAGCGCCAGGGACATGTGTTTGCGGAGCACTTCGAAGTTTCCCTTGGGGGACTTGCGATGCTCCGCGGGGACCGCCGACTCATGGATGATGCGCATGGAATAGGTTCGGTTAAGGAGTTTGGCGTTCTGGCTAAGCCATCAGGCATGTTATCCTCGAGCGAAGCGAAGGATCCACTTGGACCGCGTCGGCATGATCGAACGGGATCCTTCGCTTCGCTCGAGGATGACATGCAATAAGGCGCGGTCTTCCGTTCCCGTTGCGCCAATTGGGCGGTCTCATGCCCTTGCGCACTTCTTCACCGTTTCCCAGGTGCGTGTGGTGACTTCTTTGCCAAACGTTTTTTCGATCAGCACCATGAAAGCGGGGCCGCGGGGGCTGGGAACGTAAGCGCTGAAGATTTCGCGGCCTTCGACGGCCAGAATGCGCGCGCCGTCGAACTCTCTGGGGAGTTTGAGGGCCGCGGTCGCGGGCTTGCGGACGAAGGTGACGACCGGCTTGGCCTTGGGCGCCAAGCGATGGGCCTTGAAAGGATCTGCCTCGATCAATGCGTCGAGTTCGTGCACGGCTCGCACGATCGTGAAGAAAGAGCGGTCGAGATGTTTCGCCATCGCGGCTTCCGCTTTGCGTTCGATCGCCACGGTGGATTTGGAGGACGAGTTGAACACCACGTTTCCGCTCGAAAGCACGGTTTTGACCTCGGTGAAGCCGGCCGCCTCGAAACACTGCTTCAATGCCGGCATCTTTGCGTTCATTGGACTCACACCCCGAAGGAAAGCGACGTAACGGGTACTCATAGTTTTTGTACGCCGCCCAGTGTAACGTCACGGCTTCGCTCCGTCACTTCCCAACGGCGAGCTGAAGCTTGAATTCAAGGTTCGGTCCAAGGACGTCGCGCTGAACGTGGCGCACGGCTGTAGCTCAATGGATGCCCCCTGCAGGGGCAAGGTCCGAAGCGAAGGAAGGAGAGCGCGAACGGCGGCTAATCGAGCGACGCCCCTACATCCGCACTTCACGAGGTTCGCGGGCTCCGCGGATCGTCGCCAGGAATACTCGCGCTTTTCCGCGGAGCTTCTCGAAGGTGCCCTTGGATTCGAACACGGCGAACTTCATCATCGCGAAGTTGAGCGTCGTGCTCAGCGCTGCCGCGATCGCGAGCGCCAGGTTGGGTTGTGGGGTGAGGGACTTAAGCGCGAGATGATAGATGGTGTACTGAAGCATCGAGGTGATCGCCACCGCTCCGCAGTAGCGGAGAATTTGCAGCCCGAGAGCGCGAGTGCGGCTGCGGAAAGTAAAGAATTTCGTCAGGAGAAAATGCAGGAGCACCGCCGGAAACCAGGCCGCCCAAAATCCGACGCGGGGTCCGAGCTGTGTCCAATGGTCGATTGCCCAAAGAAACGCTTCTTGGGCAACAAAAACGGTGGCACCGACGGAACTGAAACGAACAAACTTTTTGAGTACGCTGGTTTTGGACATGCGGAACGAAAGGCTGGCGAAGGAACCGCGATGGGGCGCGGGCTGTGTTGAGCAGAGTTATGGGCGCATATTCCAGTCGGTTGCGGAGGCTCCGCAAACGCATGTTAAGCCGCACCTACCGGAAAGGCTGACGGGGGATTTTCCGGAGGCAGGCTGGGGGCGGCTGCGGGCCCGGGGCTTTCACATCATTGCTCCATCATCGGTGGAGCCTGCCGCCCCGCAGGCTATTGACACCGCGCCCGATTCAAGCGGACCGGCCGGGACGGCAGGTCCCACCGATGAAAAGAGCCAAAAAAAGCGCCCGCCGGGAGGCGGGCGCGAAGAGAACAGACTGCCGAGTCGACTACGGAGTGATCGTCGTCGGGCCGTACGTCATCGATCCGCCGGGGGTGGCGTTCACGTTGAAGACGGCGTTATTCAAGCTGGTGACGCCGGCCTGCTCGGTGCGGAACGCGAAGTTCGTGCCGATCGTTAGCTCCGACCCGCCGGGAGGCGTGACGAAAGCGGAGTAAGTGCGGGTGGCGACGTTGACCACAAGGCGGAAGCGGTAAGTCGCTCCGGCCGAGAAGGGAATGGTCGAGGCGGCGGCGTACGCGCCGCCGTTGCGCGCGTCGATCGCACCCGATTGGTTGAAACGAACCGCGGCGGCCATTCCTGTGTAGGCGGTTTGCGCGCCCGACGACAATCCGACAATCGCGTTGCTCGGAGAGAGCGAGGCCGAGGCATCGATCGTGAAGGTGAACGTGCCGGTCTGCGCAGCGAAACCGCGATTCACGAAGCCGTTTGCCGACGTGATGGTCGTCGTGGTCGGCGTCGACGAGATGGTGTACGTGGCCGAGGCGACGCTGCTGTCGGACATGCCGCTCAACGAGGCGATCGCCCTCACCGTCGTGGTGGAGCTGATCGTGATGGGGCCGGTGTACACGGTGCCCGTGGTTGAGGTAGGGGTGCTGCCATCCGTTGTGAAGCGGATCGTTGCGCCGCCGGTCGACGTGCTGATCGTCACGCTCTGCGGGGTCGTGAACGTACCACCGGCCGGGCTGAAGGACGGGGTGGCCACCTGGGCCGTCGTCGGCACCAAAATGATCCGGTCAGCGGACAACGTGAAGCTGCTGGAGGCAGCATTTTTGCCGGTGACGGTCAGACGGAGCAGATGATTGCCGGCGGCGAGGGTCACGTTTCCGAAGGTTGTCGTCGGATAAGTGGACGTGGCCGCATACTGATCGAGCGTGCCGCCGACCTGCGCGCCATTGACTCGCAGGGCGAGAATGCCGCGGTTGGCATTCGTCTTATAGGCGAGGCGCACGCTGTAGGTTCCGGCGGGTACGTTGGGCAGGGTAAACTCGACGAACGCCCCCGTCGCGGTCGCGTTGAGCGTCACGCGCGCCCCACCACTGGCGGCCGCATCGGTGTCGGTGGTGGCCGTTGCGCCGCTCGCTGTGCGCGTCAGGCTTTCCGCCTCCCAGTCCGTGCCGGCGGGCCCGGTGTTGATCGTGTAGGTCGCGGACGTCACGGAGCTGGAATTATGGCCGGGCGCCGTGGCGATCGCGCGCAGGTTCGTCGTCGAGCTGATGCTGACCGGACCGGTGTAGACAGTGCCGGTGGTTTCGGTCGGGTTCGTGCCATTGGTGGTGTACCGAATGGTCGCTCCGCTGGTCGCGGAGGTGATGGTCACGGTCTGAGGGCTGGTGAACGTGCCGCCGCCGGGTGAAAAGACCGGGGCGGAGGCAGTCGGTGTCTGGTTCAGATCGGCCTGGGGGCCGACATCGGCCGTAGTCAGCAGTCGCGCGGCAACCGTTGCGCTCGAGAATTCATCGGCGCCCTTGTCCTTCGCGCCCGTGCGCGGTTGGCCGTCCATGTCGACTGTCACGCCGGAGAACGTGCCGACCGCGGTGTCGATCGCGGGGCTGCTCGAGGAGATATGAAACACTCCGCGGGCATCCTGCACCAACTGGGGATTGACGTTGGTGAAGCCGCTCGAGGGCATGCTGCCAGCCGTTGTGTTCCAGATGATATTGCCGGCCCAGGTCCCGGTGTATGGGGCGGAGGTGCTGATGTTGGCGGCGGAGTTGCCGCCCTGGATGATGTTATTCGAAAAGGTCGTGTTACGCGCGCCCAGGCCATTGGTGCGTCCGCCCATCTGATACTGCGATGTATTGTTGATGAGCGTGTTGTGGACGATCACACAGTTGTCGGGCCGATCGTGACTGGTCAGCGGGGCTCCGTTATGGACGTCGCCATCGCCGTTGCCGATATCGATGCCCTTGGAATTGCCTTCGAGATAGTTGCTGTGAAGGAGGTGATTGTCGCCGTAGATGCGGATGCCTGCGCTACCGCGCATGTAATTGCCGTAGTATTGGCAGTTGTCGCCGTGGCGCTGGCTGATCTCGCCGCCGGCCGACTCGAGCACGGTGTTGTAGCGAAACACATTTCCCGACGACTTGTTCGAAATCATTTCGTTTTCGCCGCGGCAGCGCACGAAGAGGTTGTGTTCGCAGAGACCGTTGCCGGTCGAGAGGCTGAGGCCGCTCAAGCCCCACCGAATCGTCTCGGCGCCATTGCCGCCGGGAGAGGTGAAGTCATGGAAATAGTTGTGATGCACCCAAAGCCGGCGCGCCACTTGCGAGCCGGAGCCGGTGATGTCGAGCATGTTGCCCAGCGTGGATTTGTTGCGCAGTTCATTGTAATCGATCTGGGCGTCGTCGCCCTGGATGTTGATGTACGACACATCGGAGCCCGACGGAATGGAAAGCTGAATGACATTACGCGAGTAGCGGCAATGGCTCGTTCCGGAGGGAATACTCAAGCTGCCGGAGTGGGTGAGGACAAAACCCTGCACCGTGCACCAGGCCGCCGGACTCGTGAAGCGGATGGAACCGGAACCGCCGATGGTTGCTCCGCCTACGGTTTCGGCTCGGATCAAAATCGGCGCGCTGGAAGTGCCCTGCCGGTTGATGTTGATCGCGCTGCTGGTCGTGTAGGAACCATTGCGCAGGATGATGACGTCGCCCGGGTTGGCGCCGTTGATCGCGGTTTGCAGGGCCGAGATGGACGTGACGGTTGTCGTAGCGGCGACCGCTGACGTGGAGGCGAACAGAACAGCGCCGATGAAGCGCGAAGCAGATACAAGGCGACGCAAAAGCGGCGCCACGGGGTGAGGCAGGCTCGAATTCATGAGATGGGCTTACAGATCGGGGATAATTGGACGCGCTGCCGGCGGGGGCCAGGCTGTGCTCCAACGGGGTGATGCAAGGGGGTATGCCTTGGTAACCCATTTGACCGCGGCGTTTCAGCAAGTGGAAAAGCAGGCGTCCTCCCTTCGGAGGACAGTCCGGGTTTCCCGCGCACTGCGTCGGCAAGCCGTCAGATGTTTCTTAACCCGTTACTTATAAACAATGCAGGGCCTTTTTGGGCGCATGCGTTGACCTACCTCATCGATCACCGAGCGGAGTGTGCCACTTCATGTATTATGACAAATGTCACCATCGGGGCTGCGGCCAGCTGGAGCGAACGCCTAGGCGATGACTGGCATTCGCGCTCCGCCTTCAGCCAACGTCTTCAGAAGCTCCTCACTTGAACGTTGCGTCGCCGGCCGAACGCCGGTTTCGAACCCATTCCGGGCCGACGTCGTTTTCCGTCAGGCGACGATTCACCGGCGCAGAGACAGTGCCTACGCTGGCGCCGACGTCCCACTTCTCGACAGGCCGACTCACGCCGTCGGCCCCCTTTTCGAGAACGATGCGCTTTTGGTCCAAGCCTGCCTGGGAGGGAAGAGCTTTCGTCTGACCCCCATCGACCACGTTGCCCGCGAACGTGGCCGGCTCGGCGCGAAACTGGCTGAAGGGTTCGGCGGGATCCATCACGGCTGCTTCGACGGCAATGCCGCCAGCCGGTTTGCTGATGAAGTTCGACTCGATCCGAATGCGGTCCGGCAGCAGCACGTACTGTTTTTCCGGCCAGCCCACTTTGTAATTCTTTCCCACATACAGGTCCACCTCCGCGCTGTTGACGATCGTATTGCGCTCCACGATCACGTCGGCGGGCTGATTGTAGCTGGGCACCCGGCCGAGGGGGGTTCCCGCGCGTTCGATCGGTTTGTAGCGCCCCGTCAAATCCCGCTCGATGAACTCGCCCGCCAAAAGGTGAATCCCATACTCCCCGTCGGAAATATAGTTGTCGGATATTTTGTGATGCCGCCCGGTGATTCTCATGCCGTAAGCTCCGGGCTTGCCGTCGCAGAGGATGGTGTTGCCGACGATCGTGTTGAAATTGCCGCTGCGATTGGTGATTCCGCCGCGAGTCCTCAGGATCGTGTTTCCGCGGACGACATTGCGATTGGATTTCAGCGAGACGATCTCGGCGCCCTCGCCGTCCGCGTCCTCAAACAGATTTTCTTCGACCGTGAAAAAAGCACCGTCTTCCCCCAGCTCTTCATTGCCGCCGTAGCCCCAAATGCGAAAAACTTCCCGGCCGTTTTTCGGAACGTAGGCGATCGCTTTGAAATGGCTGCGAGCGAAGCTATTCCTGCGGCTGTCCTTGAAGTCGTTCCCCACGAGCGGTTGATGGTGGTTCTTTCCTGCGAAATAGCAGTGTTCCACGCGATTGTCGCTGCCTTTGAAGTAGACCCAATAGTAGCCGCGCTCGGAGTCAGCCGGATTGAAGTCGACCACGGCCGTGTTTGTGAGCCGGCAGTGATCGGAGGCAAAGGTGATCACGTCGCCGCGGCTCCGCGCGCCGTTCGTGAAAAACAATCCCTCGACGTGCACCCACGGCGCGGAAAAGGTGAGGGACGAGTTGCCCGTCAAAACGGTCTGACCGGACTGGCGGGCTTTAATCGCGATCGGTTGCGTGGCCGTGCCGGCTTTGGAGAGATCGAGTTCTGCGTCTTTCCACGTGCCCGGCTCAAGCCAAACGGTATCCCCCGGTTGAATCTCCCGCAGCGCGGCGGCGAATTCGGGGGCACTGCGGGCGCTCTTCTCGCCGCACAGGCCGAGATGAGCGACAAGAAGGGAAGCGAATCCCAAACAAACTCGAAGAGGAAAAAGAGTGGTGCGAACGGGACGCATGCAAAAGGGTGGAAGGATTTTTCGCGCGGGCAGAGTGGCGGAAGACGTCAGCATGCTCTTCGACGGCGGTCCGGATCGCGCGTCTCGTGCAAATGATGACAGGAGATTAGCGGTACCGCTGGGGATAGGGGTTGTGGCCGGCTGCTGGGGTGGCCGTTGGCTCGAGGTCCGGAAGCGGGACCGTATCGTCCGCGGCGAGGGTGACGCTCCCGCCCCGAGGAATCGCAAGGACGAACTCACCTGCCCCCTGTGCTGTGATTTTGGCGTTGTCGGCGTTGGCGGATGAACGGATGACCGCTGTCTTCCAGTCGCGCACCACCAGGCGGCACGGCTCGCCAGCCTGGCTCTCGATGCGGACCCAGGCGGTGCGTCCGCCTCGCCGCACCGCGCTCACGAGAAATGCGCCTTCACCGCGCAGGGATTCGAACGCTAGATCCGCCCAACTCGACGGGACAGCGCTAAAGACACGAAGTTTTCCGCCCCAGCTCTGAAGCAGCATTTCCTGCAGGCTGGTCACCGCGGAGAGCGGCGTTTCGATCACCGGGCCCGCCTCCGTGTACATGGTGTTCGGTTTGATGTAGGTATTGAGGAGTTGGTGGAGGTGATGCAGCGCACGGCCGCCATCCTCCATCATCGCGAACATCGACGCGGCACCCGTATGCGAGTAGCCCTGGTGTTTCTCCGGCATGCTATGCCAGTGGCGCAGCGACTTTTCGATCAACGCGCGGTCCTCCGCCTTGTCGGGCGTGATGAGCCGCAACGGGTAGATGGCCATGAGGTGAGAATAGTGCCGATGCGAGGCGTCTAGCGATCGGTCACGGCCGATCATAAGGCCCGTTTCATTGACGGGGTATGCCACCAAGTTCGCCAGCACGTTTTTCCAGTGAGGCAGCTGCGGTTCGTCGATCTTCAGGTGGCGGCAGGTTTCGATCAAGGTCCGCAAGCCCCAGCGAAGAAAAGCCAAGTCGTAGTTGGTATCGGGAACCGAGGCGAATTCGGGTGAGTGCGTCTTCGGCAGGTGGTAGTGACCGTCCGGGCCTTTGTACACGTAGCCAAGATAGTGTCCCATCGCGCGGCTGAGGAGAGGATAAACGCGATCGCGAAGGACTTGGTCGTCCATCTGATAACGATAGAATTCCCAATAAATGAACGCGACCCAAGGGAGATTGCCGGCTTCGAGCCCTGCATCTCCGTCCGCGGTGCCGAGATCGATCGGCGACACGAGCGACTGATCGGACGAGCGCCCGATGGCCGCAGCGGTCGCGCGCAGTTTTTCGGGTACATTGTCGATCAGGGCTTGGCGTTTGCGATCGAGCGCGGTGAAGAGAGACTCGGCGAGCGGCAAGCGATTGGCTGTCATCAACGGGTGATAAGTCAGCTGGACGTTCAAGTTCCACCAGATGCGAGGCCAGGGCGTGTAGCGGAACCAAGGTCCCATTAAGTCGAGAACCGGGCCGTCCGGACGCATCGCCGCGCCGAGCTTGTAGATTTGAATCCAGTAGAAGGATTCCAGGCGCGCATCAGGAACCGAGACGAAGCTTTGGGGAAAATACGCGTGCCACCAAGCTCGATGCCGCTTTTCGAGTTCTCCGCCGCCGAGCGCCGCGGCCCGCTCGGTGGTGTGAGTCGCGTCGGGGAGGGCTTCCGCGAGGTTCGCGCCCTTTGACACCGCGATCAAATGCGTGGTTTTCGGTCCTGCGACGACCTGCCGAGCGGAGATCGCGAACGCTGGGCCATCGATCAACTGGTGCGAGACCTCAAAACCATCGGCCGTGCGCTTGATTTCGCCTGGCGGGTGCAAGTCCGCGGGCAAAAGCCGCTCCTTGCGGTAAAGTTTCCGCGGCGACCTGACTTCTGCCGCGACCCAGTCCAGTTTCACGTCTTTCTCGCCGTCACTGCCTTCGAGTTCGATGGCGATAACCGACGGTTCGGACGCGGTGTAAGAGCGCCAACGCACCGTCCCGCGGTCAGTCTTTAGCGTGCCGCGGGCTTCCGCGTTCCAGAGATCGAGGCGGGCCTCGCCACCTGTAATTTTGCCCGCCGTGACGAGATAGGCGCGCCCCATCGGATACCGCGACCGTTCGAAAAGGAAGTCTGCCCGGTTGATCTCCCAGGCCAGGGTGTCGTTCCGGAGATAAATGCTCGCGCCGAGATTTCCGTTTCCGATGAACGGTGCGTCTTCCCATTGCGAGGGATTCGCCGCCCAAACGAGGTCATGCCGCGCGAGAAACGAGGACCAATCGACACGGCTGGAGGGTGCCGCGCCCAGGGTCGTGACCAACAGGAAAATCGTAGACAACGCGCCGCAGACGCGGCGCGGTGAGAAGGGGGCGGTCATAACCTAGCTAGGATGGCTACCCCCAGCGAAACGCAAGTGCCCCGTGCCGGGGACGTGTCACTCGTTAATAGGAGGAGAGGGGAGGAGGAGCCAAGGCGTTTGGCGCTGAGCGTCTCGGGCGGATCCTCCGAAAAGGGGGGCGAATGCATCCCCCTTCGATAGACTTGGGGCCTTCATCGCCCGCCGAGCCTTGGGTTGAAGGATCCCAATTCCTTAGTGTGAAATCCAGCTGCGCGGCGCCATCTCGCGAAGTTCATGCGCATCGGGCCCACGGCTCAGCCGGAGGCCTCGCCCCACCCTTGATCCGCACGTTCGAGGTAACGCCCCCGTCTTCCCGCGGGCTGCGACCACGGAGGTTCGCCACAAGTTACCGGCTCTTGTCGGGGACGACGCGCCGATGGTCGGAGAATTGGATTTCCATCTTCCGATCGACTTTCACGAACAATGCTTTGCCCGATCCGCTGGTGCGGACCAGGGCGGGAAGGGGTGCGTAACGGTCA
The DNA here is from genome assembly GCA_964546955.1 of uncultured Opitutaceae bacterium. Taxonomy (GTDB): domain Bacteria; phylum Verrucomicrobiota; class Verrucomicrobiia; order Opitutales; family Opitutaceae; genus CAZJLP01. The sequence goes on along the minus strand of CAZJLP010000065.1, from coordinate 12,128 downwards.
TCGATGCGTTTAAATTGAACTTCCCCCTCGGCCGAGTTGACCTCTCCGATACCAGCGATGCGGAAAGACTCGCGCGTCCTCATGGAGAATTCTTCGACCGTTTGCCGATTTCGATTCACCCCGACCTCGGCGATGAATTTATCGGTGGGCACGAGGTTTTTGATCATCTCCTTTTTCAGTGGAACCTCGAAATATTCGATGTCCCCCTCAATCCGCAGCAGCCGCGCGCGCTCGACATCCAGCAGTTCGACAAAGGAGCGTCCGTCACGTTGCTTTACCTCCGCCTGCCGACGTTTGGCCCAACGCTCGGCTTCGGACGAGGAGGGAGAGCGGCCCTTCCATTTGACCAGTGTCCACCGCTGGGCGAGGGGCTGGGAGGGATCATAGGTGGAAACGGTTTCGCCTTCCTTCTTATCGAGGCGTCGCAGCACCTGAGTGTACGCCCAGCAATTCTCTTCTTGCATGAAGGCTTCGACCGCCGCCTCCAGGTTGCGCGGTGTTTCCGCGTGAAGGCCTGAGCAAACAATGCAAGCGGTGAGTAAAAGCCCAATACATCTCATAAGCGTCCACAAAGTTCGTGCGTTACCCAGCAGGGTCAAACGCAGCCGTCATTATCCCAGACTTGCCTTTATCGCTGTAAACGCGCTGACGGCCGTTTCGGAGCACTCCTGGACGTGAATTTCACTCAAACCAACCGTCCGTAGTTTTTCCGGTGTTACATCCCAGCAGGCCGCTTCTCCCGGGAGGCTGAAACCGGCATCGCAGACAATGCCGCAGGCAAGATTAAGCAGCGTCGCCAAGCGGGCGTGATCCCCATTGGGTTCGACAAAACAGTACTGCTGGCGGACCGCTTCGATGATCGCCGCGGGAAATTGCCACGCTTTAAGGATCAAAACGGCGGCATCGACATTGCTGCAGCCGAAGAAGCTGTGCTCCCAGGTGGAAAGGTTGCCTAAACCGGAGCGGGTGTAAGTGGTCGCATCCGACCGGGTTTGCTTGGCCAGCCGATCGAGCGCGAGTTTTCCGGTCGAGCGCATCAGGCCCGCGGTGTAGGCGACTTTCGAGTCGTCTCCGGAGTATTTCGCCATGGCTTCCATGGTGAGTGCCACCATCAGGGTGTTATCGCGCAGCTGGGTCCCGGTGAAACCATAGAAAGGTAGGTTGAGCTCGGAAAGCGAGGCCACGGCGGCGAGGCCGGTCAAACGGTAGATCTCGGCGAAACCCACCCGGCTCACCGCTTCTTCGATCGAGCCCACCGCGCCTCCGCCACCATACATGATGCTGTTGCTGAGTCGAATGATACGAGCGGTCAACGCGGCGTCCCGCTTTAGGAGGATTGCGATTTCCTCCAAGCCAGAATTGATGTCCAGGAGCAGCCCGTTTAGTTGCGCCAAGATGGGCGGCCACGCAGGCAGCTGCTGCGCGACCTGCAAGAGCTTTTCGCGGCTCGGAGGCGTAACCGTCATGAATGCGACATCGACACGATGAGAGGGAGGCTTGAGGGTTTTGTCTGGCGGAAGATTGTCAACTCCGGGACTGGACGAGGCTTATGAAAGGCACTTTTTCGCGGATTTTTCAATACCGCCGCTCGCCCTCAAGGATCGACGGACGCGCGCCGGTTCGGCACCGTTTAGCCTGCCATGGAAATCGACCTTGCCACGCTGAAGCCACGCGACGCCTACCAGTGGATGACGAGCACGATTCTGCCGCGTCCCATCGCCTGGGTGTCCACCGTGTCTTCGAGCGGGAAAACAAATCTGGCGCCTTTTAGCTTTTTCCAGGGCGTCACCTCCGTTCCCCCTTCGCTCCTTTTCGTGCCCGTCAATCTGAGGGACGGCGCGCCAAAAGACACCGTCAGGAACCTGCAAGAGGTGCCTGAGTTCGTGGTGAATCTCGTCCCGCATGCGCTCGCGGATGCGATGAACGCGACGTCGGCCGCGCTTGCCTACGGCGAAAGCGAGTTTGAAAAATTCGGGGTGGATTCCGCTCCCTCGGCCAAAGTCCGGCCGCCGCGCGTAGCCGCAGCACCCGTGAGTTTCGAGTGTCGCGTGCACCAAATTGTACCCATCGGACAAGGGCCCATGGCCGCGAACGTGGTGATCGGCCTCATCGAACTCCTTTATGTGAATGACCAGGTGATCGGCGCCGACGGTTTCCCGGACTCGGCCAGACTCGACCTCATCGCGCGTATGGGCGGCGATTGGTACGCGACGACGCGAGACCGGTTTTCGTTGAAACGACCGGGGGCGGGCGGAAGGTAGAGAGTGGAAGGTGGATCTGCCGCATATGCTCGTTGCGCATTTCTGATTGGGGTGGCGCGTGTCTGAAGGAGGATTCTGTGATCCTCGAGCACAGCGAAGGATCCAGTTAACTCTGCTGGCGCAATCGAACTGGATCCTTCGCTGCGCTCAGGATGATAGAGCAAAGCAGGATCTCCTGCTGCTTTGAGTCTCTTCTGGGCCTGCGGTTTTTTGTCCGAACCTTCGTCTCCTTCACATCCTTCGCGAGACATCTTAAGGAACAGGCGGCTTCGGGCTTTTCTTTTCCTCCGGAGTCCACACCGTGTGTACGCATGCCGCCACGACGCGACGCCGCGTTCCCGAGCATCGACGATTTTAAGCCCAACTCCCTGCGAGGCCCCGGCGGATTTTTCCGGGTGGGGCAGCTGCGTGGCGGCGCTTGGTGGTTTGTGGATCCGCATGACCGGGCATTTTTCGCCCGTTCTGTCGCCGGCGTGAACCGCGCGGGGCGCTCGGATGGCCGGGCGTTGAAACCCGGCCCTTATGGAGCGGCGGTGAACGCCTTGCATGGATCCGCCGACCCCCAGTCATTCGTCCGCAGCGCGGTGCAGCGATTGCGTACGTGGAATGTGAATACCTTAGGTCCAGGGGTGGGCCCCGAGTTTTTTGACCGCGGAATCTATTATACGGAAACGCTCGATTTTCGCAAGGTGGGCCCGGTCATCCATAGCGGCGAAGCCTATCTTCCCGACGTTTTCGACCCGGCGTGGCGACAGGCGGCGGATGCCTGGGCCCGCCAAATCTGCCTTCCCCGGCGCGACAGCACGGAGCTGATCGGCTATTTTACGGATCGGGAACTCGAATGGGCGCAGCCTCCGGCCGACCGGCTCCCGGCGGGGACGCGCGGCGAAAACATGGCGCCTGCGGTGTTGGAGCGGCCTTCGCTGCTTCAACTCTGTCTGAGTTTAGAGCCCACTTTTCGCGCTTATCACGCGGCCTGGGAGTTTGTCCTGGCGCCGCGACAGGGTGATCTCGAAAAGCTCGCTCTCGATTGGGGGATCGCATTGCCGAACAAGGAAGTGCTGCGTCAGATGACGCAGGCCGAGACCCCCCTGCGAACCGAAGGTTATCTTCGAGATCAAAAACGCTTCACGCGCGAATTCGCCCGGCGCTATTTCTCGACGAGCGCGGCTGTCATCCGCGCCTACGATCCGAACCATCTCATTCTCGGTTGCCGGTTTGCCGGCCTGCCCGGCCGCGGAGTACTCGCGGAGTGCGTGTACCCACAGGTAGATGCGGTATCGTTTCATTGCGCCGCGGATGCGATCGAGAAGCAAATTGCGCTCTGTCATTCCGCCAATGGCATGCCTATTTTCGTCGATGCGTTCACCTGGGCCGACCTAGAGTTTGCGCGACGGCCCAGGAAACGGGAAACGCGTCGCCTCACCAGCGTGGAACGCATGCTGGCCAAGGGACGGATTGTGCTCGAGGCGGTGATCTCTCATCGTGCGCTCGTGGGGTATGCCTGGTCCGACTGGGCGGACGGCGAGGACGATCAAGCACCCTTTGGGCGCGGGCTTGTCCACATCGACGATCGCGAAGCGCGCGAACACACGGAATTGCTGACGCAGGTAAATCAACGCTCGGAAATCCTGCGGCGGGGGCGGTCTGCGGCTGAGAGCTGAGCCCGCCTATAACAGGGCTCTGTTTCAGCCAGGGTTTGTCATCCTCGAGCGAAGCGAACGATCCAGTTAGCCTCTGTCGGCCCCATCGAACCTGGATCCTTCGCTTCGCTCGAGGATGACAAGGCACCCCCCTACTCCGTTTTCGAGCTCTCAGCCCCTGAATCCAGCGCTCAGCTTCCCTCGGCTAAGTATCGTTCCACGTCCTCCGGCGTATCCAAGTCAATGGCAAGCTCCGGAAGATCGACCGGCGTCACTTTCGCTGCGTGTTTCTGCAGGACACTGCGTGCGCCCTGGGCTCCCTCTAGGGCAAGCAACTCGGGGAAATAGGCGCGGCCGAAGAGAGCGGGCACACCGACGGTGCCTTCGTAGCGCGCCGCCACTATGCAGTCAGGAGAGCGAAACGCATTCCACAGCGCGGCGATCGTGGCGGAGGAAAAGCGGGGCTGGTCGCAAAGAGCGACCAGAGCGCCGTCGATCGAACGGGAAAACTCCTGGAGCGTTGCGATTCCCCGGCGCAGGGAACTTGCCATGCCGGAAGTCCAGTCGACATTGTCTACTAACAGAACGGGAAAAGAGGCGAGCACGGGCCGAATCGATGAAGCGTGGGCGCCGAGCACGACGATGACCGGCCAAGCCGGTGACGCGAGCGCCGCTTCGACTGCGCGCACGACCAAAGGTTTGCCCCCGACCTCGAGGAGCTGCTTGGGCCGCCCCATGCGCGAGGATTCTCCCGCTGCCAGCAAGACCAGCCCGCGGGCCGGTTTTTGAGGGGGTGGCGACTCCATCACGTCATCCATGGATGGGCCGGTTTCGCTCGCGCAGGGGTCGGGCGTCTCGCTGGGCGAGAGCGGCCTGAATCTCGGCGAGAATCGACAACGCGACGTTCTCGGGGCCCGTTCCCCCCAAGTCGAGCCCGACCGGAGCATGGAGCGTCGCAAGCGTTTCGGGACCTGCGTGGATTCCAGCCCCGGCCAGTTCCGCGAGGATTTTTTCAGCGCGTTTTTTTGGACCCAGCAGCCCCAGGTAGCGCAGCTTCCTTGGGAGCAAGGCCTTCATCAAGGGGACGTCATGCAGGTAGTGGTGAGTCATGACGACTGCGACGGTGCGATCGTCCGTGGCAATGCGACCCGCCTGTTCCGGCTTCTGTACGACCACCCGACTCGCCTCGGGAAATCGCGATGGTTGCGCAAACGCAGGACGCGGGTCGAAGACCGATACTTCCCAGCCCAGCTCTGCCGCGAGCCGGGCGAGCGGCTGCGCGTCGTCTCCCGCCCCGAACACAAGGAGCGATAAAGGAGGAGGCACGTATTCGAAGAAGACTTCGAGCGAACCGTTGGGAGTGGAAGCCGTGCGGGTTGTGGAGTGACGCTCGGTCAGTGCTTCTCGCGCGCCCACCGCAATCTCGGGGGCCGCCGCCTGCGGGTGAAGGGCCTGCCAAAGAATGCCTTGTGCGCTCACGACTACTGCGGCGCCGAGCCTTTCGGGGTCGGCGCCGGCGAAGACGTGTGCGATGACAACGCTTGTGCGTTGCTCCCAGCCCTTCTCCAGGGCCGCCATGAAAGGAGGACGTGCCGAAAGCGGTTCGACCAGCAGCCGCACGATCCCATTGCAGCCCAAACCGACGCCCCAGACCAGGTCGTTCTCGTCCGTGGTGTCGTAAACCACGGTGCGTGCCTTACCTTCCGCGAGAACGGACCGGCAGTGCTGAATGACATCTTCCTCCAGACACCCGCCGCTAATCGACCCGATGCGGGTGCCGTCCTCGCGCCAAAGGAGGCGGGCTCCGGCCCGGCGGTAGGACGAGCCCTCGACTTTGACCAGCGTAGCGAGAGCGGTCTTGGCAGATGTAGTTTGTTTGAAACTACTGAGGAGTGCTCGCAGTTCTTTCATGGAGGGGAAGGCAAAGGCTAACGTTTGGCGACAGCGTGGCGCGAGCCTCAAGTCGTTAGGATCACAAATCCATGCGCACCGAGATCACCATGGCTCCGCGTTCGTTTCGACTTCGCCGAGGCCCGAGCCGCTCGAGGGGCACGCGCTCGCCCTACGTTCCCAACACGAAACTGGAAACTCCAAACGGGAACGGCCGTGGCGCGGGGTCACCCAAAATACGCGGGCGGTTCAACGATGAGTACCCCGAGAAACCTTGCTCTCCACCGATTGTTGGCGCAGTTTGTCCGTAAGAGGATCGATCGCGGAGCGCTTAGCGGGTTCGCGAGCTCTTACACACACAACCACAAACTGAAACGAACTATGAAACGTTCCGAATGGAAAGTTCGGGCGGCGCTTTGCGTAGTCGCAGCCATCGCTGCGCCGCTCGGCGTTGCCCAGACCCCCCCGGCCGCTGAACTGGAACCCACGACCAAGAAAGAGGAAGTATTCCAGCTCGAGAAATTCGTGGCCACGGGGTCGCGCATCAGGGATATCGACATGGCGGAGGCGCTGCCCGTCGTGCGATTCCGCCGCGATGAGATCGTACTCGGCGGTTACTCTTCGACTGCCGATGTCATCCGCAACCTCCCGTTTAATACCGGTGCCTCGATCGACCCGCAACGCACCGCTACGTTCGCCACGGGAGCGCGGACCCTCAATCTTCGCGGCCTTGGCTCGCGCAATACATTGCTTCTGATCAATGGCCGACGCGTCGCTCCCTATGGCCTCCCCGGCGGCAACGGCTTCGATTCCGTCGCGGATTTGAATTCGCTCATTCCCGACGCGGCGATCGAAGAAATCGCGGTGCTGAAGGACGGCGCTTCCGCCATCTACGGGTCGGATGCCGTGGCCGGCGTGGTGAACGTGATTACGCGAAAGGACTTCATCGGTCTCAGCGCAAGTACCCAGTTCGGCACTACAACCGACACGGACTCGCTTGAAAAAAAATTCGACGTCGTGTGGGGTGCGACCAGCGGAAAGACCAGCATCATCGCGGCGGCGAACTGGGCCGAGCGAAACTCCATGAAACTCAAGGACAAGAGCTACTCGCGCACTTCCGATCTCCGCTCGTTTGGAGGCGTGGACGGAAAGTCCTCTTCTCCTTTCCCCGGGCGCGTGACCGTGCCCGGCTTTGGAACGGTGACGTACGCCGCGCCGACCGCTACTCCCACCACCGCGGGGGCGATTCCGTACACCACGTTCAACAACGGCTACGATCCGAACCCTGTGACAGACTTGCTGCCGGAATATGAACGCTACGGAATGTACTTCCACGCGCGTCACGACATCAACGATCGCCTCTACGCGTTCGGGGAATTCACCTTCGTGAAATATCACTCGCGCATCGTGGTGGCGGCGACTCCGATCTTCGGCCAGAACGAGCAGGGCACGAGCACGGCCGGCCAAATGCTCTTTCCCGCGACCAATCCGTTCAACCCTTTCGGCGTCGATATCTCGGGAGCTAATCTTGCTTTTCGGTTGGTCGAGCTCGGCGGCCGGACGACCGATGTCGACGTGTTCGCGCCCCGTTTGGTGGCAGGCCTCGGAGGTGAAGTTGCCGAGTGGAAATGGGAGGCGTCGGCAATGCAGACGAGCAGCGATGTCGCCAACATCAATACCAACCAGGCGCTCGATCGGCAGGTCCAGGCGGCATTGTCTGGGGTGACGGGACCCCGCACAGGCCGCACGCTGTATCTTAATCCGTTCGGGCCAAACGATCCCGAGTTGGTCGATTACCTACGCGCCAGCTTCAACCGCAACAGCAAGGCGACAACCCGCCTCTACGATGCGCATTTGGAATCTCCCGGCATTGCCGTGCCCGGCGGCAACCTCAAGTCCGCATTGGGCGTGGAAATGCGAACGGAAGACATGTACTCCATCCGCTCCATGGATGAGCAGCAGGGGCAGATCATCGGCGGCAGCGAAGGCTTTAGCAGCTTCGGCAACCGAAAGGTCAATTCTGCCTTTGTCGAAGTGGCCACGCCGATTGGCACGCGCCGGGTGACGACGCAACTTGCCGTCCGTTTTGAAGATTACAGCGACTTTGGACAGACCACCAAGCCGAAGGCAGCCCTCGGCTATCGCGTGACGGACTGGCTGCTCCTGCGCGGCTCGTTCTCGCAAGCCTTCAAGGCGCCTGATCTCTCGCAACTCTACAGTGGCGGTTCGGTCGCCTTCACTGCGGCGAACCAAGTGGACACCCGCCGTCCGGCGGACGCTCCGCGGCAGCTGAAGATTGTCACGATCGGCAATCCCGTCCTCAAACCTGAAGAAACCGATGTCTATTACGCGGGCTTCGTGTTTTCGCCCAAGAAGACGGGGTTCGCCAGCTTCCTCAACAACCTGACACTGACCTTCGACGCGTTTCGTTTCAAAGGCACGGATGTGATCACGACGTTTGGGGGCACGGTCATCCTGCGCAATGAACTGGTCAGCCCGACCTTTGGCAGTCGTGTGATTCGTGGCACGCCGACGGCCAGCGACATTGCGGCCGGCTTGCCCGGACCCCTGTTGTTCGTGAACGACTCATTCCAGAACGTGGGTACGCAGGAGTACACCGGTTACGACCTTGGCGTTGAATACGACTGGAAGAGCGAAAATATCGGACGCTTTCTGTTCAATTCGACTTGGACCTACACGGATTCGATCAAATTCGACGATCTCGAATTCATCGACTCGTTTACCTATTCCCGCTTCCGCGGCAATGCGAGCGTGCGTTGGTTCAGCGGGAACTTTGAGGTGGCCTGGTACACCTATTACGCTGCGGGTTACGACGACAGCAACATCGCGGCGACCGCGCTCGGCGGAAACAACCTGCTGAACCGCATCCAGGACACCGTGGTGCACAACCCGTATGTCAGGTGGAGGGGCTTCAAGCCGTTCACGTTCAAGGTCGGCGCACGCAACGTCTTCGACACGCCGCCTCCGCGCTCATACCGAGAAAGCACCGGCTACGACAACCTTGTGGGCTCGGGTGAAGGCCGGTTCGTCTACGTCGAAATTGGGGTCGACTTCTAAAAGCGAACGTCACATTCGCCTTCAATTACGAGACGGGCCGCTGAAAGGCGGCCCGTTTTGTTTGGCCGCGGGTAGGGCGCGTTATCTTAATCGCCGGTGGACGGCGTCCGTCCGGTTGATGATATCCAACGTGGCGGATTAGGGATAATCGCCCTACCTCACTTCAGACCGCTTCCGACTCACATCGACGGATGCGAGTGGATATCCAAGCGGTTCTCGATATCGAGCGACACGCCCGCTTCGATTAATTCGGCCCGAAGGGGATCGACGAATTTCTCGCGCAACTCCTCGATCGAGAACTCCATTTCGAGTTCGTCAGCGTCGATGGCGAAAGCGATGGAATCGGCCAAGTCCAGGATTTCCTGCTCCGTGAAGTGCTCCTCGATCAGCGATTGATTGCCTTCCAGCGCCGTCAGTCGGGCATAGGACGGCTCTTCGTCGGGCCCTGTTTGGCTGAGACGAACCCAGCCGGTCAGCTTCGCGCGCGCAACGCGATCGGCGAGGAGCCGAAGCGTCGAGTACGCAAATGCCAGGTTGGCAAGCTGGGCCCGGCGCAGGAGCGACGAGCGATTGGAGAGAAGTGTCGAGAGTTTCATAGAAGAATTCCTGGTTAAGGTTGATTAACTCTAATCCTTCTGACGGGACCTTTCCGCGATCGCATTGCGGCGAGCGCGGTGGCAACGATCTCTGTCACTGTCACTGCACACCTAGTATATCGGCTCGGAGAACATTTTCTTAACGCGAAATGGGCTCTGCACGGCCGCGCAAACAGCCACTCACACAAGCAATCCAATCGGTCTAATCCTGCTGACTCCGAGCGAGGCTAACCTGATCGACGGTGGGAACCGCCATATCTGAATCGTCCATCAAATCACGAACTCAACCGTGCATCTGAATCTGCAACGAACGCGCTTAAGCTGCAGGGTTGGAGCCGCCTGACAAGCGATTTGTTCCACGGGATGCTTTTTCATCGCCGCACAACTCGCTGACTGATGCATCAGGTTACAGCCCGACCTTAGCCGGATGACACCGAACTGGATCGTCCGGGGTAGGGCGAGGCCTCCGGCCGAGCCGTCGGCCCGGTGTGCTTGAACTGCGGCAGACGATGTGGCGCAGTTGGATATCATGAACGGAGTTTGGATCGAGACTACCCACCGCTCGGCGGGACGCGCTCGTCCTGGCTTTTCTTTCAACTCCGAACTCCAAACCAGAAACTTCAAACTGGATCGCGAGCCTTTTACGGTTTGTTCAAAGCTGAAACGTTGGTGATCCTGGGCCGAAAACGTCGAACGGTGGCGCGTGAGGGACGACGCGCCTTATCTCCGAGCCGTGATAGGGCCAACGCAGACAGCGCCAAGACGAGCATTCCTTCGGTCGATCCTCCACCGCCGCCACCGCTGCCGCCCCCGGGAGTAGGCGTTGGAGTCGGAGTGGGCGTAGGAGACGGCGAAGGAGTCGGCGTGGTGGCCGCCTGCTGAGTCACAACGGTGGAGACGGCGCCGGTGGAAGTGACTTTGCGGATCGCTGCGTTGCCGCTATCGGCCACCCAAATCGTGCCGCTGGCGTCGACTGCCGCCGCGATCGGTTCCTTGAACCAAGCGTCGCTGCCCACGCCATCTTTGTGTCCGGCGATGCCGGGCAGACCCGCCAGGGTGGTCACTGCTCCGACTGAGGTGATTTTTCTCAGGGTGGCGTTGTTTGTATCAGTTACGTAAATACTTCCGCTCGCGTCGACCGCGATGCCAGTCGGGCGATTGAAAAGCGCGGCGGCTCCGCTGCCGTTGGCGGACCCCATCGAACCTTCCAGGCCGGCATGGGTTGAAACCACGCGTGTCGGCGTGATCTTGCGGATGGTGTGGTTGACCGTGTCGGTCACGTATACCGCGCCTGTGGCGTCTACGGCGACGCCGGTCGGCCGGTTGAACGTGGCGGCGGCTCCTGTCCCGTTCGCTGAGCCCATCGAGCCGGCGGTGCCGGCAAATGTCGTCACGGCCCCGGCTGCGTTGATTTGGCGGATCGTATGATTGTTGGTGTCGGCGACGAAGAGGGTTCCACCCGGCCCCGTCGCGATGCCGATCGGTCGGGAAAAACGGGCATTGGTCCCGATGGCGTTGTCCGTGCTTCCGGTTGCCAAAGCGGAGCCCGCGATGGTGGTCACTGCCCCAGCCGGTGTGATGCGTCGGATCGTCGCGTTGCCGGTGTCGGCCACGAAGACGTTCCCGCTGCTGTCCACGGCCACTCCGCTCGGTTCGCGGAACTGGGCGGCGCTGCCGGTGCCGTCGGACGCGCCCAGCTGTCCCGCGGTGCCAGCCAGCGTGCTTACCACGCCCGCCGAAGTGACTTTTTGAATCGTGTGAAGCGACGAATCGGCCACGTACAGATTGCCGCTGCTGTCCACCGCAATGCTTGCGGGGGTCGGGAACTGCGGCGCGGTCACAGTTAATGCGAAGGACTCGCTTGTCTTTGCGCCAGCCCCGTTAGTCGCGGTGTAGCGATATCGGTTGCCGTTGAAGCTGGCCGGCGCGCCTTCGATGGTCAGGGTGGCCGTGGTCGCCCCGCTATAGGCCCCTCCATTGCTGACGTTGGTCCACGTTGTGCCGCCATCGGCGGACACCTGCCATTGATAGGTAAAGGGTCCGCTTCCGGCGATCGCCGCAGTCACGCTGATCGTATGGCCCGTCCCGATCGTCTGATTGAGGGGTTGCACCACAATCTGGGGAAAAGTGAGGCGTTGATTCAGTTGCTCGAGGTAGAGGGACCTGGGTTGGAGACCGACCGTGTTGGCACCCTCGATAAATCCGACCGGCCCGGCGAAGGGTCCGGAGCCGGTGACGTTGCCGAAGCAACCGATTGCGTAATTCTGCGCGGTTGGCGGTTGCTGCACCAGGATTTTACCGCCCGCGGCATTGCAGTTCCAAATGACCGAGTGCGCCGCGCCCCAGCCGTGGCCGGTGCCGAAGGTGCCGCGGTTGTAGAAACCGAGAACGTCCGAGGTCGAGCCGCGATTCGTGGTGGTGATGTTGTCGAACAACAATCCCGTCGGCCATCGTCGGTGGCCTTCCGAAAAAGTTAGCGGGCGATCCGTCACGCTATCCAGGACGACGTTGCCGGAATCGGTGGCGGTGCCGTTCGAAACGTACGCGTGCCGGCCAAGGGAAGCGAAGCACTCCTTGAACAGAATCAGCTGAGAGTGATAGGTGCTGAAGTTGTAACGCCGGCTACCGGTCACGATCGAGTGCGGGTCGATGGTGACCTC
>CAZJLP010000064.1:0-28762 GCA_964546955.1 uncultured Opitutaceae bacterium | reverse complement strand
CACCGCCTATCCGTCCCTCATCGAAGGGTTTGGACTGCCCGTGCTGGAATCCCTCTCTCACGGTAGACCCTGTGTCTGCTCCGCCGTAGGGGCCCTCGGCGAGTCGGCGAAAGGCGGGGGCTGCCTAGCCCTTCCGTCCATGGACGCCTCTTCGTTAAAGACGGCGCTATCGCGCCTGCTGACGGATAGCGACGAACTCGCCCGGCTTTCAGCCGCCGCCCGAGGGCGTACGTTTAAGTCGTGGTCGCAGTACGCAAAGGAGCTGACCGACTGGATCCGCACCCTCCGCCCGGCCCGCCCGTGTTGAGGCGAACGGTCGTCGCTACTTCCACATCACGGTCAGTCCAGAGCTGGAGGCGGAGACCGCTTTTCCAGCGCCTCGAAAATAGCCCCACCATTTTTCGAGCCGCAGCGAGAGTCCGGTCGCTGCGGCCTGATAGTCGCGGCGGTAGACCGAGCGAGCCAGCTGATGGGGTACCGGGAGAAAAAGCTTACGGCGAAAGCCCGAACGACGCCCGAGCCTCCAAATATACGAGGGGGGCATGTCCTTTTCATGGACCCCGTACGTCCGGATCGCGTGTTGCGACCCGGCGCTCTGGTGATGACCGCGTCCCGGCTCAAAAGCATACAGGGCACCGCCAGGTTTCAGCGCCTTGAACGCGGCGTCAATCGCTGCTTGCTCCTCTTCCGCGTGATGAAGTGCGTCGTAGAACAGCACATAGTCAAACGAGCGCTCGGCCGCGAAACCCTCGTAGTCTGCCGAGCAGAATCTCGCGTTTGCTATCTGGCCCTCCTCCGCCAGTTCCCGCGCCGTCTGGATGGCATCGGCCGAGATATCCACGCCGAGAACGTCGTACCCCGCGCGCGCGAGGAAAAGAGACGTCCAGCCTGTGCCGCAGCCGAAATCCAAGATCGACCGCGGCGCCGGCGACAGCATCTGTAAGAGAGCCCCCAAATCGCACAAGTACTTGCCACAGTTAACGTCCGAAAATGGCTTTGCCCGGGCATGACGCATGCCTTCCTCGCCCAGATTCGCATAATAGGCCTTTTCGCCTGCTTTGGGGTCCGGGACATACGAATCCATAAAAGCCGATCGTGTTGCCGCCGCTCGAAATGGCAAGAACCGGCGCCGAGGCAGGTGCAGGCTTTGGATTTGCTAACCCGAATACGGCTACCCTACGGTGACCCCTTCCATGGCATTTTCCCTTTTCTCAAAGAATAAAAAGGCTCTGCTCGAACGCTGCCGCGATGACTATGCCACGAAGATGCGGCTGAAGTACGCACCGTACTACCACGCCATGGAAGCCCAGAAGGGCACCAACATCCGACTCGACGGCAAGGACATGGTCATGCTTTCGAGCAACGATTACTTGGGACTCTCCTTCCACCCGAAAGTCATCGAAGCGGGTCGGGCCGCGATGCTCGAGTGGGGTACGAGCACGACCGGAGCGCGTCCATCAAACGGCTCGCGCGGCTACCACCTGAAGCTTGAGGAAAAACTCGCTGCGTTTCTGGGTCGCGAAGCCTGCCATGTGCATGCGGCGGGATATTTATCCTGCATGGCGAGCGTCGCTTCGTTTGCGCAAAAGGGCGACCTCGTCATCGCCGATAAAAACATCCACTCGTGTCTATGGGACGGCATCCGTCTGTCCATGGCGACCGTCGAACGTTTTTCTCACAATTGCCCGATCGATTTGCGCGAAGTCCTTTCGAGTCTCGATGCGGGAGCCCCCAAGATGCTTGTGCTGGAAGGCGTGTACTCGATGGAAGGCCATGTCGCAAAGCTACCTGACCTCCTGGATGTCGGGGAAGAATTCAACTGCTTCACCGTCGTCGACGACGCTCATGGTTTTGGCGTTCTCGGCAACAAGGGACGCGGCACGGTCGATCATTTCAATCTCAACGACAAAGTGGACGTCCTTTGCGGCAGCCTCTCCAAGTCGCTTGCGAGCACAGGCGGTTTCGTCGCCGGCTCGCGGGAAGTCATCGAATACCTCCGCACCAACTCCAAACAGACGATCTTCAGCGCCGCGCTCAGCCCCAGCCAGGCAGCCTGCGCGGTCGCTTCGCTCGAGATCATGGAATCCGAGCCCCAGCACCTCGCTCAGCTTTGGCAGAATACCAAGAAGTATCGCGAAATGCTGCAGGGCCTCGGTCTTGATACGTGGGGGAGCGAGACGCCTGCCGTTCCCATTGTCCTCGGCTCGCGCGAAAATGCCTATCGCTTCTGGCAGGCCTTGATGGAAAAAGGAATATTCACGGTCATGTCCATCGCCCCGGCCGTCCCGCCAGGCAAGGATCTCATCCGCACTGCCATCTCCGCAATGCACAGCGAAGAGCAGCTGTCCCGCATCGCCGATGCCATGGCGTATGCGGTGAAGAAGCTCTGAGCTTGGACGGAGGCAGTTGAGGGCTGAGAGTTGAGAGATCGGACGCCGGCGAAAAACCGCTGCGCCGGGTATTCACCCGTATCTTCCGCGCTCTCAACTTTCAACTCAAGCCGCGCCATCGGTCTTTTCGTCGCAAAGCGACGCTCTGATTGCGCGTGCTGCGTCGGCCCATGTAGGCAAATCGCGCGCGGAAATCTGCCGGCGCAATTGTGCGCGCCACACGCCGTCCGTGAGGATCCGGCGGAGCGCATGGGTCCAAGCTTCCACCTCGTTTACCGGCACTGCGACGCAGCCGCCGCCCTCGCCAATTTCCCGCAAGACCGGCAGATCGCTGTAGACACAAGGCGTCCCCATCCAAAGCGACTCGAGTACGGGTAATCCACAGCCTTCCGCAAGGGTCGGAAACACCGTTGCCGTCGCTGAGTGGTAGAGCGCTTGGAGCTTTTCGTCGGAGAGCGTCTGCTCGAGTTGCAGGCCCGCGAAACAGGAGGAACGCAAGCGCTGAACAACGGGTTTCGCAAAGTGCGGGTTCTCTCGTCCTACGACAGAGAGCGTGAAGCGCTCGCCCTGCTCCGCGAGCCGTTCGCACACTTCGATTAGAAAGGCCTGGTTTTTGCGCGGCTCCAAAATGCCGACGCACAGCAGATGCGGCGCCGCGTCCTTGTTCGGCTCCTCCTCCACCGAACGGCGGCGAGGCTGCCGATTGAAATCAGCGCCCCAAACAACGGTTTTGACCGCCGCTCTTACTTCCACCCCCTGCCAGCGCCAGAACCCGAGCAAGTCCTCCTGGCTGGCTGCGGAAACGGCAAAGACCTGGTCGAAGGCGGCAAGCATTTTCATGTATTCGGGGTGCCGCGACACGCTTTGGGGCCAAGTGATGTGCGGAAACCTCAAAGGGATCGCGTCATGGAATATGGCCGCGAGCCGCGCCGGTCTCTCTCGAAGAAATTCCCACCAGCCGGGCCGTTCCGGCTCCGAAAAAAGTTCGGCCGTCAACAGCCAATCCTCTCGTGTGAGCTTGACGGGAGCACCGGTCGCCACGTCGCACCAGCGCCGAGTTTCCCAGAACACGCCGCAAGCTGCCGCCCCCAGTTCGGTGTGCAATCGACGCGTCACTCTCATCAAGCCGGACTGATGACCGCTCGCGCGTGTTTTGGTGAGATCGAAGTAAATCATGACCCCAGGGCTTTCTCGAACAGGGACAGAATACGTGCCGCATTCTTATGCGCGTCGAAGTTTTCCTCCACCCAGGCGCGCGCCGCAGGCCGAAGTCTCTCTGCCAGCGCATCGTCCTGGGCGAATTGCCGCAATGCCGCGACCCAGGCAGCCGGGTCCTCCACAGCGGCGACCAATCCCGTTTGCTCGTGACGGATCGCTTCGGTGGTTGCTGCCACCGGGGAAGTCACGACCAGAACGCCCGCCGCCATTGCTTCGGGAATCACATTGGGCAGTCCGTCTCGATCTCCACTTGGGGCGACCACTCCGGTATGAACAAGCACGTCTGCCCACGCGAGCTGCTCCATCACTTGGTCGAAGGTCAAATGGCCGGTGAAAGTCACTCGATCGGCGAGACCGAGCTTCGCAGTCAGGAGACGAAGGGACTCCTCCAGCCGCCCCCGGCCGACAATTCGGGCCTCAAAATCCATCCCCGCCGCTGCCAACGCGGCGTAGATGCGTAGTTGGTGATCGAGCCCTTTCTTTTCCACCAAGCGCGCGACGCAAATGACACGCAGTTTTTCGCGAGTAGGTCTAAGGGGCTTTAGAATGGGCATTCGGTCGAGCCCCCGATGAACGACGTGGATCTTCGCCGCCGACACACCCCGTTCGACGAGCGAAGCCCCTCCCATCGCGGTAGAGGTGTGAATGAATTCCGCTTCGGCAAGCTTCTCATTGAGCCACCAGTCCCCGCCATGCTCGTAAAGGTCATATGCATGGGCGCCAGTACTGTAGCGCAGGCCGATCACCTGCTTCAGGCACCATGCCGCGGTGGCCGGGGCCCCGCCCCAGGCTGCATGAACCAGATCGGGCGGGTCACGTCGAAACACCGGATAGAAGAAAGCGGCAAAGCCGGCCCCCAGCATGTTTTCCCAGAAATTCATCCATCCGGGCGGTCGCCGGGTGAAAAGGCCTCGTAACAGAACACTGAATACCGGCCAGTGCTGCATTGCCCACCAGGGGATCATCCAAAAAAGCTGGAGGAGCTTCCATTTATTGAAGGTGGTCACCGGCAGTCCGGCGAACTCGCCGCCCCCCCCCCACAAAGAGTAGAGCCTCAATTGCACTCCCAATTTCTGCATTGCGCGGACTTCGCGCTGAAGAAACGTTTCGGTCGGCTTCGGAAACGTCGTGAAGAGATACGCAACAGTGAGTCGTGGTCGGGCCAAGGCGTGGATGGCGGAAAAGGAGTTAACTTGCAGTTAAAGCCGGTGCATCCGCTCGATGCAAGCCGGGCTGAGGGCGGTGCAGAAGCGGGCCTCCGGCACCGCGGCGAAATCAAACGAACACGCCCGGAGGCCGGCTTCCTCCTCGGTCTGGTCCCGAACTTCTTTTCGATGGGAACGGCAGGGGTTTGTGCTTAGAGCGTGAGACCTCTTGCGCCAAATTCACGAGTTCCTCGATGACGACCGCCGGGTTCTCCTCGTAAGCGAGACTGGCGAAGGCGGTGCGATAGGCCGTGAATGAGTCCGGGTCCGCCATCCAACCATCGATGATTCGCCCGAACTCAGCCGCGCTACTGATCGACTTCGAGGTCGCGCCGTTGCGGAAGAACTTCCAGGTCAAGCGCTCTTGGGGCATGATGCCGCCAAAGGCGTTGAACACGATGGGGCATCGGAAATGTAGCGCCTTCGCGCAGGTGGTCGTTCCGCCGCGCGTCACGATCGCGTCGCTCGCCTGAATCAGGAGGTGCACAATCTCGGAGTATCCCTCGATGTAACAGTTGAACTCCGGATGGTTCGCTCGCCAGTGCAGCAGCTCGTTATAGCTCTCGACATCTTTCCCGCAAATAATGATGGCCTGGCACCGGTCCGCGTGGCGCACGAGTTCCGGCAAGAGTTCGAGGTGATTATTCGCGCCATTCCCGCCGGTGGCGAGGAACACTGTGAAAAGCGAGGGCTGCAGTCCCAGTTCTCGCGCGCGATATTCCTTTTTTCTTTCGGGCGACATCACTTCGAGATGTGCGCGCGGCCGCATCAAATGCCCGCGAACGCGTGTTCGCTCGAGTGGGATGCCTTTCTTGACCGCGTAGTCGCGCGCGGTCGAAGTCCGAGAAATGTAGAGATCCACCGTAGGCTCGATCCAGTTAATGCTGTAACCCCAACCTCCCGAAAACTCGCCACAGTACGTCGCGCAGCGCACCCGGTCGGCTCCCAGGATTTTTCGGGCGAGCGGAAAATATCCGCGGTTGAGGCAGTCATGCACGCTGAAGACCAGATGCGGCCGGTACTCCTTCAAAACTTTCAAATAGTACGCGCGTCCCACCGAAACGGTTCGTCGGTTGAGCACGCTCATCAACTCCACGAGCGCAAAGAAGGCAGTGTGCAGGAAGGGCAGCCGCTTTTGGATCCAATTGTAGATATTGACTCCTCCGCGATTTAGAACGGAGGATTTTTCCAACATTTGCTCAATGCGGACGTCCACCTGGTGCCGGTAAAGTTGGAAACACCAATCTGCAAAGGCCTGGGCCCGGGCGTCGTGACCGCCGCCCGTACTCGAGGTCAAAACCAGGATGCGAACCTCAGCCACGGTCAGGTCGCTCCAAAATACCGGGCCGCCACCGCACGGCACAGACGAGCCGAGGCGAATCGGGAGAGCAAGGGAGCCAATCGTGCCTGGAATAGAGAGCCCGAGCAAACGGTGCCGGACCGGCCCGTCCGCAATGCGCGAACGAGATCGCGAGCGGCCCGCTCTGGAACAGGGGCGCTCGCGAGATTGCGCTCCAATCCCCGCCAAGCTGCTTGGGTGCGTGGATCAGGCTCGGAACGGGTGGCAAGCGTCTGCATGACTTGGTTGAACGACGTGCGATAATCGCCAGGTCGCAAATCGATCACCTTAACGCCCGAACCGCGGGTTTCAAAGATCAAACTTTCGCTCAGCGCGGAAAGTGCGGCTTTGGCCGCATTGTAACCGCTCATGAAGGGAAGCGGAAACTGGACGGCGAGAGAAGAGACGTTCACGACGCAGCCTTGATTGCGGGGGTACATGTCGCGGAGCGCCGCGTGACAAAGTCGCGCCGAGGTTGAAAACAGCGCATCCCACTGCGCCTGCCAGGAGCTAAATTCGAGGTCGGTAAACGGCGCGAACACCCCATAGCCCGCGTTGTTGATGAGGAGATCTATGCCGCCAGATCCCGCCTCCGCGCACGAACGTTTGTAGGCTGTCTCCGCGTCTTGCGGCCGCGACAGGTCCAGCTCCACCGGCACGAAGCTGCTGTGCGCCGCGAGCGAAGCAAGCCGAGCCGCCGAACGCGCCGTCCCGAACACCCGGACGCCTTCTCTTAGCAATGCCTCCGCGAAGGCCTGACCGAGTCCACCGGAGGCGCCTGTAACGAAGGCCGTGCGATACAAACTGGAAAGAGCCGGCACGTGGTTCAGCTCGGCCGCTTCAGGATAACCGACACATTGGCTCCGCCAAAGCCGCTGTTGTTGTTCAGGATTACCTTAGGCTGGGCGTCGACCGTCGCAGTCGGGATATTGAGGTCGGCGCACGCTGGATCGATCTGGCTGATGTGAGCGGAGCCGGGAATGAACCCATCACGCATCGCCAGGGCGCAGAACCCAAGCTCCATCGCGCCCGCAAGCGAAAGGCCGTGTCCGGTGAGCGCTTTCGTGCTGCTCACGTAGGGACGAGCCCCGGTCGGAGCAAAAACCGCCCTTATCGCTTTGGCCTCGGAAACATCTCCGATCGAAGTCGAAGTGGCGTGGGCATTGATGTAGTCGACGTCTGCCGGTTTGGTCTGCGTGACCTTTAAGGCTCGTTCGATCGCGGCCTTCAGTCCCGCTCCCTCCGGATGGGATATGGCGACATTGTAGCCGTCCGACGCCTGTCCCCAACCGAGGACCTCTGCGTACGGCTTGATTCCGCGGCGCGCAACCTCCTCTTCGGTTTCCAGGACCAAAACAGTGGCGCCTCCGGTCCCCACGAAACCATCGCGCGCCACGTCAAATGGACGCGACGCCTTGGCCGGATCGGTCTGCAGCGAGAGCGTGCGCATTCCGGCGAACGGGAGAATGGCGTCGACGTTACCGTCCTCCGCCCCGACGACAAACATGCGCTTCTGCCGGCCCAGCATGAGGTCGTCGTAAGCGTAGCCCACCGCGTGAGAGGAAGACGCGCAAGCGGAGGAAAAACCGCACGACGCGCCGCGAACTTTGAAGGCGGCCACCAGATTGAAATTCAGGGTGCCAACAATCGACGCCACAATGCCCATGGGCGAACACCGCATGACACCAAACTTCTGCATGCGCGCATGATTGTGATGGGTGAGATAAGGGGAGCCGCCCGAGGCCGCGTAGAGCCCCGTGTCCAAATTCGATATGTCGCCCTCAGTGAGACGCGCGTCCTCGATCGCCTGGATCAGCGCGCAGTGCGCGTACAGTCCATGGGGCGCCATCGATCGCAATGTTTCGCGTTTGATCGTGTAACGCGCCGGCCATTTCCAGTCCTCTTGATCGGTCGACTCGATATTGAAGTCTTTGATCGTTCCGACCACCTTGCAGGGTATATCCGCCTTATCGAAGGGGGGATAAAGCTCGAAGCCGTGCCGCAGTTCGCGGAGATTTTTTGTCACGGTGGAGGCATCGTTTCCAATGCTGGTCACAAACCCAAGACCGGTGATGAAGACTCTAGGCATACGTACGACGATAGCTTTTCGGGCGGAAGTGCGCGGGTACGAGCACAAACCGCACGGCGGGCGAGGCCACAATCAAGTCGCGGAGAGCGGGGCGGTCAAGGGGTGACGAGTGTGCTGGCCAATGGGCATGTGTCGTTGCCCCTCAAGGATGCACCGAACAGCGAGTGTCGCAGAGGACAAAGCAGATAACGGCCGGGCCCGACCTATGGGGGAGCCGAGCTTGGCAAAGGGCATACGGGAATGTGACTGTGCCAGCGACGGCAAGGACCGTGAGGAAAAACAAGCACCTACCGCAAAGCCGCAGCTAGGCGTTCACCGCTGCGCGCAAGGGAGTCGTTCCCTCGGCGGGATTGACGTTGGCCTGCGTTGTCGGCTGGGCCATGCCGTTGACGACCGGCTGGGCCGGTGCGTCAACAAACCCAAAAGTGAGCGTGATCTCCTCAGCCATCACGGCCTTCTCCTGTCCCACGCGAATCGAGCCCTCAAACGTCGCTAACGGCATCTTCATGCGTTTGGGCTTAACCGACAGCGACAGAATATCGCCGGGTTTGCACACACGATGAGCACGAACCCCTTCGCAACCTGTGAAAAATATCGTGTTCGGGCTAATCACCTTGCCGGGCTCGGTCGGCGCCCCTTCCAGGAGAAAGAGCACTGCCAACTGCCCGATCGCTTCGAGCATAATCGAGGCCGGCATCACGGGGTTGTTTTTAAAATGGCCCTCTAGGAAGAACTCCTGCCCTGTGATCTTGTACTTGCCGTTCGCCCCCGCCGAATTCACTGAGGCCTCGTTCAAAAACAGAAACGGGGGCTGGATCGGCATGACGGAGCCGATGTGCTCAATGGGCAGAAATTTGGTGGGTTTAGGCAAAGGAAGACCCCGGACTTTACAGTCGATGAACGTCTTGACGTCGCCGACCGTCCGAAGGTTGCGCAACTCGTCATTATTTATCTGCATCTGCAACACATCTTCCACGAGGATAACGATTTCCATCATGGTCAAAGAGTCGATCCCTAAATCCTCCACCAAACGCAGATCATCGTCGACTTCCTTGAGCTTCGCTCGCAGGCCCGGTTCCACAAACCGCTCCAAAACGCCAATCACAACCACCGGCACCTGAGCGACATCGTGCGATTTCCGGAACTGCACGGCTGCTTCAACCGTGGACGCGGAACAGCGCTTCAGCGCGTCGCGCAGCGCCGTTTCGTCCTCTGGAGTGAAAGGTTTAGGGGCGGCCGTAGTCAGCGCGCGAGGCGCTTGGCCGTTCTCAGCTGAATCTGCCATGGTTGCTGCGTAGTAAGTTGGCCCCGTCTCGAATGTAAACGCTATTCTTGCCGCCGCAGCTTTGCACCGCGGCGGGGGGCGTTTGCATGGGGGCGGTCGTGAGTATTACCGTCCCCCCACAAAAGACAAAGTTCCTGCATTATTCGGCCGCTTTTCGCCGGGTTTTTACGTGTTTGTGCCGAACTGCGGCAACCTGTCTGGTGGCGCACCCAGGCAGGCTGATTCCCGCGTCACACTTGCATTGGCGGACGGAGCGGGTATTTAACAATGGCACGTGTCTGCCTCCCCCATGAGCGCCGCGCAAGCGCTGGACCCCCTGGTTGTCATCACGCATGAGTTTTTTCCAAAACGTGGCGGGATTGCCACGTTTACGGAGGAGATTGCGCGCGCCTCCGTGGGGTTGGGCTACGAAGTCGAAGTCTGGGCTCAATCTGCGCCACCAGGCGTCGAAAAAAACTGGCCGTTCAAAATCCGCCGCCTGCCCGTCAAGGGCACTCACGATCTTGCCTGTCAGCTGGGCTTGGCGCTTCAACTGGTCAGGGCACGGCGGAAGCTGCGTTACGCCACGGTTTATCTTCCCGAGCCGGGTCCGATGCTCGCCTTGATGTTGTTGCAGCACTTCAAAACGTTCCGCCCACACCGCTTCGTCCTGACTTTTCACGGTTCTGAAATTAAAAAGTTCTACCGGAACCCCCTGACGCGAATGCTGACGCGACGCCTCATTCGTCATTCGTCCCGCATCAGCACGCTCACGAACTACACGTACGAACTCCTGTGCTCCCACTTTCCTGAAGCTGCGGGCAAAACGTTTCTGACCCCGGGCGCTCTCCGCTCTGATTTCGCAGTGGTACACACTCCCCCGCGGAGGGACAAAGGAAAGATCATCGTGTTGACAGTGGGACGGCTTCACCCGCGCAAGGGACAACTCGCCACCTTGGAGGCACTGCAAGCGCTCACCCCGCGTTTCCGACATCAGATCGAGTACTGGATCGTCGGAGGACAAAGCAAGGGCGGCTATGAAAACGCCCTGCGCGAAACCGTCGCCCGATCCGACTTGACCGTGCGCTTTTTTGGCAATCTGCCCGATGACGAACTCGACGAGGTTTACGACCGGGCCGACATCTTTGCGATGACAAGCATCGATCACGGACACAGCATTGAAGGCTTCGGACTCGTCTATCTGGAAGCAGCGGCTCACGGTCTGCCGGTCGTGGCACACACCGTCGGCGGGGTGCCTGAGGCTGTGCTCGACGGCGTGACCGGGCTGCTGGTCCCCCCCCACCGACCGGCCCAGTTGACTGCCGCCTTCGAACGATTGGTCAGCGACCCCGAATTGCGCCATCGGCTGGGAGACGCGGGCCGGGCCTGGGCCAAACGCAACAGTTGGAAACACGCGGCGAATTTGCTTTTCAGCCCCACCGGTGGAACGGACGCTCCGTTCTGATGATTCAATCGCGCGCGCAAATCACGGTCCGCTATGCCGAGACCGACAAGATGGGCATCGTGTATCACGGCAATTACCTGCCGTGGTTCGAAATCGGGCGAACGCAGCTGCTGAAAGAACAAGGTTTGCCCTACCGCCAGTTGGAGGCGGACGGATTCTTCCTCCCTGTCCTGGAAATCAGCGCGAAATACATTCGTCCAGCGCAGTACGACGACACCCTCACGATCGTCACGACCCTGCGGGAAAAACCGTCTCTGCGCATTCGCTTGGAATATCAGGTATTCAATGGGGAACACCTCCTCGCGACCGCCACCTCGTCGCACGCGTTCATCGATCGGGACGGCAGACCGGTTCGACCGCCGCCAGCGTTCGTGGCGCGGATGAACGAGCTATTTCCGGAATAAGTATATCCGCTGCCCTACTCGACCTCGTCACGAATGCGCCGTGGACCCTATCGAGCTAGGCCGTGTATTCTGCCAGCACTGTGGGATCGGTTTCGACTGACCGCGCCTCCTCGAGCATCCCAGCGACGTCCGTCGGTGAAACGAGCTGTCTCACGGCCCACACGGCATGCGCTCGGACCATCGCCGATTCGTGACGCGCCAAGGACACCAACTGCGGCAAACAATGAGTGGCATTCGTATTCGCGGTAACGATACAGGCGTTCCGCAACAGACCGGGCAGCTTGAGGCGCTTGATGGGAGTCCCTCGAAAGAGCTCCGCAAACCGAACCGGGGTCAGGGATAGAATCTCGGTCAGCGGGAGAGCCGCCAACTCGTAGCGCGGTTCGACCAGGATGCGCCGGCTTTCCTGGGCGAATCGATTCCATGGACATACATCGAGGCAAACGTCGCAGCCATAGATGCGATCCCCGATCGCCGTCCGCAATTCCCGTGGGATGATCCCCCGGTTCTCGATGGTCTGATAGGAAATGCAAAGCCGCGCGTCGAGGACACCCGGCGCCCGAATGGCCATCGTGGGACAGGCATCCATGCAGCGCGTGCACTTTCCACAGAGCAGTCCAATACCCTCCGCCGTGGGAGCGGCCACGGGCTTGCGCAAAGGTTCATCCGGCACGAGATCGAGGGAGGTCACGATAGCCGCGAGGAAAAGCCAGTTTCCGAACTCGCGGGAGATCAGCATCGCGTTCTTCCCAATGAAGCCGAGCCCGGCGCGAGCCGCCCATTCGCGTTCCAGCACGGGACCGGTGTCGACATAGTACCGGTAGTCGGCGGGTCCGACGCCATACAACGCTTCAAGTAAGCCGCCGGCTTTCACCAACGCCGCTTTTACCGTGTCGTGGTAGTCGGCGTACTGCGCGTAACGGGCCCATGCGGGCCCGTTCTCGACTCCGGTCGGCACTGCGCCCGGCCAGTAATTGACGCCAAGGAGAATCATCGTCCTTGCTCCCGACACCACGAGGGAGGGATCTTCGCGCTTTTCCGCGCCGCGTTCTATCCAATGCATGTCGGCTTGATATCCCGCCGCCAGCCAGGGCCGCAGCGTCGAACCGACCTTGCCGTCAACGCGCGCGAAGCGCGCTTCGTCGAAACCCAAAGCCTTCAGGCGACTCCGCAACTCCTCCTGCGCCGGGGGGATCATTGCCGCGCGCCGGCATCCCGCGCCTTCGCGGACGCGAAATCGGCCGCCTCCCGGCGGTAGATGCGAAGCACATGGTTGACGATATCGTTCAACGGCCGGCCATCGGTGAGAATCAGTGTCCCGGACTTCCGGTAGATCGGTTCCCGCTGAGTATACAACGTCCGAATACGATCCATGGGGTCATCCACGTTGAGGAGGGGGCGATGCCGGCTTCCCTGGGTGCGCTTCAAGATCGTCTCGAGCGAGGCGTGGAGGCAGACCACCACCCCTTTTTGCTTCAGGAGATCCAGCATTCCAGGCTGCACGACAAGCCCGCCGCCGCACGCGACCACGGTCCGTTGCGCGGCGTGACCCTGCGATATGAAGTCGCGTTCGAGCGCGCGAAAAGCCTCTTCGCCGTCCTGCGAAAAGATATCGGCCACCGGCTTTCCCGCCTTCCGTTCGATTTCATGGTCGCTGTCGAGTAATTCGAACCCAAGGCGCTGCGCCACGGACCGACCGATGGTGGTCTTGCCCGTGCCCATGAACCCCACGAAATAGATATTCACGTC
Source organism: uncultured Opitutaceae bacterium (assembly GCA_964546955.1). Taxonomy (GTDB): domain Bacteria; phylum Verrucomicrobiota; class Verrucomicrobiia; order Opitutales; family Opitutaceae; genus CAZJLP01. The sequence goes on along the minus strand of CAZJLP010000064.1, from coordinate 15,639 downwards.
TGGAGCCTGCATGAAAGGGAGCGGTCTGCCACTAAGCGCGGAGCGAGCCGGGTTGCCAAACACGAAAAAAGGCGAAAGGTGAGCGGCAGCCGGGTGGCCCACACCTACTCCACCCAGCCGGCCCGATCGCAAAGTTGCCTCATCGCCAACCTGTTCCCGTCTCCCGTTCATGCCCGAACCTGCCTTTACCGATCCGGAGAATATCGCCCCCACCCCGGCCCCAGCGGCGAATTGCCATTTCGCGAGCGACAACACCTCAGGCATGTGCCCAGAAGCCTGGGCCGCCCTGGCCGAAGCCAATCAGGGTCGCGTGCCTTCGTACGGCAACGATCTCTGGACCTCGCGCGCGGCCGATTTGATTCGCGATTTGTTTCAAACTGACTGCGAGGTCTTTTTCGTTTTTAACGGCACCGCGGCCAACTCCCTCGCCTTGGCCAGTCTTTGTCAAAGTTACCACAGCGTGATCTGCCACGACTATTCGCACGTGGAAAAAGACGAATGCGGCGCGCCGGAGTTTTTCTCGAACGGCACGAAGATTCTGACCGTCAATGGACCCAACGGGAAACTCACACCGGACGCCGTTGAGCGGCTCATCCTCGCCCGGAACGACATCCACTATCCGAAGCCGCGCGTGCTCAGCCTGACTCAGTCGACCGAATGGGGAACCGTGTATACAGTCGATGAGATCGTTGCGCTCACCACCGCCGCAAAGAAGCACGGGCTGGCGGTTCATATGGATGGGGCGCGTTTCGCGAACGCCGCGGCGGCGCTTCGCGATCGTTTTAATCTCGCGCCGTCCGATTTTACCTGGCGCGCCGGAGTCGATGTGCTCTGCTTCGGCGGCACCAAGAACGGCATGAACACGACCGAAGCCGTGGTATTCTTCAACAAGGAACTCGCGCGCGAGTTCGACTATCGTTGCAAGCAAGCGGGCCAGCTCGCCTCGAAAATGCGTTTCCTCAGCGCGCAATGGGTCGGACTGCTGCAAGAGGGCGCCTGGTTGCGGAACGGAGCCCACGCGAACGCGATGGCATCAAAACTCGCGGCGGCATTGCGCGACCTGCCAGGGGTGAAGCTGATCGCCGAACCGGAAGTCAACGCGGTATTCTTCGAACTTGAACCTCCTACGGTCGAAGCCCTGCGCCAGCGCGGCTGGTATTTCTACGGCTTCATCGGAGCCCACGGCTACCGCTTCATGTGTTCCTGGGACACCACGGATGAAGACATCGACGCGCTAGTGGCCGACTTCACTGCGGTCGTGAAGGATCGCGCACGGTAGGGCGGATTATCCTTAATCCGCCGCTTTGTACGTCGCCACACCGCTCGCGACACCCAACCGGCGCGTTAAGGATAACGCGCCCTACCTTCAGGCGGGCCGCGTCCGCCTCCAAGGGTGTTGAGCCGCAAAAATGGACACGCCCCTCCCCTGTCTTTTGGCTTGCGGCACCCCAAAAACGGGGCCTAGTTAGCCCCCGTTTTCCGACAGATGCCAGAGTAGCTCAGTGGTAGAGCAGAGGACTCATAAGCCTTTGGTCGCCGGTTCAATCCCGGCCTCTGGCACCACTTCCCGCCCCGGTCTAATGATTGATGCTCGATGATTTAGGAAGCTGCGGAGCACCGGCGACGATACCCACCAGTCCCCTTGGCAGCCGTCTGGCGATCAGGCGTCGGGTGCCTTGTTGAGGGTCAGCCAGAAATCGCTGCCGCGGCCGAGCTCGGAGCGGAAGCCGACTTCGCCGCCCATCCGCGTTACCGCGCGCTTCACGATGGCGAGACCGATCCCTGTACCCTCGTAAGCGCTCTGCGGATACACGCGGCCGAACATTTCGAAGATCCGATTGTAGTGATCTGGGTGAATGCCGACGCCGTCGTCGCTGACCCAAAGCCGGACTTTGTCGCCGATGACCTCGCTGCGGATCGCCACGCGTGGCGGCACCCCCGGGCGCACAAACTTCAACGCGTTGCTCATGAGGTTCGTCAGGCATTGCGTCAGGTACGCCTCGTGACCCAGCACGGAATGAAGGGGCTGTTGCACCACGATCGCCGACCGATGCGCCTCTAGATCCGGTCGGTTTTGCACGAGATCGGCGACCAGCTTGGCGAGCGAAACAGGCGCGAGCTCCGTGTCGCCGTGGGCCACTTTGCTATAGGCGAGTACATCTCGGATCAACAGATCCAGGCGGGTGGCTGCCTGCTGCATGCGTTCGAGACGTGCCACGACCCCCGAGTCGAGCGTCGGACCGAAATCCTGCAAGATGCTCTCGGCGTATCCCTGCATGGCCCGCAGGGGCGACCGCATATCGTGGGAGATGCTGTACGAGAAGGTTTCGAGCTCGGCCACCATTTCCTGCAGTTTGGCCGTCCGCTCAGCCACGATGTGGTCAAGCGACGCTGCAGCCTTTTTCCGCGCGTTGATTTCCACTTCCAGCGCCCCCGCCTTCTGCTGGAGAAGGCTGATCGCGCGGAGCCTCTCGTCCTCGCTGGGCTGCGCAGAGTAGCTTTCCGCCGGAATGACGCGAGTATGTGCGCGGCAGACATGAACAAATGGCTTGCCGGCAGATTCCCCGTGAAATCCGCACATCGGATACGCACAAAAGAGGGAAAACATGTGCTGAGTCCCCAGATCATTCCAGAGCTCCTCCAGCCTGATCGCGGCATCGCTGTTCCCCTGCTGCCAGAGTAAGGCCACCATTTCGCCGAATGCTCTCAGCTTCCGGCCTCCGCGCCGCATACGTGCGACCAATCCGCCGACCACATCGCGAAAACGCTCGGGATCCGGCATTCCTCCGACCATGAATTTTTCCAGCGTAGCCGCCGCGTCCAACAAGACCAATTGGCCGCTGCCGCAGAGATCGCCGACACAAAAACCTTCCTCCTCATCGAGCCAGTTTTCGAGCGCCGTCCGGTGGTCGTCTGTTGCGATCACCACCGCCGAATAGCCCTCCCTCATTCCCGAACCGATAAAGCCAGCCACCGATTCCACCAGGAAAGAGTCGTTTTCATAGAACTGCACGAAATGCTCGGAATCCTGCATATCGCTCCAAACAGCGCGAGGCGCGCTCGTCCCGGGATATGCCGTGTCTTTAACCATTGAGTAAAGGCTGGGAAGCGGGTGCAAAATGTAAAGGTGTCGCAGGCGTGCCGAGCGGCCTCAACTGATGACGGAGCGAGAGAGATCTCGATGAAAATATTTATATGATATTATATTACAACACCTTAATAATTCATGGACCAGCACAGTTGCTGTGTACCCGGAGAAATTCCGGAGGAAGGATTCAGGGTTCCGGTTCGCCTGGGCGAGGCGATATAAGAACGATGAGGATGGCCAAGTCTCTGTTCGACGCTTCTCCCTCAGCTCGACCCAACCTGCCGGAGGGCAGGTTCCACCTCAAAGTCTAAAGTCTATCGAGAGCGACGTCAGGCCGGTCCCAACATAACGCTTATTCGCCGCCCTTGCGCTACCGCGCCGATAACTTCTTTCGGTCGGAGCAAGGCAATGTCCCGTTGCGTGTGACGCGCTTCACGCTGTGGTAGGAGCATGACCGATCTCGCTTTTGCCCGATCGCAAATGGGGCTGTCCCTGGCCTTCCACATTGTCTTTGCCACAATTGGAATCGGGATGCCTTTGTTGATGGCGATATCGGAAGGGATTTACCTCCGCACACGGCGCCCGGTTTTTCTGGAGTTAAGCAAACGCTGGGCGCGGGGAACGGCTATCCTTTTCGCGGTCGGGGCGGTGTCGGGAACAGTCTTATCTTTTGAGTTGGGATTACTGTGGCCAACCTTCATGGAGCATGCCGGACCGGTAATCGGGATGCCGTTTTCGCTCGAAGGTTTCGCGTTCTTTACCGAAGCGATTTTCCTGGGATTGTTTCTGTACGGCTGGGATCGCTTGCCACCGAAAATCCATTGGATCTGCGGTCTTTTGGTTGCCGTGAGCGGAGCGCTCTCGGGCATCTTCGTGGTGATGGCTAATGCTTGGATGAACACACCGACGGGTTTCGAACTGATCGACGGTCGCATCCAGGGCGTCGACCCGATCGCAGCCATGCTGAATCCTGCGAGTTTGCACGAGACGCTGCACATGACCCTCGGCGCATATGTGGCAACCGGGTTCGCGGTCGCGGGAATCCACGCATTCCTCTGGCTCCGAAAACCGGAGAGCGATTTCCATCGAAGCGCCTTTGCGATCGCCGCGGTCGTGGGCTGCGCGGCCATACCCCTGCAGATTCTCAGCGGCGACTTCGCGGCCCGGCGCGTCGCCAAGTTGCAGCCGGTAAAACTCGCAGCCATGGAGGCCCACTACGAGACCCGGACACACGCGCCCCTGGTCGTGGGAGGACTACCCGACGACGACCAGCGGACTACGCGGTACGCCCTCGAAATTCCGAACGGGCTCAGTCTCCTTGCGGGAGGTAGCGCCTCCGCCGAGGTCCCGGGACTGGAAACGGTGCCGCGGGACCAGTGGCCGAATGTGCGCTGGGTCCATTGGTCGTTCGACTTGATGGTGGGCTGCGGCGTCGCCATGGCTGCGCTCGCCGCATGGTTTGGAGCGAGTTGGCTGCGGCGCCGCGCGCTGCCCCGCGGCAAACGCCTGCTGCAGGCCTTCGCCTGGGCGTCTCCCCTCGGGTTCATTGCCATCGAGGCGGGATGGATGGTGACCGAATTGGGGCGGCAGCCTTGGGTGATCTACGGCGTGATGCGCACCAAGGATGCCGTGACACCCATGCCCGGTCTCGTCGTGCCCTTCGTCACCTTTACGATCGTCTACGTACTTTTATCGGTCGTCCTGGTTGTCCTCTTGAAACGTCAGTTTCTAGAAACGGTCGTCCCAGCGAACGCCGCACCGGAGGCCGGCCATGCTTGAATGGACAATTGCTTTCGTCACGCTCGCTTCGCTCATCCTGTACGCGTTGATGGGCGGAGCCGATTTCGGAGGAGGCCTCTGGGATCTCCTCGCCATTGGGCCGCGCGCCAAACGCCAGCGGAAACAGATTGCGGATGCCATCGCTCCGATTTGGGAGGCAAATCATGTGTGGCTGATCTTGGTCATCGTGCTGTTGTTTACCGCTTATCCGCGAGCTTTCCCCCACATCATGACCGCGCTGCACATTCCCTTGACCGCGATGCTGCTCGGGATCGTGCTGCGTGGCACCGCTTTTGTGTTTCGGAAATACGATTTGAAACGAGACGACGTTCAACGCCGCTGGAGCCTTGTTTTTGGCATCAGCAGCGTGTTCACGCCCTTCGTCCAAGGCCTCGCTCTCGCGGCGCTCGCCACCGGCGCGATCCGGGTGGCGGAAGGCCGCCTGACGACAGGATTTTTCGCCGGATGGATGACGCCGTTTGCGATCGCGTGCGGCGTATTTGCACTCGCGCTGTTCGCTTTCCTGGCCGCCACTTATCTGACGGTGGACAGCGCGGGCGACTCCGAAGTGCAGGATGATTTTCGCACGCGCGCGCTGTTCGCCGAACTTGCACTGGCCCCGATCGCCCTTGCCGTTTTTTTCACCTCTAAAGAGGGAGCTCCGGCCATGTACGCCGGACTGACCAATTGGTGGGCGCCGCCGCTTCTTGCTTTCACCAGCCTCAGTGCCGCGCTCGTGCTAGTCGCCCTATGGAAACGCCGCTACCGCCTCGCGCGCATGGCCGCGATCGCACAAGTGACCTTGATTCTTACCGGGTGGGCGGTCGCTCAATACCCGCACCTGATCGTTCCCGACTTGACGGTTTTCAACACCGCCGCACCCTTGGTTACACTGCGTCTGCTCGCCATCGCGCTCGCGGTGGGCGCGGTGATTCTGTTTCCATCTCTCTATTTTCTCTTCCGTGTTTTTAAAGGAAAACGAGGCGCGGAGTAGTTGGCGGTTGGTAGTTGGTAGTCGGTGCAGAGTCGGAGGATGAGTGCAACCGGCCGATCGTCACCAACTGCTAACTACCAGCTGCCAACCTATCCCACCCTGGCTAATGCGCAGCCGCCATCTCCTTCGCAAAGTAGGTCAAGATCATGTCGGCTCCGGCGCGCTTGATTGCGAGCAACGACTCGTACCGCGTGGCGGCCAAATCGAGCCACCCCAGTTTTGCGGCGGCGTGCAGTTGAGCGTACTCTCCTGACACCTGATACGCGGCAATGGACTTGCGCGTCGCACCGCGCAACTCGCGAATGATGTCAAGGTATGGGCCGGCCGGTTTCACCATCACGACATCCGCCCCTTCGGCAACATCGAGCAGCGCTTCCATCACCGCTTCACGCCGGTTGGCGGGATTCAGCTGGTACGTGCGCTTGTCGAGCGCCGGGGTGCCCGCGGCCTTCGCACTTCCGACGGCATCTCGGAAGGGCCCGTAATAAGCGGAGGCGAATTTGGACGAGTACGCCATGATTGCGGTGTTCGTAAAGTCCGCGGCATCGAGCGCGCGTCGGATCGCCCCCACCCGGCCATCCATCATGTCGGAAGGAGCAACGAAGTCCACGCCGGCTCTCGCGTGCAATACCGCCATTTTGGTCAGAATCGCGACCGTCGCGTCATTCGCGACATCGCCTCCATCGGTAGTCAAAACGCCGTCGTGGCCATGCGTCGTGTACGGGTCGAGAGCGATGTCAGTCATGACCACCATGTCCGGCACCGACTTTTTTACGGCCCTCACCGCGCGCAAGATCAAGGCGTCCTCATCGAGCGCGGCCGTGCCTGCATCGTCCTTCAACCCGGCACTCAACTTTGGAAACAACGCCACGGAGCGAACTCCCAGCTTTGCCAGGGTCCGACACTCTTTGACCAAGTCAGCGACGTTCAGCCGCTCAACCCCGGGCATGGAAGCGATCGGTTCGGGCGCCCCCTTGCCATCGATCACGAAAAGGGGCGCGATAAAATCGCTGGCGGCCAGGGTTGTTTCCTGCGTCAGCGCGCGGATCCCCGGGGTCCGTCGGAGACGGCGGGGACGGTGCGGTAAGTTCATCTTGAAGTCTTCGGCCATGGTCGAATGGGCGATCAGTAGATCAGGCTGAAGGATGCATCGCTACTCGGAAATTGCAGGGATCCAGCGACACATCCTCCTCACCCGCATTCGGCGTGCCTGGCTAATTGGCTTCGGGTTGAGGCGCAAAGCCGGCTCGAAACAACCGGCCGGGACGGCAGGTTACACCTCGAAACCTTTTGTCGTTCCCCCTGGAGTTAACTCCAGGCTTGAACTGGGCCCCTGATGTACCGTTGTCTCGGATAGTCATGCAATGGGTTGGCACCCTCTTTCGCACCTTCATGCGTCGAACCCCCACGACGCGAACGACCGGCTGCGGTTGCTGATCGGCCTACGGCCTCCAACCGCCGGCGGCGCCTCTCGACGGGCGCGCCTTCCCGAAAAAAACAGCGTTCCGCTGCGGCGGAATTTAGGCTAGCACCACCCTTCCCCTTTACATGCCCATTAAGCTTTTCGATTCGCTCACACGAGAAGTCCGCGAACTCCAGCCTTCCCACAAGGACGGCGTCTTCCGGTTCTACAACTGCGGACCGACCGTCTATGCCGCTGCGCACATCGGAAATTTTCGGACGTTTGTGGTGAACGATGTGCTGCGCCGCCTGCTGGATGCCGAGTTCGGCGTCGAGAAGGTCAGGCACGTGCGAAATCTGACCGACGTCGACGACAAGACGATCCGGCGATCGCGCGAAGAAAAGCGCCCGCTAGCGGACGTCACCCGCGAATGGACCAAGAAATTTCACGCCGACTGCGCTGCGCTCAACTGCCTTCCGCCTCATGTGGAGCCCACCGCGACGGGTCACATTCAGGAGCAAATCGACATGATCGAGCTCTTGATGAAGGAAAATCATGCCTATCGGGCGCCCGACGGTTCGGTGTACTTCAAAGTATCGTCATTCTCCGAATACGGAAAACTGTCGCGAGTAAAGGAACGGGAGTTGCAGCCCGGCTCGGCCCTCAAAGCCGCCGCGGCCGATGCCGACGAAAAAGAAGACGGGAGCGATTTCGCCTTGTGGAAGGCGTGGAAGCCCGACGACGGCCCGAATAAATGGCGCGGCCCGAAAAGCGCGGCCGAAGGCCGCCCGGGCTGGCACATCGAGTGCAGCGCGATGAGCAAGAAACATCTGGGAGATACGATCGACCTCCACACGGGCGGCGTGGACCTCCTCTTCCCGCACCACGAAAACGAAATTGCGCAGAGCGAATGCTGCAATCGCGCCACGTTCTCGCGGCACTGGTATCACAGCGAGCATCTGCTGGTGGACGGCAAGAAAATGGCCAAGAGTCTGGGTAACATGTACACCTTGGCGGATCTAGCGGCCAAGGGTTACAGCCCCATGGCCGTGCGTTACGCCCTGCTGGCCGGTCATCCCCGCAAGCAGCTCAACTTTACGCTCGAGTCTCTCCACGCCGCGGAAAGCGGCCTGAATACGCTCCGGGCCTATGCCGCCTCGCTTCCCACAACGGGCGGAGACCCGACCGCTTTTGAGGCGGTCTGGGTCGCCTTGCAGGATGACCTCAACACGCCGGGAGCCCTCGGAGCCTTGTTCCGCGTGGTTAACCGCGGACCCAGCGGCGTCGATACGCTCGGTTTCGAGAAAGCGCTTTCGCTGCTCGGGCTGCGGATTGACGAGGCTCCGCCCAAGGTGGAAGCCCCGCCCCACGTCGTCGCAATCGCCGAGAACCGCTGGACGGCCAAGAAGGCAAAGGACTTTGCCCTGGCCGATAAACTTCGGGCCGAACTCGTCACCGCCGGCTGGATCATGCTGGACAGCAAGGACAGCTACAAACTCGAGCCCGCGAAAAAATCATAACTCAATCCCCCATCTTTTTCTAACCCCGCATGGACGCCAATAAATACCAGTTTCTCTCTCGTCCGATGCTTGCTTCGCGTCCATTCGCGTCCATTCGCGGCTAACTTTCACACCATGCCCATGACTCCGCTTGAAGAAATCCGTCACTCGTGCTCTCACGTGCTCGCGACGGCTCTACTCCGCGTCTTCCCAGACGTTCAACTCGACATCGGTCCACCGACGGACACGGGCTTTTACTACGATCTCGACCTGGATCACAAGTTGACCGTCGAAGACTTGGCGAAACTCGAAGTCGAGATGAAGAAAGTGATCGAGGAAAACCAGTCCTTCACCCGGCGAGAGGTATCCCGCGAGGAAGCGGTCGAGCTGATCAAGAAGACGGGACAGACCCGTTACAAACTCGGGCGCCTGGCGGACATTCCGGAGGGCGAAGCGATTTCCTTCTACCAAAACGGGGAGTTTCTGGATCTCTGCGCCGGTACGCACGTTCGCTACACCAAACAGATCAAAGCGTTCAAGCTGCTCTCGATCGCGGGCGCCTACCACCGCGGCAACGAGAAAAATAAACAGCTTCAACGCATCTATGGAACCGCTTTTCCCTCCAAGGACGAGCTGGCCCAATACCTCGAACGCATGGAGCAGGCCAAGCTCCGCGATCACCGCAAGCTCGGGAAAGAGCTCAAACTTTTCCACATCGACGAGGACGTGGGCCAGGGCCTGATCCTTTGGACGCCGAATGGCTCAATCATACGGCAGGAGTTGCAGACCTTCATCAGCGAAGAATTGCGCAAACAGGGGTACTCCCAGGTCTTCACGCCGCACATCGGCAAGTTGGAACTCTACAAGACTTCCGGCCACTTCCCCTACTATAAAGAGTCGCAGTTCTCTCCGGTGATCGAAAACGAATCGCTGGCCAAAGCGCTGAACGAAGGCTGTTCCTGCGCGGAGGTATATGCCCGCCTCGATGCCGTGTCGGAAAAACTGCGGCAGGACATCAACAAACGCACGGGACGCGAGGCAATCGCGGCGGACCGAGTAAAGCCGGACGATCAACTGCTCGACGGCTTCATGTTGAAGCCGATGAATTGCCCGCACCACATCAAGATTTTTGCTTCGCAACCGCACAGCTACCGCGATCTTCCCGTCCGCCTGGCCGAATTTGGCACCGTCTATCGGTGGGAACAGTCCGGCGAGCTGAACGGGATGACGCGAGTGCGTGGCTTTACCCAGGACGACGCGCACCTTTTCTGCACCGAAGAACAAGTGGCGCGGGAGGTCCTCGGTTGCCTTTCCCTGGTCAAGATCGTGCTGACGACTCTCGGCATGCAGGATTACCGCGTGCGCGTCGGGCTGCGCGATCCCGACTCGAACAAATATACCGGCACGGCGGAGAATTGGGACAAAGCCGAGTCGGCCTGCCGAGAAGCGGCGAAAACGTTGGGCGTCCCCTTCACGGAGGAACCCGGCGAAGCCGCTTTTTACGGCCCGAAGATCGATTTCGTGATCAAGGACGTGATCGGCCGCGAGTGGCAGCTGGGGACGGTCCAAGTGGATTACAATCTACCCATCCGCTTCGACCTTTCTTACATCGGCGCGGACAATCAGCCGCACCGGCCCGTCATGATCCATCGCGCTCCGTTCGGCTCGATGGAACGCTTCTGCGGTGTCCTCATTGAACATTTTGCCGGCGATTTTCCCACCTGGCTCGCGCCGGAACAAGTGAGGCTGGTGCCGATCAGCGAAAAACAATTGGACTACGGCCGCGATCTCCTGAGCCAGCTCCGCGAAGCCGGATTGCGCGCGAGTCTCGACGAGCACAACGACAAGCTCGGCGCAAAGATCCGCCGGGCGGAATTGGAAAAGATTCCTTACACGCTCGTGCTCGGAGGCAAGGAAGCGGAAGCTCGCGCCGTCAGCGTGCGAAGCCGGGCACGCGGCGACGAAGGCGTGATGCCCTTTGCGGACTATCTTGAGAAAGTGAAGCGAGAGAACGCCACCCGCGCTCTGCCGGACAAGAAGAAACAGGCCGCCGAAAAACCGGCAGCTTCTTGATCCTCGGTCCCGAGGCGCAGCTGTCTGCCGCAAACATATTAAGCGACATTTCGCGCGAACTTGTGCGTTAAGTAGCTATCAATATCGCAGCGCAATGTGCCAGTGCGCTCACTGTTAGATTCATAATCAATTCACCCACATATATTTGTGAAATAATCCCTCGCTGGCTATCCTCGGCTCACTTCCGTAAAAAGGGTTGCCCTTCGAGCGGTTTTTTCAATTTTCTCCCCACCCAATCATTTTGCCTTCCCCGGGCACCACCTTGCCACCTGGCAGCCCCCACCCCACATCATGAAACGATTGCTCCCGCTCCTCCTCCTTTCCTTGTCTGTCGCATCGGCCGCCGACCCGTCACCGATGGGGCAAACGGCGGGGCAAGCCCAGCCACAACCGCGGTTCGTGTGGACCGGTGTGGGGACCGCCGGAGGCAACACCAGCTTTGCGATTCAGGACCACTCGGACCAAACGAGCTCCTGGGTAAAATCGGGCGACGAATTGAGCGGATACAAGGTAGGTTATGACGAAAACAAGAGCGAGGTGCTGCTCTCCAATGCCAAAGAAGTCATTCGCCTGACGCTCCTGCGAAAGCCCATCGAGGCTTTCGCCGAAAAAGAAGACCCGCGGGTGCAGGACCAGATCAAAGACTTGGAGTCGCGTCTGGAGAAGGCCCAGAACGAGATCAATATCTTGCGCGCGAAGCTGGCGCAGGTGCCCGACGACGCGCTCACCAACAGCGGACTATATCGCGTAAAACCGGGCGACACGACGGCCAAGATCGCCAAGACCTACGGCGTGCCGGTGAACGACCTCGCGTCGATGAACCCCCAACAAAACTTGGGACGGCTCCGAGCGGGCGACGTACTCTATACGCCAGGATCGCTACCGAAGAAGTGAGACCGGTTTCGCTCCGTTGAATTTGGGCGCGCCTGGGGGCGCGCCTTTTTTGTGTCGCAGCGTCTGGGGACGCGCTCGCCCTACCCGCCTTGCCCAGGTTCACGCCCACACAAAAAAAAGCCGGCCCCTGCGGGCCGGCTTCGCGAGTGTACGGTTGTCGAATCAAATCAGATGGCGGCGCTGCCGCGCTCGTCGGTGCGGATGCGGATGGCGTCCTCAACCGGGACAACAAAGATTTTACCGTCACCGATTTTGCCGGTCTTGGCGGATTTCGCGATAGCGTCGACCACCTTGCCGGTGATTTCGCCGGGCACCACCAGCTCGATCTTCACCTTGGGAAGAAAATCGACGGTGTATTCGCTGCCACGATAAATCTCGGTGTGACCCTTCTGCCGACCGAAGCCTTTGACTTCGGTCACCGTCATGCCTTCGATGCCGATCTCCGAGAGGGCGGTTTTCACTTCCTCGAGTTTGAACGGCTTGATGATTGCGATGATGAGTTTCATTTGAGTGTGATTTATCGAGCGGTTTAGTCGACGTAGCCTTCTTCACCGTGTTCGTTGATGTCGAGACCCTGGCGCTCGACTTCCGTGGTGGGACGGAGACCCACGATGGCCTTCACGATGAAGGCGATGACCGCCGTGGCGACCACGCTCCACACGATGGTGAGGGCAACCGCTTTCAGCTGCGCCATCAGCAGGCCTTCCTTCAAGGGACCTACCACCGAATTGACCTTCTCGTCGGCGAAGATGCCGGTGAGGATAGCACCGAGGGTACCGCCCACGCCGTGCACACCGAAAGTGTCGAGCGCGTCGTCATAGCCGATCTTATTCTTCAAGTAGGCAACCGCGAGATATGGGATCACGCCAGCGAGGATACCGATAATGACCGCGGACGAGACGCTGACGAAGCCGGCGCCCGGCGTGATCACGACCAATCCCGCTACGATGCCGGAGCAGAAGCCCAGGACACTCGGATGACGGCGCGTGATCCACTCAGCCATGGCCCAGGAGAAACCACCGACCGCGGCGGCAATCGTAGTGGTCGCGAAGGCATTCGAAGCAATGGCGTCGGCGCCCAAAGCGGAACCCGCGTTGAAGCCGTACCAACCCACCCAGAGCATGCCAGTGCCGACCATGCACAACACCATGCTGTGCGGAGCCATCTTTTCCTTACCGAAGCCCAAGCGGGGCCCGAGGATGATGCAGAGCACCAAAGCGCTCCAGCCCGAGGTCATGTGGACCACCGTGCCACCGGCGAAGTCGATCGCCTTGATGGTTGCGTTTGGATTTAGCGGACCGCACATGAAACCGGTCGTGGACCAAACCATGTGGGCGAAGGGAAAGTAGACGGCGAACATCCAGATGGCCACAAAGGCCAGAACCGCGGCGAACTTCATGCGCTCGGCGATCGCACCGAGGATCAGCGCCGGAGTGATGATCGCGAAGCTCAGCTGGAACATCGACCACATCATGTCGCTGATCCACCAGTAACCGGCTCCGGTCTTGCCCGGCTCAACACCCTTGAGCAGCGCATTGTCCAAGCTGCCGAAGAAAGCATTGCCACCGGCGAAAGAGAGGCTGTACCCGACGGCCCACCACAAAATTGTGACGAGGCCTGCAATTCCCATGCACTGGGCGAGCACGGAGAGGACGTTCTTCTTGCGAACCAACCCTCCATAGAACAAGGCCAAGCCCGGAAGCGTCATGAAAATAACCAGCGCCGTGCTGACCATTTGCCAGGCATTGTGGCCAGGGCCGGGCACGCCCACGACGGGCGTCGTCAAACCGTCCGGCAGTTTCCCGTCCTTGTCTTTCAAAGGCGCAGACGGATCGGTGTTGGTGAAGTACGCTTCCATCACGGCCACACGCTGTTCAAGCGTTGCCGCGGGAGCGGGAGGGGTAGCAGGCGCGGCCTCAGCGGCCGGAGTCTGTGCGGTGGCGCTGAGCGTGGCGAACCACGCGGCCGCGCCGACGGCCAGGATGCGACAGGTTTTGAGCAGGACAGTATTCATGAGCCCGCGTACCAAAGCAGGCGCGATGCCATGAATCCTTTTTCTAGGTAAAGTGCTCATTTTTCATCACCCTCCGAAGTAGCGAGCCGTGATTGAGGCCGGAGTCGCTGGGCCTGGCCTACGCTTAGGCTATTCAAGGCCAGGTGATTGCGGGCGCTGAAGACGAGGGCGGGGTCGGGTTCAAACCAATGCTTCATAGTAAGGTGGCAGGCTGCGGTTGTGTGGTGAAGTAACGCCTTTTTTTTTAAAAAAAAGCGCCTGCGGTTAGCACAGCCTATGCCACTGCACAGGAGAGCCAGCGAGGAGGGCGGGAGCTCCGTCGCTGGAGATTACGCCAGAGGCGCCCTGCGTGTCTCACGATAAAACTACTGCTGGCTTCCTCCCGACGAATCCCGGGGACGACGCGTATACGCTGGGAAGTGCGTTGGAAACGTTTCCGTCGAGCGGATCACCAGGGCAGGCAGCCCCCAAGTCCAGCCCAGCGGCGGACGCGACGCGCTGCCTCCAACTTCGCGACAGAGAATGCCCGCCTCGATTGACGGCCAGCGCTACAGTTCACAGCGCGGATTCACCGCGCTCGTCAGTCCGAATGCGAACCGCGTTCTCCAATCCCACCACAAAAACTTTACCGTCGCCGATCTTCCCCGTCTTCGCCGCTTTTACAATTGCGTCGACCACTTTGCCCACGATGTCATCCGCCACGGCGATCTCGAGTTTCACCTTGGGCAAAAAGTCGACCGTGTACTCGCTGCCACGGTAAATCTCGGTGTGGCCCTTTTGACGTCCAAAACCCTTCACCTCGGTGACGGTCATACCTTCGATTCCGATCTCGGAGAGTGCAGCCTTAACTTCTTCCAGTTTGAAGGGTTTGATGATCGCGATGATGAGTTTCATGGGCAAAAATTGAACAGAGATGAAGTAGCAGAGTGTTGGCTCGTCGTGGGAACCGGCGCAAGCAATCGTTGGAACAGATCATAGCGCCCCGCTCGATCACCGCAAATCGCTGGCTCAAACAAGAAAAAGCTCGAAGCAGCCCATGCTTTCTCGACAGATTCGGACACGCGCCCGGATTTTGTGCCCCTCCGGATTCCCCCCCCATTCCACCGCATATGCACGCTCTCCGCCTTCTGTCTTTCGCGGCTGTTATCGCGATTGCCGCAACGTCAGCCTGCCGCACTCCTCCCTCGGCCCCCGCGGTCGCTTCTGAAGCAGCCACCGCTACTCTTCTGACCGACGACTACAGCGGATTGACCCCCGGCATGCTGTCCGCAGGGGTGATCGGCGCCCAAGCGGAATATCACTACATCCCGACCGTCGCACCGAAGGGCAACTGGGTTGTATCCACATTCCGGAGCGATCCGTCGCAGCGCGCCTGGCGCGTCATCCGCGAAAATGGCCGGCCCCTGATTTTCCAAACCTACACCGCCGCACCGCAGGAACTCCCCTATCAGCATCCCATGTTGATCGCCGGCGACGTCCTCTGGACAGATTACAAGGTGGAGACGCGTTTCGCGCCGGACGACGGCAAGGGACTAGCGGGCGTCATGTTCCGCTATAGGAACGATCGCCACTATTACGTCGCCGGAGTGTCCGGTCAGACGGCACTGATCAAAAAGGTCGCGGGCGGAAAAGGATTCCGAACGATGAACGAAGCCGTGCTGGCGGAGAAACCCTTCACGTGGACGGCGGGTGCGGAGATCCCCATTTCGATCGACGTGAAAGGGGACCAAATTCGCGTGACCATCGGTAACAACACCGTGCTCGAGGCCAGGGACGCTGCATTTGCTGGGGGAAAAATCGGCTTCACTTCGGATATGCCGACAAAGTTCGGAGCGGTCCGGGTGACCTGTTCTCCGCAGGTTCGCCAAACTTACGAACAGGCCCGAGCCAAGCTGA
>CAZJLP010000063.1:0-29533 GCA_964546955.1 uncultured Opitutaceae bacterium | reverse complement strand
TGATCGCTGAAGAGGAACGCCGATTAGAGAACGTGATTCGAGCGTGCGGCGTCGCAGAACCTGCAGGCGGTTTCCCTGTCCCATTTCAACAAAACACGCCCGGAGGTCGCGTTCCACCTCGGAGAAAGGCGCTTCGGCTGCTCTGCAATACTTTTGCTAACGTGCGGGCGGATTTTATCTTATGACCCCGGCGTAGGTTAGCTGGCGGGCAACTTTTCTTTGCAAGCTGGCGGTTTTTTGCTCTGGTTGCGACATGCCCACTAATGCCGTGTTGAAGTTGGATGAGAAGGAAGTCTCCCTGCCCGTCCTGGTGGGCACGGAAGGGGAGAAAGCCATCGACACGCGCAAACTGCGGGCGGAGTCCGGCTACATCTGTTACGACCAGGGTTACGGCAATACCGGCTCCTGTGAGAGCAGCATCACCTTCCTGGACGGCGACAAAGGCATTCTTCGCCATCGCGGCTACCCGATTGAGCAACTGGCGGAGCGCAGCGACTATGTCGAGACGGCGTATTTGATTATTTACGGCGAGCTGCCCACGCCGGCACAGCGCAAGGAATTCGGCCAGCGACTGCGCCAGAATGCAGCGATTGAGACCCAGATGCAGAAGATCTTCGAGGGCTTCCCCAAGGATGCGCCCCCGATGGCCATGTTGTCGTCGATTGTCGGTTCTCTCGCGGCGCACTATCCCCAGCTCGCGACGAACGTCTTCGAGAAGGATCTGCAGAACTTCGATTTGGCGGCGGCGATGGCGATTTCGAAAATCCGCACGATCGGCGCGATGATCTATCGGTATCAAAAAGGTCTGCCGTACATTTTTCCGAAGAACGACCTGCCGTTTTGCGAGAACTTCCTGCACATGATGTTCTCGGAGCCCTATCAGGATTACGTCGCTCAGCCGGAAGTCGCGAAGGCGCTGAACATGTTGCTGCTGTTGCATGCGGACCACGAGCAGAACTGTTCGACGTCGACCGTCCGGATGGTGGGCTCAAGTGCGGCGAATTTATTCACGTCGTTGGCGGCGGGCGTTTGCGCGCTCTCCGGTCCGCTGCACGGCGGTGCGAACACTGCGGTGATGAACATGCTGCAGACGATTCACGACGAGGGAGATGACGGCACGCGTTTCATCGCGGCAGCGAAGTCGGGCACCAAGAGCGAGCGTTTGATGGGTTTTGGCCACCCCGTGTATCGCAATTTCGATCCGCGAGCGAAGATCATCGGCAAAGCCTGCGACGACGTACTCAAGAAGTTGGGGATGAAAGATCCGTTGCTGGATATCGCCAAGAATCTCGAGCAGTCGGCCCTCAAGGACGACTATTTCATCTCGCGCAAGCTGTACCCGAACGTGGATTTCTATTCCGGCATCATCATGCGCGCGATCGGGATTCCGACGAACATGTTCACGGTGATCTTTGCCATTGGTCGCGCGCCCGGGCAGATCGCGAACTGGCGCGAAGTAGCGTCGAATCCAAAAGGGCGTATTTATCGGCCACGGCAAATCTTCGTTGGGGCGAAACTGCGAGAGTTTGTGCCGATCGCTGACAGAAAAGGCTAAAGACTGCAGCGCTGAAGGCTGAATCGGAGAAGGTGGGCCTCGAGCGGCCGAGCAGGCTCGCGTACGCTGTCCCGCGCTGCGCAGATGTTCGCGTGATCGGTTGGCCGCCCGACGGCGAGTACGGAGGCCTCGCCCTACCTTGGAGGATGACAAAAGGGGGAACCAGCCCCTGAAGGAGCACGCGCTTGGGGCGTGCTCCTTGGGATTCCCTGGGGTACGGGAATCGAATGGGCCGTTTGTTTTGGTCGCGCGACCGAAACGGTTATGGAACGGGCGCGCTTGGGGGTGCCGATCGCAGGTGTTGTCTGAAATCAGCGCGGCTCAAAGTGAAACCACCATGAACGTTCTGAAGGGTACCGCTACCCACGGAATCGCCCCCTTTGGGGTAGTGGTCGGGGTTATTCGGAATCGTTCTCGTTCTCCTACTCTTACTCATTTTCGTCTCCAGACTCGTGGCCGCTTGCAGTTTTTACGCCAAAGGCAGGCTGAGGTTGTGGGAACGAGAACGAGCAAGAGTAGGAGAACGAGAACGATGCGGAGGGAGTATGAGGATGGCTGGATCTGTTGACAGGGGTGGTGGTGCGGCTGATCGTGAAGCCGGATCGTGCGTCTGGCCTTATCCGGTGAAAATCGTCATCATTGAAGATCACAAGTTGGTGCGCGACATGTTGGCCGTGGCTTGTCGCGGCGTGGTGCCGCAGGCGGAGGTGCACGTCGCGAGCGATGGCGCGGAGGGATTGGCGATGTGCGCGCGTGTGCAGCCGGATTTGGTGTTTTTGGATTTGGTGCTGCCCGATGCGGATGGTTTGGATCTGTTGCCTAAGTTGTTTCAGGCTTCGGTGCTCTCGAAGGTCATTGCGCTCAGTTCGTTTGCCGATGAGTTCACGGTCCACCGCGCATTGCGCGCAAACGTGCACGGATTTGTCGACAAAAACGAACAGCCGCTCGACGTGCTGAAAGAGGCGATCGAGACGGTCATGGCGGGGCGGACGTATTTCTCGTCGGCCGTGCAGCAGTTGAAAGCATCGCTCCGTTCCGATCCTGCCTCGTTCGACAAGCTGCTCTCCGATCATGAGCAACGCTTGCTCAGTTTGTTCGGTGAAGGGTTGAGCAACGAAGCGGTGGCGGAGCGAGTCGGCTTGAGCGCGAGTACGGTCAAGGCGCACCGCCGCAATATCCTGGGCAAACTGGGCATCCATAGCACGCCCGAGCTCATTCACTACGCGTTGGAAAAAGGATTTACCCGCGTGCGCCGGCCGAAGGGGTAAGACTTTGCAGCTCCGCCTTGAGCGCGGCAATCTGCGGCGTGAGGGCCTCGTAGGCGGACTTCCAGTCCTGAGGCTGGCCCGAGTTGGCGGCTGTCTCAAGTTGCCGGGCCGCGTCGGCAACCGCTTTGCCGCCCACGAGGCCTCCCAGCGCGCGCATCCGATGGGCGCAGACGGCGAGGTCCGCGGCGTTTCCGGCGGCGAGGCATTTCCTCAATGCCTCTTCTTCTTCCTCCAGTGCGGTGAAGTAGAGCTCGGTGGCGTGACCGGACTGGCCCGGCGCGCCGCGGGCATAGTGCTCGAAGGCACGCAGATTGAGACGATTGCCGGTGTTCGAGCCGTTGGGGACGATGGCGTTTGGTTGGGCCAGTGAGAACGAGGGGCCGTTACTCCGACGGGCGACGGAGTCGACGATGCGTGCGCGGACTTGTCCGAGGTCGTAGGGCTTGGAGAGAAAATCATCCATCCCCATGGCGACGCATTGCCGCCGGATGTCCGGGCTGTCATGGGCGGTGACCGCAATGATGACGGGGGTGGCGCCGCCTGCGCGGGTGCGAATCCGCTGGGCCAGTTCGCCGCCCTTGAGGCCAGGCAGTTCCCAGTCGAGAAAGATGATGTCGAAGCCTTTGGCGGCGAGGCTCGCTTCGGCTTGCTCGGCGTTGCTGGCGACATCGGCTTCGAGGCCGAGTTCGATCGCGATGCCGCGAAGGACCACTTGGTTGTAGTGTTCGTCCTCGACGATAAGGGCTCGCCCCGCGAGGACGGGTTCGGCCGAGGGATCTTTCGCCGGAAGAGCGACGGGACGCAGCGGTACCCGCAGGTAGAAGGTCGCGCCCTTGCCTGGTTCGCTGTCGACTCCGACGCTTCCATCAATCGATTTGGCGAGTACGCGGCACGTCGCGAGGCCGAGGCCGGTGCCGGCCACGTTGCCTTTTTTGGCGGTCGAGCCGCGCACGAACTTTTTGAAAATAAGCCCCTGTTCCTTGGGGGAAATGCCCGGACCGTGGTCGGTCACTTCGAAGTGCACTTCAACGAGGTCTTTCCCGGTGGCGTGGCTTTCCAGACGCAGGACGATGGGCTTGCCCGGGGCATACTTGATGGCGTTGCCCACGAAGTTCGTGACGATCGTCTTGATCCGGTTCTCGTCGCCCTGAAAACCGTCGGTAAATTCCGCCGGGATTTCGCATTTCAACGGACTCCCTTGTTGGGAGGCGTGCCAGGCAAACGATGCCGCGATCTCCTCGATGATCTTGCGGGCGGAGAATGGGGCGTTTTTTGGCGGGATCACGCCATATTCGAGTTTTGAATAACCCAGGACTTCTTCGAACACGCGGGTCAGGCCGAGGGCGCAGGCCTGCACGGATCCCATCAGCTGCCGCGCGGATGACCCCAGGTCTTCCTGGCGGAGCATGTTGAGCAAGCCGTTCAGGCCGTTGAGCGGGTTGCGGATTTCGTGACTGACGCTTTCGAGGAATTCGCTCTTGGCCGTGTTGGCGAGTTCCAATTCGCGCGTGCGTTCTTCGACCAGCCGGTTGAGACGTTCGTTCTGCAGCTGCAGATGCCGCGTGCGCAAACGAAGTACCACCAAGCCGAGCACGCCCGCGACGAGGAGATACCCAGCGATGGCGGGAGGGCGGAAGTACCAAGGCAGGGCGATCCCAAAATTGTAATTCGCGTCGGGTCCGGCGCGACCAAAGCGGTCAAGGGCGCGGACACGGAAGGTGTAATCTCCGGCCGCCAAACCGGTGAAGCCCCGCCGCGTTTCGCGGGTCGGCGGGGACCAGCTGCCTTCGACCGGTTCCAGGCGTGTCTGATAGGAAATCGTGCGACCCGCGGCCCCGTCGACAGCGAAACGGAATTCCAGCTGTTTGGACGTCGCGGGATAAACGTGCGGCGCGTCTTTCATGCCGAACGGTTGGGGTCTGCCGTCAAGTGCGACCGTTCTCAGGAAAACGTTGGGGGCTGAACGCGCCTCGCGGATGGCATCTGAAGTGAGGTGAACGAGCCCTTGTTTTCCCCCGATCCAGAGGTCGTGCCGGGCTGGATCGCCGGTGAGGCTCAGGCTGATCGGTTCGACGATTTGATCGAGGCTGCCCGAACGTATCGGCGCCCAAGGCAAGGGCTGGCCTGCTGGAGTCGTCGCGTCGACTCGGATCAAGGCGTAGATCGTTTCCTTTTGCGGGCCGCCCGTCTGCACGAGCCAGTAAGCCGACGTGGCGTTCACGCGCGCGGAAAACAATCCGGTCAGTCCGTTCATGCCCGGCGCCGGGATGAAGGATTTTCCATCCGAAGCGCGCTCCAGAATCTCGTTTTCGGTGAAGGCGAAGAGCCTGCCCCCGACTTCGTTGAGGATGGGCCGCAGGGTTGTGGCGGGCAGACCCAACCCCGGTTTATAGTGACCGCTAAGTCGAAGGCTCGGGGGCTCGGTCGGGCGCAAGACCCACTCCGCCCGGAGGATGCCCTCCTTGATCGTGGAGAGCCACAGGACCCCTTTCTCGTCTTCGAGGAGAGAGGCCACGGTGTCAGGCAGGCGCAGCCCCAGTTCCTTGGCTCCCCAACCGAAGGAGGACGCCTGAAGGGATTTCAGTTCGTAACCTTCGACGAAGACGAGAATGCCGGGCACGCGCGCCGAGGTGGTGATCGCGAGGACGTCGGTCGGCGTGCGATAGTGGCGCACGGCAGTTCCGGCATCCATCCGCCAGAGCCCGCCAAAACCGCTGCACCACAGATGGTCGTCCAGAACAACTGCGCCGGTGAAGATTTCCGGTGTGTCCAAAATTGGCCGAAGACGTTCGGACGAGCGATCGGTGGAGCCTTGAATCGCGGGCAGTGCGTAGAGGTTGCGAGAATTCACGACGACGGTGGACTCGCCATTGGAGACCACGCGCAGGGGATAACCCCGATCCAAGCCGTGATGGGCATCGATTACAGCGGCGGTACCGGGATGGACGGCCCGGGCCAGGCCATGGCCGAGACCGATCCAGAGCACCCCCAACGCGTCGTTGTGGAGCGAATACACGCTGTCCTCGGTCAGCCCGGCAGCATGGTCGATGCGCGTTTGAACGATTCCGGCGGTCGTCGCGACGACGACCCCTGCCTTGTACGTGCCGATCGCGATCGTGGTGCGGTCGATCTGTTCCGCCTGGCACGGGAGCGTTTTCTGCAGGGCCTGGGACAAGGCGTCGAGGCGGGTTAGGGCTCCGGTGGAGGTCATGCGGTAAGCGGCCTCGCCCAGACCCAGGAGCGCGGAGCCATCGCGTTGAGAGAGGAACCATGTGACGGGTGAGGCGGGAAGATCTGCTTCGGCTTTGATCAGCTCCGGCGCGCCCGCGGCGCCCAGGCGAAAAAGCCCTACCTTGAGTTGGTAGATCAGGACGCCGTCCTCCGCCGGGAAAGCTTGGAGATGAGGTTTCGCCGGGAGAGACCAGACCTCGGCTTTCTGCCCGTTCCAACGGATCGCCTTTTCGGAAGTCACAAAAATCACGGCGGCTCCGACTGAATGCGCGAGCCACACGTCGCCGAGGTCGGAAATCCCGGCTGCTTTCAAGTGGGGGTAAAGCGATTCGAACTGCCAAGATCCTTGCGCGTCGCGCGCGAGTCGGCCGATCGCACCGCGCGCGCCAACCCAGACATCACCGTTGGGTGCCGCCGCCAGCGCTCGGAAGGCATAGCCGGGGGCATTGACAGGCTCCCAGTTACTGCCGTCGAAGGCTGAAAGAATATTTGACCCGACGAGTAGCGTGCCGTCGGCGGTTTTGGTGAGCGCCCAAACCGGGCCGCGGATGGCGCGAGCGTTATCCTGTTCGTTTTTGACCAGCGGAGAGCCGATGCGCAGTTCCGCCGACGCCGGCAACGCCCCGAGCATTGCGAAAATCGACCACTGGGCGAGAAGACGCAGCATTGAGGTGGAAAAAGAAAGACGACAGGAATGCGACAACGGAACCCCACCGGAAATGGATAGCCAAAGCGCTGCGGGTCGTGGGGTAAACGAGCGAAACATGCCGGGCGGAGTGAGGTAAGGCCCCTGGTTACCCCATTTGAGGTGGGAGGGCGACTCGATTTGAGGCTCGAAGCTCCGCGAGCTTCTGTTTGGGATGGGGCGGCATTTTCCCCCAAACCCACCCATCTACTCCCCGGGGTGAGCCGAGGCGGCGCGAGCCGTGCGGATATCCCGGGGGGACACCCCTGGTTGAGCGCCGGCACTGGCTAGCCGGCGGCGGGGAGGCTGTTTTCTGTCGGCTAGCGGCGGTGGCGTTTGCGTTCGCCGCTGTCCTTTTGTTGGCGATGACGCCCTCCATCGCAAACGCCCAGATCAGCCGCGCCCTGGATAGCGAGGCGACACAGCCCGGGATCATTGAAGGGACGGTCGCGTACGATTCAAACTATGTCGGAATTGCGCGAGCGGAGGTGAAGATCGCCCCCCTCGACTATGTGGCCGTCACCGACGGTCGGGGCGAGTTTGTCATACCCCATCTGCCCGCCGGGACCTACACGCTCCATGTCAGCGCGGAGGGAATGGTTCCCGCGCGCGTGGTGGATGTGGTGGTACGACCCGGGCAGACGACCTCGCTCGGATCCCTCAAGCTGACGGCGGTGGACGAAATTTACCGCGGCGAAGAACACGTGGTGCACGCGAACCAGCTATCGCTCCTTTACCTCAAAGAATTCACCGTGTCGGCCGGCGGAACGGGGGGATACACGCCGGCGGAGTCCACCACCGGGTCGCGGGTGGCGACTCGGGTGAAGGATCTGCCGTATGCGGTGAACATGCTCACGTCGGAGTTTTTTAGAGATTTCTCGATTTTCGAACTCACGGAAGAACTGTCTTATATCACCGCGCTCACGGGGGTGGAGGACAGCGGAAGCCTGGTGATTCGAGGGTATAAAGGGAATAACACGAACCTGCGAAATGGCTTCGCGACGCTGGGTCCCATCGACTCGTCCAGCGTCGATCGGGTCGAGTTGATCAAAGGTCCGGCCGCGGCGATCTACGGTCAGACGTCTCCGGGCGGCGCGCTGGTGATCACGACGAAGCGTCCGCGCGCGATGAAGCGGCACGCGATCAGCGGGACGTATGGAAGTTACGATCTATCGCAGTTTCAACTCAACCTCAGCGGTCCACTGCCATACGGGAAGAATAAGATTTTTTATACGTTCGACGCGCAGTACTACCGCCGCCGCTATCAGGATCCGGCGTCGTCCTCGTTGACGCGGGCGGCCACTGCAATGCTGGCGTACAGTCCCAGTCCCGACACGCACTTGTCCATCAATGGAAGCTATCAGTTTCGCCACATGCCAGCTACCACGGCTCTACCTTACGTTTACGACCCGGCCACAGACCGTTACACCGGGTTCGCCTGGGAGTTGATCGATAAATATTACATTTCGCCCAACGACTACCGCGACCGCCGGAACCAGGTGGTCGAGGCTTTTTTCGAGCATCGCTTCAATCGTATTTTCGCGCTGAAAGCCGGAGCGAATTTTTACCATCGTCCGGCGTGGATCTATCAGAGCGTGGGGGGAGCGCCGCAGTACGAGCGGGCGGTGCGGCAAATCACGAACCGGAACACGAATGTCAGCTGGAGTTCGTTCACGGGCTACGGACAGAGTTTCGCGATCGATTTGCTGGCCAACTATCGGGCCTGGGGCCTGGAGCACATGACGCTGATGACGACGGACCGGTTCGAGAACCGCCGCCGCGACGATGTGTCGCTGATATCCTACCGTAGCTTTTCGCGGCGCATGGCGACCGATTACGCCGATTTCACGCCGTACCTGGAGGTGAGTCCGGCCAATTTCAGACCTGTATCCAATCCTTCGCGACGAGATGTAGCGATCGACACCATGGGCTATTTTTTACGCCACCAGGTGACCGCGTTCAATGGGAGGCTGATTGCCGCGGCCGGGTATCGACACGATCGAGTGCAAGGAAGCATGACCGATCCCGAACGCAGACAGGGGAGTCAGGCGCACGATGCCAACGACACCGCGCTCGTCGGCTTGAGCTACAAGCTCAGACCGACCCTTTCGTGGTATGCGAACCGCAGCGAGGCGTTTTTGCCTTTCGATACGGGAACATCGATCGGGGAGAGTCCGCCGAGTGAGACCAGTGTCGGTTATGAGACAGGACTAAAAGTAGATTTTCTCGATGGACGGATCAGTTTCACGGCGGACGTGTTCACCGCGCTCCGCAAGGATGTCGAAGTAGAGACGATTGACCCGGTCACGGGCCGGACAGAAAGATCGTACTCGGGCGGGCAGAAGGCGCACGGCATCGAGTTCGACGGCAATTTCCAGCTCACCGATCGGTTGCAGGCGTTGATCAGCTACACCTATGTGAGGAACCGCTTGGTCGACCAAGGGGTGGAAGTGTACGCGGAAGGAAAACCCCCGCGGGGGGTGCCTGAGCATAGTTTTTCCTCGGCCGTGTTATGGAGGGCGCACAAGGCGTGGTCGTTCAGCATGGCGACGCGGTACATGTCGTCGACGCCCACCGAGACACCGACAACCGGACACCTGCAGGATCCCATCAATCGCCGGCTCTATACGGGGAACGATGGCCGGGCGGATATTCGCACGCCGTCGTTTGCGCTCTGGAACTTCGGCGTGATTTACACGTGGAAAACAAAGAGGCCGCGGTTGACTGAAAAGCTGAATTTCACCGTAAAAAACGCGTTCGATCGACGCTACATCATCCCCGGACAGAGCAGGCAAGTCGGTGATCGGCGCGCATTTTACATCACCTATTCGATGGAGCATTGAGCGGGGCCGGCGGGCCGTACCCCTTATGGGGTGATCGCGGCGATTGCGGAAGGAGGTTATCGCCAATCTTGTGCTCTCGGACGCAACGGCTCGCAACCCCGCGCCGCGCCGATGCGCCCAGGGACGAATCCCAACCAGGGTTCGAACCGGTGGTTAGGTGCTTGCGCGAGGATCTTGCTCAGGGGAGATACGCATGGGGGCGTGCTCCCCTGAGTCCTTTTATAGGGGGCGAAGTGGAGTTCGTATCGTTCTCTTACTCGTACTCGTTCTCCAAACCCAGGGTGAGAAGTCGGAGGAGAGCCGCCCAAATAAGGCTTCCCGAAAGAATCGCTTGCGATGCGTGGTGCGGACGAGAACGAGAACGATGGGGGGCTACCGCTCCTCACAACATCCCGCTGGACCGTCTCGTGTTGCTTTCTTCGACGGAGGATTCCGTGGTATGGCCGGGTGTCCTGCTATTGTGGATACCCTCTGCGAATTCTTCGATCATCTTTGCGTTGAACATCGGGAGGTCGGCGGGCTTGCGGCTCGTCACGAGACCGTTGTCGCAGACGACGGCTTCATCGGTCCATTCGGCGCCCGCATTAATCAGGTCCTTTTTAATGGATGGGTAGGAGGTCACGTGCCGCCCGCGGAGGACGTCGGCTTCGATCAGGATCTGGGGGCCGTGGCAAATAGCGGCGACCGGTTTGTTGACGACGAAGAATTCGCGGACGAAGTCGACCGCCTTCGGTTCTAGGCGGAGTTTGTCGGGATTCATGACGCCGCCGGGGAGGAGGAGGCCGTCGTAGTCGTCGGCGTTGGCGCTTTGGAGCGCTACGTCGACGTCAAAGGTATCGCCGAAGTCGTCTTCGTCCCAGGCTTTTACTTCCCCTTCCTTGGGGGAAATGATGTGGGTGATAGCTCCCGCTCGCTCGAGCGCTTGGCGGGGCTCTTCGAGCTCGCTTTGTTCAAAGCCTTCGGTGACGAGGATGGCGATTTTCTTGCCGGTGAGATCGTGAGGCATGGCGCGATTGAGTTGGGGTTGGATAGTTTAAAAATGATTGTGGTGCTTGATCCGTGCCGTGTTACCTATGTTTCTTAAGATGTTTCTATTTAACAACTAAAAGCTGTTGGCCCACGTCTTAGTTCCTTCAATATGCAAGACTCCGGCTGGCGCATAGTGCAGAGTGCCGCAACAGGTTAGAGGCTGGAAGCAAGCGATTTTTACAAATCTGGTCCGGATGCTTGCGCTTTGAGCTGTCGGCCGCTCCCCTTTGAGCGATGCATGGATTTAATCCGGGATGGACCCGGTGTTTGGGGGCATGAACACCTTCTTCGATATCGTCGGGGAGATCGCGCTGATTCTTGCGCTGGTGGCTGCCAACGGTTTTTTCGTGGCGGCCGAGTTCGCGCTGGTGAAGGTGCGGGTGAGTCAGCTGCGTCCCATGGCAAAAAAAGGTGGCCTGCGGATCAAGTATGCTTTGAAGGCGACGCAGAAATTGGACGCGGCTTTATCGGCAACCCAACTCGGCATCACGCTGGCGAGCTTGGGCCTGGGCTGGGTGGGCGAGCCTTTCGTGGCGCATCGTATCGCGCCGTTGCTGGCGGAGTTCGGGATTACCACCCCGAGCGCGGTCAAATCGGTGTCATTTGCCGTGGCGTTCACGGTGATCACTTTTTTGCACATTGTCTTTGGCGAACTCGCGCCAAAGTCACTCGCGATCATGCGGCCGAAGGTGGTTTCGCTGTATGCGGGACTGCCGTTGATGATCTTCTATTATATTTTGTACCCGTTCATTTGGTTTTTGAACGGCACGGCCAACCGTTTTCTCCGGTGGGCGGGATTGCAGCCCGCAGGGGAGGGCGAGCATGGATTCACCGCCGAAGAATTGGAGTACGTGCTCAGTCACGCGCGGCATGGACATCCCGGCGACGCCTTGATCAATCGACTCATGGTGCGCTCGCTGCGATTGCGTGAGACACGCGCGCAACAAGTGATGCGGCCGCGCGAGCAGATTGTGGCGCTCTGGCTCGACAAACCCCTGGACGAAAATTTGCGGACGGCTCAAATGAGCGGCCACAGTCGGTTTCCGGTATGCCGGGGGACGCTCGACGAGGTGGATGGCATCGTGCTCGTCCGCGAGTGGCTGTGGCAGATTCAGGCGTTGGGACCTGAGGCGTCGTTCGAGCCGCTGATCCGACCGGCCCTGACATTCACCCTAAAGACGCCGGTGCACAGTATGATTGAGCTCTTCCGTTCGTCGAGGAGTCACCTGGCGGTGGTCCTCGACGAAAACGGCAAGACGGCCGGTATCGTGAGTTTCGAGGACGTGCTTGAAGAAATTGTCGGCGACATCCGTGACGAGTTCGACATCGAGCACGGCCCGATTTTCGAACACAAGGACCAGATCATCGTCGTGAGCGGCAGCCTGACGATGCGCGAACTCCAAGCTGAGACCGGTTGGAATTTCGAATGGCAGCCGAAAGAGACGGTCGCGGCGTGGGCTTTGCGCCATTTCGGTCACCAGCCTGGTCGCGGCGAGACCGTGACGGTCGGCGAGTACAAGGTGAGCGCGCTCGACGTGGCGAGTGAACGGCTGCGACGGGTGAAGTTTGAGCGGCTGTCGCCGGTGGAAGAAAAGGTCTGATTCGCGCAACGCGAATCGGGACCTTTTCTTCGAGAGTGGAGAGTAGAAGGTGGATGCTGGCGTGGACTTGCCGGGCCCGTCCCAGTCTCTACTTTCCTCGCCGGCGCTTAGCCGGCGGCGTCATAAATCTGCACCTTGGTCCAGCTGGACTTGAAGGTCTCGACGAAAGCCTTGTGGATAGGGTCGACTTGGTAGGCGTCGTGGGCCGCCACGTCTTTGAAAAGAACGCAGGCGTTGAAGGAGTAGCTTCGGTCCACCACCGGACGGTCTGGAATGGGCGCCGGAGTTCCGATATAAAGCGTGTCGACCGACTTTACGCCGCGGAGGGATTCCAGGCCGGCGCGAAAGGCAACGCGCTGAGCTTCGGTGAGTTCGGGTTTCAGCCAGAAGTAGACAGAGTGGACGAGCATCGCCGTTTGTGCTCAAATCGCCCGGTAGGTGGCAAGCAGCGAAATTGGGGCCTTGACGCTCATGCTTTTAGAAGCAATTTCCACCCCCTCCTACTGCCTGATGGTGTAATGGTAGCACAGGCGACTTTGACTCGCCTAGTCATGGTTCGAATCCATGTCGGGCAGCCAATCCGCTCCTCAGAGCCGATTGCCCTGAGCGCAGTCGAAGGGCCTAGCTCTTCAGGAGCTTGTCCCGCGCGATTGGAAGCGCTGTGGCGAATGAGGTGAAGTTCGGCGTAAGGTTAGCGTTGTTGTGAAAAACACCGGCAAGGAGCCGATCGAGATGAAAGTTCGGCCAGGGGTTGGTTTGCTCCCTCGCGCCTTGTAGGACACGCCCAATAGCGCGCTCGGAGGTCACGCTCCACCTCGGACCTGCCGTTTTTCGGAGGTTTAATATTCCTGCTCTGTCTTGGTTCGTTCGGCTTCGTAGCCTTCGTGGCCTGCGCGAGACATGCTGTTGGTGACCGTCTGATCTGCGCGGACATGCCGATAGTACGTCGCATCGGTCGTACGACGGCGAGTCGGGACGCCTCGCCCTTCGAACCGCGAACCGATCACTTCTTCGCGACCACGAAGGGCTTGAAGACGGCGGTTTGGCTGGCGGGGAAGCGGCCGTGGATGGTGACGCCGCCGTCTTGTTGTTCTTCGCTTTGAATGTGGCCCACGGAATGGAGCTTGGCGATCACGTCGTAGCGAGAGTGAGGGATGAAGAGTTCGGTGGCGCCCAGACTGTCCGCGGTGAGTTCGGAGCAACGCGCCAGGAGGGCTTCGATGCCTTCGCCGGTTTTGGCGCTGACGAAGTAGCCGTCGGGCGCGAGGTGGCGGGCGTGGGCCCGCATGGCCTCGTCGGCGAGGTCGGCTTTGTTGAAGACGGTGACGATTATCTTGCCCCCGGCGCCGAGCTCTTCGAGCACCTCGAGCGTCGTGGCATGGTGCTTTTCGAAGTTCGGGTTGGTGACGTCCAGGACGTGTAACAGGAAATCGGCTACGACGACTTCTTCGAGCGTGGCTTTGAACGCCTCTACCAAGCCGTGGGGGAGGCGGCGGATGAACCCGACGGTGTCGGTAATCAGCAGTTTCTGGTTGTTCGGCAGGAGCAGCTGGCGCGTGGTGGGATCGAGCGTCGCGAAGAGTTTGTTTTCCGCCAGGACGTTGGAACCGGTGATGCGATTGAGCAGCGACGACTTGCCGGCGTTGGTGTAGCCCACGATCGCGGCGGTCGGAATCGGCACGCGCAGGCGACGGCGGCGTTGGACGTCCCGCTGCTGGACCACGCTGATCAGCTCTTTTTTGAGATGCGATATGCGGTCGCGGACAATACGGCGGTCCTGTTCGAGTTGGGTTTCGCCTTCACCCCCCATCGCGCCTTTGCCTCGCTGCCGAGACAAGTGAGTCCAAGCCCGAGTCAATCGAGGAAGCGAATACTCCATTCGCGCGAGCGCGACTTGCAGAACGGCTTCGCGCGTGTGCGCGCGGTCGGCGAAAACCTCGAGAATGACTTCTTGCCGGTCGATCACGGCCAGGCCGGAGAGCTCTTCCCAGTTGCGCTGCTGAGCGGGGGACAGTTCCTCGTCGAAAACAATGACATCGGCGCCGTCGTCCTTGGCCGCAGCGACGAGTTCGTCGGCTTTGCCACTGCCGACAAGCAGGGCGGGCGTGGGAGTGCGGAGATTGACCAGCGTGGAGCGCGTGACCTTCAGGCGCAGGTTTTCCACCAATTCGGTAAGTTCAACCAGGAGCTCTGCTCCCTCGCCCGCTGGCATGTCGGAAGTTTGTACCCCCACGAGGAAGGCGCGTTCGAGTTTGTTGCTGCGTGCGGTTTCTAGGAAATCGGCCATTCTGTCTTAAAAGGGTACGAAGCTAGGGGTAGGGTTGGCAGAGTCAAATAGCGATCGGGGTGTCCCGTTTGATTAAAGGGGAGAAAGAGAGGGGGAAAGGCAGAGGTTGAAGCGCGATTTCGGGTTTCAGATTTGAGAGGTACCGGCCTGTTTCAAACGCAGGGGGTTTGTCGATCCACGAGTACATGAGGCAAGTTCCGGGAATACTCCCCTCTCCCTGCTCCTCTCTCCCTTCTGTTTCGCTACTGGCTGGGCTTGGCGTGCGGGGGGAAAGCGCTTTTTCTCCGGGGATGGTGTTTCCGGGACCGAAGAGTGCGGCGATGATTGCGGAACTGCGGAGGTATGTGATTTCGGATCCTTATCCTTTTGCGATCGATTTGGCCGGGTGCGAGGGGATGTGGATCAAGACGGTGGACGGGGAGAAGCTCTTCGATTGGGCGGGATATTATGCATCGAAATGGATCGGACATAATCACCCCCGTTTGTTTGAGCCCGAATATTTAAGGCGACTGAGCTACGCTGCGAACAACAAGCTGGCGAACGTCGACTTTTTAACGCCGGAGTGCCTGGCATATTATCGCGCGTTGAGCGAGGTGGCGCCCGCCTGCATGCGCAATCCGCGATTGGAGATCTATGCGGTCAATTCAGGAGCGGAGGCGGTGGAGAATATGATGAAGTATTTCCTCAATCTCCATGACCGGAAGCGGCACGCGCGGGCGAAGACAAAAGGGGCCTCCGTTGGTAGTGAGCGCGCGCTCAGGCCGAAACCGCGTCGGTTTATTTATTTCGATCAAGCGTTTCATGGCCGAACGATTTTCGCGCTGAATGTGACGGAGTTGTCGCACGATCCTGTGATCACGAAAGATTTCCATGGCTTGGTGCGCGGGAACGTGCAGATCCCGTTTCCGGCGATCAATACCGACGAGGATGCGATGGAGAATCGCCAGCGGACGGAGGAAGCTCTCGATCGTGTGGAAGCCAGCTTGAAAGCGCATGCGGGGGAGATCGTGGGCATCATTGTCGAACCGATTCAGGGAGCGGGCGGGCATCGCGTGGCGGAGAAAGCGTTTTTCCAAGGATTGAGTCGACTGGCGCAGGAGCACGACGTGGCGCTTGGATTCGATGAGGTCCAAACCGCGGGCGGGCAGACCGGCACGTTTTTCATGTGCGACCAACTTGAGTTGCCTCATCCCCCGCAAGCGATTGCCGCGGCGAAGAAGATGGGGAACGGCGTACTCTATATGCTGTACCCCATGGATGACGAAGGCGTGCTCGACTCAACCTGGGGTGGTGCCCTCGCGGACATGGTGCGGTTCGTGCAGGAACTCGCGATCGTGCGCGACGAGCGTTTAGTCGAGCAAGTGCCGGAGAAGACGCAGTATTTGGTTGGGCGCCTGAGAGAGTTGCAGAAAGAATTTCCCGAGCGGGTGCGCAATGTACGAGGCGCCGGGCTTTATCAGGGCTTCAGTTTGGGTTCGCCGGCGTTGAAGAACGCGTTGCTCGAGACCGCGCTGCAGACCGAGCGATTGTTGCTGCTGGGTGCGGGAAGGACGAATGTGCGGTTGCGGCCGAATTTGAATGTGACGAAGGAAGACGTTGAATTGTTGACGGAGATGTTGCGGCGGGTGTTGAAGCAGATCTAGGAAGTGTATCGCCCCTCGAGGTATTGCTCTGGTCTTAGTGCTCATTTCTCATGGGCGAACCTTTGATCGCGAGGGTTGCTTGCTGCGGGATGGTTATCGCTTGTCTCGCGTCCACTACGGGAGCCCTCGCTCACGCTCGTAGTCGCGTTGGGAATCTATTGTTAACGCACCTAACTATTCATCGCGGGGCAAGGTAGACTCCGTGTCATCTGAAAAGAGGAAATTTCGAAGTGGCGTTTGGGCGGCGACCGTTTCTCATGAAATGACCTGTTGCATGGCAGCGCCGTCCGAATCTCCTGACAATTCCCAGCCTTCCTTCCGCTCGCTTTCCCTCAATCGTTTGATGGACGATACGCTCAAGCCGCTGCGAGCTGGCATTGAGCCCTACGTATCCATCGAAGTTAGACAGAGTTCGCGCGTGCCGAACGTGGTCGGCGACGCGGCAAAACTGCAGCAGATGATGGTGGAGCTGTGGAACAAGGCCCGGCAGGCCATCGGAGACAAACCCGGGCTCATCACCATCATGACGCATACCATGCGGCTCGACGCGGCGGCCCTGCGAACGCTGCGTTTCGCCGACAGGGCCGAGCCGGGCGACTTTGTGGTGTTTGAAATCGATGACACCGGTGCCGGCATGGACGTGGAGACCCTCGCCGAAACGGTCTCGCCGTTGCCGTATGGGGCAAAAGGGCCGAGCGAAGGAAACCTCGCGGACGTGGCCGAAATCATTCGGGCGCACTCAGGCGCGTTGTATGTCGAAAGCGAGCCCGGGCATGGCATGACTTTTCAGGTGTTTCTGCCGGCCGCTCCGGCGGCGTTGTCTAAGCGTCCTGCGTCTGACCAAAATTCGGGGAAACCGACGGCAAATACCATTTTAATCGCGGACGACGACGATGCGATTCGTGCGCTTTCGAAATGGGTGGTGGAGCGAGCGGGTTTTCGC
Organism: uncultured Opitutaceae bacterium; assembly: GCA_964546955.1. GTDB lineage: Bacteria > Verrucomicrobiota > Verrucomicrobiia > Opitutales > Opitutaceae > CAZJLP01. The sequence continues at coordinate 12,448 of CAZJLP010000063.1, read as the reverse complement.
ACCCTTACCGCGCGGAACGGTCAAGAGGCGCTGGCGCATTACCGCGCGGATCCGGATGTGGTACGACTCGTGTTGCTCGATCTGTCGATGCCCCGCATGACGGGCGAAGAAGTGATCGCGGGATTGCGGCAGATTCGGCCGGAGGTCGCCATCGTGTTGATCACGGGACACGGGCAGGATGCGATTTTGAAGAGCGAGCGCGAGGGAGCGGTCGCGATTTTGCAGAAACCGTTTGCGCCGGACGATTTGAGGGCGCTGTTGAAGAAGTTGGCGCCGTGAGCGCCGCCGCGGAGGACTGAGATCGATCCGGGGGGGGGAAGATGGAGGGTAGAAGGATCGGAAGGAAATGGGGAGTCGATCCAGTGACTAATAGCTGAACACTGATCGCTTTGTGCTTATTGAGCTGAGGCGGAGGGTTGATTGCTCATTGCTTAGCGCTCGTTTTTCATTGGGCGCGAGAGGGGTCGACCGAACCGCTAGGGCTGGCGATGTCAAATGGGGTGCTCTGGCGTTTACCGGGGCTCTGCCGGTCCCTGCAAACCTGGCCAAAAGGCATTGAGGGGTAAGCAATGAGCAGTCGCCGCGCGCTACTCTAGCAATTCTGCCAGCCACGAACCTTCAAACGCGCCCTGCAGGCCGAACTTCATTTGGGAGTCGGAATTGGGCGTGACGGGTTCGTCGGAGAAGGAGGGTGTGTCCTCGCCGATGGCGTCCTTGAGCCAGCCGTAGCCGAGGACCATGTCGGCGACGAAGAACGACGGAAGGGGTGTTTTTTCCGAGAGGAACCGTGCGTACATGTAGTGTTCGGCAGCGGCTAGATTGGGGTCCTGCGGATCGTTATCGCGTTTCAGGGAAAGACTGTTCCACGCGCCCCACGAGCTGCCGTCGTTGTCATCCAAGGCGGTGTTGATGTAGTGCCAGACGATGATGTCATCGACCTCGGTGGAGACCTCGTCGCGTTGGAGGGACGGGCCGGGAGAAGCGGCGCCGATGGGGTTGGTTTGATTCTGGGCGACGTGGGCGAGCTCGTGCGCGAGGAGGAAACGTCCCGCGGTGGTGTGGGGGTCGTATTTGCCCTGGCCGAAAACGATGCGGTTGCCGACCGTGTAAGCGTTGGCGGATACGTCGGCGGCGGAGCGGGTGGCGGAGCCGTGGCGGAAGATGCGTACGCCGCTGAAGTCGGCGCCGAAGCGCGCTTCCATCGTAGCGCGCACGGAGCGGTCAAGCGGTTCGCCGGTGCCGCGGACGGTTTGAGCGACGCTTGAAGGGAGACCGCTCACGTCGGGCATCGAGAGAGGGGTGGAAGGGCGAGAACGAAGGGCTTCCTCCGACGACCGACCTCCCTGCGCAACGCGGCCGGCCGCGCGATCGGCGGCGATTTCTGAGCGATCATGTGGTTGGCTCACGAGAGTTGATCCGCAACGCGGACAGCCACCTCCGCAGGCGCACGGGGTGGCGATGGAGGAACTGGCCTTGGGAGCAGCTCGCGTGAGCGCACTTGGCGCGGCGGACCGGGCTTGTGGAGCGGTTTTGCGATGAAGCAAACGAGACGCGCTGTTTGCCGTAGAGACCATTCTCATGGGTTCAACATGATTGAGGAGGAGCGCGAACGCGAGCGCGAGGTTAGGGGACTTCGGGAGGCAAGTAGGTTTCTCCGAGCCGGGCGCCGGCCGACCGATTTGCGCCTCGAGGTTCGATTCGGTAGTGATCGGGATTGGTCATGAACTCCCGTACCTCGCGGCTTTGTGCGCCATAGAAGCGACCCTCGTCATTCCAATAGCGGACGGCGTCGGTGGGGTAATGGGCCATATCAAACGTTTCGTCGATCAAGTACCAATTTCCGTCCAAAGCTTGAACGCGCAGCCCATTGGGATTGCCGGGGAGTAGTGGGCCCGTGCCAACGATGAGCCCCTCTCTTCTCATACGGTCGACGACAGCCCGGCCGACGTCTGAGTATCGAGAGGGCGTGTTGCCCATGTACGCTTGTCGGAGGCGTTCTTGGAGGGCGGCCGCTTCCTCGCTAAACAACCCTCCTTCCGGGAATTCGTCATCACGGGTGCCGAAATCGACCTCGTCGTCGACGGGGTCGGTCGAGGTGCGGGGTTCGCGAGGCGGTGTTTCCTCGGCGGCGCGCGCGCGCTCCGGCCCCGAAGTCGATTCGGAGAGACGTGGGTGGGCCTGGTCGCGGACATCGTGACTGGCGCCTTCGAGCGTGGAGCGACCGACGCCGGGAGCTGAGCGGCCTTCCTCGGCCATGTCGATGGCGGCGTGCATGCTGCGTTCCCAGTCGGCAAAAATGGCCGTGGCTTCGTCGTCGGTCGCGCCCACCAGTTGAGCGCGAAGGCGTGCTTCCATTTCTGCGCGATCGGCATCGATCAGCTCGCGTTCGAACAGCTCGTCGAGGTAGTCCTGGATATATTGTTCCTGCCAGTCGGGAAGTTCGTCTGCCCCGCGAGCAGGCGTGCTGGATTCCAGCACTTCGTCGGCCGGATGCGATGTCAGTGATTCCGGCGTGCGAGAGGGCGGGGGGGAGGAGGAAGGCGGTGGCGTCGGCGCAGCCTCGGCGGTTTCGGCGACGGATTCTCCGGTGCGGGCAACGTCGCTGCTCTCGTCGATCGCATGCTCGGTGACGCGGACGGCTTCGGGCAACGCTTCGGTCGTTTCAGTGGCGACCCGCGCGGCAGTGCCCGCCTCGCCGCCTGCGACGGTCATGCGTTCAGCGGCGACGAGAATGCGGCGCAATGCGGGGATTCGCTCAATGACGGCAAGGATTTCGCGGGCAAGGCGGCTTGCTCGCAGCAGTTGAGCAGTGGCGGAAGCGCCGCGGGCGATCCATTCCTCGGGGCCGAGGAAGAGGAGGGCGATTTCCATGATGATCATGCCCTCGATCCGGCCTATCGCGAAACCCTTTTCATGGGGAGGCATGGCCATGAATGTGCCGGTGAACCATCTGCCGGCCGCCTCACCCATCGCTTCGCCAAGAGCGTCGCCGTGGCTGATCAGGACGGATGGGTCGCGGGTAAATTCCGTGTGAAGTTCAACCAAGCCCTCGAAGAGATCGCGATAGAACTGTTGTTCCGCTGCCTCGCGGGCGGCGTGGCCTTCCGGATCCGTCAATTGATCGTACAGATCTTCGAAATCCGCCAAAGACATTCCGAGAATCGGGAGCGGGGCGTGCCAGGCGATCCATTCGGCGATCTCGTAGAGGCCGACGACATTCATCACCAGGTCTTCGCCAGCCCCCCAGAAAATTCCGCCCACGTTGCCCGCTTCGAAAGCGAGTGCATTGATGGGATCATCGAGTTCCCGGTTTAGCGCTTCCACGCTTTCGGGCGGAAGGGTACGACCGATGCCCGCCAGAAAGCCGTTCGCCAGGCCGCCCGCGAACATGGCTGCGTACACGTAAGGGAGTACGTCGTCGGGAATGAGGTAGCCGTAGCGTTGAAAATACTCGCGGCCGCGGCGGACCACGAGCGCTTGGACGATAGAGATGGCTGTTTCGCGCAGCAGGGTGCGGTCGTCGGTTGGGTCGGGATGGGCGCGCAGCCACGCGCCGATTGCGGCCAGCTCTTCGACCAAGTCATCTTCAGCGGCCGTTTCGGGATCGAGCGATTCGGAGAGCGATCTGGGCTGCGACTCCAAGGTGACTTCGGCCGGGGCGGGCTCGGGCGATGCAACCGAATCAGATTCGCCGATATCGTCTTCGCCCACCGAACTCGTCGCGGAAGGAGACGGGGTGGACGGTGACGGCGGCGGCGGGACCGCGGCAGGAAGCGCGGTTACGCCCTCCTGCAGGTTGAACCAAGCTGAGAACACCTCGACCGTGACGTCCTCGCCAAAGGATTCCTCGAGGAGGATCTGCAGCGGTTCGTAGTTGTCGGGGTCCTCGAGATCGAGATCGGGAACGGCCGTTTCAAGGGCCTCGGCAATGCCGACGGCGTTGAGGTAGATCGGCAGATCCGCGATGACGGCGGCGAAATCGTCCGCGCGGGGATCGCGCTCGCGAGCGACGCCGCCGAGGGTGCCCGAGCCGTTCGATGAGACGGGTGCGTGGGAAATCGAGGAAGAGAACGCTGCGCCTGCAGCGCGAGCTTGCGTTTCCGCGGAGGTGCCCTCGTCGGCGAAGTGGGCTGGCGATGCGGTCGACGACGACGGCTGGAGGGTGTGGGCGATTTCGTGGGCGAGCGTTTGTTGCGCGGTCGGTTGCGAGAGGTCGCGATGGCCGCGCGAAAGTAGGATGTGGGGACCGGACGCAAGAGCGTGGGCGCGGCTTTCGGCGGCAGCGGTGGCGGCCAGGGCGTCGTCGTGGAGACGCACGTGACGAAGATCGGTGCGGAAGAACGACTCGGCGCGCTCGCGATGCGGGGAGGGAAGGGCTCGGCCCGGTTGCCGGACGGCGGCGCTGACCGAGGCGGGGACCTGCGCGGGTGCGTCGCCTGCGGCGGAGCGGCGGATCGGGCGATCGAAGTCGACGATCTTGAGGATGACGATGGCGTCGGGATCGTTTTGGAGGATGCGTCGCGCGTGATCCATCGCTCGCGTGCCGGGAGCGCGATCATATTCGATATGGACGCGACGGCCATTGATGGTGCAGGAGAGGTCGGGACGGTTGGTGCCGGTGCGGAGTTCGTCCATGTCGACCTGCATTTGGTTGACGCGGAACGAATCGGGATCGGCGCCCGCCTGACGCAGTAGATCCATATCCTCCTGAACGTCGATATTCTGCGGGGCGCTGCGGCTGACCGGACGATCCAAAGGCAGGGGGTCCGGGGCATCGCGGCCGTGTCCGAGGGGCCGATCGCTGACCACATCGTCCATGTCTCCGCGCGTGACCACGGTCGAATCGCCGAGAATTTCATCCGGAATGCCGGCGTCGCGGGCGATCGCTTCGCTTTCCATGCGGGTGATCGACGTCGGGCCGACTTCATCCGCGAGTTCGTCGGCGCGCCGCGGATCGGCGATATCGTCGGCGATATCATCGAGCTCATCGTCGACATCGGGGATGCGATCGCGAGGCTCGGGAGTATCGGGGCGTGGACGCGGATTAGGCGAACCTGAGGCATCTGGGCGGGCGCCAGAGCCGCCGGGGCGGTGCTCGACGATCGGATCCGGGCCCCGTTCGTGCGGCGTCACGCCGGTTGAATCGGCGGTGGCGCCGGCAGAGTAGTCGGAATCCGCGATGTGCTTCGGTGACGCACGGAAATAGATTTGGAAATGGCCCGGCGCAATCAGGTCGTAGCCGAAGCTATCGATCCAACGGAAGCGAGGCATGAGGGACGCGGTGAGCTGGCCGACGACGACGGACGGAGGCGGAGATACGGGCAGTCGATCGTTGGCTTCGCAGATGGCGCGGGCGGCGGCGATCGCGGCGGGCATTTGCGCGGCCTTGAGCGCGTCGTCGGCGACGGAGTCGCCGGCGTCGGCGGCCTCATCGGCCTGACGTCCGGGGCCAGGCAAGTCGTCCCCGCGACGAGCAGCGTCGGCGATGTCGTCGGCTTGTCGTGCGACATCGTCGGCGTGGGAGCCGGTCCGACCGGCGGCGTCGACGGCTTCGTCGCCAAAATGGAAGAGCACGTCAGCCGCGCGTCGGATGCGTGCAAGGAGCGGTTGCAGGAAACGGAAGCGCCCGAGATGTTCGCCGGCGGCGCTAAGCCCGCGCAGGAGCGGACCCTTGATGGGACGCACGGCCCGGCCGAGCAGCCCGAGGATTTCTCCGCCGAGGTCGAGGAAACGAATGGCGGCTTTGATGAACGGTTCGGCGGCTTTGAGTTGGACCGAGACGCTGCCGCTGAAGTACGCGATGATGAGTTCGAGGAGAATGAGACCGGCGACGTAGCCGATCTTGTTGCCCAGTTGGTAGTCGGGCAGCATGATGAATCCGAGCAGGGCTCGCGCGATGCTGCCGCCCAGTCCGTGAGCACCATCGAGAATGGCGGTCCAGGCTCCTCCCAGTAGCCTGCTCAGGCTCCCGACGGAACTGCCCTCGCTTCGTGTTTCGGATACGGCGGAACTCTCGCCCTCGGCCCCGGCCGCGTCGAGTTCGCCCGCGGCTCCGCTCAGCTGACCGGCGAGTCCGGGCGAAAGCGAAGCGACGACTTCGGCGTCGGAGGCGGTCGGGCCTGCGCCCATGATTTCGGCCATGGCCATGTCCTCCGGGCTGGGGCCGGTCGCGGCAGCGGCGGGAGTGACTTCGGCAGCGGGTGGTGCGGACGAAGTCGGTCCAACAATGCTGCCGGATGTGGCGCGAGTGAGCGTATGGGTTTCGCCGGACGGCCCGGCTGTGACGCCAGCTTCTGTCGGTGGAGCGTGGGCGGGCGGGTGGCCGGGGATGGTAGCCCGGACAGAGGCGTTGACATCGGCGACCACGGCGCCGAGAGGCGGGGCGGTTTCGAAAAGCAAGGGGGCGAGGTAATCGCCGATCGCACGGCACAACCGGGCCAGGAATTGGATAAGCATCCAAATGAGGCGGAACGGATCCAGGATTCCGTCGATGATGCCCTCGAGCAGTCCGACGGCGAAGCCCGCGACAAACTGGAGGCCGGCACCGGCCATGAGGTTGGCGATTTTGTTGCTGGCGGCGATCTTGAGGCTGTCGTCTTGGCCGCGGACGGTTCGGAGGAAACCGAGGGCGGCGGATTTGAGAACGGAGGCGAGCGGGCCGAGACCGGTGAGGAAAGCGGGGAAGCCGCGGAGGAATGCGATGATCAGGTCGAGGACGAAATTGATGACGGGCGGTTTCAGCTCGTCGGGAATCAGCATCCAGATCGCGCCGGTGATCGCGATCGGGAGCATCGGCGGATTGGCCGCGACGATCACCAGCCGGATAAGGAAATCGAGGATCGGTTGGAGGATAGCGACGATGGCGTTGAAGACATTGGCGACGGCGTCGGCGAGTCCGGTGAAACCGCCTTCGGCCCAAGCGGCGAGACGGTCGAATTGCTCCGAAATAGCGGTGAGAACGCGAGTGACCGTCGCGAGGCAGGCGTTGGCGCCGAAAACGCCGAGGACACCACTGAAGGCGGAAGCGACCTGCACGGTGATGCCGGCGATCCAAGCGGCAGCGCCGGCGATGGCGGAGGCGACGCCGGAGACGAGACCGATGACGCCAGGTAGAATATCTTCGCGCAAGATGTCCTGTGCCCAGACAAGAATGTCGTTGGTGTTCCAGTTATTCCACAACCAGGTAAGCTTTTCCCAGAGCGGTGGGATGACCTGCGTGGCGATGACAATCGGCCCGACCGGGGAAAGGATGAGCAGGACGGCGGCGAGAGCGGTGATCGGACCCTCCAGTGGGCCCAGCTCTTCCTTCATGGCCTTCCAGGCCTCGCCCGCTTTTTCGGAGAGCCAGTCGCGGATCCCGGAGGTGCTGTCCCAGGCAATCTCGAATTGCTCCATGACCCACTCCCACGCATCTTCGGCGACTTCGCGGATGCCGGCGGTAGAATCCCAGAGCCAGGTGATGGTGTCGCTGATTTCCTGCCAGACGGCCCCGCCGGCGTCTTCGAGAAAGGCCATAGCGGGCGCACCAATGGATTCCCAGATGCTGTCGAAAAAGCCGTTGACGCTGTCGCTCGCGCTGCTGATGGCATCGATGATGCCTGGGCCGTATTGGTCGAGGGCTTCGACGACCGGCTGCATGAGCGCGCCGAGAGCGCTGGTGGCGCCAGCGCGGATTGCTCCGATCACTCCCTCCACGCTGCTTTGGGCGCTGGCAAAGGTCTCCTCGAGAACGGAAACGAAATCGATATTCTCGAGTGAAGAGATCAATCCGCCGACGACGGCATCGAGGCCGCGGCAGAAAAGATCAGTGAGACGGGTCATGAACCCGCCGCGCAGAAAATCAAGAAAGCCGGGCGCATACTCATCGATGAGCCCGATAAAGAAATCAGCTGTGCGTTCGATGACCTCTTCGCCGAGTTCGACGGCTTCCTCACCGACATCGACAGCCAAATCCACCGCGGACGAACCTAGGTCGAGCGCAGTACCCACCGCTCCGGTCCCGACATTGATAGCGGTGCTTGAGACCTGCTGCCAACTCGGCCAGCGGAGACGTTGCACCCTCGGTTGGGTGAAACGATGTGCAATTGTTAGAGGAGGTGCTCGGGCGCGAGGAGGGCCGCGCGGTTGGGCTTGGTGGGAGAGAGCACCGCTGGCCCAGGGATGGTGGGCGGAAGGCGGGGAGGAACGGGAGCCGGCGGATGCGGCACTGGCGCGTGGCGGTCGGTTCAGCCCGACGACCGCGGTGCTGCGTGCGTGCGTGGGAGGACGGTGGCGCGGGGTGGGCCCGAGGGGGCTTTGCTGAATCGTGTGGACCAGCTCGTGGGCGAGAACGTGGCGGCCGCGGGCGGTGCCCAGGGAGAATTCGCCGGCGCCGAACACAATGTGAGATCCGTAAGACAAGGCGCGCGCGTGGTGAAGCTGTGCGAGGGCTTGAGCGGCCGCGCCGGTGTGAAGACGGAGGCAGGAAAGGTCGAAGCCGAGGACTGGCTCGAGGCGGTCGCGCAGGGCGGAAGGAAGAGGGGTGCCGGCGCCGAGACCGGTTCCCGGGGCGGCCGTGGTGACAATGCGACGTCGCGCGGTTGGGCCGGCGGATTCCTCGGGAGGCGGCGGCGGGGTGCCGCTGGAGAGCCGGCCCATGAGAAGCTGGGCGATCTTTTCGGCCTCGCGTTCGGCGGCGGGGTCCTCGTTGACCGGGGCGGTGGGCACGACCGGGGCCGGAGCGTTGCGGGCGCATTTCGGGCAATGTCCCCCGCAAGCGCACGCAGTGGAGCGCGGGCCGACGCGTTGGACGGCGGGAGCGGCGGTCCTTTTCTGCGGCGCGACGGCCTGGCCGGACCTCTCTCGCGAAGGGTTGGCTTTGGCGGCGGCGGGTGCTTTGGCGGACTTAGCCATCTAGTTCGAATTTTGCCGGGCTCTTTTTTCCGCGCGGCAGCGGGGGCATGTGCCCCCGCAGGCGCAGCGGGCAGAATGGGGAGCGGCCTGTTGAGCGGTGGGTGGGGCAGCGGAGGGGTGGTGTGGCGGTTTGCGGTCGCGGGGCACGGCCGAGCGGGTGGAGGAGAGGAGGGGGCGGGCAAGGGTGGTCATGTAGATCAGCTTCCGCCTCCGCTTCGCCACGGGTTGGGGACGTCGATCCGTTGTCCCTTGTGGGTGTAATAATATCCGAAGTCGTCGTGCCAAAACTCCACGATCACGCTGCCGCGCGGTGTGGCGGAGTATCCGTCGAGCCGCCAGTAATTCATGGGGTCGCCGTCAATATCCGGGAAAACCATGTAGGCGCCGCTCGCGATGCCACGGCTGGCGCGAGGAGCGCCACGGGCGGCGCCGGGGATGACGGTCAGGTTCGGCTCCAAATAATACCAGTCCACCTCGTAGGCGGTTCCGGTTTGGCCCCGCTCGATGCGGTAGAGTTCGTAAGCGGCCTGCAGTTGCGCCCAGGGAGCCGTGAGGCCGCTATAGGTCGAGGATCCCTCCGGGGTCGCGATCGTGGTGCCGAACGAGCCATCGTCTGGCGAAACCGTGGATGGAGGCAGGGTGGCGGGCAGTGTCTCTGTGCGATAGCGCCGGCTGAGCGCGATGAGGCTGCGGACAATGCGGCGAAGACGTGCGTCGCGCGCGGTGTAGCTTTCAAAATGTTCGTCGGCGGTGCCAAGTGTGTTGGCTGGGACGACTACGCCGCGGACGCCGCCGCGTTCGGCGGCGACTTCGTCGGTGCGCACCAATCCGCCGGTTTGCAAAAGCCGAATGAGATTGGCCTCGGCGTTCTGAACCGCCTGCAGCAATTCCAGGCGCCGCGTGCGGTCCGCGGCGGGTTCGTTGTCGAAAGGCGAGAGAAGAGCGGCGCCCGCAGGTGCGTCTAGAACGTGATCCGTTTCGCCGGCCGCGAGTGCGTCTGCGTTTTCCTCGAGCGCGTCGTCTGGCTGCGAGACAGCAGTCGCCTCCTCGGCCGATGTCGAATCGCTGCGGTGGCTTTGCACGGTATGCGCGAGTTCGTGGGCGATCAGTTGGTCGCCCTCAGGGGTGTTCGGTCGAAATTGGCCGGGGTGAAAGTAGATGTCGCGGCCGACGGTAACAGCGCGGGCGTTGAGTGGCGTGGTGACATCGGGGGCGGAAGGATGGACGCGAACATCGGTCAGTGCCGGTGAAGCACTGGCGGCGCTCGTGGTGCAGGTCGGACAAGAACCGCCGCAGGCGCAAGGAGTCGACGTGACGGAGTGGGGTTGACTCTCGGTTGTGATCGAGGTGGAGACCGGCCGGGCGATCGGCGACGGACGGCGGATGGGCGGTCGATTGACCGTCCGCGCGGACATCGCTGCGGTGGCGCGGGCTGACGGCATGGAAGCGGGTTACTTTTTAGGGCGCTTTGCCTTGGAGGACGAGGAGGATTTTTTTGCGGTTTTCCGTGCGGCCTGCTTGGGCGCGTCGGACGCGGACGGTTTCGTGGGCTTGGGCGCGGTTTTGTCGAAGCCGGCGAGCTTCACGAGTTTCTCGCCGCGCGATTTCTCGAATTCGGAGACGTCCTTGATGCCGGCGGCCCGAAGCTTCGCGGCGCCCTTCGGTCCGATGCCGCGGATGGCCTCCAGTGGCTGGCTGGCCTCGTTGCGCGGTTGGTCGTAGGATTTCAATTGGGAGACGCGACCGACGGGAGTCGTGGCAACAGGCTGAGCAGGTGCAGGGGGAGGAGCGGGGGGAGCGCTGGGGGAGTTAGGATTGGCCGGGCCGTTAGAGGTCGCGGGGGGTGGCGTGCAGCCGCAGTCCTCCTCGTCGAGAATGATGAGCCGGTAGTCGATCGTGTCCGGAGTGAGCACAACTGGGCGCGTTTCGGTGTGGAGCACGCGACCGTCGCGATTGAAGACGCGCAGTTGGAGGGAGCGGCGCGAGGCGGCGGCGTAGGAGTCGAGGTTGGTGTTGATTTTCTGGCCCGAAGACAGAGAGGCGGAGGCTCCTGCGGCGGATCCTCCCGATTGGCTCGCGGGGGCGCCGGCAGCCACCGCTGCGGCAGCGGCGGCTTCTTCCTCCCGCTTCACTTTAGCGGCCTCGCGTTTTAGCTCGGCCTCGGTTTTAGCGGGTTCGCTTTCTTTGACCGGCTTTTCAGCTGAATTGCGTCCGATGCGGAGGAGGAAGTAACCGCGTTTGTCGGTGCAGGCGTAGCCGAACTCGCGCAACCAGGTGCCCTTTTCGTCGGTGAGGGCGAGGGTCAGGCCGGGAACTCCGGCTTGATTGGACCGCCGGACGAAGCCGTGCACGACGAAGGAGTTGGCGTCGACCTCGGGAGAGGGAGTTTCGACGATCTCTTGCGTCGCGGCGATTTCGCGGCGGAGGCGCTCGTTGTACGCGAGCAGGGAGGCGGCGGTCCTCGCACGGGGGGACGCGGTGCCGCCGTGTTTGGCCAGTAGGAATTTCTGCTCCCGGACGAGCGACGAGGACTTTGCGCTGCGGAGGCTGCCGAGTTCGGAGTAGCCGGTGGCGCGATTGGAGTCGAAAGACGGCAGACTCTGTTCGATCGCTTTCACGGAGACAGCGGGATCGAGGCGGCCAAAGGAAGATTTGGAGGTGTTCGTGTTCATCGCAGGAGGGTGAGAACGTTGGAAGGCGAGGAGGTAGCCGTGGCGGTGGCGGTGCCGCCGCTCGAGCCGGAGGCGGGTCCGCCGATCGCCAACGAGCCGCCGGAGACAGTGGTGGACGATTTGCTGAGGCCGGGCATGAATCCCGCAAACGCGGCGCGGCAGAAACCGCGGTCGGGATAGTTGTCGCCCAGGAGAAGTTCGAGCAGCGGTTCCATCAGCACGGTGTTGCCCTCATCGACCAGCAATGGCGGCCAACCCCGGGCGATAATGCAATGCGTGCCCTGATTGGCGATGGTGGTGTTCATCATGAACCCGAGCGTGAAGGCGGAGAGGAGGGCGTTGAAGAGCCCTTCTTTCCAACGATTGGATTCCGCGCGCAGAGACATTCCCAAGGCGATGGTGTTGCTGATAAGGAAGTCGGAACCCAGTGCGAGGTTGGCTTCGCATTGATTATCGGCGAAGGACAGATCGTCCATGGTCAGGATGAGAACCGAGGAAACGGAGAACGTGCTGCCGAGAGCGATCACGTCGAGGTTGACCTGGTTGTCGTTGAACAGCACCTGGCCATTGGCGAGGAGGCGGCCCATCGTGGCATCGTCGAGTCCCGCGCGGGCGGCGGCGTCCACGGCCGCGCTGCTCAGGTAGCTCGGCGACTTGTTGAGCGCGGCAAACAGGATGGTCTGCAGGTAAAGTTCGTTGGAGAATCCGAGGTTCATGATCAGCACCGTCGCCGACATGAGACCGGTCCAGTCGACCGAAGTCGGAGGAACGCCTTGGGATGTCAGCTGGTTTGCCTCGATCGATACCGGGCCGAGCGCGTAGAGGGTCAGAGCGCGACCGAGCGGGGTGGACACGATGTTGTCGTGGAGCCGCGCGGCGGGCAC
>CAZJLP010000062.1:0-29536 GCA_964546955.1 uncultured Opitutaceae bacterium | reverse complement strand
CGGCGGCCACCGCGCCTTTGAGCGCATCGAGAAAAAACACCAAGTTGCCTGGCCCCTTGCCGAGGACCCGCCGCACATTCGTCGCGCCGGGATTTTTGCTCCCGTGCTCAAAGATATTAATGCCTTTCGCGCGCGCGACCCAATAGCCAAACGGCAATGCTCCGAGAAAATACCCGACAATGGCGGCGGTGAAAAGCGGCACGACCATATCAGCAGCCGAACTCGTCAGAGTTTGGCCAAAATCTTACGATTTCGGCTACCGGGTGGGTGATCACAATTGCACGAACTTCGCCATCTTGATCGCCGGGTGGCCTTTGATTTCTTGCCGGGCGGCTTCGCTCGGTTCGGTGTCCACGCGCACCACCATATAGGCCGTGCCGCCAGGCGTCAGTCGGCTCAGCGACATGTCGGCGATATTGACCTTATCCTTGCCGAGGATGTTGCCGATCGTGCCGACCATGCCGGGCTGGTCGACATTCTCGAGGACGAGGAGTTTGCCCTCGGCCAGCACTTCCACCTCGCGGCCATTGATCCCGACGATTCGGGGCTGGGCAGTTCTGCCGATCAGGGTGCCGTTGGCTGAAAACCGTTCGCCATTCGGGGCGATCGCCTCGACCGAGACGAGCTCGGTATAGTCGCTTTCGGTGGTGGACTTGATCACTTCGACCTGCACACCGAGACGTTGCAGCATAAAGGGAGCGTTGACGAAATTGACCTCTTCGCCGCTGATCCGACGGAGGAAGCCGCGTTGAATGGCGCGGGTGACCGAATTGGCGTCGAGATCGACGATCTTGCCCCAATATGTGATGCGCAGCGATGCGATTTGCTGCGGCGAGATTTGCTGAACCAAAGCGCCCAGCTTAGCGCCGAGATCGAGGTACGGCCCAAGGATCTTGAGAGAAGCCGCGTCGATCGACGGCATGTTCACCGCGTTGCGGATGACGCCGCCCGCCAGGACGTCGGCGATTTGCTCGGCGATTTCGATGCCGACCGACTCCTGGGCTTCCGCCGTCGAGGCACCCAGATGGGGCGTGAGGACGACGTTGGGCAGCTGGCGAAATTCGCTTTCCTTAGCCAAAGGCTCATCTTCGAAAACGTCCAGACCGGCGGCGGCCACCTTGCCCGATTTGAGCGCGGCGATGAGCGCGGCTTCCTTGATGATGCCGCCTCGGGCGCAATTGAAGATACGGACGCCCTTCTTGCACTTTTCGAAGGCAGCCTCGTCGATCATGTAGTGGGTGTCGTCCGTCATCGGCATGTGCACCGTGATGTAGTCCGACTGGATCAGCAGATCGTTCAGGTTGACCGCTTCCACCTGCATCGCCTTGGCCCGGCTCGGCGCCAGATACGGATCGTACGCCAGCACGCGCATGCCGAAAGCCTGAGCGCGTTTGGCCACTTCGCCACCGATGCGCCCCAAGCCGACGATGCCGAGGGTCTTGCGGAACAGTTCGACTCCGCTGAAGCTTTTGCGGTCCCACTGGCCCGCCTTCATGGAAGCCGCCGCCTGGGGAACTGGACGTGCGCCGCAGAGGATGTGCGTGAACGTCAGTTCAGCCGTGGCGATCGTGTTTCCCGAAGGGGTATTCATCACGACGACCCCGCGTTCGGTGGCTGCTTCGACATCGACATTGTCCACCCCGACGCCCGCCCGTCCGACGACTTTAAGCAAGGGGGCCGCGGCGAAGACTTCGCGCGAGATCTTTGTTTCCGAGCGCACGGCGATGGCATGCACATCCTTCACCAACTCCAGCACCTTGGCCGGAGAGGACCCGTAGGCCTCAACGACTTCAAAACCTGGCTGTTTGCGCAGGTATTCAACACCTTTGGGCGAGATCTTATCGGCAACGAGGACTTTCATGGGACAAAGAGAAACTCAGCGAAGAGCGGCCGGCCCCGTCTAGCAAGGAAAAGCTTCCGGGGGCGGAGCCACACGGATTGCAGAAAGCACTATGGACAGCTGACTCCGCGCTCGCCAGCCCCGGGAGGAGTCGGCAAACGAACGACATGATTCCGGAGCGCCTGATTCAGCAGCTGAAGTTCATCGCGGAAGCCGACAAACTGAAGGAAATCACTCGGCAGACGCTTTGCAGCCAAAGCCGCCGGCCGGAGAACGACGCCGAACACTCCTGGCATCTGACACTCCTCGTCCTCGTACTGGCCGAACACGCCAATACCCCAAACCTAGATGTCCTGCGCGTGCTGAAGATGATCATCATCCACGACTTGGTGGAAATCGACGCGGGAGACACATTTGCCTACGACACCGCGCGAATGACAGATCAGCATGCACGCGAGTGCATTGCAGCCGATCGTATTTTCGGCCTCCTCCCGCCCGATCAAACGCGCGACTTTCGCGCGCTGTGGGACGAATTCGAAGCGCGCCAGACCCCCGAGGCCAAGTTCGCCGCAGCCGTAGACCGATTTCAGCCCATGATGCTCAATTGTCTCACTCAAGGGGCCGCCTGGCAAAAGCACGGCATCATGAAAGACCGCGTCATCGCGCGCAACCAACACATCGCCGAAGGCTGCACGGCCTTATGGGACTACGCGCAGCAGATGCTCAACGACTGCGTCGCCGCCGGGCACCTAAAAGCATAGAGGATCTCTGAAAAGATTATCTATGGCGATGGAACGTTTCAGCTGAGGTCGCGGATGCTGCCGAATTCCGGGTCGAAGAGGCGGCGGTAGGTGCGGACGATCATGCCGTCGGTCAGCCCGGCCAGCCAGTCACAGACGCGGCGGGCTTTGCCGTCGACCGTGGTTTCGGCTTCGAGCAACTTGCCGACCCGCGTGGGTAGCACGTGGATGATGCGTTCGCTTTGCTCCACGTAGTTGGACCACGCGGCATTCCACAGCGCGAAAAGCACGCGGCGTGCCTTGTGTTCGATTTGCTGGAGTTGCGGGCTTTCGAAGATGAGGTCGTTGGCCATCTTCTTGTAGAACTGCGCTTCCCGTTCCGCTTCACCCGCGACGGTGAGTTCGAAGCGATAGCGATTGGTTTTTTCCGACATGAAGTTCCGGCGCTCCCGGAGGCCGCAGGCGGTGATAAAGGTCCCGATTTTCTGCGCGAACACGGCCTCCAATTGGTCGGCGCGAATCGCCGCGAAGAGCGTTTCCAAATGACGATTGCGCTCGGCATCGATCCCCTCGCCTCCCGCCCACGCTTCGATCCGCTCGATGGTCAAGAACCCGGCGCGCACGCCGTCCACGATGTCATTGAGGGAGTAAGCGGCATCGTCGGCCCAGTCCATGATCTGGCATTCCACCGACTTAAATCCATTCAATCCCTCGCCCGCGTGGAGGGCCGAAGGAAGCGCCGCGCCGTCAAAGACGAAACTGCGATACGGTTCCTGCCGATCGTAGAGAAAATGGTTCTGGGGCGGCTCCGGATACTCCCGGTAGAGCTTTTTGTACTTCAACACGCCATCGAGCAACGCACGCGTCGGTTGCATGCCGCGAATCGACGATTCGTTTTGATACATCATCTCCGTCAATAGGTGCAGCGTCTGCGCGTTTCCCTCGAACCCACCCCGCGTCTTCATGATTTCCTGCAGGGTACGCTCGCCGGAGTGTCCGAAAGGCGGGTGACCCAAATCGTGCGCCAGGCTGACGGCCTCCACCAAATCGCCATCGATGTAAAAGTCTGGCTTCAACAAGCGCCCGCGCACACGCAGGTAGTTACAGATGGATCGCGCGATCTGGGCGACCTCCATGGAGTGCGTCAGGCGCGTGCGGTAGAAGTCGTACTCCCCCGAAAGAAACACCTGCGTCTTCGATTGAAGCTTCCGGAAAGCGTGCGAATGGATCACCCGGTCGCGGTCGATCTGAAAGGCGGTCCGGTAGTCCGGTTTTCGAGCGTCGCCTAGCGTCTCCGTATCGAAAGCCGAATAGAAACGGTTTTCAGTCATGGGAATCGTTTCGACACGAACCGATCATTGGACTGAATGCCATCCTATATGATGCAGCGCTTCCGTCCCCTCGCGATCATCACCCTGTTCGTGGCCGTCTCCGCGCCCGGTTTGGCCCAATCCGGGGATAGCCTGATTCGGGCGAACGACCTCTTTAAAATCAAGCAGCTGGAAACTCCCTCGATTTCTCCGGATGGGAAACATATCGTCTACACCATCCGCACCATCGAGGAACGCCCCGACCGGCCGGGCGACTACGGATACCGGGCGCAACTGTGGATCGTGGCCACCGATGGGAAATCGGGCGCGCGCCAGTTGACCCGCGGCGAAGCAATGGCGACTTCGCCCGCTTGGAGCCCTTCAGGCGATCGCGTCGCCTTCGTGCGACGCGACAAAGAAAAAAACCAAATCTGGATCCTCCCTCTCGGGCCGGGCGGCGGCGAACCGTTCCCCCTGACCAAACTCCCCACCGGGGCTTTCCATCCCGGATGGTCTCCCGACGGCCAGTCGATCCTCTTCGTCTCCAGCCTGAGCTTGAGCGAAGCGCGGAATGAAGCGGAGAAATTGAAGCCGCTGCCCAAGCTGCCGTGGACCTGGGAGCGTCCGGGTCGCGATTTTTCGGATACGGCAAACTACGGTTCGGAAAAGACCGAGGCGAAGGAAGCTCCGCCCAAGGCGGGGTGGCTGGCCAAAGCGGATGGACCGCTCCCGGCCCGACGCGAATGGTTGGCAGAGAACGAGGCCGAAGCAAATCCCCGCGTGCTTTCGCGCCTCGATTTTCTCGGCGAGGCGGCGTTGCAGACGCAGGAAAGCATCAATCAACTCTTTGTGGTAAAAGCGGAGGAAGGCGCCGCTCCCCTGTGCCTCACGCCGGGCTACCGCAGCGTGGACGATCCGCATTGGGTGTCGACCCCCGAAGGCCCCAAGATCGTTTTCACGCGCCAGCCGGAGGGCACGGAACATCCCGATCGAATCGTCGGGCGCGATCTTTGGATCATGAAAGCCGACGGCACGGCGCCCACGTTGTTGTTGCGGGAGAGCCAGTACTCTTTCATCGACCCTGTTCCGTCTCCCGACGGCAAGACCCTTGCCTTTCTGGCCACCGATGAGAGCAAGAAAGGCTACGATCAAACCCAGATCGGAATCGTGCCCATCGCGGGCGGGGAGAAAAAACTGCTCACTGGGAAGCTAGATCGGGTCGCGCGCAGCCCCAAATGGTCGTTGGACGGAAAGTTCATCTACTTCACCGCCGCAAGCACAGGCGGCTTTCCGCTCTACCGAGTTCCCGCGAATGGCGGGACGGTCGAGCGCCTGACCACTCCGGCGGAGGGTATTCGGGACTTCGATTTATCGGAGCGCGACGCGGTGATCATCGTGACGAAGGCCGCCAATCCTTATGAAATGTACCGCGTCAATCCTGCGGGCAAAGACTTCCGCCTGCTCACCGCGCACAACAGTGAATGGTTGAGGACCAAAACCTTGTCGGCGCCCCAGCGTCGCGAGGTCAGCGCGAAGGACGGGACGAAGATCGAATATTGGCTCATGCGGCCAACGTTTTTTGAAAACGGCAAATATCCGTTGATCGTGTGCATTCACGGCGGTCCCAGCGCGATGTGGGGTCCGGGGGAAGCCACCATGTGGCATGAATTCCAATACTTCACCTCGCGGGGCTACGGGGTGGTTTACTGCAATCCGCGCGGTTCGGGCGGGTACGGCTATCAGTTCCAACACGGAAATTATCGGAATTGGGGTCCCGGTCCCGGCGCGGATGTGCTGAGCGTCGTGGATGCGGTCACGAAAGAACCGTGGGTGGACAGCGAGCGGCTGGTCATAACCGGGGGGAGTTATGGCGGGTATTTGACCGCCTGGATTATCGGTCAAGACCATCGTTTCAAAGCGGCCGCCGCTCTCCGAGGGGTGTACGATCTGAGCACGTTTTTTGGGGAGGGAAACGCGTGGCGACTGGTGCCGTATCATTTCGGCGGCCTTCCGTGGGAAGCGGAGACGCGGAAGCTTCTCTTCGATCAATCCCCTCTTTCGCGAGCCCATGAAATCCGCACACCGCTGCTGATCAAACACGGCGACACCGATTTTCGCACCGGTGTCGTCCAAAGCGAACTCTTGTACAAGGCTCTCAAATATCTCGGCAAACCGGTGGAGTACGTTCGCTATCCGCGGGGAACACACGAACTCAGCCGCAGCGGCGAGCCGCGCCATCGGATCGATCGGCTCGTGCGCATCGACGAGTTTTTTCAGCGGTTCATCGGCAAAGTGGAAAAACCGTCGAAAAAATAGGCGCCCGAAAATCGGCGCTTCAGAAGCTCGCGACCGCAAGGATGAAACCACTAATGGGCACGAATGCGCATGATTTCCACCAGATCGCCAAAGGAAAATTGAGGTTACTTATCTTCGCCGATCTACGCTAATTTCGAAAAACCACGTCTTCACGATGCCCCATGCTTTGTTTTCCACGGTGATCGGAACTTGCGGGATCGCCTGGCGCGGTAATGCAGTGACCGCGTTTCGCCTCCCGGAGGCGGATGGCTCGTTGCATGCGGCCGCCTTCGCGGCTCAGGACCGCGATTTTGCGCCGCCCCCTGCCTGGGTGCAGGCGCTTAGCGGTCGCGTGCAGCTTCATTTAACGGGGAAGCCGCAGGACTTTGAGGATGTCCCATTGGATTTGGCGCAAGCGTCGGAATTTCAGCAGCAGGTCTATCGTGCGGCCCTGCGCGTGAAATCCGGAACCACCCAGACGTACGGATGGCTCGCGCGCACGATCGGTCAACCCGTGTCGGCCAGCCGAGCCATCGGGACGGCGCTCGGGCAAAACCCGTGGCCCCTCTTGGTGCCGTGTCACCGGTTCGTGAGCGCAGACGGGAAAATGACCGGATTCTCCGCGCCCGGGGGCATCAACACCAAGCTAAAGCTTCTCACAATCGAGGGGGCTCAACTTTTCCCGCAATGACACCTCCCCTGCCTTATGACGCCGCTGAAGCCGCGCGCTTGCTCGCCGGCGTGGATCCGCGTTTGGGCGAGGTCATCGCCCGAGTCGGGCCATGCGTCATAGCGCCGCGGTCTCACGCAAGTCCCTTTCACGCGTTGGTCCGTTCAATCGTGTTCCAACAGCTGAACGGCAAAGCCGCCACGACGATTCACGGCCGGGTCATCGCGGTCCTCGGCGGCGAGAAGGCTTTTACGCCAGAGGCTCTGCTGAGGGCGAAAGAAAAAGATCTGCGCGGCGCCGGACTGTCGGCCAATAAACTGGCCGCGCTCAGAGATTTGGCCGCAAAGGCAAGACTCGGGGTCGTGCCCACCCTGGCCCAGGCAGAAAAACTAAACGACGCCGAGCTGATCGCCCGGCTGACCGAAGTGCGGGGCATTGGGGAGTGGACGGTGCAGATGCTTTTGATTTTCTATTTGGGCCGACCCGATGTCATGCCCACTGGCGACTTCGCCATCCGAAAAGCCTTCCAGCATCTCTACCGGAAACGCGCCGAACCATCCCCGGAAACGATTCTCAAACACGCGCGGATCTGGCAGCCTTATCGCTCCATCGCGAGTTGGTACCTCTGGCGTTCCCTGGATCTTCCAGAGCAAAATCCATCCACGTGACGGCGACGCTCTCTTTGCAAGCGGCCAGGTTCCACCTTGCAGCCTGCACATGCGTCGGTGGTACTTGAGAAATGAAGCCTCTTTCTCCCTCTCAACGGCGCCAGATGGAAAAAACAGCGCGCTCTGCCGCAAAGAATTCTTATTCGCCTTACAGCGGCTTCGCCGTCGGGGCCGCCGTGCTCGGCAAATCCGGCAAGATTTTCGGCGGCGCAAACGTCGAGAATGCGTCGTTCGGATTGTGCAACTGCGCTGAGCGCACCGCAATTTTCACTGCCGCCGCGGCGGGAGAGCGGGAGATTCGCTGCGTCACCGTGTACACCCCGACCAAAACACCCACGATGCCGTGCGGCGCGTGTCGACAAGTGATCAACGAATTCGGCCCCGCTGCGCAGATTATTTCGATTTGCGAATCGAAGGAAACCGTCGAAACAAGCCTGGACGCGCTGTTGCCGGCGGCGTTCGGGCCCCATGATTTGGGATAGTTTCTTTTAACCGCGAAATGGACACGAATGGACGCGAATAAATACCAATGCAGGTGGGGAATCTACGATCGATTTATTCGCGTCCATTTGCGTCCATTCGCGGTTAAAAATGATGGAGATGAGACCACGGATCACACCGATGAACACGGATAAGCCCAGTGAAGACATCCGGATGACGAGCGAGACACGCTCCCTTTCTCCTGCTGCGCGGCTTACCAAGGATCGGTATTCTACAGCTTCGCGGTGAAGTCTTTGAGCGTGCGCCAGAAGTCTTCCCCGCCGACGACCGGGACGGCGTAGTGGCCGGCTTGGTTGCCACGGTAGAAGGTCTTCCTTCCCTTGGCGGCGGCGTAAAGGGCTTCTCCATGCCAGAAGCCAATGACGTCGTCGTCGGTGCCGTGCAGGACAAGCACGGGACATGCGACGCGCGTGATCTTGTCCACATTTGCGTACTGGTCGAAAGGCAGGATCGAGCGCGTGGTCAGCACGCGAAAAGCAGTCGTGAACGCGCTCTCGAGAATAAGCCCTCCGATCGGCTCGCGCGCAGCCAATTCGACCGCGGGGCCGCCGCCGAGCGATCTTCCATAAGCGACGATCTGCTTTAGGGGCACCTTGTGCACGACCTGGAGGTGGGAAAGAACGAGCCGCGTATCGTCGTAGAGGTTTTTCTCCGACGGACGGCCGCCGCTGAGGCCGTAGCCGCGGTAATCCCACGCCATTACCGCGAAGCCGCGTCGCTGCAACTCGCGGAGATACGGCAGTTCCTGCCCGAGGTCGCAGCCATTGCCATGAAAATAGAGAATCGTTTGTTTCGCCGTCGTATTCGGCAGCCACACTGTCGCGATTTCGATGCCGGCGGATGTCCGGAGCTTTTCGAGGCCGGGCAGATCCTCGCCGTACGTCGACGGCCGGGGCGGCTGGTAAATGATCGAGTCCGCCCGAAAAGCGGCGAAAAGGACCAACGCCAAGTAGGCGAGCAATGCGCCTGCCAGGAGAACGAAGAGGACGGTTCGCATGTGGGTTTATGCTAATTCAAGGCTGACTGCGCGGCCGCGTCGTAAACGATCCAACCTGCCGAGACGGCAAGTTCCACCGTCCGAATCTGCTTCGTCGGAAGTTTTTTCGCGACGGCTCCTTCTTTCAGCTGCTGAAAAAATCGCGGACGGTTGCGACCACTTCGGCTTTGGGCAGTTCCCGTTCGGATCGGTCGGTGAGGTCGCGGACTTTGACGACCCCTTTCGCGAGCTCATCGCCGCCATAAATCAGCGCCAGCTTCGCTCCGGATTCCGCGGCGGTCTTGATCTGCTTGCCAAAGCCGCCGTCCTTAAAGGGGTAATCGACGCGGTATCCCGCGGCGCGGAGCGCTTGAATATCGCCGAATGCCGCCAATCGTTCCTTCTCGCCGCCGATCACGACATAAACGTCGGGGGCGTGAACAAAGGCGGGCATCAATCCGCGTTGTTCGAGCAGCAGCGCAAAAGTCATGTCGCCGATCGCGAAGCCCGCCGCAGGCAATTCGCCGTATCCGAGTTTCCCTACGAGATTGTCGTAGCGTCCTCCGCCAGCCAGCGCGCGCAGATCGCCTTTTCGATCGAAAGCCTCGAAGACAAAACCCGTGTAATAGGCGAGCCCCCGCACGA
Source organism: uncultured Opitutaceae bacterium (assembly GCA_964546955.1). Taxonomy (GTDB): domain Bacteria; phylum Verrucomicrobiota; class Verrucomicrobiia; order Opitutales; family Opitutaceae; genus CAZJLP01. The sequence continues at coordinate 19,891 of CAZJLP010000062.1, read as the reverse complement.
TGCCGAGGTCGACCGTCACGAAACGACCGATCCCGAGCGCCTCGAAATTGCCGAGCAGCCGGCGCCAATCCGTCAGGCGCGCCGTTAATTTCTCGCTGCTCAAGTCCGCAACGGCCGCCTCGAGCGCGGGCAACGATTTGATCTGCAGAAACGCCAGCACCCGCGACTTCAACGTGGTATCAAGCCCGCCAAATTGGTTCGCGTATTCCTTGAAGGCGTCATCGCCGAGCTTCTCGAACTTATCCACCGCACCCAGGATGGCACGGGCCCGCGCATCGTCCAAGCCGAGCGCTTCTAGATAGTAGAACCAAACATTCCGGTCGCTCAGCCGTACGTAGAAATCCTGTTCGGTCAGTCCAAACGCACAAAGGCATTGAACCAGCAGTCCGATCAATTCCGTTTCCGCCTCAATTCCCGGCTCGCCAAAAATGTCCGCGTTGAACTGAAAGAAACAGCGTCCCCGTCCTTTCTGCATGCGTTCATAACGATAAAATTCCGCGATGCTAAACCACTTGATCGGACGCTTGAGGGCGGCCGCTTTTTCACCGACCAACCGGCAGACCGTGGGTGTCATCTCCGGTCGCAGGGCGACCTCGCGGCCTCCTTTGTCGGTGAAACTAAACAACTGCCCTTCGATTTCGTCCCCGGACTTGGTCTTATAGAGTTCCAACGGCTCCAACACCGGGGCATCGTATTCAGAAAAACCGAACGTGTGCGCGGTCTGGCGCCAGAGACGAAACAGATGATTCCGACGCGCGAGGGCATCGGGATAGAACTCTCGGAAACCGGGCAGGGTCTGAAACGTAGCCATGGAAGGCAGACCTTGCGAAGCGGCACGTCCGAGCGCGAACCGAAAATGCTACTGCTTCAAACCCTTGATTAACCGCGAATGGACGCGAAGGGGCGCGAATCCTCGAGTAGCTATCCTTCCGCCAGCCAGAGCCGCGGAGGGAAACCGTGCGCGATGAAAGGAGATCGGATTGGCCTTCGCGTCAGTTCGTGTTCAGGCCCATATAAAACAAAAGAGCCGGGCGCTGAGCCCGGCTCGGTGTGCATCTCACTAACCAACGCGTAATCCTATCAAAGCTTTGCGATATCCAGCTTCTTCAGAAGCTGCTTCAAAATTTTGCCGGACTTGAACTTCACGACCGCCCGCTCGGGAATAACGACTTCCGCTTCGGGTTTGTTCGGGTTGCGGCCGATGCGCGACTTGCGCTTCTGAACTTCGAGCACACCGAAATTACGGAGCTCGACATTGCGGCCTTCAGCCAACGCCTTCATTACTATATCCAGCGTCATCTGCACCGTTGCCACGACTTCCTTTTGGGGAAAGCCGGTCTTCTCATAGATTTCCAAAACAATTTCGCGTTTAGTTAGGTTAGTGGACATGATGATAATTTCCGTTTTGATATCCAAATTGGATTATCTAAGTACCTTCAATTTCAGCGATTACGTCAATCCGGGAGCACAAATTTCCTATAAAAAATGAGTGAAAAAGATGCACAAAACCCCACGGATCAACTGCCTAAAGAGATTCGGGATCTACTCAAAGGTTCCCCTTTGAGGCATCTGTTCAATTTTCCGGCCGGTTCAACCGCCGGGTCGCCCGGGGTGGAGCCAAATTCTGAAGAAGCTCCAAATGAGACACTTAAGAAGATTCGGGAGTTTAATTTGCGCCCGCGAGAGATTCGCGACCATCTCGACCGCTTTGTTATACAACAGGCAGAGGCCAAAAAAGTGCTATCAGTAGCCATTTGCGATCACTACAATCACGTAAGATTGTGCTTGGAGCGTCCGGAACTGCGCGAGCGGGATTACGCCAAACAGAACATTCTGCTGCTCTGTCCGACCGGGGTCGGAAAAACGTATCTGATGCGCTGCATCGCCCGGCTGATCGGGGTTCCTTTCGTGAAGGCCGATGCGACCAAGTTTTCGGAGACCGGCTACGTGGGCGGGGACGTCGAGGACCTCGTGCGCGACCTTGTAAAGGCGGCCGACGGCGACGTTGAACTTGCGCAGTATGGCATCGTTTACATCGACGAGATCGACAAGATCGCGACTTCGACCGGAGCCGCCGGCGGGCGCGACGTATCCGGCCGCGGCGTACAGATCAACCTGCTGAAGCTGATGGAGGAGACGGACGTGAATTTGCAAAGCCAGACGGACCTGGCGGCGCAAATGCAGGCCATGATGGAGCTGCAGCGTGGTCGTTCGCGCAAGCGGACGATCAACACGCGCCACATTCTCTTCATCGTGAGCGGCGCCTTCGACAAGCTTACCGAATCCATCAAGCGGCGCCTGCAAAGCTCGCAAATCGGCTTCGCTGCCTCCGGCAAGGAGCGGCCCGACCACGATAGCGAGTACCTTCGACACGCCCAGTCGCGCGATATCATCGACTACGGGATGGAACCGGAGTTTGTCGGCCGTTTGCCCGTGCGCGTCGCCTGCCAGGCCCTCTCGCCCAAAGATCTGGAGAAAATCCTTCTGACCTCCGAGGGCAGCATTCTCGAACAATATCGCGCCGATTTTTCCGGCTACGGGATCGACTTCGAGATGACGTCTGAGGCGATCTCCGAGATCGCTCGGCAGGCCCATCGCGAAAACACCGGCGCACGCGGGCTCATGACGGTCCTCGAGCGAGTGTTCCGCGATTTCAAATTCGAACTGCCCTCGACCGGGGTAAAGGCGTTCAAGATTGATCCCGACACGATTGCCAATCCGGGCGATGCGGTGAAGGCACTGCTTCGTCAAAACGCGGAACGTCAGAAATCGATCCTAAGGGCGGAAGTGACCGCCTTTGCCGACCGGTTCCAGGCGGAACACGGCTTCGAGTTGGTCTTCGACGAAACCGCGGTGACTGCGCTGATCGAGCAAAGCTTGGCCGAGGACAAGACGATTCGCGCCTTGTGCGAAGAGAAATTCCGCAATTTTCATCACGGCCTCAAGCTCCTGGTGCAAGACGGCGAAGCGCGGCGTTTCGCCATCGACCGCGCGGTGGTGGAGAATCCAGACAAGGCGATTTCCCAATGGGTGGTAGACCGGTTTCGCGCCTCCCCGCGGTGAAAAGCGGTGAGTGCGGAAGGCTGCAGGTGCCTCAGGCCCCTCGCTCACTCAAAAGGAGGACCCCTGGCCGGCTGAACCAAGGCTTGAAGGCGTCCGCCTAGTTCCGTTGTCTCGTCCTCCCCTTAACACTTGTCCGCGCGACGCGTTTGAGCCGCTATCGTCTTATCTTTATGAACAAACTCCTCTTGTCCGCTGCAGTTCTCTGTGCGGTCTTTACCCCCCAAGCCCGAGCTGAATTGCCGAGGGCGAGCACGCCGAAGTGGCAGGAAGTCGCCCCTGGCGTGTGGAAAACGACAGTCGGCGAGGCGGACTCGCTGACGCTCTTGACGGCCGCCGGTGCGACCCAGCCTTCCAAGACCGCCCTGGCCGCGATGCCCAAGGTCGGTTTTCCGCTCGACCAGAAAGAAATTGAAGCGCGGCGCATCAATGCAAAGACCGCAGTGCGTTTTCCGCTCGAAGCAAACGAAGACGTTTACGGACTCGGCGTCGACTTCACCAACATGCGCCGCAACGGCCAGGTTTTCGAGCTGCACGTCGACCACTGGGACAGCAAGAAAGCCATCACGGGCCGGACGCATGCGCCGGTTCCTCTCTATGTGTCCACCAAAGGTTTCGCCGTTCTTTTCGATACGGCTCGCTATTTGAAAGTCCACGTGGGCGTGGGGGTGCGCCTCGCGGCCAAGGACAAGCCCCCGGTGATCGATCGTACGACGAACAAGATCATGCCGAGCAAACCGGGCGACGCGCCAGTCGAGATGAAGTGGCAGTCGCAACCGCGCTCCGATTCGATTGAGGTGCTGGCCAATGCGGAAGGAATGGACATCTACGTTTTCGCCGGTCCGAGCCCTCTCGACGCAATGCGTCGGTACAATCTCTTCGCGGGCGGCGGTGCCCTGCCGCCAAAGTGGGGGCTGGGGTTCCTCAATCGGGTGCGCACCAATTACAGCGACAAGGACGTTCTGTCGGACATTGAAGAATTCCGGAAGAATGGCATTCCGCTCGACATGATCGGATTGGAGCCGGGCTGGATGGATCACGCCTATCCCTGTTCGTTCGAATGGGACAAGACGCGCTTTCCCAATCCGCAAGCATTCCTCGCCGAGGTGGAGAAACACAACGTGCGGGTTAATCTCTGGTTCAATCCGTACGTGGGCCCAGCTTCGACCGAGCTTTACAAAAAGCTTCTTCCCTACTCCGGCACTCACTTGGTCTGGAATGGCATCGTGCCCGACTACACCCTGCCCGCCGCACAAAAGATTTTCGTCGACCACCTTAAGACTAAGGTGATTTCCCTCAACCCCAAGGCGGTGGGCGGATTCAAACTCGACGAAGTCGACGGTTACGATCGCTATCTTTGGCCCGATACCGCCGCCTTTCCCTCCGGCCGCGATTCGGAACAGGTTCGCCAAACCTACGGCCTCTTGCTGCAGCGCGTGGTGCACGAAGCCTTTCAACAGAGCAATCGCCGCACGATGGGCCAGATTCGCGGCACCAATGCGGGCGCATCCAAGTACCCCTTTGTGATCTATAACGACAACTACGAGTTCGACGGGTACATCACGGCGGTGAGCAACAGCGGTTTCGCCGGCGTCTTGTGGTCTCCGGAAGTCCGAGGCAGCGACAACGGCGAAGACATGCTGCGCCGCACCCAGGCGGTCTGCTTCTCGCCGCTGGCGTTGTACAACGGCTGGGCCTCCCGGCAAAAGCTTTGGACACATACGGACGTAAAAGATCATATTCGCGACGCGATCGTTCTGCGCGGCCGGCTCCTACCCTACCTCTACAACACCTTCGCCCAATATCACTACCAGGGCACCCCGGTGATCCGTCCCATGCAGCTCGCGGTCGGCATCAAGGTCGCCGAACACAAGGAGGGCGGAAAACTCGATGCCACGGCCAATCCCTACGAAGTGCCGCCGGCGGTACGCGAGGTGAAGGATCAGTATTTCTTCGGCGACTCGTTGTTGGTCGCGCCGATCCCGCCCGGGACGAAAAGCCGGAAGGTCATGCTGCCCGCCGGCAAATGGTACGATTTCTACACAGGCAAATTCGCCGGCGAGAACATGACGATCGAAGTCAGGCCCTCACTGGCCGAAATGCCGGTGTTCGTGAAAGACGGCGCGCTGATCCCGATGATCGCCGCACGACCATCGGCGCCCGCTTCCGGCGAGGTGGTCGCCCTGGAGGTGAGGCACTACGGCGAAGCGGCGGGCAAGCTCGCCCTGTATGACGACGACGGCGAGACCTTTGACTTCGAAAAGGGCAACTTCTCGTGGACGGAATTGGCCGCCGAACGCGGCGCGGATGGGGCCTGGAAAGGCGCCGTTACGCCCGACAAGAACGGGAAGAAATGGAGCTATGGCGACGTGACGTGGACGTTCATGACGCAATAACTTGCGACATTAAATTTAGCTCTCGAACCCGGCCCGCTTCGAGGCCGGGTTTTTTGTGAGCCGGCATAGTGGACGTGACCGCCAGGCACACTGGTTTGGGGTCCGGCAGCCTTCTCGCAGGACTGTATCCAGCGCGGGCTCGGATCGAGCTTTCTCCATTGCGGGCGACCATATCTCCGCGCGCTCCTCATCCGGGAAAAATCCCAATCTCCTGACCTCGCGGAACTAGGCCGCCGACGCGTGGGACAAAGGCGGATGACTACGCCCGAGGCCAACACTACCCCCGCCTCCGCCAGCGTTGCGGAACCCGAATGGGCTCGGCACGCGCGCCCGGAACTTGTCCACGCCCTGGATGTGGTTTGCGACACCTTGGTGAAAGCAAATGTGGACGCGCTCTTGGGCGGTGCCTTCGCGCTGGCACGGCACGTGGACCGCTGGCGAGGCACAAAGGACGTGGACTTTTTTATCCGACCTCGCGACCGCGAGGCGGCCATTTCCGCCCTGCTTTCGGTCGGGTTCCAAGATTACCACGATCAAGCGCCTTACGATCGGAGCTGGATTTTTCGCGGCCACCGGCCTGACGCGTTGGTCGACGTGATCTGGACGCTTCCGAATCATGTCACGGAGGTGGACGATCATTGGTTCGATCACGCCGCGCATTTCACCCTGCATGGGCGCGCCTATCGGACCGTGCCGGCGGAGGAGTTGATCTGGATCAAGACGTATGTCCTCCAACGCGACCGCTGCGACTGGCCGGACGTGATCAACCTACTCCGCGCACAGGGAGCGCATCTGGACTGGTCCCGTTTATTGTCGCGGATCGGAGACGATGCCGACCTGGTGCACGGCGCATTGATCGTGTTCAATTGGATCGCCCCCGAAGAAGCGAAAAATCTGCCTTCGTGGGTGCGGACCAAGTTCGCCTTGCCAAGCGGCGTCCGAAATCACTCGGTCGACCTGGAACGCCAGCGCGTGTCGATGCTGGACAGCCGCCCCTGGTATGCCGCGTTGCTGCCCGTGGACGCGACCATGTCGCCCTAACCTCAACTCATTCACGCTATGCTCATCGGCGCCATGAATCATCCCGCGCGAGACCCCGTCACCGAGGTCCGCCACTTTGCCGCGCAAGGTTTCGACTTTATCGACCTCACGCTCGAACCCCCCGGAGCAGCGACCTGGAAGGTTAATATGCCTGAGCTCAAGCGCGCCCTCGCCGAGACCGGGCTCCACGTGGTGGGACATACCGCGTACTATCTCCCCCTCGCCTCCCCCTTTGCCAGCTTGAGACGCGCCGCGGTGCAGGAGCTTCGGCACTGCATTGAAATGTTCGCCGAAGTCGGAACGCGCTGGGTGAATCTTCACCCCGACGGCCACGCGCCATTCCACGACTGGTCCTTTGTCATCGACCGCAATATCGAGTCGCTCAATGAGCTTCTTCCCACCGCCCGCGCCTGCGACATCGGCTTGATGGTGGAAAACCTTCCCGGCAAGTTCAATTCGGTGGAACAGCTCGCGCTGCTGCTCGATCGACTTCCGGAAGTGGGGCTCCATCTCGATATCGGCCACGCAAACCTGCAGGTGGAACGGAACACGACGGAACACCTGCTTGAGGCGTACGGTTCCCGCCTCCGCCACGTGCACTTGCACGACAACAAAGGCGGCTGGGCCGATCTGCACTTGCCACTGGGTAGTGGCTCCCTCGATACCAGACACCTTGTCCGAGCGTTGAAGGCATCCGGCTACGACGCGACCGTCACCTTGGAGGTTTTCTCGGCCGATCCGCACTTTCTCCTGTATAGCCGCGACCAGTTGCGGCGATGGTGGGACGAGGCGCCCGCCGCGGCCGGCGCAACAACGCCAAAGCAGCCTCTGGTCGAGGTGTCTCGGATGTGACGGAGCGAAACCACGTAGGGCGAGGCCTCCGGACTCGCCGTCGTTTGGTGCAACGCAGCATGCAATGCATCTACGCCGCGCTGGACGGCCTCAGAACGTATGTTCCCACGCCGTGTTTCCTCCGTCGACGGCGAGTCCGGCCTCGCCCTACCGCTCTCCTCTCTTTCTCGCCCAGAGCGAATCGAAGCTAAGGCCCTACTCTTTCTCTCGAATACGCGCGGACGCCGAACTCTCCCCTGCCTCCCGCCACCGCTTTAACGCGCGCCCGGTGAGCGATTTTTCCGCGGCTTCGATCGCCTTTCGGGAACCCGCGTAGACAATTTCGCCGCCGGCGCTGCCGCCGCCAGGCCCGAGATCGATGATCCAGTCGGCCAGGTTGATGACGTCCAGGTTGTGCTCGATCACGATGATGGTATTGCCGGCATCGCGGAGTTTAAAGAGCAGGTCCATCAAGTTCTGGATGTCCGTCCAATGGAGGCCGGTGGTGGGTTCGTCCAAGATGTAGAGCGTCTCGCCCTGCTGTCGTTTGCTCAGTTCCAATGACAGCTTGATCCGCTGCGCCTCGCCGCCTGAGAGGGTCGTGGCGGACTGGCCCAGCGTCAGATAGCCCAGCCCGACCGCGTTCAGCGTTTCCAGTTTGTCCATGATGCGGGGGATATTGCGGAAAAGCTTCATCGCTTCTCGCACGGTCATGTCCAACACGTCCGCAATGCTCCGCCCATGGAATAGCACCTCGAGCGTTTCGCGATTGAAACGGCGGCCCCCGCAGCTTGGGCAAGGTGCATAGGCGTCGGCCATGAACTGCATGTCGAGTTTGATCACGCCATCGCCCTGGCAACGCTCGCAGCGCCCGCCGCGGACGTTGAACGAAAACCGGTTGGCCTTGTAGCCCCGCACCTTGGCTAGGGGAACCTGCGCGAAGAGATCGCGCAACAAGTCCAGCAGCTTCGTGTAGGTGGCGGGATTCGAACGCGGACTGCGTCCGATCGGCTCTTGATCCACTTGCACCAGTTTCTGAAAGAAATCGAGGTTCTCGATGTGGCGGTGTTTTCCCGGGATCGTTTTCGCTCCATTCAAACGCCGAGCGGCGGCGGCCGCCAGGATATCGTTGACAAGCGTGCTCTTGCCGGAGCCGGAAACCCCCGTGACGCAGGTCAGCAAACCCACCGGAAACCGCGCGTCGATGTCGCGCAGGTTGTGCTCCCGCGCCTGGCGCACCGTCAACCACGTGTCGTCCGGCGTCTTGGTCGCGGCGTCTTTTTCCACCGAACGTTTCCGCGACAAATACGGGCCCGTGCGCGACTGACTGGCCGGCTGCTTCGCGCAGTCCTCGGGCGTGCCTTGGAAAAGGATTCGCCCTCCTTCCACCCCGGCTTCCGGTCCCAGCTCAATCAATTCATCCGCGATCCGCAGGGTGTCTTCATCATGCTCAACCACGAGCACCGTGTTCCCGCGATCGCGCAACTCCCGCAAGGTTTCGAGCAGCTTTTGATTGTCGTGCGGGTGCAAGCCGATGCTGGGTTCGTCGAGCACATAAATGACGCCCATCAAACCCATGCCAAGCTGGGTCGCCAGCCTGACCCGTTGCGCCTCGCCGCCGGAAAGCGTGCTGTAGTCTCGGTCGAGCGAAAGGTAATTCAGGCCGGTTTCGAGCAGGAAGAAGACGCGTTGCTCGATCCCTTCGACCACTTCTTTGACCGCCTCATTTCCTTTCAAGCGCTGCATCAGTTCGCGCGCGAAGGCATGGGCCTCGCGCACGTCGAGACTGAAGAACTCGGGAATCGCGCGACCTCCGACTCGCACCGCGCTGCTGCGAGCGTTGAGCCGGGAGCCGCGGCACTCCGGACACTCTCCCGCGACCATGTAGGTCGTCAGCCGCGCGCGGAAACCCTCGCTGTCCGTGTCGCGCCAGCTCTCGTCGAGCATCGGAATCACCCCGGCGAAGGGCATGGCTTTCGCTTCGCGCATCCGCCGTAGTTTGAATGCGAACAAACGATCGCCCCCGCCGTACAGCAAGGTATCGCGCACGGTTTGGGGCAGATCTTTCCACGGTTTTTCCGCGTCGAACGGCAGCTGCTCCGCCAGCTGCTTCAGGATCGCGTTGTGCTTGATGATGAGATTTTTTCCGCCAATGCGCCATGGTTTGAGGGCGCCTTCACGCACGGACTTTGCCGGATCGGCCACGACTAATTCGGGCACAAATCGCATCTTTCGCCCCAGGCCGCCGCACGTGGGGCACGCGCCCTCCGAGTGGTTGAACGAGAAATGCCGCGGTGTCAGTTTTTCGAATACATCGCCGCAGACTTCGCAGGCCAGCGATTGGCTCAGGGTGATTTCCCGCCAGGGACCATCCGGGTTTTTTTGTGCGAGGACGACCGCGCGATCGCGGCCTTCACGAAAGGCAAGTTCGAGGGAATCCGCCAAACGGCTGCGCTGGTCGGCGGAGGCGGAAAGCCGATCCACCACCAAATCGACGGCGATCTCTTTTGTTCCCGTTGGCAGCAGGTTCGGATCGTCCAGATTCTTGATCTCACCATCCAGACGCACACGCTGAAAACCGCGCTGCCTAAGCCGTGGCAGTTCTTCGCGGAGAATGCTGGGTTTGGCCCGCATCGCGGGCGCCAGCAAAATTACTCGCTCGCCCGGCGCCTCGGAAAAGATCCGGGCGACGTTGTCATCCAAGGACCGTTGGACCACCCGTCCTCCGTCCTTTGGGCAACGCTGTTCTCCCTGGAGCGCCCACAGCAACCGTGCATAGTCCGCGATTTCCGTGACGGTCGCGATGGTGCTGCGCGGTGACCCGCCGCCGGTGCGTTGTTCGATCGCCAACACCGGAGACAAACCGTGGATAAAATCGACATCGGGGCGTTTGAGCTGCTCCAGGACCTGCCGCGCCTGGGTGCTCAATGACTCCATGTATTTGCGATAACCCTCCGCATAGATCGTATCGAAGGCGAGGGAGGATTTGCCCGAGCCGCTGGGCCCGGTGAGCACGACCAATTTCCCACGAGGAATTCGCAACTCTAGGTTCTTGAGATTGTGCTCACGTGCGCCTTTCACGTGGATGTGGGTCGCGGCCTGCATGGTGGAAACACGCAAGTTCGCGATATTCGGCCGGGCGTCAAAGCGAGAGAGGGGATTTCGCTGCAGTTGGCCTCTAAGGCCGTAATCCGCGGCCGACACTCCGATAATGGAATCTGCCGTCTCGGCAGGTTGGTACGAGTGCGCGGACCCCACCCTTTCGGAGCCTAGCTCCGAATCCAGCCGCGCCAAACGAACCCTTGAGCGCTCGGAAAACAGGTGGCGGTTCCGCGAAACACCGCTTCATCGTTTCGTATTCAGTTCCCCGGCCGCCTGTCCACCGAATGCCTCCGCGTCTCCCCTCCTTTTCAACCTTGAGTTTCCGCGGGGAGGTTCCTTCTCTTCAGCTCAACCGAACCCCGCAGTTCTCAAACCTCTGACCGGAGGTTTGGCCAACACCCATTATGCAAAACCTCGTGTCCCTGCCCGTCCGTGTCGGACGTGTGCTTGTTGCGTCGTTCATCCTGACTGGTCTGACGACCGCCGCCCGTGCCTTGGTTTTTGAGTTCGCCGACGTCAAGGCGACCTTCGACTCCACCCTCTCCGTCGGCGGTCTCTACCGTCTCAACAATCCAGACCGCGATCTTTACGGCACTGCGAATGGCGGGCGGCAGAACTCCGTCAATACCGATGACGGCAACCTCAACTATCGTTCCGGCTGGGCGTCGAAGGTGTTCAAGGGAACCCACGACCTCGACTTGCGGTGGAAGGATTTCGGCGCGTTTGTGCGCGGCACGTATTTTTACGACGTGGAAAACGAGGACGGCGACCGCGCCCGTACTCCGTTGAGCGAGTGGGCGAAGGATCGCGTCGGTTCCGACGCGCAGTTTCTCGATATGTATGTCCGCGGCACGTTCAACGTCGCGAGCCGGCCGCTGGAGCTGCGTTTCGGACGCCAAGTGCTGAACCTAGGCGAAAGCACGTTCATCCCCAATGGCGTGAACGTGGTGAACCCGGTAGACGTATCGCGGCTGCGCGTCCCGGGCTCCGAGTTGCGCGAGGCGCTGCTGCCCGTGAACATGCTGAAAGCCTCCTACTCTTTCAGCGATCGTCTCTCCGCCGAAGCATTCTGGCTGCTTGAATTCCGCCGTACGGAGATCGATCCCGCCGGAACGTATTTCGGCACAAACGACTTCGCGGCCCGCGGGGGCGACCGCGTTTATCTCGGCTTCGGCGCCCTTTCCGATCAGCAGCCCCTCGGTGCTGTCGGCCGCGACCGGGATCGGGAAGGCGGGAACTTCAACCAGTACGGGGCAAACCTAAAACTCACGGTCCCGAAGCTAAACGATACCGAGTTCGGCCTCTACTACGCGAGTTATCATAGCCGTCTGCCAGTCATTAGCGCGCGCACTCCGACGGATCCCGTGAGCGCGACGCTCGTGCAAACCACAGCGGGCAATCTGGCCAATGCCAATCTTGCACCCGCCATGATCGCGAACGGGGTTCCTCCCGCGACGGTCGCGACCGTATTGCCGCAGCTTATCGGCGCGGCGCTCACCGGAGTGCCCGCGGATTCGCTCCCCGCCGGCCTCGTGCCGTTCGCCGCCTTCTATCCCTCCGCCGTCAGTATCGCCAACGGCGCTCGCCAAGTAGGACTCCTCACGGCGGCCGCGACGGGGCGCTATTTCATCGAGTACCCCGAGAATATCAAGATGCTCGCCGCCAGCTTCAATACGACTCTCGGCGGCACGGGCATCGCCTGGCAGGGAGAAATCGCCTATAAGCACGGTGTGCCGCTGCAGATCGACGACGTGGAGCTGCTGTTCGCCACGCTGTCGGCTTTGAGCCCCACCTTCGCCAACGGCAACAATCAGATCAATGGTGCTCAGTTCCCGTTGAACACCGAAATTTCCGGCTATCGCCGCAAGGATGTGTACACGACGCAAAGCACCTTCACGAAGGTGTTCGGGCCGACCTTTGGCTCGAATCAGTTCACCCTGCTGGCCGAACTCGGCATGGTCTACGTGCCGGATCTGCCAGACAAAAATGTCCTGCGTTTCGACGGACCCGGCACTTTCACGAGCGGCAATGCCGCCGCCATGGTGAATACCGGTAGTCCAACTCTTCCCGGCACGCCGCACAGCGCGTTCGCCGACCGGTTCTCCTGGGGATATCAGATTCTCGGTCGACTCGAATATAACAACGTCTTCGCGGGCGTAAACGTGCTGCCCGGCCTGGCCTTTGTGCACGATGTTTCGGGCAATACCCCGCTGCCGTTGGGTAATTTCGTCGCTGGCCGGAAATCGATCAACCTCGTGGCCGAATTCACGTTCCAAAACGCCTGGTCCTTCGAGGTTCGCTACGTGAACTTCTTCGGAGCCAAGCCTTACAACTTGATCGCTGACCGCGACTTCGTCTCCACGACCTTGAAGTATTCATTCTAACACCACGTTCCGCCCATGCTGCTAAAAATCCGCCATATGCTAGCCCTCGCGCTGCCGGTTATTGCCGCACAGGCGGCGATCAGCGAGGCCGATCTCGCCCGCTTGGGCAAGGAACTGAGCCCTCTCGGAGCCGAGATCAGCGCCAACGCCGACGGCTCCATCCCTGCTTGGGAGGGCGGCATTACCGCTCCTCCCGCCGGTTACAAGCGCGGCGACCACCATGCCGACCCCTTCGCGAACGACAAACCGATCGACACGATCACCGCGGCCAATCTCGGGCAGTACGAAGCCAAACTGACCGCCGGTCACGTCGCGCTGTTGAAGGCTTACGGCACCTACAAGATGCCGTTTTACCCTACCCGGCGCAGTGCGTCCGCTCCCGCGCGTATTTACGAAGCCACCCGGAAGATCGCGCCGACCGCGAAGCTGTCGAACAACGGGGCCGGCGTGGAAGGCGCGTTGATCGGCATTCCCTTCCCGGTGCCGCAGAACGGGCTCGAGGTAATCTGGAACCACCTGCTTCGTTATCGCGGCGAAGCGGCGATTCGCTACATCGGCCAAGCCGCGCCGCAGCGGAATGGAGCCTATTCGATTGTGGAATTTCAGGACGAATTTCTCTTCAACTACGTCCGCCCCGACGTCACCGAACAATCGCTGGACAACACGATTCTCTACTTCAAGCAGAGCGTCGTGGGTCCCGCCCGCCTCGCGGGCACGATTGTGCTCGTGCACGAGACAATGGACCAGGTGAAGGAATTTCGCCGCGCCTGGACCTATAATCCGGGTCAACGCCGGGTGCGCCGGGCGCCCGACGTCGGCTACGACAATCCGGGCACGAACTCGGACGGGATGCGCACCAACGATCAGTTCGACATGTTCAACGGCGCGCCCGACCGCTACGAATGGAAGCTCGTCGGCAAAAAAGAGCTGATCGTTCCCTACAACTCCTACCAGCTGCACAGCAAGGACCGCAAAAGCGCGGAAATCCTAAGGCCGCTGCACATCAATCAGGATTTCACTCGTTACGAGCTGCACCGCGTGTGGGTGGTCGAAGCGACGCTTAAACCGGGGGTCCGCCACAGCTACGCTCGCCGCACGTTCTACGTGGACGAGGATAGCTGGCAGGTGCTCGCGGTCGATCAGTACGACGGACGCGGTCAACTCTGGCGCGTGTCCGAGGCGCACTGCATCAACTACTACGAGGTGCCCACCTTCTGGAGCACGCTCGAAGTTCATACCGACTTGCAGGCCGGCCGATACCTCGCGATCGGTTTGGACAATGAAGGGAAGATGTACGACTTCACGATCAAGCGCACCGCGGCCGACTATACCACGGCCTCCTTGAGCCGCGAAGGCGTGCGTTGAGCGTGTCATCGCGGCAGCAACGTTTCTTGTAGATGCAGGGGGAACGGTTCCGGAGGCGGCTCGTGATGATAACGGATCGGTTCTGTCTTCTTCTCTTAATCTTTCCTCCTCTACGGAAAAGCCACGCGCCTGCGTTTCGGAACCGAACATAGACCGCAACGGGAGTGCCCTGACCGTGCCTGAGGAGGAAAGATTAAAGGAAGTTCTGAAAAACGTGGTGAGTACTGGATCGAGGTGGAACGCGATCTCCGAGCGCGTTGGTATTGGCCTCCGCAGCTTCCGTAAGAATACTTCCAACAGCGCGCTCGGAGATCGCGCTCCACCTCAAACGCCGTTTTTCAGAGGCTCCTTAAGACAAAGACGGCCAAGGCTCCCACGGCACTCATTCACCGCACACGGAACTCCACTGTTGAACCGACTCCTGACACCGCCCAAGTTCGCTCTGCTGAGACTGAATGACTAACCCCACGCTTCTGCTTTTGGCATTGCTCGTAGGTGCGGGCGCGGTGAGGACTGCGGCCGCTGAGCCGACGTTTCGCGGGCTGCTGCTCGATGGCACGGTGGTCGGTTCCGCGGTCGTGGCCGTGGGGGAACGGGGCACAATCGTTCGTTCGCAGGATTCGGGCAAAGCCTGGACGCGTGTATCGAGCCCGGTGCACGCTACTCTGACCGGTGTTTCTTTCGCCGACGCCACGCACGGTTGGGCGGTTGGACACGACGGCGCGATCCTGAACACCTCGGACGGCGGCCATACGTGGGCGCTCCAATTCTCGACCGGGAAAAAAGAGACCTCCTTGCTGGACGTCCTGGCTCTCGATCGGCAGCGAGTCATCGCGGTGGGCGGTTTCGGCGCTTTCTACTTCACGTCCGACGGTGGCAAAACCTGGACCGCAAAGACGATTTTGGACGAGGAGCTGCACCTCAACCGCATCACACGCTTGCTCGACGGGAGTGTCGTCGTGGCCGGTGAACGAGGAACCCTCGTGCGGCTTACAGGCCCGCACTACGAGCGTTCGCAACTCTCGACCGGCTACGAAGGATCGTTTTATGGCGTCCTCTCCTTGTCGCCCGATCGCGCCCTTGCGTACGGGTTGAGAGGCAATATTTTTTTGACGGCCGACGGCGGGCAGACGTGGTCCCGGAGGGAAACGCGAGCCGCGAGCATACTCAACACCGCGGTCCGCCTGAAATCCGGCACGATCGTTGTCGCTGGCGGCGCTCGGGTTTTTCTGCTCAGCCGCGACAACGGGGATACGTTCGAGTCCTGGAAGGCGGGTCTGATCACCCCGGTGGCGGAACTGCTGGAGGCTCCTGACGGCACAGTAATCGCGCTGGGCGAGGCCGGAGCGCACCCGCTCGAAGCACCCTTGGCTCGGACGCCGCAAAAGTCCGCCCTTGTGCGGGCGCATGAACGCGCAGCCCGGCGACAAACCCTCCCATTTTTGCCACGCTGATGTCCCAGCCGAGCCGCATCACTCTTGCTGTCGAAAATTTTCTCTTTCGGCGGCGGCTACCTCTTCTGGTCATGTTCATCGTCGTGACGGCCGTGATGGCGATCTTCGCCGCCCGCACTCACGTCGACGCGAGTTACAACAAGGGACTTCCGCTCGAACACCCGTACATCAAGGTCTTCACCAAGTACCAGGACCAGTTCGGTGGAGCCAATCGAGTGCTGATCGCCCTGATGGCCAAAGACGGCGATATCTTCACTCCCGACTTCTTTGACACGCTCAAATCCGCCACCGACGAAGTGTTCTTCATCTCAGGGGTCGATCGCAGCCAGGTACAATCTCTCTTCACGCCCAACGTACGGTACATCGAAGTGGTGGAGGATGGGTTCGCGGGCGGAAATGTCATCCCGGCGGATTTCCAGCCGACCCCGGAAGGCTTCGCAAAGGTGCGGGAGAACACCACGAAGTCGGGCAAAGTCGGGGAGCTCGTCGCCAACGACTACAGCGGAGCCATCATCCGCGCCCAACTCCTCGAGATCGACCCCGCGACCGGCCAACGGCTCAATTATCTGAAGATTGCAGGGGAATTGGAAGAGCGACTCCGCAAGAAATTCGCGAGCGACAAGGTTGACGTGCATATCATTGGTTTCGCGACAGTGATGGGCGACATCGCCAGCGGCGCGCGCAACGTCCTGTTTTTCTTTCTCATTTCGTTCGTCGTCACCGCCCTGCTCGTTTATCTTTATTCACGATCGATCAAGCTGACCCTTTGGCCACTGGTCTGCTCGTTCGTGGCCGTGGTTTGGCAAATGGGAGCGGTCAATGCACTGGGTTTTGGCATCGACCCGCTGTCGATTCTGGTGCCCTTCCTGGTCTTTGCCATTGGCGTCAGCCACGCCGTTCAAATGGTACGGGCGTTCCGCGCCGAAACCTTCGAAGGGAAGAACAGCGAACAGGCTGCTCGAGGAGCATTCCGACAGCTCTTCGTGGCCGGTTCGGTCGCGCTGATCACGGATACTTTCGGCTTCATCACCATGTTGGTGATCAAAATCCAGACGATCCAGGAACTTGCGATCACGGCCTCGCTGGGAGTCGCTTTCATCATCGTCACGAACATCTTACTCCTCCCGCTTCTCCTTTCTTACCAGTCGTTGCCGCAAAGCTATAAAGAGCTCGTCGCAAAGCGCAGGACCATCACGGATGCGTGGTGGCGAAAAGTTTTGATCATCATGCGACCGGTCCCATCGAGCGCCATTCTCCTCGTGTCTCTCGGACTGGGCATCTACGGGTATATCGAGTCGGCGAAAGTGAGAATCGGCGATTTGCATGCGGGTGTGCCCGAGCTGCGACAAACCTCGCGTTACAATCGCGATACACATGTCATCACGTCCGAATTCGACAACAGCGCGGATATCCTATCGATCCTCGTCGAAGCGGGCCCCAACGGATGCGTCGACTACGATGTGGTCTCGACCATGGACCGGCTCGAGGGTCGTCTCCGCGAGCTGTCGTGCGTCAAAAAGGTGCTCAGCCTTTCCTCCATTGCAAAGATCGTCAATGCGGGCTGGAACGAGGGCTCGTTGAAATGGCGTATTCTCCCCCGTAATACACAAGCGCTCGCGCAGGCCATCTCGCCGATCGAGACGTCAACCGGACTGATCAACGTGGACGGCAGCGTGATGCCTATGCTCGTATTTTTGACCGATCACAAGGCCGAGACGCTTCGCCTCATCACTGACACAGTTAAGGCGTTCCAGGCGGCGAATGCCGAAGGGAAGGCAAATTTTCAGTTGGCCAGCGGCAATGCTGGGGTCATGGCGGCGACCAACGAAGTGGTCGACGCGGCGCAGTATCCGATCGTGATGTGGGTCTACGGCACGGTCATTCTGCTCTGCCTCCTCACGTTCCGCTCGCTGCGCGCCACTGTGTGCATCGTGGTACCCTTGGTCTTGGTTTCCTACCTCTCGTACGTCGTCATGGTTTACCTGGATATCGGCTTGAAGACGTCCACGCTGCCGGTCGTGGCCCTCGGGGTCGGCATCGGTGTGGACTACGGCATCTATCTTTTTGCCAAACTTCAGGAATCGATGGCCGAAGGGAAATCCCTGGAGGAGGCGATGTACTACGCCTTCACCCAAACCGGCAGCGCGGTGGTCTTCACCGGCCTCACCCTGGCGATCGGGGTGGGCATGTGGATTTTCTCCGAGCTAAAGTTCCAGGCCGACATGGGAGTGCTCCTGACCTTCATGTTTCTCGTGAATATGCTGGGAGCCATCGTGGTGCTCCCCGCGATGGCCAGGTGGTTGTACCGCAAGCGGCAGACGGAAGGCACTTGAGGGAATGGGGTCCGAGGGCGGCAGTCCCGGGGACCGATCGGCAACACCCCGAGAGAAAGAGAAAGATAAAGGATAGAGAGAAAGACTCGGGCAGGCTTATCCGCGCCAGAGGAAACAAGCCCCCGCTTTGGAATAGCCTTTCGCATTGCGTCCACCGCGTTTTGTTTGACGCTGTCGAACATGCCTGAGGCCGAGCCCGCGAATTCTCCTCCAGCGCGCGACATGCCGCTTTTTACGGACGGCCAGCGTCGCGTATTTGCTTTCTGCCTCGCGCTGTTCGCCTTTGTCGCATCGGCCGCGCTGATCATCACCCTGATCGTCCTCTTTGGCCGGGTGATCGGCTTCTTCGCCAATGTCCTCTGGCCGCTGGCCGTCGCCGGAATACTCGCCCTCATTTTACGGCCCATGGTCGATGTCCTTGAAAAACGCTTCAAAGGGCGGCGGCTCGCGGCCGTTCTGGTCCTTTACGGCGCTTTCATCTGTCTGGTGACGGCTTTTCTCGTCTCGATCATACCGCCGCTGGCTGCGCAGATCGTCGAATTCATCACGTCGCTGCCCGAGTTGTGGACGAACGCCGTCACCTACGTGAAGGCCAATTATCCCAACTGGGTACTCGCTTTCGATCGCGTGATGGCAAACGCGTTTGTGAGCGGGGCCGTCGAGTCCGTCCGCACCCAACTGGGCAAAATGGCTTCCTTGATCGTTCCCTCTCTGGTGGTGATCAACAACAGCTTCGCGTCGGTGCTGCATTTCATCACCGCCCTTTCGGTCATTCCGATCTACCTTTTCTTTTTCCTTCTGACGAAACGCGACTTCGGTCGCAAATTGCCGCAAAACCTGCCGTTTCTGCGGGAACCGATCCGGAGCGATGTGGTATTCCTGGTGCGCGAATTCGTTGCCATCGTCGTTTCTTTTTTCCGCGGACAGTTGGTGATCGGACTGATCATGGGCGGTTTATATGCGGCTGGCTTCACCGCGATCGGACTGAAGTTCGGACTGTTTATCGGGCTCGTTCTCGGCGTGCTGAATATCATTCCGTACCTCGGCACAATCATCGGACTCGCCGTCACAATTCCACTCGCTTTCTTCCAAACGGATGGAGGCATCCAACTGGTAATGCTGGTCCTGCTCGTGAAAGTGATCGTCCAATCGGTGGAAAGCTGGATCCTCACGCCGAAGATCATGGGCGACCGCACCGGTCTTCATCCGCTGATGATCATTGTCGCGATCTTTTTTTGGGGCACGGCCTTCGATGGCGTGCTCGGCATGGTGCTCGCCATCCCGTTGACCGCGTTCTTCGTGACGGCGTGGCGCCTGCTCAACCGGAAGTATTTCACTCAAAGTTAAGGGCTCAGCCGTGGCGACGCGCAAGGCTCCCCCGATTTGTGCGATCTGCGGCGCCGACATCCCGGCGACAGCCCGTGCTTGTCCCGAATGCGGCGCCGATGAACGTACGGGCTGGGATGAACAAAGTACCGCTGACGGTTTGGATTTGCCCGAAGACGAAAGCACGAGCGAGGCACACGCGCGTTACCTGAGGGACGAAGCGCAGCCCGGACGCCCCCAGGGCCGGCGGGATTGGTTTTGGTGGGCGGTCGGCATCGTGGTGCTGCTGGCGCTATTGGCGCCGTACGTGCTGAGTTGGTTCTGAGCTCGTCGCGAGGACGGGGCACGATTGGGCGGCGGCCCTCGCAGGTCGAGGCTCTGAAAAACTCTTGCGAGGGGCTAGAAAGTAGGGCGAGGCCTCTGGACTCGCCGTCGCGTGCGGAAAACGTAGCCCGCAAACATCTGCGCAGCGCCAGACGGCGTTAGAACGCGTAGCCTTGATTTGGTTTTCCGCGTCGACGGCGGGTCCGCCGCCCCAACAGGCCCCCCGATCACTCCTGCGGATAGATCAGTACCCGATCGTGCACGAGAAGGATCAG
>CAZJLP010000061.1:29381-29649 GCA_964546955.1 uncultured Opitutaceae bacterium | reverse complement strand
TCTTGGGTCTGCGGCTTCGGCTTATCGCCTCCGCTTTGGGGTAGGGACCGGCTATTCGCGGGTTGGGGGGGGAGGGAGATTCCCGTACACGCCCCAGTCTATGGATCGACCTGTCTTGTCCTGCTCGAGCGCAGCGAAGGCTCGTTGGATGCTGCCGACGGTGTCCAACTGAATCCTTCGCTGCGCTCGAGCAGGACAAGACACTCAAGTACCGCAGAACAGCTAGCCGCGCGCGACGGTGGTGTAGGCGGCGATTTGAGCCTTTTCC
>CAZJLP010000061.1:0-29351 GCA_964546955.1 uncultured Opitutaceae bacterium | reverse complement strand
GGGCGTCTTTTTGGAGTTCCACCGCCATTAGGGTCGCCACGGCGGGGGCGGCGCTGATGGAAGCTCGCGCGTCCAAAAGCAGTGCTCGGGTGCGGCGAGCCAGGACGTCTTCGACCGTCCGCGCCATTTCTTCGCGTACATGCCAGATGACTTCTGCTTTCAGGTAGGGCAGGTCAGGGTGGAATGGCTTTCCTAATGTGGGATCCTGTTGAATCAAAGTGCGGATCGCCGGAGCGTCCGTCCCATAGCACGAGAGGGAGTCGCCGATGCTCGCCGAAGTGATCGCGCCGTGAATGGCCAAATCCTCCGTCCTCGAACGCTTGGCGGGGTAGCCGGCGATCATCTCGGCCTGATCGACGACATCCTCCGCCATTTTCCGGTAAGTCGTCCACTTACCGCCCGTCACGGTTAGCAGACCGTTCTCGCTGACGACGATCGCGTGGTCGCGGGAAAGCGCGGCCGTGCTCGCGTGTTCGCTCGCCCGCACAAGGGGGCGCAAACCGGCGAAAATGCTCAAGACATCCCTGTCCGCGGGATCTTTGGTCAGATACCGGCGGGCGTGAGACATCACGAACTCCTTTTCCGACTCGAGCGCGCGGGGTTCCTCGACCGGTTCGGACATGGGCGTGTCAGTCGTGCCCACGACCACGCGATCGTGCCAGGGCACCGCAAACAGGACGCGGCCGTCCTCCGTTTTGGGGATCATGATCGCGCTGGATCCAGGGAGGAACGATTTCGGCAGGACGACATGAATGCCTTGGCTGACGGTAACCAGGGGTCTGGCATCCGGTGTATCCATGATGCGGAGATTATCGGCGAAAACCCCGGTCGCATTGATCACGGCCTTGGCCTTTACCTCGAATTCCTCGCCGGCTTCCTCATCTCGAACGCGCACGCCCTCAATGGTGCCCGTCGCGGATTTTAGCAGGCCGACACAGCCGGCATAGTTGAGCAACGTGGCACCCAGATCCGACGCGGTTTGGGCCAGCGAGATCGCGAGGCGCGAATCGTCGAACTGGCCGTCGTGATAGACTACGCCACCGGTCAGTTTGTCCCGCTCCACGGTCGGCAGCAGGGCAATTGTCTCATCCCGATCGAGCATGCGGGAGGGGCTCAGGCCCAGATTGCCCGCCAGTTGATCGTACACTTTCATCCCAATGCCGTAGAACGGCCCCTCCCACCAGGCGTAATTCGGAATGACAAACGCTTGGTCGCGGACCAGGTGCGGGGCGTTTCGAGCGAGCCGGCCACGCTCTCGCAGGGACTCAAGCACCAGCGAGATATTGCCCTGCCGCAGATAGCGCACGCCGCCGTGGACAAGTTTGGTCGAGCGGCTCGAGGTGCCCTTGGCGAAATCGCTGCGTTCAAAGAGTACGGTGCGGTATCCGCGCGAGGCGGCGTCCACGGCCGCTCCGAGGCCGGTGGCGCCGCCGCCGACGATCACCAGATCGAAAGGAGCGTCAGCAGAGCGAATGCGATCGAGCGACGACGTGCGTAACATGGATGCGGTGAGAACCTTCTAACAACTCCGGGCCCGGTGTCAGCATCAAGCTGGGGCACGGGGGAAATCCTTACCCCAGGTGCGGGAAGACAACCGCTGCCCGGCTCAAACTTGCGGGAATTTGTGGTGTCAGAGTAGTACTATGGTCAAACATCGTAAACTCGAAGACGAGGTGGAATCGATTGTTGAACGCGCTCGCGCACTGCTCGACGCGACGAGTGACGTCGCCGATGAAAAAGTGGAGGAAGCCCGCCAGGCCTTGGAAGAAATTCTCGAAGCCGGGGCCGGCGCGTACGAGAAAGCGAAGGAAAGCGCGATTGCCGGGGCCAAACTGGCCGATCAGCGCGTGCGCGATAATCCTTATCAGGCCGTCGGCATCGCTCTCGGCATCGGTGCAGCGCTGGGCTTTCTGTTGGGTCGCAAGAGCGCCGAAGAGTGAGCGGGTTAGCGGGATACGAGTGAGTAGGCACAGGGAAGTTGAGAGTTGAGAGCGGCCCCATCGGGATCTCTGGATCTCCAGCTGCGCGACTGCGCGCGTTCATCTGCGCGCATCCGTTTTAAGATAAATCCACCGTGTGCCTGGAAGCTGGGCCGCTGCCTTTTGAGCCGTTGCGGCTGAGCCTCTCCTGCTACGTCGCACTGGCGATTGGTATTAATCGCGGGCTGCTAAGGGGAAGCAAAAGAATGTGATTTTCTGCCCGGATTGTGCGGGTGAGGGTGCTAGGGTGCGTATGATGACGGACGATTCCGCTTTGCTCCGGGCCTACGCGAACTCGCGTTCGGAGGAAGCATTTCAGGATTTGGTCAAGCGTCACCTGCCACTCGTGTATTCGGTCGCAATGCGGAAAGTGGGAGGCGACGCCCATCTGGCAGAGGATGTCGCCCAGACCGTGTTTACGGACCTTGCGCGCAAAGCGTCGAAGTTGTGCGGTCATCCCGCGCTGACGGGGTGGCTCTTCACGAGCGCGCATTACGCCGCCGCCAAGGCCGTGCGGACGGAGGCCCGCCGCCGTCGGCGAGAACAAGAGGCGCACCTTATGGAAACGACGTGTCGAGACGAAGCGCCTGAACCTAACTGGGAGCGGCTTCGTCCACTGTTGGACGACTTGATCAATGGTCTTCGCCAAAAGGATCGTGAAGCGGTGTTGCTTCGCTTCGTGGAGGGGCAGGGATATTCCGAGATAGGACTGCTGCTTGGAATGACCGCCGACGGCGCCCGCTCGCGGGTAGATCGTTCACTGGAAAAATTGAAAAGCGAGCTGGCACGGAGAGGAGTGAAGTCGAGCGCCTCACTGCTCGCCAGCGTTCTTACGGGCCACACGGCGGCAGCGCTCCCAGCCGGTCTCGCGGTGAAGATTGCCGCGGGAGCGGTTGTCGGTGCCGCCAGCGGGGGCGGATTTCTTGCGGTGCTTCAACTGTCCGGAGGCTACAAAGCGACGCTGGCCGGTGCAGGTAGTGTCGCCGCGGGGCTTGCTATACTGCTCTTCGCGATGCCCGCGCCGAAAGCACCGGCGGGGGGAGCTTCAAGCCCTACCCGCATTCAACGACTGCGCCAGGGGCTGGCTGAACTACGATGGTCTCCACCCGCGGCCGCCGTTGCTACGTCGCCGGCGACAGACAGGTCTGGCACAAAACCGCCGCCGATAGCCGTCCGGCCGGAGAACACGAAAACGCGTCCCCCAATCGTCGTGGCCCCAAGGCCGGTCGCCCCGGGTCCATCCAAGATTGAGATCAAATTCTCGAGGTCCAACGACCAGATTATCGATGAGGCTATGGAGTTACTTGTGGCCGCGTTTGAGCAGCGGAACCCGGCCTTTGATATTAGTTTTAAGTCGGGGACTACGACGATGGGGGTATGGATGCTTTCAGCCGGCTTCGCGGATCTTGCCCTCGCCACTCGCGGCGTGGCGGGAGTCGATGCGGAGTTACTTAAAAAAAAGAACACCCACGTCGCCGATACACTCCTCGGCTACGAGGCGTGCGCTGTGATCGTGAATCAATCGAATCCACTCGCGCAGCTGACGCCGGTCCAACTGCACGACGTTTTTTGTGGCCTGGTCGCGAACTGGCGTGACGTGGGAGGATTGCCGGGCCAGATCGCGCTTTTTGTGGCAAAGCCAGAAAGCACACAGCGGCGCGATTTCGAGCGGAGCATGCTCAGCTACGGCAAATGTGGCCCTCAAGCGACACCCTTGAATAACGACCTGGAAATCTGCCAGCGGGTGGCAACGGATCCGCGAGCCATTGGGCACGTGGGACTTTCGGTGATTGGCCATCGCGGGACGAAACTCCTCCAGATCGGATCGATTCCGCTGACTGCGGAAACCCTAAAGAATAAATCGTATCCTTATTTGCGGCCCGTGATCCTGCGCACGTTGGCCCAACCCCGGCCCGAGATCGTTCTGTTTGTGGATTTTTGCAAGAGTCCCGAGGCGCGTTCCTTATTGGAGAAGCGAGGCTTTGTGACAGTTGCGCCCTGAGTTGCCGGCCCGCTTGCGCGATGGGCAGGGATGTTCACACTGCCGACATCATGTCTCCCTTGCCGAATGCAGAAGCGACTTCCCCAGACGACCACGGCAAGGGCTTCGCGACTGCCCAACTGGATCCGTTGCGTTATGGAGGCCAAGTGGAGGAAGCGTGGGAGGCCACCGGCATTCTCCGAAGCTACATGCCCAGCGGAGTGCGGGTCCTGGATGTCGGCTGCGGCCTTGGAAGCGTGACGGAAATCGTCAATCGCGGAAAAAACAACGATGTGCACGGCATCGAACCCGACCCTGTTCGCGCCGCGGCTGCGCGAGCCCGCGGTTTCCAGGTCGTCTGTGGAATACTGGATGATGCTTATTTCACCGAACACGGCTCCTTCGACGTTATCATGTTCACCGATGTATTGGAGCATGTGCCGGACCCCGCCGCGTTGCTCGATCTCGCGTTGCGGGGACTCCGGCCCGCGGGGCGCATTTTGATCTCGGTGCCCAACGTGGCGCATTGGTCCATGCGATGGTATGTCTTGACTGGGCGCTTTGACGCGACGGACACCGGCATCCGCGATGCGACGCACCTCCGATGGTTCACTTTAAAGACGCTCCAAGGCATGTTGAACAGCCGCGGCCTGGAGATTGAGAAACTGGCGCATAGCGCGGGGACTTTCCTGACTGAATATTACCGCATGCCGTGGAAAGTCATCCCACGAAATTTCCGGTTCGGTTTGGTGAAAATGGCCACCCGGGTGGCACCCTTGCTCTTTGGCTGCCAGCATGTGGTGATGGCGAGACGGAAGGCGTGAGCGCGGCTTCCCCGGTCTGACCTTTACTTGTGGAGGCCCTTTGGCACGGTGGTGCGAATGCTGCGAGCGGCGGTTCACGAATCACCCGATAGTCACGGCACCGGCCTCACGACGACGAAGCTGGATCCGTTCCGATATGGAGGCCAAAAGGCTGACCGGTTCGAGTCGCCCGGCATTCTGAACCGATTCATGCCGGCGAGGGTCCGCGTTTTGGACGTGGGCTGCGGCGTGGGCTCGGTCACGCGAATCGCCAATGCAAACAAGGCGAACGAAGTGGTAGGGATCGAACCGGACCCTGAGCGTGCGGCGTGCGCACGGACGGAGGGCCTCGACGTAACGTGCGGTCTCCTCGACAGCGATTTTTTCGCGCAGCGTGGGAGTTTTGATGTCGTTGTCTTCGCAGACGTGTTGGAACACGTGGCTAATCCCGCGGAATTGCTGCGTCTCGCGCTGGCTGGATTGCGCCCGGGAGGGAAAATCCTGATTTCGGTACCGAACGTGGCTCATTGGACGGTGCGGTTCCATTTGTTGTTCGGTCGCTTTGACTACACCGATACGGGGATTTTCGATGCCACCCACCTGCGATGGTTCACGAAAAAAACGCTCCTCGGGATGCTGGAGAGTTGTGGATTGGAAGCGGAGCAAATCCGCCACAGCGCCGGCACCTTCGTGAAGGAGTACCGCAAATTTCCGTGGAAGCTTTTGCCTCCCTTTCTTCGGTACCGTCTGATCAGGGCCTGCGTTCTGGCATTTCCTCTCCTGTTCGGGTGCCAGCACGTGGTGATGGCGCGCCGAAAAGGGCAGGGTTAGGCTGCTGATTGGAGCCCGACGCGGATCTGCGGACAGTAAAAAGGCCGCTGTTTCCAGCGGCCTTGAGGGAATAGAATCGCGATCGTTCAGCTCCGGGCGCCTTGGTGCGCGTTCGAGCGGGAGGAGGAGCGCCAGAATTGCCAGGAGCGGGTGCGGACAGGCGCCGCGGCGGCGGGCTGTTCGGCTTCGGAAGACTCCGAACGCGGCCGCTGCGGACCGGCACCGCGGCTCAACGACGATCTCGATGGCGCGTGTCGCTGGCTATTGCTCGCGTTGGAGTTAGGCCCACGACCGTGGCCATGGCCCTGTCCGTGCGAGCGCTGCCCGTGCGAATGCGAGCGTTGGCCCCCCTGTGCGCCGTGCGGGCGCGGGGCCTGGGGACGCGAAGGCGCGTGGCCCGAGCCAGAGCCGGAACCGGCCGCGTAGGGGTGGTCGACCATGACGGGAATCTGCTGGCGGATCAGGCGCTGGATGTCGCGCAAAAAGCCTTTTTCGGTTTCGTCGCAAAGCGAAATCGCGATGCCTTCAGCCCCGGCCCGTGCGGTGCGGCCGATGCGGTGCACGTACGATTCCGGTTCGTTCGGCAGATCGTAGTTTACGACGAGCGCGATGCCTTTGACGTCGATCCCGCGGGCCGCGATGTCGGTCGCGACCAGCACGCGGGACGAACCCGTGCGGAAATCCTCGAGCGCGCGCTGGCGAGCGCCCTGAGACTTGTTGCCGTGGATCGCGTCTGAGCGGATGCCATCGCGGGTCAAATTTTTCGCGAGGCGATCAGCCCCGTGTTTGGTCCGTGCAAAAACGAGGGCCAGGCCATCGCCGTGTTTCTTCAACAAATGCACGAGCAGGCTGTGCTTGTTGTTGCGATCGACATGGCAGATGTGCTGGTCGATCCGCTCGGCGGTCGAAGCCACCGGCGTGACCTCCACGCGCATCGGATCGCGCAGAAAGGAATTCGCCAGCGAACGAATCGATTCCGGCATGGTGGCCGAGAAGAGAAGCGATTGGCGACGAGGAGGAAGTTTTGCCAAAACGCGTTTCACCGCGGGAGCGAAACCCATGTCCAGCATGCGGTCTGCCTCGTCCAGGATGAAAACCTCGACGCGGTCCAGCAGCACGCGGCCCTGTTGCATCAAGTCTAGAAGACGTCCGGGAGTTGCGACGACGATGTCGACACCGGCCGCCACGGCGCGGATCTGGGGATGTTCGCCCACACCACCGAAAATCAGGGTGTGGCGGAGTGAAAGGTAACGTCCATAAAGTCCGATGTTATCGGCGATCTGGACCGCCAGTTCGCGGGTCGGAGTGAGGATGAGCGCCCGCGGGCACCGCGAAACGCGCGGCTGCGGATTCGCCGCCAGGCGATGCAGCAGAGGCAGCGCGAACGCGGCAGTTTTACCTGTGCCTGTCTGGGCCACACCGATCAGATCGCGGCCTGCAAGCAGGGGAGGGATCGCCTGCGCCTGGATGGGCGAAGGATGGGTGTAGGCCTTGTCGGCAAGCGCGCGTTGGATCGGCGCGGCGAGCTGCAGCGAGGCGAAGGTGATGGAGGAATCTGTCATAGGTGTACCTAAAGTCCGCGACAAAGCGCGGACATAAAAGCCGGGCGGTCGTAGTGAGCGCGGCGGCGGAATTTTCGATGAGTAAAGAGACCCCTGACAGTCTCTCATCGAAGGAAACGCCCAAGAGGAACAGGAATCCCGCCGGCGCGTCGCGCGGGCGTTCGGATTCGTTCAATCCCGCTGACCGTCGCATGTTTTTAGGGTTATGCAAGTGTTTTTGTAAAAAGCGGGCGAGGGAGGCAGACCCACGCGGCGGTAGGTTGGATTCAGCTGCACGCGATTCCGGCAGAAGACGCATCGTAAACTTGTTCGAGACCCTTGCGGTGGAACGTCTAAGCTGTCCGCTGAAACACCGCTTGCGTTCTGGCCGGAATCCTGTCTGGTGGACCCTTGTAGATCGTATTGTACATACGGAATTGGTGGATCGTCAGGTAGGCTTAGGGCTTGGTGATGATTCGAAACCCGGTGGTCGGGAACAGTCTGTTACTTCCGGTCGTTCTACGTTTTAATCCACATCTATGAGTACCAAGCTTTACGTCGGTAATCTTTCATTCGCCACCACCGAGGCCACCCTTCGCGAACTGTTTGCCCAAGCTGGCACGGTCACGGAAGTTCATCTGGCCACCGACAAGATGAGCGGCCGTTCCCGCGGTTTCGCTTTTGTGACGATGAACAGCCCTGCCGAAGCCCAGAAAGCCGTGATCAGCCTTGGCAGCCGCCAAGTCGACGGCAGCACGATCAAGGTCAGCGAAGCTCGCGAACGCGATGACAGCGCCCGCCTGGCTCGCGCTGGAAGCCGTCGTTATTGATCGACGGCCAGATGCTGGGCTTGGCCGCGAATGATAAGGCCATTGCCCGTTTATAGCCTGAGGGACGCGCGTCCCTTTTTATCGTGCCTCACAGATCCGTCGGTAGAGTTTTTCATACCGCGGGACGATGGCATCGGCGGAGAATAGCTCCGCTGCCCTGCGTTGGCCGGCCGCGCCCAGAGTGGAGCGCCGGGCCGGGTCGCGGATGAGTTCACCCACCGCGGTCGCAAGGGCCACCGCATCGTTCGGCGGAACGAGAATCCCGTGCTGGCCGTTGGTCACGACTTCGGGAATGCCGCCGACCGATGTCGCTACGCTGGGACAGGCAAAACACATCGCTTCGAGGATGCTGAGACAGAAGCTCTCGAGGTCGGAACTGAAGAGGCCGATGTCCGCGGCCTGCAGGTAGTCTTCAATGTCGCTCACCCGTTCGCGGACGATGACGCGGCCGGTCAGCCCGAGCCGGTTCACCTCTTTCTGGAAGGGGGCGAAATCGTCGCCGGCGAGAATGAGCAATTTGAACGCATTCGCCGGTTGAATTCTCGCGGCTGCGCTCAGAAGCAGGTCCACTCGCTTGAGCGGGCGCAAATTCGAGGCGTGAAAAAGAAGGGTCTCGTCGGTCAAGCCCAGCTCGCGCCGTACTTCCTCGCGCGTGCGCCGGGGCGGACGGGGAACCGAGAAATTATGGATCACGTCGATGTGCCGCTTCAAGCCGAGCAGACGCTGCGTTTCTCCTCGAAGGAATTCCGAAACGGTCGTCACTCCGTCGGATGCCTCCAGGGCGTGACGAATGGCCGGCCCGTAGCCCGGGTCTTCGCCCAGGAGGGTGGTATCGGTGCCATGCAACGTCGCGACGATTTTCGGCGCGGCGGCATGACCGAGCATCGAGCGCGCGAGGACGGCGGCGGTCGCATGCGGCACCGCGTAGTGGACGTGCAATACGTCCAACTTTCGGTCCCGGCTCACTTCCGCCATCTTGACCGACAAAGGCAGAGTGTAATCCGGGTATTTAAAAAGATCATACCCGCTGACCTTCACCCGATGAAAAAATACCCGGGGATGGTCGGTCGGCATCCGGAACGGCGCATCATAGCTGATGAAGTGGACCTCGTTTCCGCGGTTGGCGAGTTCCGTCCCCAGTTCAGACGCGAGGATGCCGCTTCCCCCAATGGAGGGATAACAGGTGATGCCTATTTTCAGGGGTTGGGACATGGCGGCGGCTTAGAATTGCCGGGCGGCGCGGTCCAATTCTTCCAGCGACTCAAAGACGAGCGGATCGTTGGGAAACAACATCATCGCGTGGGCGACTCCCGCGCGCAGGCCCAGCAGCCGCGCCCGCGCTAGTTGCAATTCCACGTAATCCCGGGTGGAAAGCTGGGACGCATGCGCCTGCATGGCGGCAGTCCAGGCCGCCATCACTGGCGCGAGCGAAATATCCACAATCACTCCCGACCGGTCCTGCGGCTCGCCCTCCGGCGTGACGGCATAACCGAGCAGACTCTTGATCGCGTGGACTGGGATAGCCTTGAGTTCGGCCACGCCTCCATAGCGGGCGAGGCGCGCCGCCTGCCGCACAAGGCGGCCGATGGCCACGTGGTCGGGGTGTTGATTTTCGACGGTGGTGGGAGCGAGCAGAATGTTCGGCCGCGTTTTCCGGATGATGCTCGCCAGGGTCAAAGCGTGAGCGAGCGTGGGCTCAAGGTGCGCATCGCCGCCAAGCTCGAGAAATTCCACCGTCGCGCCCAATAGCCCGGCCGCCTTTTCGGCTTCCGCCGTGCGTTGTTGCGGGGTGCCGTGAGTTCCGGATTCACCGCGCGAGCAGATGACCAGGTGCGCCAGGCGGCCCGCCTGCGTTTCACGCGCGATCACGGCGCCGCAGCCGAACTCGATATCGTCCGGGTGAGCGCCAAAGGCGAGGAGATGGGGCCGATCGAAGGTGACCATAAGAGGGACGGGGGGGAGAGCGGTCAGGGCTCGCCGATATAAGCTTCGTCAGAGCGTTCAATCGGGTCGCGGTTCACGAACACGATGTCGGGCGCTTCCTCCTTATGCAAATACGCTTGTTCGCCGGCCCCGCACACATAGTGGGTGCAATGCACGATGGATTGCATCCAACGAAGGCGGGTGTCGCGGGTCGGACTCACCTGCTTTTTCTCGAATGCCGCGCCGGGAAGCTTCAGGATCGACCCGCCTCCCTCGTGGAGTTCGAAGCCTTCGGCTACGCGACGGGCGCGAACGATTTCCCGGTCCCACGGCACGTCCACGAAATAGTCCTCGATCTCACACGCGCTCTCGCGGGACGCAGGATCGCTGGAGCGGATCACCTCGATCCCCTCGAGCAGCCCCATTTTTCGGTACATCTCCAAGCAGAAACCGCCGACGGTAGTTTCCTTGGTCTGTCGGAACGCCTCCACCAACGGGGCGTCGACATACGCTGGCAGCTGTCGCAGGGCGGTCTCCCGCCATGCCGGCACCACGCGCTTCAAGTAGAGGGGCGAGTACTTGCGCTGTACTTTATTCTCGAAGGTGAAATTTAGGGTGGCGGGCTGCCCGGTTTTGCGATGCTGCACGAGGGTCTGGGTCTCGTGGGGATCGTGGTCGCTGTCGTGATAGAAAAAAACGA
The DNA here is from genome assembly GCA_964546955.1 of uncultured Opitutaceae bacterium. Classification (GTDB taxonomy): domain Bacteria; phylum Verrucomicrobiota; class Verrucomicrobiia; order Opitutales; family Opitutaceae; genus CAZJLP01. The sequence continues at coordinate 18,763 of CAZJLP010000061.1, read as the reverse complement.
TCTTTCCTCCGATTTCGCTTTGAAGCTTCCGCGCGGTGACGATTTTTGCGTAGAGAAACCGGCGCGGGAAGATCCCGCAGGGTTGCTGGCCGAAGCAGATGACGGGACCTCCGCTCATGCGACCTTCGGGCCGGCCTGGGTTGGCTTGTCGCCGAGAACCGACTGAAGCAGAAGACTGAAGACGATACACGCCGCGCAACCGATGGGGTTGAGCCAGAGATAGCCAATTTCTTGATGGGGGAATAGCTTTCCCAGCGCAAAGATGCCGATGACGACCGCCTGCGCCGCGATCGCGCCCCAGAACACGGCAGAGCCTCCGACCTTCTTGAGGAAAAAGGCCACGACAAACACGCCCAGCAGGGCGGGGTAAAAGATCGAGGCCACGATGTTGAGCGCCTCGATCAGATTTTCGGTGAAGCTCACGAAGAGCGCGAAGCCGATCGCGAAGAGGCCCCAGAACCCGGTAAACCATTTCGCGTTGCGGACGTTGCGGGGTTCGTCGCGGGCGTCGAGCGGACGGAAGTGGCGCCAGAGATCGATCGTGCTCGTCGTGCCCAGTGCATTGAGTTCACCCGCCTTGGAGGAGAGGGCCGACGCAAACATCACGGCGATGAGAAGTCCGATCGCGCCATGGGGAAGCTGCGTCAGGATGAAGGTCACAAACACGTAGTCGGAGTCCTTCGTCTTCTTGGCGTCGGGATCCGCTTTTTGCAGCGTGGCGACGGCTTCCTTGCGCAGCGCTTCGGAGGCCTTCTGTGCCTGCGCAAGCTCCGCGCGAGCGGTCTGCTCGCGTGCGGAATCGGCAGAGTCGCGGGCCGCCACCCAGGCGCGGATCTTCTCCTGCTTCTCCGCGTGCAGCGACGCGTGCTTTTGTTCGAGCGCCCGAAAAGCGTCCCCTTCGGGGCCGGCGACCTGACGCTGCCAGTGGGTCTGGTTGAACACGACCGGCGTGTTCGGCTGGAACTGGTAGAAAACAAAGAGCAGGGCGCCGAGAATCACGATGAAGAACTGCATCGGAATCTTCAGCAGCGCGTTGAACATCAGGCCGAGACGGCCCTCGCGAAGCGCGGCACCACCGATATAACGCTGCACCTGCGATTGGTCCGTTCCGAAGTAGGAGAGGGATAGAAAGAAGCCGCCGAGGATTCCGCTCCAGAACGTGTAGCGCGCTTTTAGGTCCGGCGTGTAGTCCACGGCGTGAAGTTTGTCCATCGCGCCTGCGATGTGGAAGGCGTCGTCGGGAAGCTTTCTCACCAAAACGACGAAAGCGGTGATCATGCCGCCGAAGATCACGGCCATTTGCCAGCGTTGGGTCAGATTCACGGCGGCGCTGCCGCCGGTGACGGTGTACACGATCGCGAGAAGGCCGGTGAAGACGATGGTGAGGTCGAGCCGCCAGCCAAGGACGGTCGAAAGAATGATCGCGGGCGCGTAAATCGTGATTCCGCTCTGGATACCTCGCTGCAGAAGAAAGAGGCTCGCGCCCAAAAGGCGGGTCTTTTGGTCGAAGCGCTTGCCCAGGTATTCATACGCGGTATACACACCGAGGTGGCGGTAGATGGGCAAAAACACGGCGCAGACCAGAATCAGGGCGAGAGGCAGGCCGAAATAGTTTTGGATGAAGGCGATTCCATTTTCGTAGGCTTGGCCGGGGAGGGAAAGATAGGTGATCGTGCTGGCCTGCGTGGCCATCACGGAGAGGCCTATCGTGACCCACCCCGTGTTACGGTTGCCCTTGAGATAGGTATTAAGGTTGTCGGTATGGCGCGTGCGCCATGTGCCGTAGGCGGCGATGCCGAGCATGGTTCCGAGCAGTACGATCCAATCCAGCGTGGTCATGCGAAGGCCCGGGAGAAAATCGTGAGCGCGATCACCACGCCGACGAAAAAGGCAAAGACGAAGCAATATACGCCCCGCCACGAGCGGAAAACCGGCACATCCGGCCGTTCTTCTTCCGGTGGATCGGAGGCTGGAGGATGGGGATCAACCATGAATCGGGACGCTGGTTCGTTTCGTCGCTCTAGGTTTTTTGGAGAGACGGATCATTTTCCGAGGGACACCAAATTGGCGAAAAGTCGGTACGCGCCGGGAACTCCCGCGGGCAGTTGCCGAAAGAAAACAAGGCCGGTATAGACGAAGTAGCCTTTGCCGTGTTTGGCCACGAGAAGGCCGCCCTTGTGCCGTTGTTCGCCGGCGTCGCCCGCCGCGAGAATGGGAGTCCACTCGGGGCCCCATTCCTTCGGATAGTAGATGCCGCGTTCCTGTACCCAGCCTTCGAAATCGGCTTGAGTGATCTTGTTGGGAGAGTTGAGGACCGGGTGGTCGGGCGCGAGAAACGTGACGGCCGAGTTTTCATCCGTGACGCGATCCGCGGAAAGGGTGAGCGAGTAGGGCGCGAAGCGTTTCGACTGCAGACGGTCGGGGCGGTTGTATTGGCCAACCACCGTCCCACCGGCTTCCACATAGGCAAAAAGGGCGTCCAGGGACGACAAATCCTCGCGGACATTGAAGGCGCGGACGCCAATCACGACGGCATCCAGATCTTTGAGCCGATCGGCGGTCAGTTCGGCTCCGGTGAGCGTGACGACCTCATATCCCATCTGGCGCAGCGCATCGTCCACCGTGTCGCCCGCGCCGGGCAGATAGCCGATCCGCTTTCCGCGTTTCAATAGGTCGAAACTGACGGCTTTTATCTGGGCGGCGGGTTGCAGCAATTGGGGTGGCAGGTGTTTGTAGCGCACATCGATGCGGTCATTGCTGTAGCGCACGCCGTTGATCTCCGCCCGGGCCCGGATGGAGGCATGTTCTGCCACGAGGTTTTGCGACGGATCGAAGGTCGATTGGCCAGACGGAGCGGTCAGTTCGAAGGCGAACCGCTTTCGATCGCCGGCGCGTTCAAGGTTCAGTGGACGATTCGAAGGCGTCAAATTCCACCCTTGGGGCACTTCGAGGGTCAAGCTCCCAACGATATTGTCGCGCGCGGCTGTCGCCTCGACTTCGATTTGTCGGGTCGCTCCTCGCGCGAAGAGTTCGACGGGCGAGGAGAAGTGCAACGAAACGGGCGCGACCACTTCGACGGGACGGGCGCTCGCGGCGGCTTCTCCGGAGCCGCTCGCGTGCACGATTTCGTCGACCAGTGGGATTGCTTGGCCCCCGACGACAAAGCCGTGGTGGACTTTGATCACGGGCCGCAGCTCTGGCTCGATCCCGGATGCGGAGGCAGTGCCGATCCGAAACAGGCCTTTTGCCGGTTCTTCGCGGAGCCAATAGGGATGGCTCAGCGGATGGTCCGAGGGAATGGGGTAGTTGAGGCTTTGATTGAAGGATTGTCCTGGCTCGATTCTGATCGGTTTGACGGCCGCAATGTCACGGTGGGTCATGAGATTGACCCACTCCACCGGAACGGCGTCGGTCTTGAGCGTCGCGAGGAAACGCACGGCGAGTTTTTCGCCGGGCACGACGTCGCTGCGATCCGCCGCCATCCGATAGGTGAGGCCGAGGCTTGAAAGGATGATTCGATTCAAGCGAATCAATTTTTCCTGGTGCTCGGGCGAACGCGGCAGAGCGGCGAGTTTGTCGCGCAGGTTGAGCAGCGCCGGTACGGACTTCGCCGGAGCGGCTGGATCGAAGGCGGCGATGAGTTCTTCGATCATCTGGCCGATCGCGGTTCCACCTGGGACGCGCGCCCACGTCGTATCTACCCCATCCATCACATCCGTCGCGGCAGGTTCTCCCGCCAGGAGCTGGAACGCCTCGGTTCGCTTGCCGGCGCTGCCGATCGGGAAGTTATCGAATCCCTGCGTCTTGTGCATGGCGCGGCTGCGGCCTGCGATCTCGCTAAACGGCATGCCGAGCACGGGGTCGGTCCCTCCCGCTTCGATCTGCAATAGGTCCGTTTTGCTCTCGGTTCCCGGCCCGCTGCGGCCGGGGCTGGTGTTCCACACGACGCGTTTTGCTTGCCACGGCTCGGAAGGGTGGCGGGTCTCGTAGGTGGCGTCGGCTGCTTTCTTGAAGGCTTCGACTGCCAGATAAGCGGATGCGGTGTGGTGGCCGTGCGTGCCGCTCGGCCTCGGCGAGAAGCGGGTGATGATGACATCCGGTTTGAACTGGCGAATCACGAACACCATGTCCGCGAGCACCTCTTTTTCATCCCAGACATTCAGCGTTTCGCGATAGTCCTTGGAGAAGCCAAAATCGATCGCGCGGGTAAAATATTGGCGCCCGCTGTCGAGTTTGCGCGCGGCCAGAAGTTCCTGGGTGCGCGCGAGACCGAGCTTTTCGCCGAAGTCGGAACCCAGCACATTTTGTCCGCCGTCCCCACGTGTCACCGAAAGGTAAGCGGTCTGGTAATGGCGACCGCGCGCGAGATATGTGATCAGGAAGGTGTTTTCGTCGTCCGGATGCGCCGCGACGTAAAGGACACGGCCCATTTCCTTGAACGTTTTTAGTTCATGCAGGATCGCGGCGGACGAGAGAGGCTCGAAGTCGGCCTGCAGTGGAGCCGGGCTCGAAAGAACGGCTGCGGAGATGAAAGCGCCGAGATAGCGCCAGACGTGAAAGGACATGCGGCCGCGGCGTTATTTTTTCGCTGAGATGGCCACGGAGAAATGTGTTTTCTCCCACCAAATATTCAATGTGCCGCCGCCGGACGGATTCTTGGCGAGGCTCAAGGTGAATTGATCGACGTTGTTTTCCAGGGGAGCCTTCTTGAGCTCGATTCGGGCCAAATCCTGCTTCTCGTCATACTGGAGGCCCCAGTGGCCCACTTGTTTGTTCACGATCAGCTTGGCGGAGTCCTGCTCGAGGAGCATGAAGAGCGTGTACGCGCCCGCCGGAATCGTCGTGCCCCCGAGCTCGATCGTTTGCTGCGTGATAAACAAGGTGGCCTCGTCGGCCCCGAACCGCCAAACCTTTCCATAGGGGACAACGACCCCCCATATCTGTCGCACTTCGCCGCTTTTCGGGTCTTTTGAATAGGGCCGTCCGTAAACAAGCGTAATCCGGCCTCCGTCGATGACCATGCTTACGGTTTCATGCGGGCTGATCCGGTTGCGTGGCGGCGGCGGCCCTTGCTGCGCGAAAAGGGGGAGGCTGGTGGTGAAGACAAGACAGGCGGCGCCAGCCGCGAACAACACAGCAAGTAAGGATTTTTGCATGGGCTAAGCTAAGTTGGGGAAAAGGAACGCGAAACGGATAAGCGCCAGTACACTCCGGCACAAGCGCCAGACGTTGAAAAGGCCGGTTCGTTGCGCGGCAAGGGAGAAAAGGGTGTAGGCAACCGATCAGGCAGAACTGGCGTTCTTTTCCCGGATCGGAGACCCTGCCGAGATGAAAGTCAGCGTGGTCGTAAATTACTTCAACCCCAAGCGGTCTGGCTACCTGCGCCAGACCGCGTTTTTCGCGCTGGCAAGCTTGCGGGAGAGCGCAGAGGGGGATTGTGAGGTCCTTTTGGCGGACGGCAGCGGGCAAGTATGCGATGCGATGGCCGATCATTGCCGGGAGGAAGGAGCTGTTTATCTTCCGGTCGGGGCGCCGGAATCCTTCGCGCAAACGTATAACCGGGGAGCCGCCGCAGCCACGGGGAATGTGTTGGTCCTCTGCGCGAGCGATATTTTTGTGGCGCCGGGATGGATCGAGGGGGTTGCCCAGCATCTCGAACGCACCGGAGCGGCGATGGTTTGTCCCTACCTTAGTTATTCCGATTATGCCGCGCAGTGCTCTTCGGCAGTGGCGAGACGAAACCCCTTCGCGCCTTGCGCGATGACGATCAACCTCAATGCGATCCGCCGCGATGTTTGGAATCAGGTGGGATCCTTGGATACAAGCTTCTCTGGCAACTATAACGACGTCGATTATCTGATCCGATTGAGACGAGCGGGGCAGAGCGCCGTTGTCGCCGACTGCGGTGCCATCACGCACCTTGGCAGCGCGACACTCCGCGTTTCCACCCTAGTCGACGCGGGCAAGGATTCGGAGACGTTTCGCTCCAAGCATGGTGAGTTCGCCTATGCCGGCTTCTGGCACAAATGCTGGCATCCGCTGCTCTGCCGCAGCCGGGTCTTCGGGGCGATCCTGCGCACGTCCGCCCAGCTTGTGCCGGCGAGCAAACGTTATGCGGCGCTGTCCGCGGTGCTTCGTTTCGAACCGTTGTTCAATCGGGTGTGAGGATGTGAACCAATACCCGGATTTCGGGTTTTACAGAAGCGTGGAGCCGTCGTTGGCGGGTAATATCAGGAAGAAACTGGATAGATGGGCGTTCTCGATACGCAGTCGCAGGTTTCTCAGTCCATTGCGTTCCCTTCGCGATCTTTTGTTCAAATCCGAGGAATCAGGCCCCGGGCCACAACGAAGGCTCCCGTCCTTCAGCCGGCCATCTGGGAGTAACGAAAACCGAAAAAGGTTTTCCGAAGGTGGTACCGACCGCGCTGTACCGCCCGCTTTAGGTTTTTCAACGTGCGATCCAGGCGCCAGGGTTTGCCTTCGATCGCGCCATCGGGCCGCATGACGTGCGTGGCGTCATGGATGTCGTAGCAGCAGCCATAGCCACCCAGCAGGTCCAGGCTCGCCCAATGTTCGCTGGCTTTGCGCGGATCGGTCGATGCGCCGGGGGGATGGTTTTGGTGCACAGTCGTGATCGCGTCCGTGATGTCGACGATCGGAATCCCGTGCCTGCGACCCGTGTAGATGATCCAGTTGTCGTATTTGGCTCCCGGCCAGCCGATCGAAAACGGCGGCATATGATCCAAAAGGCCGGTCGGGAAGACGAAGAGGTCCATTCCCAGGTGCGAGTACAGCTCACCTTCGCTCCGGGTTCGCTCGCGCAAGACCGAAAACCAGTCGGGCTGATCGGTCGCCAGGGGCCGGTTCACCTCGAGATCCCAGCGGCGGGAAACAAGGAGAGCTCGGCTGTTCCAGCAATGCGCGCGATCGACCATTGCCGGCAAGGCGGGGTCCAAGATGATGTCGCAGTTTAGGAAACATTGGAACGGTCCCGTCGTGAGGCTCGTGGCGCGCTGAAAAATATCGCTGACCAGCGGCGTATTAAGTTCGTTGGTGCGAACCGACGGTTCGTGACGCGCACCGTACTTCTTTGCCATCTCCGCTGTTCCCTCCTCGGAACCGAAGAGAATCAGGTTGGGTTTCGGCTCAAGGGCCGCCCAACTCCGGAGTGCATTCTCCTGAATGGTCCGGTAAATTCCCGAAAACGGTTTTGGCAGGGTGAACAACGTCAGTTTCACGCCCGCATGTGACCTGCCTCTTCCCGCGGTGTCAGGTCGAAACCGACGGGCAGTAGTCTCCACTCGGGCGCCGGCTGCACGCCGGCGCTCTGCGTTTACCGCTCGCTACACTCTTTCGTTCAGGTGACGTCCGACCGCTTCTTTATGATAAGTCTGCTCGCGCTCTTGGTGCCGGGTCGAAGCGATAAGCTGGAGCTCTTGCTGCGATTGGGCCTGAACCGCCTTTTTCTCCATGGAGGCTTGGAGTACTTCTCGGGCTTGATGAAAAGAGGAGGTCGTAACCGTCATGCAAGCAGTATGCCATTACCCTTTGGAAGGTACTATAGGGTGGATTCCTCGTTTACGGGCTAAGTTGAAGTCGAGGGCTGAAGTTGAGAGGACGGAGCGTCGATCCACGCTAAGGTTAGCGGCATTGATTCCATGTAAACATCGAATCATTAATTGCTTACGACGTTCAATGCAAAGCTGACGACCGCTGTGGCTGCAGGAGCTTCGAGAGCTCTCAACTCTCAACCCTCACCTTAGCCAGTCGGAGCCGGAGGGACGATCGCGTCGAGCGCGTTCTTGGTCGCAGCGTAAGCGCGGTCCAGTTCGCCGATGAGGCCGCTGAGATCGGGCAGGGCGCCTCCGCGCGATTGGTTCTCCAGTTTTTCCGCGATCGCTCGAAGTTGTTTGGCGCCCAGATTGCTCGAGCTGCCTTTGATGCTATGGGCGGCGCGCGTGAATTTCGCCGCATCGCCCGTGGCGAACGCTTGTTTCAATTCGGCGATGCGCGCCGGTGTATCCTCCAGGAAAATACCCACGATGTCGCGCAGGAATCCGTCGCCGTCATCGGGATTCAAGGCGCGCAGGTTTTCGATAGCCTCCGGATCGATCAAGGTGTCGTTCGCCATACGATAAAATCAGCAGAATTGGGCCGCCGTGGGCAGGCTTTTGTAGCGAGTCGGCTCACGTGGCCCACTCGAATGAGGTGTTTTCCTCGATCTCGTCGATCGTGGTCAGGCCGAGCAGGACCTTTTTGAGTCCGTCGTAGCGGAGCGGCTTATAACCGACCTTCGTGGCGGCGCGCGTGATCTCCTGGGCGCTGCGGCCTTCGGAAATCATGGTGCGGATCTCTTCGGTGATAAGGACGAGTTCATGGAAGGCGACGCGGCCCTTGTAACCGGTTCCGCGGCAGGAATTGCAGCCTCGGCCCCGATAGAACGGCACGTCGATCAATCCTTCATCCTGGAAATATTTGCGGAGCGTATCACGGGAGGGGTGATAGGGCTCTTTGCAATTCTCGCAGATGCGCGCGGCCAGACGCTGAGCGAGCACCCCGATCACAGAGGGGGCCACCATGTACGGCTCCACCCCGATTTCGAGCAGTCGGACGATGGCTTGCGCCGCGGTGTTGGTGTGAAGGGTGGCGAAAACGATATGTCCCGTCAGGGCAGCTTCGGTCGCGATTTTGGCGGTTTCGAGATCACGAATTTCGCCGATCAGGATGGCGTCGGGGTCCTGGCGAAGCAGCGAGCGAAGAATGGTGGAAAACTTGAGATCGATGTGACTATTGACCTGAGTCTGGGTCACGCCTTCGAGCTGGATTTCGATCGGGTCCTCGATCGTCGAGATGTTGAGGTCCGGCTTGTTGATCTCGTGCAGCGCAGCGTAGAGCGTGGTCGTTTTGCCCGAGCCGGTAGGCCCGGTGACAAAAATGATCCCGTTCGGATTTTGGATCAGCTGCTTGAAAGGTTTGGCGATGGTCTGCGAGACCATCATCTTGTCCAGGGTCATCATCGCCTTGCGGCCGCTCATCGCCAGCACGCGGATCACGGCTTTTTCGCCGTAAGCGGAAGGGATGGAAGAGAAGCGGAAATTCGCGGACAGACTGCCGATCGGCATGGAGAAGCGGCCGTCTTGAGGAAAGCGGGCCTCGGCGATGTTGAGATTGGAGATGATCTTGAGGCGCGAGACGATGGCTTTGTGCAGCTTCTTCGAGTAGGTCAGGACTTCGCGGAGCTTGCCATCCACGCGGAAACGGATGCGCGCGATGTTTTCCTGTGGTTCGATGTGAACATCCGTCGCCCGCTCGCGGAGCGCGAAATGAATGATCTCGTCGACGATTTGGATCAAGGAGTCCGAGTCCGCGATTTGTGCGACTCGGTCGGCCGCGAGCGAAGGGTCGGCGAAGAGCCGGGAGCGCTCGAGTTCGGAAAGACTTTCCTCGAGGTTCTTGTCGGACGAGTAATTGATGACGATCGCGTCCGTGACGTCGCGCGGGAGGGCAAAAACGGGGCTGACCGGAATCTGCGCGATCTGGCTGAGACGTTTGAGCGTATCCTTGTCGCCCGGATTCGACATGCACGTGGTCAGCACGCCGTTGATCACATAAAGTCCGATCGCGTTCACCTTTTTCGCGATCTCCACCGGAATGCGCTCCAACGCCTCTTCGGTGATGACGGAGGCGAAGGGGTCCACGTGCGCCACGCCGATCACGTCCGCCCACAGTCGGCAGACATCGTCTTTCGACGCGTATTTTCGGTCGACGATTTCCTGGGCGAGGGCTGTCGTGACGCCATGCTGGTCCGCCAGCGCATCGACTTCGTCGGCGTAGTCGAAATGGGGGAGCTGCTTTATGCTCTCCAGGAAGGGATGACTAAGCACTCTTGACACGGCGTTTCTTGGGTTGGTTTTGGGACTGACCCTGGAAGAGTTTGCCGATATCCGATTGATGCAGCTTCTCCATGGTGAAGGACGCCGCCCCGCGCTCGAGCTTCAGCTCGTTGAGCATCTCGGGCAGAGAATAACGGACCGTGGTGATGGGCAGGGCGGACGGCTGATGCGTTCCGTTCGAAGCGTGTGGCGTCGTGCTCATGGCGGCGCGTGGCAGTTTATTCGGCGAATACCTCGGCGATGGTTTTTTGCAGCGCGGCCAGGATCTCCTCGCGGGGAGTGTCCTTCCGGATGTAGTTCGCGGCGCCCAGGCTCGCGGCTTCCTCGACGGTTTGGCGATTGGCCAGCGAGGTGAGCATGATCGCCAGGCATTCGGGGTCGACCTGCATCAGTTCGCGGAGTGTCTGGATGCCGTCCTGGATCGGCATGTTGACGTCGAGGAGAACGAGATCGGGCGATTCGCGTTTGTAAATTTCGACCGCGTCGCGGCCGTTACCGGCTTCAATCAGCGTGGGCGAACCCAGCTGACGCAGGATCAGGCTGATGAATTTGCGGACGTGCGGTTCGTCGTCCACGAGGAGAATTTTGCCGTCGAATTTCATGGCAGGTCAGGCGGGAAGCATGATGGAGAATTCGCACCCGCTCTTGGGCAGGTTGGTGGCGGTGATCGCGCCACGGTGCGCTTCGACGATCTTGCGACAGATGGCGAGCCCGAGGCCGGTGCTCTTTTCGCCACCGGTCGGTTTGACCGAGAGAGTGCCGAAGTCCTTGAACAGTTTGTGGCGTTCGTTCTCGGGTATACCCGGACCTTCGTCCGCCACGGAAATATTGTAACACGGGTGGAAGCCGGAAATGCGGACCGAAACGGTCGAGCCGGGAGGGGAGTACTTCACGGCGTTGCTGAGCAGGTTGTCCAGGACCTGCTTCATCTTCGAATAATCGATGCGCGCAAGCGGCGGCTCCTCCGGCGCGGTGAAGACGATCTTCGTGCCCTTTTTGGAGGCGTTGATGTTGTTCAGATAAACCGATTTCTCGACGAGTTCGGCGAGATTGTGCTGCTCCTTGTTGAGCTTCAACTCGCCGGCTTCGATCGTGGCGACGTCGAGCAATTCGTTCAGGAGCGTAAGCATCGAATTGCTCGTCTCGAGAATCGTGTTCACGAGGTCGAGTTGGTCGGTGGTGAGCTGACCCACGGTGCCGTCGCTGAGGAATTCGGCCAGTCCGCGGATCGACGCGAGCGGATTGCGAAGGTCGTGCGCCGCCATGCCGATCAGCTTGTTTTTGGCCGCATTGGCGTGTTTCAGTTGATCGACCAGCGTCTTTTGCTGTTCGGCCAGGATCCGATTCGAAAGATGGGTCCGAATGCGCGCGAGCGCTTCTTTCCGTCGAAACGGCTTCGGCAGATAATCCACTCCGCCGGAGGCAAGACCTTCGACGATATCGTCCGATTCCTGCTTCGACGTGATGAAAATGACGGGCGCCGCGTTTTCGCCGTGGCGAGTGCGCAATTCTCGGGAAACGGCGAATCCATCTATCCCGGGAAGCACGACGTCCAGAAGGACGAGGTCAGGTTTGACCTCCTCATACATCTGCAGGGCCTGCTCGCCGTCTCCGCAATCCGAAATGACGTACCCTTCTGTCTGAAGCATGCCCGCCAGGATGCGGACGTTCAGACGATCATCATCGACGATTAAGACCTTGCGTCCCTTTAGGTTAATCTGACTCCCGGATTTTGCCGGACCAGCCGGGCGGGGGAGATTAGCGGATGGAGGACTGCCAGGTGTGGGGGTTGGATTGGAAGTCGCCAGGAGCTGCATCTTTAGGAGTGAGCAAGCTGCTCTCTGTGAACCTCGGCACAGGTGGACAAAACTTTAAAACTTCCTCATATCATGGCATGCGGATATGTTGATATTAAACTTGCGCCCTCCTTGCCGTGCTCTTTGCCTTACAGGCTCTATTCTATGGCCAATTCCTTCGTTTTTTCATCCGAGTCGGTCGGTGAGGGTCACCCCGACAAAGTCGCCGATCTGATTTCCGACAGCGTCCTCGACGCATGCCTCGGGCAGGATCGGTTCAGCCGCGTCGCCTGCGAGACCATGGTGAAGTCCAATATGGTGATCCTGGCGGGCGAGATCACGACGAAGGCCAAACTGAATTACGAACAGATCGTGCGCGCCGCGATCCGCGACATCGGCTACACGAACACGGATGACGTGTTCCACGCCGACACCGTATTCATCAACAACTACCTGACCAAACAATCTCCCGATATTTCGCAGGGAGTCGACGCGGTGAAAGTGAAGGGCAAGAAGAAGGCCGAGCAGGGCGCGGGTGACCAGGGCCTGATGTTTGGCTACGCTTGCAACGAGACGCCCGAACTGATGCCTACCCCGGTGATGTTCGCCCACCGTCTGGGCCGCGAGCTGACCAAGATTCGCAAGAGCGGCAAGGTGGCCTGGCTGCGCCCCGACGCCAAATCCCAGGTGTCGATCCGCTACGAGGACGGGAAGCCCGTCGAAGTGGTCAACGTGGTGATCTCCACGCAGCACACGGCCGACGTCGAGCACGGCAAGATCGAGTCCTACCTGGTCGACAACGTGATCAAGAAGGTGCTTCCCGCGCGGCTCCTTTCCAACAAGACGCAGTACTTGATCAACCCGACCGGCCGTTTCGTGGTGGGCGGGCCGCAGGGCGATTCCGGACTGACCGGGCGTAAAATCATTGTGGATACCTACGGTGGCTGGGGCCGCCATGGCGGCGGCGCTTTTTCGGGCAAGGACCCGTCCAAGGTAGATCGTTCAGCGGCCTACATGTGCCGCTGGGTGGCGAAGAACATCGTCGCCGCCGGCCTGGCCGATCGGGTCGAACTCCAGGTCGCCTACGCGATCGGCTATCCCGATCCGGTGAGCGTCTACGTCGACACCCAGGGCACCGGCAAGGTCGCCGACGCAAAGATTGCGCGCGCCGTGACGAAGGTTTTTGGCTTCAAACCGGCGGACATCATTCAACAACTCGGCCTCCTGCGGCCCATCTATCGCCAGACGACCAACTACGGTCACTTCGGCAAGAATGGCTTGCCGTGGGAACAGAAAAACAAAGTCGCCGCCCTGCAGGCCGCGGTGAAGTAAACCCTCAGAACGTACCGCTATGTCACTTCTCGCCTCCGCCCCCAAGGGCCAAGACTTCCTCGTCAAAGACATTACTCTGGCCGATTGGGGCCGCAAAGAAATCGCGGTGGCCGAGCACGAAATGCCGGGCCTCCTCTCGGTCCGCAAGAAATTCGGACCGGCCAAGCCCCTGGCGGGCGTGCGCGTGACGGGATCGCTGCACATGACGATCCAGACCGCGGTGTTGATCGAGACGTTGAAGGAACTCGGCGCGGATGTGCGCTGGGCTTCGTGCAACATTTTCTCCACCCAGGATCACGCCGCCGCGGCGATCGCTAAGGCGGGAGTGCCGGTGTTTGCCTGGAAAGGCGAAACGCTGGAAGAGTATTGGGACCTCACGCTCAAGGCGGTGACCTTCCCGGGCGGCAAGGGTCCGCAACTCGTGGTCGACGACGGTGGCGACGTCACCCTGCTCATCCACAAGGGTTGCGAGTTGGAGGAAGGCAGCGACTGGGTAAACACGGCTTCGGGCTCGCACGAGGAACAGGTGATCAAGGACCTGCTCAAGCGCGTGCATAAGGAGGACCCGCTGCGTTGGACGACCATCGCGAAGGAATGGCGCGGCGTTTCGGAAGAGACGACCACGGGGGTGCACCGGCTCTATCAGATGCTGGAAAAGGGGAAGCTGCGTGTCCCCGCGATCAACGTGAACGACTCCGTCACGAAATCGAAATTCGACAATCTGTACGGCTGCCGCGAATCGCTCGCGGACGGACTGAAGCGCGCCACCGATGTCATGATCGCGGGAAAAGTCGCCTGCGTCTGCGGTTACGGCGACGTCGGCAAGGGCTCGGCTTTCTCGCTCAAAGGCTTTGGCGCCCGCGTGATCGTGACCGAGATCGACCCCATCAACGCCCTGCAGGCGGCGATGGAAGGTTTTGAAGTCAACACGGTCGAAAGCACCCTCGGCACGGCCGACATCTATGTGACGACGACCGGCAACCGCGATATCATCACGCTGGAGCACATGCAGCAGATGAAGGATCAGGCCATCGTGTGTAACATCGGACACTTCGACAACGAGATCCAGGTGGATCGCCTCTACAAGGCGCCCGGCGTTAAGCGGATCACCATCAAGCCGCAGTACGACCAGTTTGTGTTTCCGAACGGAAAGAGCATCTACCTGCTGGCCGAAGGCCGCCTGGTGAACCTAGGCTGCGCGACAGGGCATCCCTCGTTCGTGATGTCGAATAGCTTCACGAATCAAACGCTGGCTCAGCTCGATCTCTGGAAAAACCGCGATACCTATAAGATCGGAGTTTACCGTCTGCCCAAACACCTCGATGAAGAAGTCGCGCGGCTGCACTTGGAGAAGATCGGCGCCAAGCTGACCACGCTGACGCCGGATCAGGCTTCGTACCTCGGCGTCCCCGTCGAAGGTCCCTACAAGCCCGAGCATTACCGCTACTGATTTCGTTCAGCTTTCCTAGCCATAACACCAAAGCCGGCTCTTTCGAGCCGGCTTTTTTCTTAGTAGGGGTGGCGTACCGACTTGCCGTGGCGGAGGCTTTATCTCCAATCGTTCAGGCCGTATTTTTTCAGGATTTCCGCGAGTTTGCTTCCGGCCCCTCGCCGGCATTTACTGGCGTTCATGGTTCTGCCCACGATCGTCCATCTCGATGCGGATGCATTTTTCGTCTCGGTCGAGCAGGCGTTCGATCCTTCGCTTCGGGGAAAGAAGGTCGCGGTCGGGGGCGGGGAGCGAGGAATTATCTCTTCTGCGAGCTACGAGGCGCGCGCTTGCGGAGTTTATACCCCGATGCCGAGCAGCCGGGCGATTCAAGTATGCCCCGACCTCATCCTGGTCCGGCACACCGGCGGACGCTACGGGGACTATTCACGGAAACTTTTCGACCTTTGCGAGACGGTGACTCCTTTGGTCGAGCGAAAGTCAATCGACGAGGGTTACCTCGATGTGGGGCCCTGTGGGTTCAGAACGCTTGCGGAGGTGGAGAAGGCCATTCGGGCTTTGCAAGAACGCATATGGACGTCTCTCCAAATCACCGTTTCGTTCGGGCTTGCGCACAACAAGCTCGTTTCGGCCATCGCCAGCAAGCTTCGCAAGCCACGCGGCTTTGTCGTCGTGTCGCCCGGCGGGGAGGCTGAATTTCTGGCCCCGCTCGGCATCGGCAAATTACCCGGGGTGGGACCCAAAACGGAAGAGAGCCTAAAGGCGAAAGGGATTGTGCTGGTTGGCGACATCCTTCGGCGGTCAGACGACCAGCTTCAGTCTATCTTTGGGGAAGGTTGGCGCGCCATGGTCGCCATGGCGCGAGGCGAGGACGACCGCCCGGTCGAAACCGAACATGAAGATGCAAAATCGTATTCGCAGCAGGAAACATTTGGGGAGGATATTTCGGACTTCGCGACGATCGAACGAATCGCGAAAGGCATGATCGACGATCTCATGCCCGGAATTCGCGCCGACGGTAAAAGGGTGCGCACGCTGACGGTAAAGGTGCGTTATCCCAACTTCGAGCAGGCCTCGGCGGGCCACAGCCTGACCGAAGGTTCGGATCTGGAAACCTCATTTTATGGCTGGGTGGCACCATTGCTCAAAGCTGCCTGGACGAAGCGGAAACCGCTTCGCCTCGTGAGCGTGCGTTTCTCCACCGTCGACGAACGGCCGCAACAGCTGCAGATGTTTGGGGAGGGAGAGGAAAAGAGAGAACGCCTCGCCCGGGTTGTGGATCAACTGCGCGCGAAGCAAGGCGGTTCGTCGGTGGTTCGTGGCGCGCAAATCCGTGGAGGCGGCAAGGATGAGAAGAAGCGTCCTGGCGCTTAGGAAAGAAGCCGGGACAAGCGCGAGATGACAAAAATAGACGCGAGCCGGAGGAGCGAGTGACCGGACTTGAGAAAGGGCGGAGAAGGCGTACAAGGAGGTTCGATGCCCATTTACGAGTACTACTGTCCGAAAAATCACACTATCTACCAATTTTTCGCAAAGACGCTTGCCCAGGGCCAATCGGTTCCGAAGTGCCCCGATGACCCGACTTTCCCCATGGAGCGGATCATGTCGGCGTTTTCCGTCACCTCCGGCGGAAAAAGATCCGACGACGGTGGCGCGCCTTCCGGACCTTCGGACGACGGAATGAGCGATCCGAAGATGGAGGCAACGTTGAGCGCGATGGAGAGCGAGTTCGCGAACGTGGATGAGAACGACCCGCGCGCGATGGGACGCATGATGCGTCGGATGGCGGAACTCACGGGAGAAAAAATCGACGGCGAGATGGAGGAAGTGGTGCGCAAGCTCGAGGAAGGCGCGGACCCCGATTCGCTTGAAGAAGATCTCGGAGGCGCATTTCCCGATGAGGAGGGGACCGGTGGCGACGCAGGCGCGGGACCCGACCCCAAAGCGGAAGGAAAGGAAAAGAAAACGCGATTCAAGGCGCGGCGCCCCCAGCCGAGGCGCGATCCCACGTTGTACGACTACGATTGAAAAGACGTCCCGCCGCCGAGCGAAGAGCAACGCCAACAGAAGCAAAGCGCGGAGGCCGGTAGAAGGTCGATTCCGGCACGTTTTCTACTCGCTACTCAGTACCTGCACCTCGCTACTATCTTTCGATGTCGTCGCCAGACCTGATTGCTCGAATTGCCGCCGCTAAAGCAGCCGTGATGGCTCAGACCGAATTGCTTCACCGCGAATTCGGCCGAGCGAAAAGCAACTGGAAATCGGACGGCACGCGCGTGACGCCGGTCGATGTGGCCATCTCGGAAAATATCGTGGCGACTCTGAAGGCACCGTTTGCCGCGGACGATTTTTTCAGCGAAGAATTGACCCATGGGGACGGTCTTCTGCCCGCGACAGCGCGCTTCGCGTGGGTGTTGGATCCGATCGATGGCACGAACAACTATGCCACCGGCATCGCGCATTGTGCGATTTCCGTCGGGCTCTTGGAGGACGGAAAGCCGGTGTATGGCGTGGTGTACGACCTCAGCCGCAGGACGCTCATTCACGGCGGGCCGGGTTACGGCGTTTTTGATGGAGAACGCGCCGCGGCGACCAAGACAGGCGAACCCAACGTTCAAAGCCTCCTCGGGTTTCATAGCCCGTACGACCGGAAGTACGCGCCTCATGCGCAGTCAATGGTAGAAAATTTCAAAATACGGGGACTCGGAAGCAGCACGCTGCACCTGGCATACGTCGCGATTGGACTCCTCGACGGCACACTGGATCACAATGTCAAAGTGTGGGACATCGCCGCCGCCGTGGCGTTGTGCTTGGCGGGTGGCGGCGAGGTGGAGTTTTTAGGCAAAAACCCATTTCCTCTGCGACAGTTCGACCTGAACATGGATCGTATTCAATACGTCGCCGGAAATAAAGCTGTGTGCCGGCGGATCCGGGAGTTGATTGGGATGTGAGAGGGGGGCGCGCCGATCGTTTTTCTCTTTGACGGTACACCAAGGAGCATCGGAAACGACATTGAGGGTAGGGCGAGACTTCCGGGCTCCCGTCGTGTGCGGCAAAGCTGCACGGCAACCGAACCGTGCAGCGCCCCAGGACGTCAAAACGCGTGTTCTTACGCGGCGTTTTCCCCTTCGACGGCGAGTCGAAGGGGCCTCGCCCTACCTTTCGATCCGCTTTTTCAAGCCTCAAATACCTACGGCTCCATTCCCAGCGCGGTCAGCGCGAAGGCGTAGTCGAACGCGAGTTCACGCAGGGAATCGTAGCGGCCGGAAGCGCCGCCGTGACCTGCTTCAAGGTTTGAGCGGAGGAGGAGGGGACGATCGTTGGTCTTGGTCGCTCGCAGCTTGGCCGCAAGTTTTGCGCCTTCCCAGTACGGAACCTGGCTGTCGTTCAGCGATACGTTGATCAGGGTCGCGGGGTAGGCCTGGGCCTTCACGTTGTCATACGGCGAGTAGGCTTTCATCCACTCATACTCCTGCTTCACCGTTGGATTTCCCCACTCCAGATATTCGCTCGTCGTCAGGGGAAGCGAGGCATCGAGCATCGTGTTCAACACGTCGACAAAGGGCACGTCGGAGATGACCGCAGTGAACAATTCTGGGCGGAGATTCGCGACGGCGCCCATCAGCAGACCGCCGGCGCTTCCACCGTTGATCGCCAGGAGCGAAGGACGCGTATAGTCGTTTTTTTGGAGGTGCTCGGCCGCCGCGACGAAATCCGTGAACGTGGTCATCTTGTGCTGCATTTTGCCGGCGTCGTGCCACGCCTCGCCCAGCTCGCCGCCGCCGCGAATATGCGCAATCGCGTAGATCACCCCGCGGTCCAAGAGGCTCAGTCGACTCGACGAAAACGAATCGGGGAGGCTGTAACCGTACGACCCGTAGGCATAAAGGAAGAGCGGCTGGGGACCGGTCTTTCTGAGGTGTTTTCGGTAGACGATCGAAAGGGGAATGCGCGTTCCGTCTGTCGCCGTCGCGAAAATGCGTTCGGATTGGTAGAGAGAAGGGTCATAGCCGCCGAGGACCTCCGTTTGTTTGACCAGCTCGCGGGAACGGGCGGAAACGTCGTAAGCGATGATCGAATCGGGAGTAACCAGAGACTGGTAACGAAAGCGGTAGGTGGCCGCGTTATACTCCAGATTCATATGCGGGCCGGCCGTGTAGACGGGTTCGGGATACTCGATGCGGTGTTTTTCGCGCGTCTTGAAATCGAGCACGCGCAAGTGGGGCAGCCCATCCTCCGGTTCCACGATTACGCCGAACGTCGCGAACAGATCGATAGCTTCGATTTTTACC
>CAZJLP010000060.1:0-30291 GCA_964546955.1 uncultured Opitutaceae bacterium | reverse complement strand
TGAGAAAGTAGACGCCCGTGACGAGGCGCAGGAGGTCGTCGGCGGTCGTCGGGGGAAACTCTCGCATGAGCTCGGTGGCCGCCGCGGCGGGAGTCGCGCCGCCCGTGCGGAGCGCACCGATGAACTCCCACCGGCTGTCCTGATAGACGGCGAGCAGGAGGCCGTAGGCTTGGGCGTTCCAGTTCGGGAAATAGGTGCCGAAGGCGCGTGACGCCGGGACGAGTCCGAACCCCCCTGCCTCGATGGCCGCGGCGAGTGCGGCGACGTCGTTGGGATTGCGGTTGAGCGAGAAGAGCGCGCCTACGGCAGAGGTGACGGCCGTCGCGTTGCTAGCCGGAAAAGCCAGCGCAATGCGCAGGGCGCTGGCGGCGATGCCCGGATCAAAGGCCGTCGAATTGGCGGGATAACTACCCTGCAAAGCGGTGGCGAGCGTGCTGATATCCGAAGGCTGCCACTGGTAGGCGCGCACCAGGATGCCTGCCAACGCGGTCGCGTCGGCGGCGAGTTGGTCGGTGACCAAAGCGGCACCGAGCACGCCGGGATCGAGCCCGGGTTGCGCTTGCAGGGCAGAAGTGGCGAAAGCGTCGGGCGCGGGGACGGGCGAAATGAAGCCGGCCTGAAGCGCGGCGATCAACGCAGCGGTCGAGATCGGTTGCGGCTGGGTGAAGGCAGCGACGACGGCAGCCGCCGCGGCATTGAGGGTAAGAAGGGGAGCGGTGAACGTGTCGACAAGAGCAACACAGGCTTGCGATGCCGTGATCGCCGGTGTAGTGAATGCTCCCACGAGCGCCTGCGCGACGACGGCCGGTGGAGCCGCGGTACCGTGGGCTTGCGTGAGTGCCTGGGCCGCCTGCGTGGGGGTCAACGCCGGGTTCGTGAATGCCGCCACCAACGTTTGCGCGGTCAGAGCCGGTAGAATAGGCGCGGGTTGCACAATGGCGGCGACGAGCGCGCCGGCGACGACGCTGGGCGTCGCGCTTGAACCAAAGGCAGTCTGCAACGCCTGCGCGAGCTCGAGGGGAGTCGGCGCCGGTGTGAAGGCGGCGACCAACGCCAGAGCCACGGCCGGCGGCGTCGTCGGGGGAGCGGTAAAGTTGGCTACGAGAGCCTGTGCAACACCCGTGAGGGTGATGGAAGGCGCCTGCGTAAAGGCGGCGACCAGGGCGGCAGCGGCGGCCGTCTCGTCGAGCGCGGGTGCGGTGAACGCCGGCTGAAGGGCGCTGAGGAAGGGTTGCGCGGTGAGAGTCGGAAAGGCCGCCAGCAGGGCCACCCCGGCGATCGGCGCAGTCAACGGCAGTGAGGCAAACGCATCCTGCAATGCCGCGAGCAATTGCGCTTCGGTGAGGGCGGGAGTGGTGAAGGCGGCTGCGAGCGCAGCGGCCACGACGGACGGCGTCATCGCGTCGGCACCGGTGTAGGTGGATACGAGCGCGTCGGCCGCCTGCGTCGGGGTGAGGGCCGGGGTCGTGAAAGTAGCCTGCAACGCCGGCAGCAACAGCGCGGGCGTGAGCGGCGGCTGGATGAATGTCGTCACGAGCGCTTGGGCGATTTCGGACGGCAGGAGCGTACCGAGCGAACCGAGCAGCGCCTGGCCCACTTGCGTCGCCGTGAGCGCGGGGGTCGGGAAAGCCGCCACCAGCGCCTGCGCCACTTGCGCGGTTGTGACAGCAGGCGATACAAAAATCTGCCAGAGCGCCTGGGCCACGGCCGTGGGCGTCAACGCGGGGGTCAGGTAAACCGCCAGCGTCTCGGCGACACTGGCAACCGTCGCGACAGCAGGCGGGAATGCGGCAACCAGCGCCTGGCCGATCTGGGCGGGAGTTATCGCGGGGGCGGGCGTCGCGAACGCGGTGTTGAGCGCTTGCGCGGTTTGCGTCAGCGAGATTGCCGGCGCGACGAAAGCCGACACCAGGGCCGCGGCAATCTCCGACGGCGTGGGCGCTGGTGATGAAAATTGAGCGAGGAGCGCTTGAGCCACGGCGGCTGCCGTGATCGCGGGAGGCCCGACGAACGCCTGGACCAGGGCCGCAGCCGCAACGTCGAGGGTGAATTCGGCAGCCGGATACGATCCGGCCAGCGCGGCAAGCACCGCTTGGCTCGTGATCGCGGGCGAGGCGCCGAACGCGGCGACCAGCGCCACCGCCCCTTCCGACGGCGTGAGCGCCGGCGCGGTAAAGGCCGCTTGCAGCGCCTGCACGACGGCAAGCGCCGTGATCGCCGCAGGCTGCGTGAAGGCGGCGACGAGGCCGGTGGCGATTTCCGCAGGGGTAAAGACGGGCGAGGCAGGTACCGATTGTATGGCCTGGGCGACTTCAGCGGCGGTGATCGCGACGGGCTGCGTGAAACAGCCCACCAAGGCTTCGGCGAGCGCGGAGGTCGTCGGCAATGCGTCCCCGAACCCGCTGTAGAGCGCTGCGGCGACCCCGCCGGCGGTGATCGCGGGCGCGTACGTGAACGCCGCGACAAGGGCCGCGGCGGCTTGGGCGACGGTGAGAGGGGGTGTCGCGAAACCCTGACGCAGAGCGATGACCGCGTCGGCCGGGCCGAGGTTGGGCGTGACAAAACTTTCGACCAAGGCTTCGCACGCCTGAGCGGGGGTGAGCGCGGTGAACTTCACGGTCAGGAGCGACGCGACCTGTCCGGCCGTGATGGGCGTTGGCAGCGTGATCGCAGCGACGAGCGATTGCGCGAGTTGCACGGCGGTGAGCGCAGGGGTCGCGAACGCAGCCAGCAGTTCGGTGGAGAGTTCTTGGGCCGTGGTGGCGGGAAAGGCCGCGACGATCGCCACCGCGAAGGGCGGCGGAGCAAGCGTGGAAAAAACGGCGAGCAGCGTCTGCCCGACTGCCGTCGGCGTGAGCACACTCTCTGGGAAACTGCCGGCAAGCGCCACCGCGACGTCGGTCGGCGACAACGCTGGCTGGGTGAACACCGCGCACAGAGCCTGGGCGGCCTGCTCCAGCGTGATCGCGGGGGCCGTGATGAAACTGGCGACGAGCGCGGTCGAAACTTGCGTGGGTGTGAGCGCTGGGTCGGTGAACGCGGCGGCAAGGATGCCGGCGAGATTTGACGGCGTCAGCGCGGGCGACGTAAAGACCGCGACGAGCGTCTGAGCAACGAGGCTGGGAGCGATTGGCGCCGGTGTGGTGCAGGCTGCAACCAGTGCGGCGGCCGCCTCCGCCGGCGTGAGCGGAGCCGGACTGGCGAAGCCGGCCACGAGCGCCTGGGTGAGCTCGACCGGCGTGATGGCTGGACTGGTGAAAGTACCGACAAGCAGTTGAGCCACCGAAGACGGAGATAATAGCGCACGATCGGGAAACGCCGTCGTCAGGGAGAGAGCGAGCGTGGGCGCCGTCAGCGAGGGAAAGGCCGCGCTGAGCGCCGTTGTGACTTGCCCCGCGGTAATAGCCTGCGGCTGAGTGAACGTGGCGACCAGCGCGGTGGCGACATCGGCGGGTTCAATTGCCGTGGGCGAAACGAAGGAAGTGACCAGGGCTTGCGCGACCGCCGAGGCCGTGATCGCCGGCGCTGTGGTGAAGGCGGCGATGAGCGCGGCGGAGGCTTGCGTGGGCGTGAGCGCGGGCGTCGCGAACGTGGCGACCAAAGCCGTCGCCATTTGGCCCGGGGTGGTCGATGGCAAGGCGGCGATGATCGCGGTAGCGGTGTCCGCTGGGTTGATCTGCGGCGAATAGAATCCGTTGGCCAGCGCGGCGGCGAGTTGGACGGGTGTCAGCGCGGGATTCGTGAAATTGCCGACGAGGGCGGTCGCAACCTGAGCGGGTGTGATTTCTGTGGGTGTGGTGAAGGCCGAGACGAGCGCCCAGGCAAACGCCGGAGCCTGGGTGACTGCATTTGTAAAGGCGGCCCCGAGAGCGGTCAGCACTTGCACGGGCGTGATCGCAGGCGATTGCGTGAACGTGGCGACCAGCGCGAGGGCGACGGTGTCCGGCGTGATCGGAGGTTGCGGATACGCGGCGACCAGGGCCTGCGCGATGACGGTTGACGTGGCGGTGGGGGATGCGGCCAACAGCGCAGGCGCGAGCTCGACCGCCGTGATCGCGGGCGAAAGGTAGCCGGCAACAAGGGCGACCGCGAGATCGCTGGAGTTGAGCGTCAGTGCGACGGTGAGCGCGGATGCGGTCTGCGGCGCGGGGAACGCGGCATAGGCAAGCGCGCCGGCGAGCGCGGAGGCGGTCAGCGTAGGCGGCTGATACGCACCTTGAAGAAGCGTGATGATCGTGGCCGCCGTGGGGGACGGAGAGATGAGCGAAACGAGCGCTTCGGCGGCTTGATTGAGCAGAAGACCCTCGGTCTTCAGCTCGGCGGCGAGTTGCGCAGGCGTGAGAGTGTAGGCGGCTTGGAGCGCCGCCGCGAGTTGCGCCGCGGAAATGCTGGAGAAGGCGGTCTGCAGGACGACGCGGGCTTCGTCCTGCGTGAAGCCGCCGTTGCGCTCCGCCTGCGCGAGCGGCGTGGCCCACGTGGCCGGATCGCTCATACCGTAGGCGGCGACAAGGGCGGAGCCGAGCGGTGCGGCGGTCAGGCCGGGGAATATCCGTTTAAGCTGTGGCGCCGCGTCAGGGGCGGACGTGCCGGCGGCCTTGAGCTGCTGCGCCGTGCCGAGAGGCGTGGGAACCGTGAAGGTGTAAGCCGGGCTGGAGTCGCCGCGGACGCCTTGGTTGAGCGC
Source organism: uncultured Opitutaceae bacterium (assembly GCA_964546955.1). GTDB lineage: Bacteria > Verrucomicrobiota > Verrucomicrobiia > Opitutales > Opitutaceae > CAZJLP01. The sequence continues at coordinate 25,610 of CAZJLP010000060.1, read as the reverse complement.
GCAAACGGAGAGCGAGAGCGACGCGCCCCAGAGAGAAGGGCCGCCCGTGACGGTGAAGCGGGTGTCGGTGAAATTGGAATTGGTGGACAACTGTTGGCCGCTACCGTTGACGAGATTGTACGCATAGGCGGTCGCGTTGCTCGCAGCACCCCAGGTGAGGGTAAGCTGGTCGTTGGTGTAGCTGGCCGCGAGATTGGCGGGCACTCCGGGTTTGGGGGGCGGTGGCGAGCCGCCGCCCCCGCCTCCTCCGATGGTCGCATCGTCGTCGTCATCATCATCACCACCTCCTCCTCCGCCGCCCCCTCCGGCAATGGCGGCGCCGACGCCACCGACCACGACGGCGACACCGCCGATAATGACTTCCTGGGCGTAGGCACCGAGCGCGGCTTCGACAAATGTCTCGGCGGCGCCTTCCGCCCAGAGTTCGGCGTTTTCGCAGACGAGGGCATCGACGAGCGCGGAGACGGCGAATTTCGCACCCTCGATCGCGAGCAGCTTGGCCATGCTAGCGGGATCGTTGAAGACCTGCTGGAAGATCGAGTAGGCGTTGTCGGTGATGAGCCGCTGGATGTACCCGGGAAGTGTGGAGAAGGAAAACGCCGTGTCGGAAAGCGGCACGGTCAGCGTAATGCTTTGCAGGTTCACCCGAAGCGCGGAGTTGTTCATGACCGCGAGGTCGAAGTAACCCTGCACGGTGATCAAAAGCGCGCCGCCCGATAGGGAGTAGCCCGTGGTAAAATTGTACTGCGTCTTGATCGGCAGCGCCTTCAAGAACTGCTTGCCGACGCAGCCGCTGCCGCTGGATGTGAGGTTCTCGAGGGTGAAGTTGACCGCCGGGAGATTGACGCCGAACGGATCGATCCAGATGCCGCGCGACTTGCTCCAGTAAAACGTGAGCGTGGCATTGCCGACGACGGGCAGATTCCGCGTGAACTGCACGGAGGCTACGGTCTCGTTGTGCGCGGTGTCCTTCGTCAGGGTGAAGGTGATATTGCCGACATCGAAGCCGAAGAGCGTGAGGGCGGCCGCGAGGCTGAAGGAGGCGGGCGCAACCGTGGTCAGTGAAGCCGATGGCCCGATCGACGAGCTGCTTTGGCCGCTGATGACGATGAAGCCCCATTGCAACGGCTCGTCGAGCGTGCCGGTCGCCGTGATGCCCGCCGCGGGCTGGACCGTGATCGCGAGCGTGGCGCCGCGGCCGAGAATCAACAGGTGCGCGGCTATGTTGAAACCGGGCTGATATATTTTTCCGTTGAACGTGATCGGCGCGAGGTCGCCGTTGGTGACCGGCTTGTAGTAATAAATTTCCGCCGAGGTAAAATCGATCGGCAGCAGGCTCGACGGCCAGCTCACCGACATGACCTGCTGGAAGAAATTGCTGATGGAAAAATCGCTCACGCCGACGGACGCGATGATCGGCGTGCCGTCGAGCAGATAGATGCCGCCGGCCAGATTGCCGACGCTGCCGATCGTCACGTTGCCGTTCAGCGCAATCGTGAGCGATGTGGTCGCCGCGTCAGGAAAGGCATACGTGATGTTCGCCTGCAGGGCGTTTATCGTGATCCCCGTCATCCCGAAGGGCGCGACGATCGCCTGCGTGGTCCCGACGGACAACGACGCCGATGTGCTGCCGACCGAGAGATCGCCGAGGAAGGCGTAAGTGGTGCCGCTGACCACGACCTTGACGGTGCCGTGCAACAGCAGCGAGGTCGGCGCCGACGGTTTGTAGCGCAGGAAGACGGATTCGAATGTGACTACGCCCGCGAGCGTGTAGGTGCTGAGGCCAAGTTGAAAAAGGGAGTCGGCGGAATTCGCCGCGATCAGCGCGTACAGCGTGAGCACGCCGCTGTCCGTTCCCGGGAGGATGCGAGGGACATTAGCAGTGACCCCTTGGTCGAGTTGGATCGAACCGTAGAAATTAAGGCCTTTGCCGACGTTCGCCGGCAGGGCCTGGGCGAGTTCCGGCACGTCGGCGAGCAGCGCGGTGAGCGTTTGGCCGTCGAAGGACGAAATGGCGACGCAGGCTGCGGTCTGCGATACATTGAAAAATGTCCCAACTGGCGCGAGCCCGGCGGAAAGGGTGCTGAACTGCCATTGCGTGCCGGGAGGAGCAAGGTTCAGAGCGAGCGCGTATTGCCAGCCCGAAGCCGTCTGTTGCACGAGCAAGGCCCCCGAGCCGAACGACGACGACCGTCCGACAAGGACGAACGTTTTTTGCGTCAGGTTGAGGCGAAGCGCGAGACTGGTGAAACTCTGCGGCGGGTAGTCGGCGGGGAAAACGAGGCTGCTCCAGCCGTTGCCGCTCGAGGAGGTGACCGCGAGATTGTCGGCCAGCGTGGCGACGTCGGCCGCGGCGAGCGTGGTGAAGGTGGCGGTGACCACCGTGTCGATACCGGTGCCGCCGAGTTGCAGCGCGATCGCGCCGGAGAGCGGGGCGTAGGCGAGCGTACCGATCAGCGAGGCCTGGTAACCGCCGCTGTCGGGCAGGATGTCAAAGGTCCCGCCGAGCCCGGTGATCTGCAGGGGCGTGGTGTTCGCGCCAAACGCGATCGACCAACTCAACGCCGACGTCGCCTGTAGATGAAGCGCGCCCGTGGCGTCCACATACGTGAGCTGCGCCGAGGTGAGATGGATCGGCGGCAGGCCGACGTTCGTCGGAATGACGAACTGGCTGCCGACGCCGAACTGCGTGAGCGTCCCGGAGAAATCCAGCGGCACAGCCGGGTCCTGCGTGAGCAGATCGGCGGAAAGGGTCCAGCCGTTGACCGAATCGTAGGTGGCCGAGACGCCGAACAGCGCGCCGGCGAGGGTGAGCACGGCGCTCATTTCCGCCGTGACCACGCGCGCTCCGCTCGACCAGTCGAGCGAGAGGCTCAACCCAGGTGTGCTGACCGTGAGGGCATCGCCTGGCAGGACCGGCCAGTCGTCGTCCGATTGCAGCGCGAACGAGAAGCGCGTGAGCGTCTGGGTGGTGAGGTTGACCTCGAGAGCGGGAGAATAAAGCGAGAAGGTGTTGGTGGCGAGGCTTGCGGGGAGCAGCGCGGCGAGGCCGTCGCCGCCGACGAGATTCGCGAGCTCGTCGAGCGACGGGAGCGGGATGACGTCGGCCGCGACGGCGAGCGTCCAGGGCGCGCCCGCGCTGGGCCGGGTGACGGAGGCGTCGATGGTGGTCGAGCCGAGGAGCAAAGAGCCGGACACGGTGCCAGTAACGACCCGTTGCGCCGTGGTCGGTGAGGTGAGAGTGAAATCGAAACTCAGATCTTGCAGGACCACGCTGTCCGCAACGATGGACCACGGCGCGGCGGAGCTGAAAGCAAGGTCCACGCGCGTGAGCGTCGGGCCGGCAGGATCGACGACGAGCGTGACGTTTTCGAAATAGAACGAGGGCAGACTGCCGGCTCCCGCGGGCAGGACGGTGCTGAGGGCGGTGCCGTTGGTGAGGCTGGTGAAGGCGTCAAGGCTGGTGAGCGTAGTGTCGCCTGTGGCGGAAAAGACCCAATTCCCGCTCCCGATCGGCAACGGAATCTGCGCGGTGAGCGTGAGCGCGCTCCCGAGGCTGAAGCTGCCGTTGATCCAGCCGGTGACGGGATAACCGCCAGTCGAGGAGCCGACGGCAAAGGCGAAGCTGAGCGCGTCGAACGCGATCACGCCCGGCAGCGGAGTCCACAGGGGTGTGCTGGAAGGAGCACTCCCGCCGGCCACCATGAGTGATTGAAAACTCGTGAAGCTTGAGGAGAGGCCGATCTGGAGCAGATTGATTTGAAAATTATCAAGCGCGCTGACCGTGGCGGGGAGCGCGCCACCGAGGTTCGTGCCGGTGACGAACCCGAGGAAGGTCGCGAGGTTGCCCAGGGCGAACGTCGAGCCGGGCCGCAGCATGATCATCCCTCCCTGAATGGCGGAGGGCAGCTGCACCACGAGGGGCAGCGTGACACCTCCGACCGCGACATCGGCACCCACCCACAATGCGGCGACCGGAAAGGCGGACGCTGGCGTGTTGACGACGTGGACAGTGAACGTCGGCGAGACGAACGACAACGGCGACACTCCGTCGAACGTGAAGGCAAAACTCCCGATCGAGGCGGCAAGGTCGAAATGGAAATCCCCCGCGGTCGCCCCCTGGATGATCTGCCCCGCGAGCGGCAACGGGTTGGCGGCTCCCGGCAGGAGTGTGACCAGCGTCGCGGCGATGCCGGTGAGATTCAGGCTTGCGAGCAGATTGAGCCCGACGACGAGCGGGCCGCCTGGGGCGTTGGCGGCGACAATTTTGGTTGAGAGGACAAACGTGGGTCCGGTCGGCGTCGTGGCGAAGCTGAGCTGATCGGTGATCGAACCCTGCAGCGCGGGAAACGAGCTGCTCAACTGCCACGCGGCCGGCGTGGCGAGGCTCAAGCGGACATCGAGCGCGCCGCCCGCCGCGACCGTGAAAACCGCCGTCAGCGCCGGATTGACGAGGCCGAGGAGCGTGCCCTGGACCGTGCTGGTGACCGTCAGGGTATCGGCTGCGGCGTCCGTCGCGATCGTCGGACTCGCGGCGAGAGTCAATGAAGCAGACTGAAAACACTGTTGAAACAACGCGACGATACCCGCGCCCGGCGAGCCGAGCGACGTAGCGTTGAGCTGCGGAGGTGGTGTGCTCCACGCGGTTTGGAGACGTGCCTGGAGAGCGACGAGGACGGGATCGAGATAGGAGACGGTGACGTTTTGCTGCGTCCAGGGACTGAGACTGCCGGCCTGCACCGTCTGCACTTGGCCGACATACGTCTTGTCCTCCGTGAGTCCGGCGCTCTTCGGAACGGCCACCGCGAAGGGGCTGGCCGTCACCGCTTGCGCAAAGACCAGCACCGGCACTTCGTCCGTTGTCCAGAGTTGGAAGTTATACGTGGCGATCGTGCCAACTTGCGGCCACGAAGCCTGCACCTCGTCGGCGGCAGCGGAGAACGACAGGGCCAATACCGGCGCGGCCACCGTCGCTGGCGTGATCGACACGGGTGCGCTGAACAGGCTGAGGCTATTGCCCGTCCAAGCCTGCGCCGTGACCTGATAAACCGTGCCCACGGAGCACGACGGCTCGAAGGCGATCGGAGCGGTGGCCGACGCGGGCAGAGTGATCTCATCGATGAAGACGGATTCGCCACCGCCGGTCGGCACGCTCGAGAGCTGAAAGGTGTAGTAGCCGGCGCCAGGCACCGCTTGGGCGACGCCCGCGAGGATGCTGCCGTCGTCCGCTGTATCACCGTTCTGATACACCAGAACGGGAACGGGTGCGGTGAGATCGAGGATCGCCACCGGCACGCCCGCGCTCCAGGCGGTCGGCGGCTGTCCCTGACCGCGGATGCGGACGGTGTACGTGGAGCCGGTCTGCAAACCCGCAGCGGCGGCGGGGATCGTCTTTGATGTGTCAGCGGAGCCGCCCGTCCCGGTATAAACGGGCGAGGCGGGGTTGCTGAGGTAAATTTGGATGTCGTAACCCGGCGCGCCGGCGACGGAGCTCCAGTTAAGGGTGACGTTGCTCGACTGGTAGTAAGCCTGGAGCAACGGGGCCGGAGCCGGCGCGACCGCCGCCGAACCCAGCAGCGCACCCGCTGGAGCCGGAGTCGGAGCCGCGGCTAACACCGGCGCGGGTACGCTCCATCGCCCGGGGGAGACTCCGGCGAGTGCACGCACCTGCACCGTGTGCGCCTGGGCGGCGATGGGATATACCGCGTGGGAAAGCGCGAGTCCGGTCTCGTTGGGAGAGACCATGGCCCGGGCGCCGATGTTGCCGCGCGGGTCAAGGACGCGAACTTCATGTGCGGCGGGCGCGGGCGCGCCGGATGTCCAGCGCACGGCGAGCCCTGTTTCCGACCTCGTTGCTTCGACCAACGGCGAAGACGGGGTGAGAGGCGCGTTCATCAGAGAGTGAGGGTGGCCGAGGTGCCGTCCGGAGGAAGTAGGTAGGCCGAGTGCGTACCGGCGTGATGGTGGTTCACCGGGGCGGACGCGCCGTTTGCGACGCCCGGAGTGAATACATCGGCCGTCAGGCCGAGGTCGCGAAAAGCGGCTGAGAAAACCGTGAGCCAGACCGACCAGTGACCCGAGACATCGGCGGCGTAGCGGATCAAGTCCGCGGCCTTTCGATCAAGGCTCAGGCGGCCGAGTTCGAGCGCCATGCTTTCCGCGCGCTGCCAGGCCTCCGTGCGCGTCTGCACCCGCAGGTCGAAGTCGATGCGTTGCCAGTCGGCGGCAGGCACAGTGAGACGCTTCCTCAGGGGATCGTAATAACGCGTATTCAACGCGAAATGCTCGATGGTTTTCTGCGCAGCGGGCGTCGAACCGCTGACAATCACCGCCTGCATCGGAGCGGGCGGCCCTACCGGATTGGAATTCTCGTCGACGAGCACCAGCTCGACCCGATCGAGATGGTAGCGGATCGGGCTATTGGGATGCAGGTTGAAGGTCACGGCGTGATGCGGCAGAAGGAACTCGAACACGAGCTCGCCGCCATCCGAGGCGCGCGCGTGGGCATCAACACAGTCGTGGCAGAGCAGCAACAGCTGCGTCCAGTCGTCGGCCGAAGTTCGATCGTCTTGGACGAAATGGTTTTTCTCGCTCTGCCAGATCCGGCCTCCGGCATTGAGGCGGCGTTCGCAAAGGTGACAAAAAGGACCATGGGCCTGCATGATCGCGTCGTGAGCCGGAAGCCGATCGAGCTGCTGAGGCGCGGCGGGACGAAGGAGCGGTCTCATGGGCGCGTGGGGTAGACGATGTTGGTGCTGTTGGTGCCGGGGCAGGCGGCAGCGATGGTGGGATCAGCCAAAAAGCGAGTGGCGAGATTGGCACCGGTTGGATCCGTGGACTTGCTGAGAATAGTGATCCATACCGACCAGAACCCGGAGTTCTGCGCAGAGAGGACGAAGAGTCTCCAAAAGCTGTTAAACGCGGCCGGCGCTGCGCCCATGAGCACATTGAGCGCGGTGAGCGTATCGAACCAGGCAACCGTACGGTTGTACACACGTTGGTCCGATGTGCGCAACGGATCGAGCGCCGGCGGCGTGCGATTCAGCTGACACAGGTCATTCGTCATCGCAGCAGCCGGCGTTGCCGCCACGCAACTGATGACCGCCCTTACTTCTACCGGCGCAGCCGACAGCCCGGGAATATTCGCCATGACGCGGCGATTGATCAGGTCCTTGCTCGTGATCGCGTTCGCCCGATTGACGCTCTGCGCAAGGGTGATCGGGGTCCATGTGCCAGCGTTGTTGTACCAAAGCACCTGCTGATAGTCCTGAAAAGCCGTAGCGTTGTCGTCGGGAAACTCATACATGGCCCGAACCGTCGTGCGGCAGTCCGCGATGTTCGTGGGATTGGTGCTTGCGGGCGCGATCGCCGTCACTTCGGCATACGAGGGACGGTTATTCTTGATTGAATTGCACGGGACGCAGCTCAACAGGAAATTCGTCCACTCAACCGTCAGCGCGGGAAACGGACTCTTGGGCACCACATGCTCCACCGCCAGGCCGCCGCTGCTGTACGACTCGCAGTAAGAACAAAACGAACCGATCGCCACGGTCAGCGGAATGCCTGCGTCCCCGTATAGATTGCCGAAACGCGCCATAAGCACGCGTTGGACGTTCATCGCATTCGCATTCCAAGCGACCGTGCCGTTCGCGATGTTCCAGGCCATCTGCAGGCAGGCGGCTGTGGTGAGAGTGATGCTGGCCGGCGCGGCCCTCGACTTGGAACCGTTGAAAAGTTTATTGAGCGCGATGCGCGTGAACGCGGTCGACGTTCCATCCCAGGTCTGGTTGACCGGAACAACATAGGTGGCCGGCACGGGGCCGCGTGTTACCGGGCGCATGGCGAGGAACGGCCGGTTGACGGTGCGAGCACTCTTTTGCAGTGGGGGTATGATCTCATCGGAATTTTAAACTCAGGATCCAAAAGGAACGAAATCCATCTGTCGCGGGGGGGATAGTGGCGCGGGGCGTCGTGTGTCTGCGCCCGTGACGACGGAGCACCTCCTCCACCGTGGCGTGGCATCCGGCATCATGAAACGCTCCGCGTTCGCGGTCATGTTGAGACGTTGAGACTACCTGTTCGTTATGAGCTGAACCATTTTTCGACGGCCATCGATCGAGTCCGAATTCATTCCCTCCCTTGGCCACACAGCACTCCCTTTGGGGTAATCCGCACCGAGCGCTGATTCTCCCAGCCCGCGCTTCCGATAAATTGGGACTTAAAAATCAAAGCAAGCTATAACTTTCATAACTCAGTGTGAAAACCGAGCAGTGGCATGCTCGCTTACGTCAGCGATCGCAGCCGGGAAAAATATCCGTGCATAAAATTGCGCCCGGATATCTCGCCGCTGATTTTATACACAGGCGTGCTTCTTTGCTTGGCGGCAATACCGCATAATTCACTTCCGTTCTTCCTGTCGCGGAAAAGTCACAACGTATTCTTACCTCCGTGAGCTGCGCGGAAGCGTTTTATATGCCGCTCGCTTGATCGCCGATTGACATCCGCCAATCGTGATTTTAAAACGAGTGAAGTGGCGGGACTAACGTTTCAATTTCTGGACGTTGGGCAGGGGGACGGCACGTTCATCACCTTTCCGAATGGAAAGACGATGCTCGTCGACCTCGGCTCGACAAAAAACAAAGAGGTCACTGCTCAATCGGCCTTCAAATACCTTCGCGACCACACGAAGTTCGGTACCCCGAACCAGGTCCTTGACTATCTGGTCATCACGCACCCCGACCGAGATCACTATAATCTCATCAATGATCTGTGCGTCGATCTGACGATTTACGTGGATAAGTTGATGTACGGCGGGTTCGAGAGCTCCTATACGAAAAAGAAATATCTGCCGCCGATGCCCAATCCGCAGCGAGCACCGGGCGTTCCGCTGCTGGATGAGGATGCGTCGTACAACATCCTGGGGTGGCTGGTGAAGAACGCCCGCGCGCAGGTTGTGACGGTGCCGCCGCCGTATCCCGCGCGCCTGTGTTCTCAAGCGGACACTGGCTGCGACGTCTGGGTGCTCGCGTGCAATACGAACGCTGCTTTTGCCAGCTCGGGCGCGGCCGGAGGCAAAAAACGAAAACTCGTCGATGAAACGGGCCCAGAGAAGAACACCCGCAGCGTGGTGTTACTCTTCGCGTACGGCGGTCGGCAAGTGATCCTCACCGGCGATTCGATGTACCAGACGGAAGAAGCGATTATCAGCTCGATCCGGCAACGCGCGGGTACCGCCGGCTTGCCCGCGCTGAAGAGCAATGTCCTCAAGATCGCCCATCACGGGAGTGCCAGGGATTGCAATTCTCCCGCGTGGCTGACCGCCGTGAACCCCGACTATGCGATCATCAGTTCGGACCGCAATGGCAACGCCGCCAAAGGGGCGAACAGCGGGTATCGCATTCCACAGACTTTGGTCCTCGATCGCGTGCTTCAATATTGCCCTGGGCTCGCGAAAAATGTCGGCGGACATCTCTGTTACGGGTACTTCGAGCAGGTCAATTATACAGGTGAGAATGCAGCCGTGACTCGGTACGCCTGGCAGCCGATCGGAGGCGCGGTAGCGGGTGATGCCGCGGGTTACTTCTGGACCCAGGAAACGACATCTACGTGGGGCATCTTCTCGACGCTGGGGAAGTTGGGGGTCACCGATGCGTCAGCCGACATCGGCGTACAAATTGAATGCGCGATTGGTGCAGACGGTAAGATCTCCATCAACACGACCAACGCGGAAGAGAACAACACCGCCTGACCACCCGTGAACGACAGCGATGAAAACAGTGTCCCCGTCAGCGCGAACGGGACGAATTCGGCTCAGAGCGAAGGCGCCTCGACGACCGCGCTCTTGACGACGATCAATGACGCCATCGCCGCGGGTGGCGGGAGTTTGGTATTAACGGTCGAGCTATTGCCCGAGTGCGCGCCCATTTTGGAATCGTTGCAGGTTGAGTCGCTCACGATAGAAAATGCGGTGACGGCTCCCGAAAGTACGGAGAGCGATGTGCTGGTTACGGGGACGACGACGTTTCTCAGCGTCGAGGACATGACGGCTGCGCTGACGTTGGTGGCCACCGGCGACACGGTGCAGATCAAGCTCGATGCGACCCTTCCCGTTTCTTGGAACTGGAGCCAGAGCTTTCCGAGTCTGCCCGCGTCGTTCACGGCCGCCGACGACGTCAGTACAGCGCTCATCCGTAGCTGCACCATGTTGGACGGGCTCACTTATCAGGACCCGCATTTCGTTTCGCAAACCTACGAAGAGGGCGACCTGCAAGTCGGCTTGAACTTTACGGGCACTCCGGTCCCGAATCCGTTGCTGCTGCCTCTCGCGCAATTTGGCGTGCCGGCGAATTGCCCGGTCGCGGGTCCGATCGTTTTGCCCGATCCGGAGGATCCGAACTCGTATCCCGACATTCTCCTGTTCTTCCAGGCTCAGTGCGCTGCGATCACCATCATGACCATCACGGTGAACGATGTGCGCTGCCGTCTTCACACGGCTCGTGACTCGGCGGTGAGCGGTGCCGAGACGCGGCTGGAGGTGAGCGGCGCCATTCCTCTCGGGAGCGATCTGGGATCGGCCGACGTGGTCGCCCCGCTCTATCAGAGGGGCTCGGTTTGGGAGTTCACCGCGGATTTTGACGACCCGCTCCCGGTTCCTGATCCGATCGCTTTGATGGTGACCCTGGCCGGAGGCGATCCCAAAGAGTACGGGCTACCCCAAGGGGTCTCCCTGGCAGGCTTGGGCATCAGTCGAGTCATTGTTTCGTTCGATCTATCGAATTCCATTCTTTGGTCGGTAGGCCTCATCGTCGTTTCCGAGCAAGACTGGACGATCGCGCCGGGGATTTTCTCGCTGGGGAACTTCACCATCGGTTGGTTGGTGAATCTTCCCTTCACCGACCGGACCTGGGTCACGCAGCTCGCCGGCACCTTGGAGTTTGGGGGCAAGCATCCCGTCAGCTTCGATGTCGTGCTGAACGTTTCCGACGACCTGTCCTTCACTGTCGATGGAGATCTCTCCGCGGACGAGGTCTTGAGCGTAACGGACTTCCTGGAGAACGTATTCTCGGTCGACGCTAACTTGCCGGCCCTCGATGTCTCGACGCTCTCCGTTTCCTACGACTCCAGCGGGACGTACAGCATCTATGGTGCGAGCTCCAGCGTATGGACGATTCCCCTGGGTATTTGCACGCTTGAGGGGAGCAATTTGACCGCCACCATCGGGTACGACGGCGCCAAGACGGTCGGATCCATTGGCGGGAGCATTGCTATTGGCGACAATCGCTTCGACATCAACTATGTGATGCCGGATGTCATCCGGCTCTCGGGTGTCATTCAGAACACGTCGCTCAAGCAGCTCACGCGCGATCTGCTCGGGGATCTTTTCACTTACCCGGCGGAGTTTCCGGACATCAGCCTCACGGATATCACCATCGAGATGAATATCGAGGGCTCGAACTATCAGTTCGAGTTCATTTCGGAGGTCTCCGGTTGGGGCACGCTCGATTTCAAAGTGCAGTACCTCGACGGCAAGTGGGGCGTCCTGGCGGGGTTTGCCTTGCCCGCGAATTTCAAGCTTTCCTCTCTGGGCTCGTGCTTCGCTTCGTTCGACAGTCTTGTATTCTCGACACCGGCGCTGGTCATCTCGTCGTTCGACGACCCGTCCTATGCCTTCCCGGGTGCGGTCGACGTCGCTATTCCGAACGGCGTCATCGAGGGCATTAACTTTTATTGTTCCCTCAGTCTCAAGGGCGGTGCACTGGGGCAGGTGGCGTCCCTCTTGGGTTGCAGCACCATCGATGTCGCGATGGCTCTCCCCGGCGATTTCGCCACGTGCTACATCATGGGCACCCCGGGTGGCAGCGCCGCCAACGGCATCAGCATCCCGACGGGATCGAATCTCATCGTATCGCTGCCGAAACTCTATCTCTACCCGTTTACGCCGTACCTCGTGCAAATCGGCGGTTCGATGACCATCCCGGTGGGCAGTCAGTCGGTGCTCGTGAACGTCGCGCTCACGGTGACGGCCGACAGCCTGAGCTTCACGGGCAGCGCCGAAACCAGCGCGATGAGTTCGCCGATGGGATTCCAGGGGATTCACTTGAACGAGATCGGCGTGGAGCTCGGCATGATCTTCGAACCTCCGAGCTTCACGCTCGGCCTCGAGGGCCAGTTCGCCATTGGCGACCAGCCGCCCTCCGCTAATATGTTCGCCTTCGAGTTCGAGCTGGTGGGCGAGCTCGTGAATCCGCTCCTGCTCGAGTGCAAGTTTGCGGAAGTCGATCTCCCGATCATTTTCGAAGCGTGCATGGACGCGACGGTCACGCTTCCAGCAATTCTGGAGGGCGTGCGTTTCAACAATCTCTTCGTGTACTGGTGCGAAGCCCCGACCGCGCTTCCCGACGGCACGATTGCGATGCCGGGTTACGCCGTCAGCGGAGAAACTTACTTCTACGGTTGGACCGGCAAGGGCGGTGTTTTCATCAGCTTCACGACAGGAATGAACGGATCCCTGGAGATGGATCCCATCGTCATTCCCGGCGTGCTCTCCCTGACCAATGCTGACGGTACCGGCGGCGCGGGCGTCCAATTCAATACGGCCGCGTCTCCGTTCTTCGCCATCAGCTGCGCGATCAGCGTCATCAATACGCCGCCGACGGTGATCTCGGGCGAAATCGATCCCGACGGCTTCGCTTTCACCTTGGCGAGTCCGGGCGGAGTGATCACGGACCGTTTGACCTGCTCGTTGAAGATGCCGACGGACTTTTCCTTCAGCACGACGATGGGCGTGGGAGTGGATCTGACGGTGGGCCCGCTCACGCTACCGGGCAGTCCCATTCATCTCGGAAGTGTGCACGTGCAAGGCGGCTTCACGGGAACGCTGGGTTGCGCCTCCGATCTCACGAGCTTCACCGGGACGATTGCGGGCGGCGTTTCGTGGGACGGCCAAAACTGGTCCATCCCCAACTTGGTCCTTCACCTGTGCCCCTCCACCTTCGATGATTTCGGCGCGGCCGTTTTGGGCTGGATCGAGCAGGAGGCCAGCACGATTTTCGCGGCCTTGTTCAATGCGGTCGAAGAGTGGGCGACCAACGTCGCCGCCGGGATTATCACGGGCGTCGAAGATGTCGGCGTGGCACTGAAAGACGCCTACAACCAAACCGCCAATCAAGCCGTGGCCCTCATGAACTCGATGGGCCAAACGGCGGATCAGGTGGGTCATGCGTTGAAAGACGCCTACCAGCTCGCGGATCAGACCGCCGCCGACGTGTGTAGCCAAGTGGCCTATGCCGCCGATAGCACGGCCACGTATCTGAAAAACGTCTACAACGTCATCGATCCCACAAAATGCGCCGATATCATGGCGACCGCCGGTTACACGCAGGATCAAACCGCGCAGGCTTTGAAGAGTGTGTACAATGCGAGCGCGGCGGTCGCGACGGCGGCGATGAAAGAGGCCTATCATCTGAGTGACGAAGCCGCCTCGGCGGTGCTGGAAGGCGTGGGCTACGCGGCCGACGAGGTGAATAAAGCGATCAAGGATCTCGAAAAGACAGGGAAAGACATCGAGAAGAAATTAAATCCCAAGCACTGGTAAGGGGGCACGCGTGAACACCCATCTCGTCAAAGCGATCAGAGACATGGATCTCGCCCTGCTGGACGGTGCGGCAGCCGGACCGTTGGAACATTTGGCCAAAAGTTTGCCGGAGACCGGTGGCGCGATGTTCGAATGCCATTTATCGTCGTCCCAGAAGCGGGTGGACTTTGCGGTGCGGGTAGGGGCGGGCGAGGAAGCGGCGAAGCTTCTGGCGGGCGAAGCGCCTTGGGCAAACGTGCGCGAGTTCTACCGGCACGGAATCCGGCGCTGGGCGAAGGCGGAGCCCGAAGTGTTCAGCTGGCTCGAGTTCGATAAGCCCACGAACGGGGTCGCGGAGGCGAACGAACCGGGACTCTTCGTTCGGCAGCGGGAGTTGAATCTGGGAAAGCGAGGCGATCGCTCGACGCTTTTGCATGCGGTGATGGATCCGGTGCTCGAGAGTCTTGGGCTCGCCAGGTCGTATCACGCGCAGTTCAGCACCGCCGACAAGTGGCTCAATAAATTACCGATGGGCGTTTCCGTTCATCAGATTGGCCTGATGCCGAATCGCGGGCATACGTTGAAGATCTACTTGCGCATGGCGAGTCAGGCGCAGGTCGAAGAGTGCGTGGCGACATTGGGTCTGGCCAAGAGTGGGGAAGGGGCGGTGCTCGCCCAGCTCCCCCGGATCAAACAGCTGACGGACTACTTCATGGTGGGCGTGGATATCGAGCCCTCCGGCTTGAGCCAGCAGTGGGGACTCGAGTGCCACGTGTCGCGCGACGTAGGGCAGGCGAAAGCGTGGGAATCCTTCTTGGCTCATTGCCTAGCGCAGGCTTGGTGTCGTCCGCATCAGGCGAAGGCTTTGACGACCTGGGAACAGTCGCGTTCGAAGACCGTCTCGCGTCAGATCAGTCACCTCAAACTGACCTCGCGCGGCTCAACCTTTGTCGAAGCGAAGGCGTATCTTTACGTCGGCGCCACCAAAGAAGCGAAGCCCTCGAAGACCCGCACCGCCCGCCGCAAGTAGACGGCTGGCTCGCGCTCCGGCCGTCGAGCTAAGGATTGGAATCCGGCTTTCGGGGTGGGAGTGCGATCTGCAAAGTTTGACCCGGTCTGGCACGCTCGCCGCGCGCATCCATACGCGCGGATTGAGAAAATCACGGTGCGACCCCTTTTCCTTTTCAGCTCTCTCTCGCGTCGAGCTTTTCTCGGTAACACAGGGCCCGTAGTTTTCGCAGCGGTTTCATCTCGTTTCATTTCACAGCCCATTCGTCTCACTGTGTGGTTCATTCCGCGCGGAGCGCGACGAGCGGGTCGATCTTCGTCGCGCGACGCGCCGGCAGCCAGCAGGCGAACAAGGCCGCTGCTACTATCACCGCCGTCGTCAAGATAAAGGTCAGCGGATCATGCACGCTAATATTTGTCAGCATGCTTTGCATTAACCTAGTCAGGGCAAGCGCGCCCACCAGGCCCAACGACACACCGGCGACGACCAACCCCACGCCTTCGCGCATCAAGGGACGCAGCACGTCGCGCCGTTGCGCACCGAGCGCCAAACGAATGCCGACCTCACGCGTGCGTTGCGACACCGCATAAGCCATCACGCCGTAGGTCCCGATCATCGCGAGCACCAGCGCCAGCGCCGCGAATCCGCCCAACAAGACCGCCTGCTGGCGCGGTTGCGCTAGCCGGTCGCGGATGAGTTCTTCGAGCAGTTTGACCTCCGCGAGCGGCACCTCGGCATCGAGGTTCTTCACTTCGGTGCGAATCGCGGGGAGCAGATCCCGCGGATCGCCCGCTGCGCGCAACGCGAGCGTGAGCGGAAACGGCGGAATGCCGCGATAAACCGACATGAAATAGGCGGGTTGCGGGGCGATCGCCGGATTGCGGCTGCGAATATTCCCGACCACGCCGATCACCGTCGAATAATCCGTGCCGCCACCCGGGTTGATTTGCCGTCCGATCGGATCTTCGTCGCCCCAGAGGGCACGGGCGAGCGCCTGATTGATCACAACCGCTTTTGTGGCCCTGCCGTTGTCGCGCGGCGTGAAGACACGGCCTTTGAGCAAGGGCGTGCCAATCGCGTGAAAATAGCCCGCGCTCACCATTCGCCACTCGCATTGGATTGAAGTCGTTTCGGGCAGCAGCGCTCGCCCCACCGGGAATACATTCGTCGTCGTGTTGATCGGCGCCATCGGGGCCGCGTTTGTCAGCCCCACCGCGCGCACTCCGGGTAACGCGGACAGCCGCTCCAGCAACTGCGCGAAAAACGCTTCCCGGTTCCGGCCCGGAGCGACCTGGAAGGTGAGAATGTTTTCCGAAGAGTAGCCGAGATCGGTCCGCCGAAGTTGATCGAGATTCCGCAACAGCAGACCGGCACCGACCAAGAGCACGATGGAAAGCGCCAGCTGCCCGACAATCAGCGCATCCCGCAATCCTCGTCGGCCAACCAGGAAGTGATAGCTTGCCTGCTTCAAGGCTTGCTGCACGTCTACTCTCGCCGCCTGCCACGCTGGGATCAACCCCGAGACGATGCCGGTCAACAGTGTCGCCCCGAACGCGAACGTCAGCACGCGCGCGTCGAGTGAAATTTCCTCCGCGCGCGTCAGTGAAAGTCCACCCGTCGAACGCAGCGCGCCGACGCTCCAGTGGGCAATGAGCGCTCCTAGCGTGCCACCCAACACGGCCAGCAGCGTGCTCTCGGTGACGAGTTGCCGTACGATCCGGCCACGCCCGCCGCCGACCGCTATCCGAATTGCGATCTCCCGCGTCCGCGTCGCGGCGCGCACGAGTAACAAACCCGAAAAATTTGCGCACGCGATCAGCAGCAGCAACCCGACCGCCGCCAGCAAGACCAGCAAAGCACGCTGCAACTCCTCACTCACCTGCGCGCGAAACAGCGGCAACATCCGAACATTCCACCCCGCGTTGGTTTCGGGGTATTCTAGCTCGAGTTGGCGGGCGATCGCACTGAGTTCCGCGGTCGCTTGCTCAAGCGTCACACCGGCTTTCAAACGTCCGTAGACGGCGTCGAGGGTGTGATCCCCACGATCGTGACTGACGACTTTCGGGCCAAGCGGCAGAAAAACATCGCCGTGACCCAACGCGTGATGGTTGGGCGCGGCGATGCCGACCACCGTGCAAGGTTTCCCCTGCACCATAATGGTTTTGTCCACGATGGCGGGATCAGCGCCAAACGAGCGGCGCCACAGCGAATCCGACAAAATCACCACGTCGCTACGGTCAGCCTTTTCCTCCTCAAGAACGAATCCACGGCCGTGCGCGAGCCGCTGCCCAAAGAGCGGCAACAGATCCGCGGTCACAAATTGCGCGAACAATTGTTGCGGTTCGCCGTGCCCGGTGAGGTTCACCTTTCGATAGGCCACGGCGGCCAGCGCATCCCAACTTTGGCTTCGAACGCGCCAGTCGGAAAAATTCGCGATTGCCACGGAGAAATGCGGGAGATCGAGGCGCGCGTTGCTCTCCCAGACCTGCACCAGCCGTTCGGGATCCGGGAACGGCAGCGGCCGCAGTAAGACCGCGTTGATGACGCTGAACATCGCGGTATTCGCTCCGATGCCCATTCCCAGCGTGAGCAAGACGACAGCCGTAAACCCGGGCTGTTTCCGCAGCGCTCGTACACTGTAGCGCACGTCCTGCTTGAACTGCTCCAGCCAGATCCAGCTGCGATCGTCGCGGGCTTGTTCCTTGATCTGCTCGACACCACCAAAAACGCGCTGTGCGGCATAGCGTGCATCCTCCGGCGACATGCCCGCGGAGATATTCGCTTCCGTGCGGCGTTCGAGATGCTCGCGCATCTCGTCGGCCATGTCGGCGTCGAGGGAGTGCCTAAAAACGAGCGCGCGAATGCGGGAAACAAAACTGTGCCAGAGATTCATCAGGGATTAAAAAGCCGGGAAAGGTGATTCGGTTGGGCAGCATTCGCCCCTCGGCGGCATGGGGCGCGTTCAGTGCAAGCTGCAAGAGGAGGTTCGATGGCGTGGAACGAGGGTAGGGAAAGCAGCGCGAGGCTTCTCGACTAGGTGGCCGTCATCACTTGCTTGATGGCGAGGACGAGCAGCTCCCAACTTTTCTGTTCGGTCTCGAGCTGCTTACGTCCGGACTTCGTGAGCGCGTAGAATTTGGCGCGACGATTATTTTCGGAAACACCCCACTCCGATTCGATCCAGCCCTTGTGCTCCATCCGATAAAGAGCGGGATACAAGGAGCCCTCCTCGACCTTCAAGACTTCGCTGGAAAGAATTTGGATTCGCTGTGCAATGCTCCAGCCGTGTGCGGAGCCGCTGTTCAGAACGCGCAGTACCAGCATGTCAAGAGTGCCGGGAATAAGTTCGATTTTGGCCATAGTGCGGACTTCCTAGGTTTATCTGGGGGAGACAAGAAACCTGCTCCCCTAGCCAGTCAAGGGGTAAATAAATAAAGAACGATATTCTGTTGATCGATCTCGGCCCGATATTACGGTGCGCACGCCATGCTTCTTTCCTTCGGAAGGCTTTTAGGCTGCTTAGTTGTCGTCGTTGGGATAGCAGCTGTCTCAGGCTGCGCGCATCGCACGACCGCTGCCCTTACCGATATCGCGGCGTTCACTCTCGCCGCTAACCTCACGCGAGATGAGGTTTCCGGGTACGTCGAAAAAATCGGTCGTACAATCGAGCCTATTCTCGAACAAAAGTTGGCTGACGCACACGAAAAAGCACAGGCGTCGGGGGGCGACGTTTCGATCCTCACTTCGCATGAGAGAGAGCTCATCGCGCGAAAATTGGCAGAAGTGCCAAAACAACACGTAGCCGTCCTGTGTGCAGTTGCATCCAATCCGAACTTTAAGGAGGCAAAGACCCACTTTCTTGACGCTGTCGTTGCACGTGGAGACTACGACATGGCTCAACGCAGTGATATCGTTGGCTACTTACCCACGCATCCCCGGTTGATTCACGTCATGCACCGTATGGGCTGGTGCCCAGGTGCAGAAAATGAAATGAAAGCTGGCTGGCAAATTGCAAATAAGGTTATGCGGGGAAACGGTGTCATGTCACAGTCGGCGTACAGTTACGCCTGCATCGCCGCCAAGTATGGCGTCAAAGAAACATTGATCGTGCTTGCGGAAAGAGTGCGCGATCCGCGTGCGGATGCGGGGACATTTCTTTATCGCAGCATGGCAAAAACGTTAATGGAAGTTGTTCCAAGCCCTGAAGACAATGTGACCAAGCTCGCGCAGCGAATCTTAGAAGAGCAGTCAGGCATCGAGTTCGATGTTGAAAAACGAGTTTATCGTTTCACGGAGGCGCGGCC
This sequence comes from uncultured Opitutaceae bacterium, assembly GCA_964546955.1. Taxonomy (GTDB): domain Bacteria; phylum Verrucomicrobiota; class Verrucomicrobiia; order Opitutales; family Opitutaceae; genus CAZJLP01. Next base: position 6,724 of record CAZJLP010000060.1, on the reverse strand, counting down.
AGGGAGGGCCAACCCAGTGGTTCCGCAGTTTTGACGATAAGACCGACAAGCCTCCCGGCGTTAGAAGACGTCTTCAGAGAACAACGAACCATGGAATCCACCCTGTTGCATATCACGGATGGCGAGTCGGTAGCAGGAACGCTCAGGGAATCTGCGATTCCCGGGGTCGTCTCGATTTATGGTGATTTGATGTACGAAGGACCGGTGCCCGCCGGCCTTGACGTTGAAGCATGGATCGAGACCCGTGCAGCCTTCATCGCGGACTTCCATGACACCACTTTGGAGGAAGCGCGGGAATACCTGAAGAGGTGTGAAGCGACGCTCGCTGCCTTCTCTCACTACGAAGAAGTTGTCATCTGGCTCGACCACCGGCTGTCTGACCAGCTGATACTCATCAAGGTGCTCGATTGGTTCAGTCGCCGCGATTTGGGTGGAGTGAGGCTGAGCCTCATTTGTGTCGGGCCCTACTCCGGTCTAGATAATTTTATCGCCCTTGGAGCGTTGACCGCGGACCAACTGGCGTCATTGGCCGACACGCGACTTGCAGTCGGTGAAGCGCAATTTCGCACCGCGCAGGCGGCCTGGCATGCCTTCACATCGCCTGCCCCAACCGATATCGAACGTTTCATCGAGACCGATACATCCGTGTTGCCCTTTGTTGCTGCAGCCCTGAAACGCCATCTGGAAGAGTTTCCCGCCGTCGGCAGCGGCCTGTCCCGAACGGAGCGGCAGGCTCTTTCCATCCTTTCTGATCAGGGCTCCCTTTCCCTAGGGCGGCTTTGCGTTGCGGTCTGGCGCCAGGAAGAGGCGGTTTTTATGGGCGATGTGTCGTTCTACCGGGTAATGGCCGACCTTTCTAACGTTCGGCATCCGCTCGTTCAGACTTCAGGTAAGTCCCAACAGGAGGCCGGTGACGTCACAATTACGGAAACAGGACGAAAGGTTCTTGAGGGTAAGGCAGATCACGTTGCCCTTAACGGTATTGATCGATGGCTCGGCGGTGTCCATTTGAAGGGCGACAAAGCCGCTTGGCGGTGGGATCCCACCTCCGAACGTCTTGCCGCCCCCAATCGCTGATTATCGAGGGCGCAGCCCCGATCCCGCGCACGGGACGTAGGACATCAGTTTCCCGGTTGGCAGAAGCACGAGCTTTTGATCGTGACATCGGCCTTGGCCCAAATCTGCTTGAACTTTGCTCGCGTCGGGGCCGCTTCCGCATGCTTGCCCTGCATCATCAGCGCCTCCGAGAGGCCGAACAGTGACCATCCATTGTCGGGCAGGCGTTTTAAATCGTCGCGATAAACTTGCTCGGCTTCGTCATAGCGCCCGTGCGCCATCAAGCTTGCGCCCAGTGCGTGTCGCACGGGCAGGATCCAGCCTGGCGGCTCGTCGTAACGCAACGCATCCTCGGCGGAAATCGCCTCCCGTAGGGCGGCGAAGCCGGCCTCGAGGTTGCCCTCCCGCACGAGGATCTCGCCTTCGACCATCGGTCTCGCCACGGCGAGAATCTGCTCCGCGGTGTTGTTGCCGAACGTGGTTCCGGCCGGGATCGTTTTCGCCAGTTTGAGAAACGTCGCCTGCTCGACGCGAGCCGCGGGAGCATCGCCTTTGGCCGCCAACGCGATCGCCCGGGCGGCTCGCCGCAGTGTCTTGGTCAGGGGCATGTAGTCGGGATAATTGTCTGGCTCGGCGAGGACATCATCCCAGCGCCCAAATCGCAGCAGCACCTCGAACGGCATCGCGGCGAATCCTTCGACCCCGGAAGCCCAGTCCCGGAGAAATTCCTCCGGCATTTCCGCGACCATTGCGCGGATATGCGTGATCGCGAGTTCGCTCTGGCCCGTCATCATTGCAGCCCACGCCAACATGTGTCGGTTGTGCGCGACATAAACCGCGACGAAATCCTTCGGCGGTCCGACGACGGCGCGAAATTTCTTATCGGCCGCGATGGCGTCGAGGTTCGACTCCACGGCCTGCTGCCATTGGCCGACACGAATATCGATGTGCGTGGGCATGTGCACGTTGTGCGCCAGCCCGGGTTGCAACGTGCGCAGCCGGTTCGCTGCCGCAATCGCTTTCTCCGGCCAGGGCGACGCTTCAACGGCATGGATGTAGAGATGATTTGCAAAGGGATGCCGGGGGTTAAGCACAAGCACGGCGTCCAGCACGGACAGCACCTCTTCCGTGCCGGGCTGCGGTTTTCCCGCGGGCGTCCATTGATCCCACGGCCGCAGATCCATCAACGCCTCCGCGAAAAACACGCCGACGTCGGCATCATTAGGATTCGCCTTCCAAACCTCGCGCATCGCCGCGGCGTAGGCTTCGTCCAGTGGCGCGCGATTCTCTGGCTGCGGGTTGGCGTAACGCGTGGACAGCGCCCGGATCAACGCCTGTTCGACGGGCGTTGCGTTGGCGGCGTGGGTTTGTGCGAGCGCGAGCTCCTTCCATGCCTGTTCCGCCTGCGGCGGTGGCACGACTGGCAGGTTGATGTGCGGTCCGCAGGCGAGCGCGACGCCCCAGTGTGCCATCGCACAGTCCGGGTCGAGCCGAGCCGCTTCCTCGAACGAGCGGATCGCCATTCCGTGATTGAACCCAAAGAGGAGGTTGAGCCCCTGGTCGAAGTAGCGCTGAGCGTCCGCCGAAGTGGTGGTGATCTTGCGCACGTGGGGACCGAGGCCTTCGATCAACGGCACGGGTTTCGACTCGTTGGGTGCTGCGAAGGCGAAAGGGGACGCGCTGCCGATGCCGAGGGCGAGGGCGAGAGCGGGGACGAGAAAGAGGTGGCGATGTGGTTTCATATGAGAAATTGGGAGGTCGTGGAGGGTTGTGGGCGACGCGGTCACGCGCGGTGCCGAATGATGTAATAGTCGTTCTGAAAATCGTGTGGGAGGCGTTTGATTTCGATGTGCGTGAAGCCGGCGCCGCGCAGCATCGTTTCCGCAAGTTGCCGCCCCCACATCGTGCCGAGGCCCATGCCGCCGGGCTGGGCGAGCGACACGGTCATGCAGTGCATCGTCGAAATCGTGTAGAGAAACACACCCGCCGGGTTGCGGACGTTCTCGTGCGGTTGCGACGACGCATGGATGTCTTGCATGAGATACACGCCGTCCGGACGCAGCGCCCGGGAAATGTTGGCCAGCACAAGGTCGGGCCGCGCCTGGTCGTGAATGGCGTCGAAGGTGAAGATAGCGTCGAAGGCCTGCGTGAATTCGATCTTGGATGCGTCCGCGATTTCATAGCGGACATTGGTAAGGCCGTCGCTGGCCGCCTGTTCACGGGCCCACGCGATGGCCTCGGCCGAGAAATCGATTCCGACGAACCGACTGCGCGGATACCGCGCGGCCATCATGCGCAGGGCGATGCCGCGGCCACAGCCGAGGTCGAGAACGTCCGCGCCCGCTTCGAGTTTGTCGTGGAGACCGGACGCGAGGGGCAGGATGTGATCAAACAATCCTGTCACCACGGTCTGCCCGCTTTCCTCGGCCATCACCTCGTGAAAGCGACGAAATTCGGAATAGGGGACGCCGCCGCCGTGCCTGAAACAATCCAGAATTTTGTCCTCCACGCCGCCTAGAATGGCGACGTATTGCATGAACGCTGCGAAGTTGTTCGGTGCCGCGGCGCGCGTGAGCAACGCCGCATGTTCGGCCGGTAAGGACCACGTGGCGGCGGTCGGAAGGTAGTCCACGATGCGGCCGGCCAGCAGACCGCCGAGGCATTCGCGCACGTAGCGTTCGTTGAGACCGGCGGCCCGGGCGATTTCGGCGGACGTTGACGGCGGCAGTTTTTCCATCGCGTCGAACAGACCGGAGCGATGGCCAAGCGAGATGAGCAGCGCGAGCCCGGCGTTGTTCAAAACGCCGAGCAGGCGCTCGCCGAGGGCGTCAATGCGGGAGGTGTCGAGTTGTTTGCAGAGCGTGCACATGGTTGGAACGGAGTGGAGGGGACAGGTGAGTAGACGAGATCACTCTAGCGAAGACGCATCCTTTTTCGGTATTCGCAGAATTACCGTATCGAGCCGCGATCGTTACCGTATCGCGGTTGGCTTAGCCCGAACCGTCCACCCCCCGAGCGCCCTAAAAGGTCCGTTAGGCCAACGCTCCCGCCACGCGCGCGACCGCCTCCGTGCGCGTGCGACAGTTGAGCCGCTCCAGCACGTGTGCGACGTGCATGTCCACCGTGCGGACGGACAAGCCGCGTTGGACGGCGATCTCCTTGTTCGTGAGGCCGTGCGCGAGTTGGCGCGCGACATCGCGCTGCCGGGCTGAGAGCAACTCCCATGCGGCAACGACCACGGGCGCATTGGGCGCTGCGGTCGAACTCAACTGCGCCGACACGATGATTTCGGGGAGGGCGAGCAAGGCATCCGCCCGCGCAAGCAGCGGTCGCGCGCCCAGTCGCCGTGCACGCAGGCGCGCTTCGTTGAGCCAGGCGCGCGCGTCGTCGCCGCGGCCACCGCGTTGCAGGGCGGCGCCGAGGCGCAATCGCGCACGAATCGGCTCAATCGAAAGTTCCCGTTGGTCGAACGCGGCGATCGCGCGCCGGAATTCTGCGATCGCACGCTGAGTGTCGCCGCTGAGCGCCAGCATTTCCGCCGTTGCCGCGTGTGCGGCCCCTGCGGCTTCGGGATTCGTCGTGTGACTCGCAATGGCATCGAGCGCCTCAGCCGCCGCCGCGGCATCGTCGCGGCGATCGTGCTCGACGAAGAACTCCATGGCCGCCGAAAGTCCGGGAATGCCATCGTGACGATCGTCGGTTGAGCGCCAGAATTCCAGGAGCTCCACATGGCGAGCGGCGGCCTCGTCCGTCCGCCCCGTGGCTTCGGCGACGAGCGCGAGGCCGTGCAGGTTGAAGAAGTCCATGACAAGCAGCCCAGCCCGGCGGCAGTGCGTCAGGCTCTGCTGCAAGAGCCGCTGGGCCGGGCGGGTTTCGCCGCGATGTGCATGCAATAGCCCGAGCACGCTTTCCGCCACGTAGCGCGACGGCGCGGGAATTCCGCGATCGGCGAAGACGCGCCGAGCCGTTTCCTCGCTGCGTTTCCAGTTTCCCGAGCGCAAATAGGAATACGACAAACAACCCAGGCAGAGGCCGGCCGTATACGTCTCGCCGTGCTTGCGGCAATATTTCAGCGCGCCGGCGAAGGCCGACTGTTCGTCCGGATAGAGTGAAGCATATTCCTGCACCGTGCCGAGCAGACGATAGATTTCGGCTGCCTCGCCGGTGAGCTGATGTCGCAGCGCCAGGTCGAGAGCGCGCTGCAATTCACGCTGACCGGCGGCCGTCTCGCCAAGCATGCCGAGGATCAAGCCGCGCCAGGTCGCGCTCTGCGCCTGGAGGGCAGGATCGTGCAGACGTTCTGCGGCATTGACGGCGGCATCGACCGCCTCTTGCGCGAGCTTGAACTGCGCGGCATACGTGAGCACGCCCGCGGCGGCGAGCGATGCCGCGGCCGCCTCCGCGTCGCGACCGAGCGCGGCGAGATCCCGCGCCGCCGCGCGACGGGTGCGTGCGCTTTCGACGTGGCGTTCCTCGCGAGCGAGCAACGCGGCGAGCACAAGATTCGCTTCGGCCCGCACCACCGGACGTTCGGCCCACGGCGATGAATGCGACCAGTTCCGGAGCTCGGTGACTGCATCGGCGACTTCTGCGGCGAGCGTCGCGCATTGTGCGAGACCTTGCAAAGCGGGGACCACCTCGGCGTCGGGGGTATCAGCGGGCAATAAACGCAAACCCGCGAAGAAACACCGTTTGGCGGCGGCGTAGCGGTGACGCCGGCAATGGGATTCGGCCGCGCCAAGCAAGGCGCGCGCGGCGTCAGCGGTTCGCCCCGCGGCTTCAAAATGGGCCGCAGCGGCTTCGAGCCGGGCCGGTGGCCGCTGGCAAGTTTCTGCCAGCGTGAGGTGGAGCCGCTGACGTTGCGACCACGGCGCCTGTTGCATGATCAAGGCGGGATCTGCGCGACCGCCGAGCTCGAGCCCCGTTTCGGCCTCTCGCAGCACCCCCTGCTTGAGCAGGGCATCGACGTCCCGTGCAGCGACGCCGAATGCGGCGTGCCATGAGACCGGCAGTGGCTTGCCGTGCAGCGCGGCTGCGACCACGAAATCACGGCCCGCCTCCGTCGCGATCGACCACCAAGCTAATCCGGGGGCGTTTCGCTGTGCCTTCGACATGGTGCGTATGAAACTGGAGCCGGCGTTCGGATGCGAACCGACGACCCTATGGCTTACCAAAACCGTTGCAGGGCTACTGTGCAATCCTGACGAGAAGGCCCACCTCCGCCGAGCCAACGGCGGGCAGCCTTCGTACTTAGTGTCCTCTACACCCAAGGTGCGCGTCAGCGCAGTGTCGCGGCGCAGCCAGCCGTAGGCTTGGCGAAGGCTGGCGGGTTCTCATCGGTGTAGTTTTCTTCGCCGAATCGAGTCACCTGCGTAGCCTACGACCGGGAGGGATTGGCTCCCCCGCGTGCGCGGGGTCGGGGCTGCGCCCTCGATATCGGGCGAGCCGATATCGCCCCATATCCCGCCCTCGCCACCGCTTCGCGTCTGCCGCCTTGCTCCGCAAAGCCCGCCATTTTGGCGTGGCCAAAATGGCGGAGAGGGAGGGATTGGCGGCTCGGTGAGCCGGTGCTGCGCACTGACGCTGCGCGTGCCCCATCTCGCTTCGCTCGTCGAACCCCGGGGTTCTCATCCCTCCGTCAAGCCGATCGATGGCTTCGGCAGAGGTT
>CAZJLP010000059.1:0-30548 GCA_964546955.1 uncultured Opitutaceae bacterium | reverse complement strand
TTTCTCCTCGAAGACGATTTCACCTCGTCCTTCGGACAGTTGCCAGCGTTCCAGCCGGTAGGAACGTTTGGTTCCCGGTTCCTCCCTGACGTAGTATAAGGTGTCGTTGTCGGCGGCCCATTCGAGCGCGGCGACGGCGCCGATTTTCTGGGCCACCGCTTCGCCGGTTTTCAAGTCCTTGACGTGCACCTCGTAGTCGCGGTGCCCATTCTTGTCCGTCGTGTACGCGAGCCGTTCGCCATTGTCGCTGATTTCGAAGTGCCCCACCGCCATAAATTTTTCGCCGGCGGCCAAGGCGTTGACGTCGAGGAGCACCTCTTCGGCGGCATCGGGGGTAGTCCCTTTCCGACAATGGATGGGATACTGTTTACCCTGTTCGGTCCGATGGTAGTAGACGAACGGGCCTTTCTTCACAGGCGCGCTGATGTCCGTTTCTTTGATGCGAGCCACCATCTCCTGGTACAGCTTCTCCTGAAGGGGCTTGGTGGGCCCCATGACAGCCTCGGTGTAGGCATTTTCGGCCTTCAAGTAGTCGAGGACGGCGGGATCGTTTTGCTCCCTCAGCCAGAAATAGTCGTCGACTCGTTTGTCGTCGTGGACGGTGACATCCCGGGGAATTTTTTTCGCGACGGGAGGCGATGATTTCAAATCGAAGGAGGCGTAGAGAGAGGAAATAGGCACAACAGCAAACAGGAGGCAGGCGAAAAGTTTCATCACGGCTGCTGCAGACGATGCGCGTAGTCCCGCAAACGCCAATAACGGAAAGAGGGTGCGGGTAGCGGAAAGAGGGTGGAAAGTAGAGGGTAGACGCAGGCGTAGGGTGGCGGTGCGGGACGGATGTCCTGACCTCACCCTCTACCTTCCACTATCGTCTTCCTCAGCGCCTGCTCACTGCGGCCGCAGTGTCTGCCCGGGGTTCCAGCGGCTTTCGACCATGACGGAGGTCGCTTGGTCGGGGAGTCCGCGTTCGTTGCGTTCCATCATTCCGATCAGGACGTCGGCTGCGGTGGCGCCGATCAAGTGTCCGTTTTGGTAAAGTCCGCTGAAGCGGTGACCGAGTTCGCGGCAGCCGAGCGCCACCAACCCGAGGTCGCCTGGAACGGTGTAGCCGTTGGCCGTGAGGAGCTGGGCGATGGGTTCGCCGCTGGAACTAATCACTACGTCGAGTTTTTGTTGTTTGATCCAGCGGAGCACGTTCGCGCTGTCGGACCAGTCTTGAACAAGCAGGGGCTCGGTGCGCGCGATTTCGGGCAACATTTTTTGAGCCATGAGAAAGCCGGACTCCCACCGACCGAGGAGACGGTGATGCTGGGCCTCCAGCAGAACCAGCCCCGGGCGTCGGTAGCCGAGGCGGTGGGCCTCCTCGACCGCTCGGAAGGACGAGAGATGGTGGTCGTTGCAAACGGTGGTGACGGCCCGGTCGCGGAACGGCGTGCTCAGGCTAACGACAGAAAAATGCTCCCATTTTAATTCCGGCAGGGGGTTGTTTTCCGGCAAGGGGCCCAACAGCGCGCCCGTGATCGAGCGCGTATGCAGCATTTGACTGAAGCGGTCCTGCGACATCCCGTCCTGAAAAAGCCAGAAGTCCTGGGTTTGGTAGCCGCGCGCCGTCGCGCGTTCGATGGCGCCGTCGCGCATCTGCCGAATAGTCGTCGCCGTGGTGGTGCGCCACCCGTCGGCAGAGTCAAAACAGCCGATCAAGGCGAGGACGGGCTGGTTGTTCGAGGCGCGCCGAGAGCGGCGCGTCCGCATGAGCGCAGAAACGTAGGGATTCGGGCGGTAGCCCAATTCGCCCGCGATCGCTTTCACCCGTTCGCGCGTCGCTAGGGAGATACGGGGATTGTTAGCCAGGCACATCGACACGGTCGCGGTTGTCACGCCAGCGCGCGTCGCGATATCGCTAATCGTGACGTAGTCTTTCTTCAAAGGGGGGAGGGTAGTGAATTTGCACGATGAAGCATCCTGCGATGCGGACAATGGAAAACGAGGGGACGAGTGACGCTGGGCGACCGAAGGATCAATCGACCCGTCGTCCGACGATGACCAGGTCGCGCTCGATCCCATCCATAACGGCCACGCGGGGCAAAAATCCCCACTGCGAAAAGCTTAGGGCCTCGAAAAGCCGGAGGCTCGGTGTGTTATGCGCCCAAATAAAGCCGAGGAGCGTTTTGATTTCGTGCCGCGGTGCGCGTGCGATGGCTTCGGAGAGCAGCCAGCGTCCCAGACCCCGTTTCCGGTGTTCTTCGCCAACATAGATACTGACTTCGGCCGTGGGCTGGTAGGCGGGGCGTCCGTAATACGAATTGAAGCTCAGCCAGGCGGAAATGGCGCCGCCGGGCGCGTCGACCACCCAAAGCGGCCGGGTCAACGGATTGTGGGCTGCAAACCAACCTTCTCGGCTCGCCACGGACACCGGCTCGGTGTCGGCGGTGACCATACGACTTGGAATCGTTCGATTGTAGATCTCCACAATCGCGGGCAGATCGCTGCGGAGAGCATCGCGAAGCTCGGGCATACCGGACCTACTTGTCGGACTTCTCGCCGCTCTCTTTTTTCGGCGATTTTGAGGGTGGGGTGGAAAGGTCGTAGTTGATCACGCCCTTGGGCAGTTTGCCGGTGAGTTTTCTGAGATTCCCGGTTTTGTCGTCAAAAATGAACGACACCTCGATCGGCTTCGCTTTCGCCACCGTTGTCACCGCTCTGTAGCGGTACCGGTAGGTGATCTCCAGCTTTCCGACCTTCTTCTCGGTTGGTACGCCTAGCATGCCTTCGATCTCGGAAATTTTCGGCATGGGGATGGCCGGTTTCTCGGGATCGGCCCCAGCATTGACGTCGGCCTGCCGGGAGGTGCGGTCGATCTTTGCGGTGCCGGTCGACCGGAGCAGGTTGACGAACAGATCCTTGGGAAAGAAGGCGAAGTATTTTTCCGGGATATAGACTTGGCTGAGTTTCTTCTTCGTGAAGGCGGCGGCGAGTTCCACGTCGTAAATGGTCGTCTCGGTTACGTCAGGGGGCGTTTCTTTTATCCACCTCACTCGCCAGGTCTCGGCTTCGGGCGTCCCGCCGATCGTTTCCGGTTCGATGCCGAGCCAGCGAACGTCGTCGCCGAACAGGATCGGATGAAGGCAATCGATCCGTACACCGTTCGTGGCATCCATCTGGAAATGTTTGTCCGCCTCGGCCAGTTGATTCTTCAACTGGAGCAATCGCACGTACACGCAGCCGCCGAGTAGAAAGGCGAAGGCGCAAGCAACGGCTAGGAAGATGAAGCGGTGCGACGGGGGTTTCACAGGGGGAGGAAACCGCGAACTAACGTTTTATGAATCCGAGAAGGTATACAAACAGGAGGGCCCCGGCCAGAGCGAAGACAAATTGGCCGACCAGGCCCGTGGCGACCACCCCGATGAGCCCGAAAAGAAAGTGACCGACGAGCGCTCCGATGACCCCGACGATCACGTTGCCAAGCGGCCCAAAACCGCGGCCCTTTGTCACTACGCCGCTCAACCAGCCGGCCAACGCGCCAATTAGAAGTGTGATGACGAGATGGCGGGGCGACATAAAGGCAGGCGGGCCGGCGCTATTTTGCTTTCGAGGGCGCTGCGGGTGCCGCCGGCGCTTTGTTCGGAGCGGCAGCCGGCTTCGCGGGGGCTGGCTTCTTCGCGGCGGCAAAACTCATTTTGGACAGTAGTTCGCTCAGCCGGCCGCGCAGAATCTCGTCCTCATCCGCCGAGGCTTTTTTGTACGTGGATCGCTCCAGGACGCGCTCCGCGAGCTCGATGCTGACGATGTAGATGTGCTCGTTCTTGACGAAAAGCAGATTCCCGCGTTTGGCCACGACCGGCGTCTCGTTTTCGCCGATCGACGACCTTTCCTCGAAGGCCGAACCGCCCGGCAGCGTGTTGAAAGTGAAGAGGGCGCCGTCGTGGAGCCCGGCATTGAAACGGGCGCTTTCAATTTTGGCACCCGGGTAGAGCTGCTCGAACTTGGCTTGAATGGCGTTCGCGAAGAACCAGATCAGGAACTCCTTGCGGCCACGGGTCTCGTTTTCCCACCGCAGCTGCGCATCGAGCGGAAAGTGAGAGATTCGAATGTTCGTGTTGATGTCGTCCTGGAAGGTTGCTTCGTGCGGCGTATCGGTCACGGCGCCACCGAGTTCCGGCAGAACTGGAATCTCCACACGATAGGCGCCGGACGGGGCGATATAGGTCTTCCCAGAGATCTGGCCGTGAATCGTAGCCTCTTCACCCGCATCGTCTTGGGCGAAAGCCGGTGCGATGGGCGCGAGCAGTGCAGCGAGGGAGGTCAGGGCAAGTAGGGCGCGAAGAATCATGGAAAGGGTGTCACTAGCACGTTACGGCGGCGTTTCAAGCTGGAGAAAAAGGGCTGTTCTGGGTTTGAAGATTGAAGAACGGCTCCGGCATGCAATCCCGACTTCTGGCGGACGGGCAGACGGCTGGAAAGGTTTTTAAGTAGGCCCCACGGCCGGCTCCAAGACGAGGAGGCAGTGAAGCTGGCTCAGCTCGCGACGGCGAAAGTAGCCATTCCCTCACTCATTCTGTCGGCAGGCGCATCCAGAGCGACACAGGGATCTCTTCCGGGCGGGACTGAGGCGAGAGGCCAGCACCCACTAAGTCGGCCAGCCATGCCTTGCCCCCGTCCGGCAGGCGTTCGCGCAGTAGAGCACCGATCTGTTTTCGGCGTTGCTGAAATACGGCGCGAAGAAGCGATTTCTGTTCGGGCGCAAAAATGAAGGGTGTCGATTTTCTGACCAGATGGAGCAGGTACGATTCGATCTCGGGACGCGGGTAGAAGCAGGCCGCTGCCACGCGGTGGCCGGGCGCGATGTCGTAGGCAGCCTGAAGAAAGATGGAGATCGCGCTGAACTGCTTTGTGCCGGGCTGCGCCGCGTAGCGCTGAGCGGCCTCCTGTTGCAACATGAGCACCATTCGTGCGGGCAAGGGACCGCTGAGCACTGCGTCCATCCACGGGGTCGAGATCGCGTACGGAAGATTCGCGACCACCTTGAAGAGCTGATTCCGTCCGCCGTTGACGGCCGCGAGACCCGCCAGCGGATGCTCAACCGCGTCTCCCTCGAGCAGATGGAGCGTGTCGGGATGACGGGGTAACAACGTTTCGGAAAGATGCCGGTGAAGATGTCGGTCCTTTTCCACGGCCCAGACCGAGGCCCCTGTCTCCAGCAACGCGGCCGTCAGAGTGCCCAGGCCCGGGCCGATTTCGACCACGGTGTCGGCGTCGGAAACGTGGGCGAGAGCGAGGGATTTTCTGACGATGTTGCCATCGACAAGGAAGTTTTGTCCGAGGAAGCGCTTTGGCTGGTGCCCGAGTTGGGCCAGCAGATCGCGCGTCGCGCTAGGACTCAGCGGCATGATGACGAATTAACCGCAGTCCCCGTTCCACGATCCACATCGTGCGCCTTCTCTGATCGCCGCGCCTTCACGACTGCCGAAACGCGGCCACCAGCGACGTGGGGTCGGGCGCTTTCATGAGGGCCTCGCCGACGAGGACGGCGTGAGCTCCGGCCCGGTGGACCCGGGAGGCGTCCTCACCGGTGAAGATGCCGCTCTCGCTCACCGCGATCACTCCCCGCGGAAAACGCGGGATCAGTTTTTCGCTCAAGCCAAGGTCGGTCGTGAAAACGGACAGATCGCGGTTGTTGACCCCGATAATCTTCGCCCCATGCCGAAGCGCGCGTTCCAGTTCGGCCTCGGTGTGAATTTCGAACAGAGCGTCCAGCCCCGCGGCCAAGGAGCAATCGAACAGCATTTTGATTTCTGCGTCGGACAGCGCTCGGACAATGATGAGAATCGCGCTTGCTCCGGCCTCGCGCGCCTCCGCGATTTGGATGGCGTGTATCATGAAGTCCTTCCGGAGGCACGGAAGAGCAGGCGGTTTTGCGCCAAATTGGGCCACGACTGCCCGCAAGTCGTCGAGCGAACCGCCAAAATACTTTTCGTCGGTCAGCACGGAAAGCGCGCTTGCGCCGGCCGCCTGATAGGCGAGCGCTTGACCGGTGGCGGAGGCGTTTTCCTTGATCGCCCCGGCGGACGGCGAGCGGCGCTTGATCTCCGCGATCACGGCCAATTTACGGTCGGCGCGGGTCAGGGCGGCGGCGAAGGAGGGAGGGCGGGGCAGCGACTCATTCAGCCTGGCTAACTCGCTTTCCGTAACGGCGCGCGCCTTCGGCGCGATTTCCTGCCGCTTCCAAGCCATGATCTCGGTGAGTTTGTCTGCCATTGCCTGCACGAAACACACGAAAACGAGACAAAAGAAAACTCTGTTTTTTTGTCTCATTCGGGTGTTTGGTAGGCCCATGAGCGCGATCGACGAGTTGCGAAAAACCATTGCCCGACTCCGCGGCCCGGGAGGATGCCCCTGGGACCAGGAGCAAACCCACGCCACGCTCGTGCGCTGCCTCATCGACGAGTGCAGCGAACTGATCGATACGATCGACCGCCTGGATTTACCTCACATGAGGGAGGAACTTGGGGACGTACTCATTCAGGTCATTTTTCATGCTCAACTGGCCGAAGAGGGAGGGCATTTCGATCTTGAAACGGTTGCTCGTGAGGTGAATGAGAAGTTGATTCGCCGCCACCCTCACGTTTTTGGTGAAGGCCGGTTGGACACGTCGGAGCAGGTGATTGTCCAGTGGGATGCGATTAAGGCGCGGGAAAAGGCGGCGAGCGGAAAGAGCGGGACGGAAGAGCAACTCTTCAAGGACATGCCGCCGCGCCTGCCGAGCCTGATGTTCGCGGAAGCGGTCTGGAAGCAGATTGAGAAAAAGAATTTGCCCGTGGACGGGCTGGTTGACCGAGCGCGGATCGACGCGCTTGGGCGGGAGTTGACGGCGGAAAGTCTGGGAAAGCAGCTCTTCGAGATCGCGGCGGCTTGCCGTAAGCGGGGTCTCGATCCGGAGGGCGCACTTCGTCTGGAGGCGACTCGCGTTATGCGCGAAGTGGAGGCCAAGGTGGGTTCACCGGTCGCTCCTCGATAAAGACCCCATGCCCGACGAAGCCGACAAGCGGCCTGCGCTGCCCGTTGCGGTCGCCGAGGAGTGGCTTTCTCCATTTCTCGTTTATCTGGAGAAGGAACGCCGTTATTCGCCCTACACGCTTCGCAATTATCGGCAGGCGTTTGAAGATTTTTACCACTGGCTCGATCGCTCCGGTCTCTGGCTGCGCGGCTTCGACGCCCTGGGCTCGAGGGACATCCGGGATTTCGTGATCGAAGCGCAACGGCGTTTTGATCGACGCACGCTGCACAACCATGTTTCGGGGCTTCGAGCGTTCTTCAAATACTGGCTCAAGCGAAAGACAGTGGCGCGCAGCCCTTTCGTCGGCGTACCCCTGCCGAAACTCGAAAAGCGTCTTCCCAAATTCCTCACGGAAGCGCAAATGAAGCTGTTGTTGACCGGTCCGCAGCGGCTCTTGGAGAACGAAAGCATCGACGCCTTCACCGCCTGGCGGGATCGACTCGCGATGGAACTGCTCTACGGGGGCGGGTTGCGGGTGAGCGAGGCTTCCAACCTGAGTTATGGGCAGATCGATCGCGCGACGGGGGTGGCGCGGATTTTTGGCAAAGGGCGAAAGGAGCGGCTGTGTCCCCTGGGGACGGTGGCCATGGCGGTTCTGCAAAAATTCAAATCGGACTTCGCACGCGACACTACCCCTGATGCGCCGGTGCTGATCACCTCGCGCCACGCCCGGCTCCCCGTCAGGCAAATCCAGCTGATGCTAAAACGTTATCTCGCGCTGGCCGACCTTCCGATGGACCTGACCCCGCACAAAATCCGCCATTCTTACGCGACCCATCTGCTGAATGCCGGCGCGGACCTGCGACTCGTCCAGGAGCTCCTTGGTCATGCCAGCCTGAATACGACGCAGGTTTATACCCACGTGAGCGTGGCGCGGTTAAAGGAGATTTACCAAAAGGCGCATCCGCGCGCCTGAGGGCTCGACTCTCCATGTCCTCTCCCTCGCCCCGATCTGCCACGGCCCCGTCTTTTTTTGAAGCGTTTCGCTTTTGGCTCAAACTCGGATTCGTCAGTTTCGGCGGGCCGACCGGTCAGATCGCGATCATGCATGCGGAACTGGTGGAAAATAAGCGGTGGATCGGCGAAGACCGCTTTCTGCACGCGTTGAACTACTGCATGCTGTTGCCGGGGCCCGAGGCGCAGCAGTTGGCCACTTATTGCGGCTGGCTTCTTCATCGCGCGTGGGGAGGAATCGTGGCGGGCGCCTTGTTCGTCCTTCCCTCGGCGTTCATTCTCTGGGCGCTCAGCTATGCCTATGTCGCGCACGGTCAGGTCGGGTGGATCGCGGCAGTCTTTTATGGGCTCAAGCCGGCGGTCCTCGCCATCGTGGCCGCTGCCGTGATCCGGATCGGCCGAAAGGCGCTCAAGACCCGGGCGATGTGGGGCATCGCGATCCTTTCTTTTATCGCCATCTTTATTTTCAAGGCTCCGTTCCCGGCGATTGTCGCGGGAGCGGCGCTGCTCGGCTATTTCGGGGGCCGCCATTGGCCAGCGGCCTTCGATGTGATGAAAGGTCATGGCGCGAACTCGGACGGTGTCCCGCGTGCGGTCATCGACGATGCAGAGAGCGTCCGGGAGACGCGGCCAACGATGCGTCGCGCGGTCGGCGTGACGGCGTTGTGCCTCGTGGTTTGGTGGGCCCCCTTGTTTGCCGTGGTGCTCTGGCTCGGCAGTGCAAGCACGCTGGCGCAAGAAGGGTTCTTTTTCAGCAAGGCGGCGTTGGTGACTTTCGGCGGCGCGTACGCGGTCCTGCCTTATGTCGCCCAGCAAGCGGTGGAGCAGTATCGCTGGCTATCGGCGCCCCAAATGGTGGACGGGCTCGCGCTCGCCGAGACGACCCCTGGTCCGTTGATCATGGTCCTCCAGTTTGTGGGTTTTCTCGGGGCATGGCATCATCCCGGCGGCTTGTCGCCGCTGGCCTCGGCGACCTTGGGCGCCGCGATCACGACGTGGGTCACCTTTGTGCCGAGTTTTCTCTTTATTTTTCTCGGGGCACCGTACATCGAGCGACTTAGGGGCGCGAAGACGATCAACTACGCGCTCTCCGCGGTGACGGCCGCTGTCGTGGGTGTCGTTCTCAATCTAGCGGTATGGTTCGGCTGGCAGGTCCTTCGTCCTGCTGCGGGCCAATGGGACTGGTTTGCCACGGTCGTCGCCCTGACCGCCTTCGCGGCGATCCAGCGGTTTAAGTTGGATGCCGTTCCCGTCGTGCTGGTCTGCGGAGGGTTAGGGTTGGTATGGCGGGTATTGGCGGGCTGAGCTTCAGGGGCAATCTTTCTCCTTATTCTTTCTCTCCGGGATCGAATGATCCGTCTCAATCGCGCATCCGAGAGAAAGAGAGATGCTCTGAAAACGGATTGAGGGTAGAGCGAGGCCGATGGACTCGCCGTCGTGTGCAGGCAAACGTGGCATGCAAACATCTGTGCAGCGCTGGACGGCGTCAAAACACATGTTCTCACGCGACGTTTTTCCCTGCGACGGACGTCCACCGTTTCGACGGGCTCTGGGTCCCGAGCTTGTCGAGGGAGAGGCCTGCCCCTAGCTTGCGATCCGTTTTTCAGAGGCTCCTCAAGGGAAAGATTGCGGCGCGCCGACCGCCCCAACACCGCGCGCTTCTGGCAATAAAAACGCCGCCAACGGTCCCCCTAAGACCCATTGGCGGCGCCGAGGCTGGAAGCGTGTTCTTACTGCAGGGTCAGCGTAAAGAGATCCGCGGAGATCGAGTAGTTGCTGGAGGCCGAATTCTTGCCGGTTACCTGCATGCGGATCTTGTGCGTGCCCGCGGCTGAAAACGTGACCGTTCCATAGGTGGTAGTCGGGTAGGTCGCGGGAGATGCATACTGGTCGACCGAGCTGCCGACCTGTGCGCCGTCAACTCGCAGCACGTGAATACCGCGGACGCTGTGAAACTTCGACCGCAACTGCAGCACGTACGTGCCGGCCGGAATGCTGGGAGTCGTGAACTCGACCCAGCTTCCCGTACCCGTGGCATTGAGCGTGACGCGCGAGCCGCCGCTGGCTGCGGTGTCGGCGTCCGTGGTGGCGGAGGTGCCGCTCGTTGTCCGCGCCAGGCTTTCGGCCTCGAAGACGATCGGGGGGCCGCCTTCGCCGAATAAATACGAGGCCGAGCTCACGCTGCTGCTGGCCGTGGCGGTGTACGCGATTGCACGGAGGGTGGTTGGGGCCGAGACCGTGATCGGTCCCGTGTAAACAGTGCCAGTGGTCGAGCTTGGCGTGCTGCCATCGGTCGTGTAGCGAATCGTCGTGCCGCCAGTCGCGCTCGTGAGCGTCACGGATTGCGGCGTGGCATAGGTCCCCCCCGGCGGACTGAACGTAGGTGCCGCAACCGTGTTGCCATCGGGCAGCGGGGTCGAGTTGGTGGCGCGAATGCGAAACGCGTCGCCCGCGGTGGTCGAACCGGTCGCGGCATAACCGCGCACGTTCGTGAATCCTAGATCGTACGCGCTGCCCGTTCCGCGCTCGGCTCTGAAGTCGTTGAGGCGGATTGTCTCGACGTTTTGCGCGATGATGGCGGGACGCCCGTCGTTGTTGTCGAAGTCAACCTGGCAGTTGTTGAACGTGATGTTGCGGGCGTGACGGATAAACCAGCCATACGCGGGCAATTCGCCCGTGATGCGCGGCCTCCAATCGTTGTTGTCGGGAGGATTGATGTTCGCATCGGAGGCGGGGTGCCGTCCGTCGACCGTCACTCGCACGTTGTTAAAGGTGATGTTTTCCACGAACACGCTGGATTTGCCGTGGATGAGATTGGAGTACTCCACGCCGTTGAGAATGGACTTGGTGGCGGTGACGTTCGTGAACGTGAGATTGCGGATCCGGCCAATCGGGGTTGGGTCAGGCCCGCGGTTTTGGTCCGACAGCTTGATAAAGATGGGCGTGGCGCAGTTCTGCATCGTGATGTCGCTGAAGGTCACGCCATCGATCACGGAGCCGTCGTTCGACGTGACTCCGAGGCCCGCCTTCCCTGCGCCGCCGATCGTGATGCGAGTGAAGCGGACGTTGGTGAAGTCGCCGCGGGTTTCGGAGCCAAACTGGATCGCGTTGTTTTCGCCCGAGGTGATCGAACAGTTATCCACGTGGATGTCATCGCTGGTCACGCGCCGGCCGAGAAAGAAATCGGCCTTCAAACACATGGCGTCGTCGTTGCCTTCGATCTGAGAATCCGTGATGCGGACCCGCGAGGAGTTGATGAGGTTGAAGCCATCGCGGTCGGTGCGATTCAAGATTTTCACCCGGGTGACCGTGAGGTCGGTGCAACCATTGACGATCAAACCAAAGTGGCCGCCTTGGCGGATCGTGATGTCGCTGATCGTGATTTGGCTGCACAGCTTCAGGGCGATTGCTTTGTTGCCCTGGCCGTTCTCCGGGGTGTCCGTCTGCAGATTGTTGTCGCCGTCGATCGTACCGGGTCCGGTAATTCCGATATTTGTCAGGTTTTCTCCCCAGATAAGCGAATTGCGGTAATGGCTGTGGCCAAAATCCTGATAGTCCGTGTAAGGATTGGATTCCGGCGCATCGAGGCCGCTGCTGGCGGCCAGAATGGTGGAGCCCGCTTCCAAATGCAGGGTCACATTGCTCTTCAAGTGAATGGAACGGCAGCGATATCGGCCCGAGGGAAAAACCACGGTCCCGCCGCCCGCGTTAGCGGCCGCGGTGATTGCGTTGTTCACGGCGGCCGAATCGATGGTTGTGCCATTACCCGTCGCACCATACGTGCGAACATTATAGGTTTGGCCGAGGGCATAGGAGCCCAGCCCGAGCAGAAGCGCGAAATAAGCCAAGCACGTGAGAGAAAGGCGAGATGCGAAGGGGCTCTTCAAGCGAGCCGAAGGGTATCTGAGTGAGTTCATGGTAGAAAAACGGTCACGTGTACGCGCGCCGGCTGATCGCGGGGCAGTTGAGTGCGCGGCCGGATCCGCCAAACGCGGAAAACACGCTGACCGAGGGCTCCGAGGGGAGCCGCGATGGTTTTGATTGGGGTGTTGTACTAAACAGGTCCGCAACGTTCAGGTGGGGCGCCGCGACCGACACCTATGAAGCTGCGACGCGGACACGAATCCGCAAGCAGGGGCGGGCTTGTATCGTTAACCCATTCGTTTGAGTAGCGCGCCGACAAGCAGGCGGCGATCGGCGCGCCGGATGGCGGGCCGAAGCGCGCTGTCGGGGCGCGGCCCAATTGCGAAGAAACGTTATGGCTGCTTCTTCAATTCGACCCGGCGGGCCGCATTGTTGCCCAGATTGTCCGTGACGACGATCTCGACCGCGGTTGCTCCGACGATTTTCACGTGCGGAGCGCGGAGCGCGAACGTCTCCGCCCGGCTGTCGCGGATGCCATCGGAAGGCTGGGTGACAACTTCGCGGTAGCCATTGTTGAAGGTGAATTCCGCCTGTTCGAGCAGGCTGGTGGCGTCTCGCGCGGGGACGTGCACGGTCAGCGCATCGGCTTCGTGAGTCATTTTTACTTCTCCGATCGAGGGTGGAGTCTTGTCCACGACGAAATCGTCGGTCTCGAACGAGACGATCAGGCGATCTCCGGCCGGGCGAGGGGCCAGTTCCGTCGCGCTTAGGCGGGTCGCATACAGACCGTCTTCGAGATGGGACACATCGAACTGCACGAAGCTGTCGCGGATACTCACGGCGACGTCGGTCCAAGTATCCAGTATCGCACTACGAATTGAGAACGTGTAGGCGAGCGCGTCGCCATCGGGGTCGGTCAGATTCCAATAGATGATTTGGTTGCCTCGCTGCGGCGCGATGCCGCTGCCGAGCAGGCCGCCTTTTCGCTTGTCGTCGGGGTTGCGCTCACGTTCCGCCGCGAGCAATTGGGTCAAGGTGGAGATGGGCGTCGGATTTCCGCTCGCCTCGGCCGCCGGGAGGAGCGCGTAGTTTGGCGAAAGCACCCGGAATTCGTTGAGCTGGGCCCGCCGGTTCTGAGGGAGGAAGAACACGGACCCTCGATCCAAGACCAAATTTGCAGCTGCGTTGGACGCGGCTTTGATGCGGAACTTCACATAACGCGCCGTCGCATCGGCGATCCAGCCGTCTTCGCGGAGAGCGGCGCTTTGCCAGGGTCGCCAACCTTCAGCTTCGTCGGAGGTCCAACTCGTCCGAACATCCACCGTGATCTGAGCGGGGTCGACCTGTCGCACGGAGCCAAAACGCAGCGCCCCTAATTTCGAAGGAGCGCCGAGGTCGAGCCGCCGGGTCTCCGCTTCGCGTGGTCCATTCGCCGCGAAATCGATCAGAGCGAGCCCCGGCGCGTTGTTGCGGAGTGCGATATATTTCTCCGCCTGGCCGGGCAACGGAGCGATCTGGTTGATTTGCGACGATGCGCTGCCGGCAAACGAAAGGCTGTGTCGTGTTCGTGCGTCGTAACCCAGCAGGTCGCCTTGCTCCCCCCCGCCGACGATGATGGTGTCGCCGCGATGCGCCAAGGCGTAGAAGGCGAGATTCGCCCTCGCCACGGGCGTTTCGGGAAATCCGTTGTTCGGAATGAAAACCAGCGCGCTCCGGCCCGCGAATCGCTCCGTCTGTGTCGCAGGGGGTGGCGGGGGAGGGGGCGCGGGTTCAGCGGGGGTCTCCGTCGCTGGTTTGGGCGGAGCGGGGCGGTTGATGCGCGATTCGTTTTGCGTGCTCGTGAAAACCAAGGCGGCGTAAAGGTCCCCGTTTTCCCGTGGCAGGAGCGCGGCGACCTCTGCATCGCGATTTTCCTGGAGCAACACCGCGTCGCCGCCGGTGACGGCGAAGCCATAAATATTCCCCTTGGGCGATGATCCTGCCACGATTTGTCCCGGGGGCAAAGCCGCGAGCCGGCGCACATTGCGGTCCTGGATCTCGCCGAATAGCGTGATTCCTTTTTCCTCCAGCGCTTTCGATGCGGTCAGCTTTTCCGGGTTGATGCCGGCCAGGGCAAATTTAGCGAGGTCGACGCGATAGATTCGTCCCGGGTTGCCGGCGGCCGCGAGCACAAGCCCCGGATCGGCTTTTTGATTTTTCGGCTTCGTGTTATCGGCCGGCAGGAGGAGCAGGTCGAAAATCGAGTCCACTGGAAGCGCCAACCGGGAGACGACCTTTCCGTCCCGGATCAGCACGAGTGCTCCCGTGGGAGAAGTGCCCGCCAGAATCGAGCCGTCCGGCAGCCGTTTCAGGGCGAAAACCTGGGGCTCGTCCAGGTCCACCACTTCGCGGCTGGTGTAACTGCCTTTTGCCAGATCGAGCGTCACCTCGGCAATTTTTCCGTCCGGACCCGTTCCTACGAGGAGCGAAGAGCCAGCACTTGCCTCCAGACACCAAAGCAAATCGCCGATGGCCGGCCCTTTGAGATCGGAGAACACGGGACCGCCCACGAGGCGGCCGTCCGAACGCGCGGCCAGGCCTTTCAAGTTCCGGCTGGGCACATCGCGGTAAAAATCCAGAGGGAAGCTGCGGGAAAGGGGCTGGTCGGCTGCGCAGTCGCCAGCCAGAGCAAGCAGGAGGAGGCCGAGGGCGGTACGCACACAGGTAGGATGTCTCATGGAGAGTATTAAGATAGGGCGAGGGGGAGCGCGCCGGACGAAGGACGTTGGGTTTCGTCGGCAAAGCCTCCCAATTTGCGCGAAAAACCGCGGCCGAAATCAGTCGACGACCTGAAGCGCGCGGCGGACGTTCGCGTCCACCAAGCGGCCGGGAAGAATGTGCCGCTCCCAAAGAGGGACGAGGACCTCGCGTTTTTGATAGCGCGATTCGTCCGAGCCCCGCGCAATCCGCTCGACCGAACCGGGATATTCGAGGGTGGGGTGGGTTTGGTCCAGAAACGCGTTGGCGCGTTCAACCACCGCGATGTACAAGCCGTCCGAGCGGCGGTCTTGATGGAGGAGATCCAGGTAGGCCGCGAAATCGCGTATTTGCGAGACGGGTACATTGTCGGGGCGGCCGGAAAGACGGTCCAGGTCCCCGCCGTTGGTCACGATGACCTCGAGCTTCTTTCCCGCCCAGGCGGCGGGAATCGCGACCGTGACCGCCTCGCGCGTAGCCGCGCCTTGATAGTCGCGCACCGTGAGCGTGGCCGTCAGTTCTTCGCCGGCGCGGATGCGAGCCCGGGAAATCTGAACGATGTCGAGATTGGCGACGGGGTTGTGGGCAAGAGGCTCCACGGCGAACGAAATCGAATCGGGGAAAACATGCGCGATGGGATTTCGCAGGCTGGCGGCGAGGCGGCGAATGAATTGGTCCAGCCCCGCGCCGAATCCCTGCGGACCGGCGTAGACGAAATCCGTCGTCACTTCGCGGCTCTCCGGGAACACCACGGTGCTGGTGATGCGGAAACCTTCGGCCAGGCCGTTTTCATTGGAGCCCAAGACCGCCTGCGACAGACCCATCGCGGCGATCATGGGGGTGAGTCGATCGTGCCGAACGGCGCGAAAATTCAAGACCCGCGCGGGCGTCGTGACGCGTATCGGCAGCATGTCGGGCGCGCGCCCAATTTCCCCGTAGATGGCGGAGAGCCGATCCTGGCTGATCGTGCCGATGACCTTGCCCGTGTTGGAGATTTTGAACGAATTCAGGCTCGAAGGCAGAATTGCGACGATGTCGGCCATCGCCATCGGCAGTTCGACATTGCCCAGGGCCATGAGCGGATGGCCGAAAGCAAGGATCCGGTTGCCCGCGACGTGGGAGACCGTGCCCGTGCCCGCGAGTGTGATATCGCCCGTGGCCAATGCCACCGCGACCGCGGATCCGGGCGAGAGCGAAACGCGGGCTCCGTCGAGCGACGTTCCGCCGGCGAACTCGGAACTCGGAGCGCTGGAGGCGGTGTATCCGCCGATGGCGGTCACGTTGAGGCCCAATTCCTGAAATTGTGGACTGAAGATCGAAGCGATCTGCGGGGCGATTCCGCCCAGCGCGAACATCGGGGTGAGGGGCGAGAACCCCTCTGTCCCGCCGTTTACGCGAGGCGCGGCGGTCGCGCTGCTGCGAGAATTTTTCGTGCGGGATTCGGCAGGGTTGAGAGGAAGAAAGCCGGACTGACCGGGCGCGCGGCGATCGGAACGATTGTCGAGCTGGCTGACTTCCAGCAGATCGGCGATCGGCGTGAACCCCGCGTAGCGAACCGTCTCGAAGCGTTGGATCTGGTAGCTCAGCGCCCCCGCCAGTTTGCCGTCGATATACAGCGGGCTGCCGCTCATGCCCGCGACGGCCCCCATCTTCTGGACGCGGTCGTCGGTGAGCTGGCAAAGAATGAGCGATTTCCCCGCTCCGAGCGCGTTGCGGATGACACCGGTGATCTCGACGGAAAAAGGTTCGACTTCGGTGCCTTGAAAGACGGTCCAGACAACGCCTTTCTGGCCTGCGCGCAATTCGTCGATGGAAATATGGGGGGCATCGACCGGCTGAATCAATTCGCTGGCGCCGGACGGGAGCCCAAATGCGAGCGTGCAGGTGAAAAGGGCTAAGGCGCGGGGAACTCGCAATACGTTCATGGACTGGCTCTGCACTCTGAAACTAAGGAATCGTTGTGGGTTATACTACCTATAACGGCTCAATTAGGCGGAATTTAGGGCCGATTTTAGAGAAGAAACCGGCCGTTGCGCGCAGCTCATAGTCAAGCAGTTGGGTCAGAGCCCTTCCAACGTGGAACTCATGATTTCGCAGGCTCGGTCGATTGCTGGTCCATCGTGCGCGGTGCTGAGGAAGCAAGTCTCGTACGCACTTGGAGGAAGATAAACACCTTTTTGCAAACAGCCGTGAAAAAACCGCGCGAAGAGCTTCGCGTCTGACGTGAGCGCCGTCGCGTAGTCCGTGACCGGCTGCGGGGTGAAGAAAAGCGAAAACATCGATCCCACCTGAGGTACTTGGATGGGAATCCCCTTGCGAGCAGCGGTCGCTTGCAGGCTGTCGCGCACCTTTTCGCCGAGTTCCGCCAGCCGAGAATAGGGATTGAGTTCGGCGAGCATCCGGAGTGCGGCAATGCCCGCCGCCATGGCGAGGGGATTTCCGCTCAGGGTTCCTGCCTGATACACGGGTCCGAGCGGGGCCAAATGGTCCATGACGTCGGCCCGCCCGCCGAATGCGCCCACCGGCAAACCGCCGCCGATGATTTTGCCCAGGGTGGTGAGATCCGGTTCGAGGGGCGGTTCCGCCCTTTGCGCTTTCGACGCGTCTGCGAGCAGGCCCTGCACGCCCGCTTTGTGGAGGCGAAAGCCGGTCATCACTTCGTCAAAAATAAGCAGGGCGCCCTCGCGTGTGCAGAGCGCACGCAGGAAGGAAAGGAAACCGGAACGCGGCAGAATCAAACCCACGTTGGCGGGAAAGGGTTCCAAAATGATGCACGCAATCTGACCCGGATTGGCGGCAAATGCGGCTTCGACCGCGGCTTGATCGTTGAAGGGGATCACGACGGTTTCCCGCGCGAATGCGGGCGGCACCCCGGCGCTGTCCGGATTCCCGTGCGTGAGTGCACCGGAACCGGCTTTGATCAGCAGGGAGTCGGAATGGCCGTGGTAGCAGCCGGAAAACTTGATGATTTTGTCGCGGCGGGTAAAACCGCGGGCGAGGCGAATGGCGGACATCGTCGCCTCGGTCCCGCTGTTGCAGAGGCGGACTTTTTTTATCGATGGCACAAACTGCGTGATCAATTCCGCCATCTCCACTTCGTAGGGATTTGGGGTGCCGAAACTGGTGCCGTTCTCGAGGGCGGCCGCGATGGCCGCCTTTATCCGGGGGTGATTATGTCCGTGAATGGCCGGGCCCCAGGTGCAGACAAAGTCGATGAGCTCGCGGTCATCCGCGGTGATCAACGTTGCTCCGCGGGCTGCCTTCACAAAAAACGGCGCCCCGCCGACAGAGCGAAACGCCCTCACCGGCGAATTCACGCCGCCAGGAATCAGCTTTACAGCGCGAGCGAAGAGTTCGTCTGAAACAGTCATGTTTTTAACCGTGAATGGACGCGAATGGACTCGAACAAAATTAGACAGCGTCCGATTCAAGAGTAGCGGGACTCAGAAACGCGACAATGAAGTGGTTAGGATGTGTACGGGAATGGTCGAGCACGCCATTCTCCGCTGTCGTGAGCATACCGCGCTCCATCTCACTGGCCTCGCACTTGTTCCGATATTCGCGTCGATTTGCGTCCATTCGCGGTTGAATCTCAACTCACGTATTTTTGCACGATGGGGATGCGGCGGCCTACGCCGAAGGCGAGGGGGGTAATCTTGAGGCCGGGGGCGGCTTGTTTTCGTTTGTACTCGTTCAAGTCTACTTTGCGGACGACGTCGTTCACCACGGCTTCGGGGAAACCACGGCCGACGAGGTCCCGCCGTCCAAAGCCTTCCTCGACATAACCCTTGAGAATGGCGTCCAGCATTTCATAGGGCGGCAGACTGTCCTGGTCGACTTGCCCGGGCCGCAATTCGGCGCTGGGCGGTTTTTCGATCGACGAGCGCGGGATGATCTCGCGCTCGCGATTGATCCAGCGGGCCAGATCGTACACCTGCGTTTTGAAAACATCGGAGATCACGGCCAGGCCGCCGCACATGTCGCCGTAGAGGGTGCAATAACCCACGGCGACCTCGCTCTTGTTTCCGGTGGTCAGCAAGAGCGCGCCGAATTTGTTCGAGAGCGCCATCATCAGCACCCCTCGGACCCGGGCTTGCAGATTCTCTTCGGTCACGTCGCGCGGCCGCCCGGCAAACATCGGCCCCAAGACGGATTCGGTCGCGGCGACCACATCGGCGATCGGAATCGTTTTGTACTCGATTCCCAGGTTGGCCGCGAGCTGGCGTGCGTCATCCTTCGAGTGATCCGAGGAAATGGCGGACGGGAGCGAAACTCCCAGCACGTTGACGGGCCCGAAGGCCTCCGCCGCCAGCACCGCGACGATGGCCGAGTCGATACCGCCGGACAGAGCGATCAATCCGCGCTTGAAGCCACACTTGCCGGCATAATCGCGGAGCCCCAGCACGAGAGCCCGATAGATGTCGGCTGGGCCTTCGTCTTCCCCTTGGGCTGCGATCGGAGCGTGAGCCGCGAAGTGGCCAGGCTCCCTCCCGTCCGGCACGTCGACGACGCGAAGTTCCTCATCAAAGGCGGCGAGGCGGGCGGCGATCGACCCGTCCGCGGTCGCGACCACGGAGCGGCCGTCGAAGATCAATTCGTCGTTGCCACCGATCGCGTTCACATAAACCAGCGGGCAGCGCAGGGTTTTTGCTGCGGTGGAGACGAGCTGTTCCCGCACGGAATTCTTTCCATGGTTCCACGGGCTGGCCGAAAGATTGACCACGAGATCGGCCCCCTGGTCGGCGAGCCATCGCACGGGGTCCACGTGATAGAGCCGGCCTGTGTCGATGGTGGGATGCTTCCAGATATCTTCGCAGATCGTGACGCCAATTCGCCGGCCGTTATGAAGGATGATGCGCGGCTCGCGCGACGCCTCGAAGTAGCGGTCTTCATCGAAGACATCGTAGGTCGGAAGGAGGCACTTTCGTGCAATCGAAATCACTTCGCCCCGGTGGCAGAAGGCGGCGGCATTGAAGAAGCGGCGGCCCTCGGTGGAAGGGTTCGTTTCGACAAATCCGACCAGCGCCGGGACGTCGCCAACCTCTACCGCGATCTCCATAAGCGATTGCTCGTTGTCGGGCACGAAGCGCTTTTTGAAGAGTAGGTCTCTCGGGGGATAGCCGCAAACGATGAGCTCGGGGTAAACAATGAGCTCGGCCCCCTGCGAGACGAGCGAGCGATACGCCTCCAGGATCTTGCGGCGATTGCCGGCCAAATCGCCGACGGTTGAGTTGAGCTGCGCGAGGCCGATACGCATGGTTGAGAGTAGTTACGAGTCAGCGCATACCGGTGGGGGGAAACTTGCAAGGCAGGTATGAAAAAGTGCAAGGCCGAGGGGCTCAATTCCGTCATTTCTTTCATTCCGCTTGCACGCACAGGCCGGAATGCAATCTGCTGAGCGCCCGACGCCATGCTCCGCCTGACTTTCTTGGCCCTGTTTACCGCCCGTGTCGCCCTCGCCCAATCGACGCCGCCGCCCGCGCCTGCTTCCTCCGCGCTCACGCTCGAAGGAGTCTTCGGTCTGGTGGAGAGGGTGAACGTCAATGTGCTCATCAGCCGGGAGTCCATCGCCCAGTCCCTCGCCAGCGTGACACGTGAACGCGCTGACCTGCTCCCCAATCTCGACCTGCAGCTCGAACAGCGGCGCACGCAAGGCGTGCAAATCAGCGGAGGAGTGCCCCAGCGCAACGAGCCGACCAACCGCTTCGATGGTGTGGTTGCAGGTTCGTTCAACCTCCTCAGCCCGACTCAAATCGCCTCCTATCGAGCCGCCCGGGCCGGAGCCCAGACCGCCCGTCTCGATTACGCGCAGACGCTGCAAAGCGTCCTGGCGACCGTGGCTGAGAACTATTTCGCCCACCTTCGCAACCTCCAGCGTATTCAAGTGCTGGATGCAAACATCATGCGCGCGCGCGCTCTGCTGAATCTGGCTGAGCGTCAGCTGCAGGTGGGCGCGATCACCCAGATCGACGTGACCCGCGCGCAGGCGCAGCTCGCGACCGCCGAGCAGGGGCGCTTGCAGCAGGATACCATTGTGTTTCAAAGCGAGCTGCAGCTGAAGCGTCTGCTCGACCTGAACCCAGGGACTCCGCTCACTCTTGCCAATTTCGTGGTGAAACGCACGGAAGAGCAAACGTGGGCGGCCACGACGGAAAAGGAGGCTTTCGCCCAGCGCGTCGACTATGTTCGCGCCCGCAATGTCCTGGAGCAGCAGAAGGAACTCCTGCGCGCAGCAAAGCTGCAGCGTCTGGGCAGCGTGAGTCTCTTCGGCGAATACGGGTATGCCTCCGCGGTCGCTTTCGACGGGAACGAGAAAAACGCTTGGTTCGGCGGCGTGCTGTTGAATGTTCCGGTTTTCGATGCCGGCCGCATCGGGGCGGACAAACGTTCGGCTCTCGCGCAGCTGCGCTCCCAGGAATTCCGCGTCCGCAATCTGGAGGTGGTGATCTCCTCGGAGGTGCGGCTGGCGATCCAGGATGCCCGGTCGCGTTTCGCGCAGGTCGGCGTGGCGGAGCGCAGCCAGCGCCTGGCGGAAGACGAACTTCGGCTGGCCCAAATCCGTTTCGAGCGAGGCGCCGCCGACAACCGAGAAGTCATCGAGGCACAAAACCGTTTGGCGATCGCTGGCGACAATCTCGTGGACGCGGTGTTTCAGTACAACCTCAGCCGGCTGGAACTCGCGCGCGCGAAGGGCGAGGTGCGCGAGATTCTGAAGGAAAAAGCGGATTGACCAGGGGGAAGAGGATCGATCCGAGAATAGAGGATAGAGGGTAGAAAATAGAGGGCCTACCCTTTGTGCTCTCTGTGGCACAAATTCCGAGGCGAAGAATCAAGCCGAGGATAGGAGGCGGAGGGTAAAAGCGTAAGGACCTGCTCCGCATCTGCTCGACACTATCCTCAATCTTCGAATTGGTTCTCGAATTCCTGTGCCGCACAACTCTCAACCAAAACTGATCCTGGCCTCCGCATCTCCGCGGCGAAAACAGCTCTTGGCCGAATTGGGGATTCCCTTCGATGTCGTCGTCGCCGCGGTCACGGAGCACGAGGACCCTTCCACAGATCCAAGAACCATGGTGGCGCACAACGCCGCGTTGAAGGCGGACTGGGTGGCGGAGCGAAATCCCGACTCGTTTGTGCTCGGCGCCGATACGACGGTTTTTATCGATAACGCGGTCCTCAACAAGCCGACCGACCTGGCCGATGCGCGGCGGATGCTCAAACACCTCTCCGGTCGCACGCATGCTGTCTTCACTGGCGTGGCGCTCCGCAACAAGGCGACAGGGCTCGCGATGGACGAGGGGGTGACGAGCGCAGTCACGTTCAAGCAGTTCGACGACAACGTCATCGACAACTATTTTCAGGTGGTCAACCCCCTCGACAAGGCCGGATCTTACGGGATCCAGGAGGGAAGGGAGCTGATCGTGGCCGGCTGGGAAGGATCCTTTTCGAACATCATGGGATTGCCGATGGAAGCGACGAAACAAATTTTGGCTCGTTGCGGTCTGCTTAGGTGATTTCCTTCGTATTGCTCCGCGCACATGCCGCCCACCCTCGACCGCCCATCCCCCCCGCCGAAGGCGGTCCCACGCCGGTACAAAAACGAATTCACCGACCAACAGGACGTGCGGTCGGTCAAGGTGGGCGTCATACTGACGATTGTCCTCTGGCCGTTATTGGTGTGGCTCCTCGGCGCGGGATTCTCACGGCTCGGTCACGTCAGCGACAGCGCCTCTCGTCCCCCGCCTAAACCATCGTTTGAAATCCAGTTGGAACCGGAGGATTTCGCGGAGAAAAAGCCTGAGCCGCCGCCGGACCGTTTTGTCGAAACGAATCCCGACGCACCCGAAAATATCCCGGACAAGACGCGCCAGTTTGCCGCGCGCAATCAACAGGTCGCGCAAGAAAAACCGCCCGCGGAAGTGAAGGGCGAGATGCCGAGCACGGAAGGTCGCAAGGACCTCAAGGAACTCTCGAGCAATATCTTCGACGGGCAGCTTCGACCCCCCGAGCCGCTGCCGCCGCCCGAGCCGGTACCTGCGCCTCCGGATGTGCCCGAAGCCGCCGCGGCGGCGCAGGCCCAACGCGAACAGACTCCGCTCCCGGGTCACGAAAAATTCGAGGGCGATAGCGCCACCGGTGTCGGCATGAACGCGGCAAAACAGACACCCAACCCGACCAACGTTCCCAAGCCGGTGGAAGGAGACAAGAAATCCGAGGTGTTGGTGGGCGCGCCGCAGACCGTCCAGCCGCGCATCGATCCCCAGAAGCCGCAGCCGCGCCGTGCCCTGGTCCGCCGCAACTCGCGCGCCGCGATCCTGCAGGAGAATATTTTCGGCACGAACAATGTCGGCGTGCAGGCCGTCAATGCGAAGTTCAGCCAATACGGCCAGTACCTCCAACAACTCGCTGAAACGGTGGAGATCGAATGGAATAGGATCCACCAAGCGAGCAGGGTTTTCCCGCCCCCGGGCACTCAAATTGTTATCCGTTTTCGCCTTCTTTCCGATGGCACCATCGGCGAGTTTATCAGCGTCGAAGGGGATAGCGGGCAGGCCCAGCAAACGTGCAAGAGCGCGATTGGGAATCGAGCGCCCTACGGAAAGTGGACCGACGACATGATTGCCGTCCTGGGCCATTCTCAGGAACTCGTCTACAGCTTTCATTACCAGTGACCTCAGTTTCGGAGCAGCGGGGAAATGGCCTTCCGCTCGGACCTGGCGTTGTCGTCGTGGCGCAGGATCGCAATGGCCTCATCGCCTTGGCCAAGCCCGCCGGAGTGCTTTCGCATCCGAACGAAGGAAGCGATCAATTGCGATCGCTCCTGATGTGCCACTACCAATTGGATGGCGAATACTATCAATGGACTGACAGCGCGGTCTCAGGAGGTGCGCCGCGACGATTGTGGTTGTTGAACCGTCTCGATTCCGGCACGTCGGGAGTGATCCTGGGCGCGGCTTCGGAACCGCTGGCGAAAACGATTCGCGCGCTCTTTCTGCGGAAATCGGTGCACAAGGTCTATCAGGCGCTCGTCTTCGGCATCCCCGCCGCAAGCCAGCAGAGTTGGCGCGATAAAGTGGCGGTGCAAAAACGCGCCGGCCAGATCCGAACGCAGACCTCCGCGGGAAATATCCCCGCCGAGGCGCACATGAAACTCGTCCGCAGCTGCAGGGCCGAGCGCCCCCTTTCGCTGATTCAACTCGAACCCAAGACAGGGCGGAGTCACCAGCTGCGCGTGCAGTGTGCCAAGCGACACTTGCCGATTGTCGGCGATGCGACCTACGGGGACTTTACGGCCAACCGAGCGTTTGCGAAGGCGACGGGAGAGAAGCGCCTGTTTCTGCATTCGCTGGAGACGCGATTCGAGTACGATTTCGCCGGCCGCACCCATGCTTTTCACGCGGTCGCGCCTCTTCCGGACGAATTCGCCAAAGCCTTGAGGGGAGGGTCGAAGGAAGTTCAGAGCTGAGAGTCTATAGCCGAGAGCCAGAGTATTAGGAGAATGGCCGTCTCCGACATGCTCTAAGCTCTAGAACTCTCAGCTCTCAGCTCGTTTGGCTCCGGTCAGCTATTAACCTTGGTTCCGTTCGGTCGATGTAACGTGCGGGTGCCAAAGGGTTATTATGGACAATGAAGCAACGAATGCATGACCGAAGCCGCGGAAACACTGTCACTTTATCCTGTGCAATCACGTCTGCGCTTACCTAGGATGCAGGCCAGCTTCTCTTTAGAATGATACTGCCCAAATCGAACCGCCTGGCGCCGGAACAACTGGCCGAGGTCACACAAATCGTCGAGGCCTTCGGCTGCCGGATTCAACCCATCGTCGGGGCTGTTCGAACGATTTACGCCATTGTGGGCGATGAGCGCGACGAGTTGATGATCAACCGTTTGGAGGGGCTCGATTTTGTCGACCGGATCGACCGCATCCAGTCCCCGTTCAAATTGATGGACCGCCGCTCCGATCTGGCGACCCATCGGATCACGCTGGGGTCTGTCACGCTCGGCGAGGAGTTGTTCGTCATCGCGGGCCAGTGCACCATCGATCCCAAGAATCCACAGCTTTTCTACGAGACGGCTCAGGCGGTGAAGGAAGCGGGCGCCCATATGCTGCGGGGTGGCGTATGGAAGCCTCGCACCAATCCTTACACCTTCCAGGGCGACAACAAGTCGATGGAGATCTTGCTCGAGGCATCTCGTCGGACGGGATTGCCCGTCGACACGGAAGTAATGGAGGAGGCGCATGTCGAGTTGGCTCTCGAGGCGGGGGTGTCCTGTCTGCAAGTCGGCGCGCGTAACGCCTTGAACTATTCCCTCCTGCGCACGATCGGGCGGGCCGTTGCCTCCCGCGACGTGGTCGTCCTGCTGAAACGCAGCATCCACAATGGTCCGATCAACGAATTTATCTCGGCGGCCGAGTACATCGCCGCTTTTGGCAATCCGAACGTGATCCTGTGTCCGCGGGGTACGTCGCCGTCGCTCGATGGCTATCGTTATCACCCGGACGAAAGCATCACCCCGTTGTTGAAGGAAAAGACCTGGGCTCCCGTGGTGGTGGATCCGTCCCACTCGGTGGGGAAAGCATCGTATGTTCCGGCTTGCGCGCTTGCCGCGGTCGCCTACGGCGCGGATGGTCTTTGTATCGAGGCGCACGTGCAGCCGAGCAAGGGAATCGGCGACGATCCCAAACAAGCTTTGGCTCCAGATCTGCTTGCCGAGACGATCGCGCAGGCCAAACAACTTTGGGCCCTTCGCCGGCCGGTAAAAGTATGAAGTCGTTTTCACGCAATCTCGTTTCAATTGCCCTCGCGGCCGCGGGTTTCTTCACTGCCGTGTCCGCCTCGGGGATGAGCACCGTCAAGTTGAAGAACGGGGCGACGGTTCGCGGCGACATCCTCACGGAGCGGGCCGACCGTTTGGTCGTGGATCTCGGATTCACGGTGTTGACCGTGCCGCGCGACGAGATCGAACGGGTCATTGCGGAGGACACGAAAACCGCCGCGGTGGTCGACGACACCCCTGACCTGTACCGGGTGGTGGCGTCACAGCCAGCTCTGACGGTGAAGGAGAATGTCGATCGCGTGGGTGAAGCCGTCGTGCAGGTTCGCACGCCGGTGGGTCTGGGCTCCGGCTTTATCATTCATCCCGCCGGCTACGTGATCACCAACGAGCACGTGGTGGCAGGGGAGTACACGATCACCATCACTCAATTCCGCCGAGGCACGGCCGAACTGGAGAAAGTCACCTTCAATAAAGTCCGCATTGTCGCGCTCGATTCGAAGCTCGATCTTGCACTCCTTAAGATCGAGGACAGCGGCTCAGCCGTGTTTCCCACGGTTCCCTTGGGTGAATCCAACTCGCTGACCGACGGCCAGACGGTCTTCGCGATCGGCAGTCCGTTGGGCCTGGATCGCACCGTGTCGCAGGGTATCATCAGCACGCGCAATCGCCCGCTCGAAGGACAACTCTACATTCAGACCACCACCCAGATCAACCCCGGCAATTCTGGCGGTCCGTTGTTCAACCTTCGAGGCGAGGTCGTGGGTGTGAATAATATGAAAGCAATGATCGCCGGCATCGAGGGTTTGAATTTCGCGATCCCGGCGGCAGTATTGAAAAATTTCCTGCGCAATCGGGACGCCTTTGCCTTCGACCCGCGCAATCCAAACGCTGGATACCGCTATCTCGAGCCGCCCCGGCCCGTCAAAACGCCGATCAATTCCGCCAAGCCGTGATCGTGTGACGCCGAGACGGCCGCGAACTCAGTTCCTGGGCACCGCATCAACGTCACGGCAAACGATACGCTTCCTTTGTTTTCCTTCATCTCGGAGGTCTTCCCTTTTTCTTACACCATGCATTCCCTTCGTCGATCCCTCGCTGTAATCCTCGCGTTGGCCGGAACTTCTGTTCTCCCGGCGGCAACCCCGCTCGTGCACCTCGTGGGTGAGAACACTCCCCTGGTCATTTCGGTGCGCGATTTTCCGTCGGTCTTAAAGCAATGGGACCAGAGCCCCTGGGCCAAAACCTGGAATGACGAGCAGGTGAAAAAGTATTTCGCACCGTTCCGCGCCCAGCTGAAAGTGGACGAGTGGGACGATCTGACGAAGACCGAGACGGGACTGTCTCTTCGCGAGATTCAGGATTTGATCACGGGCGACGTTTTGATTGCGATACCCTCCATAGAGGGAGCGTTCGACGAGGAGAAAGAGGATGAAATCCCGATCCTGCTCGCCGCCGAAGTGGGGGCGAATGCGTCAAAATTGGAGAAAGCGCTGCTCGACGTCGCGAAAAAAGAAGGCGGCCAGCCGGTCGAAACAGAGGACTTCGCAGGCGCGACATTGTATTCTCGCAAGGCGGCCGACGCGGATCAGGTCGGCATGAGCTGGGCGGTCACGGACGGGGTCTTTCTCTCTTCCCCCGTGAAGTCTCTGCTGCAAACTGCCGTGGATGCGCTGAAGAAGGGCGGGGTGGCTAATCCCCTCGGTCAATCGGACAAATTGCTCGAGCTTCGAAAGAAAACAGGCAACGCGCATTTCACCCTTCTGATCGATATGAAGGCGATCATTCCGGTGGCCCAACAGGCCGTCGAAGCGAAAGCCAAAACCAACCCGCCGCAGGGAATGGGCTTCGATCCGACCACTCTTATCCCGGCTCTGGGCCTCGACGCTTTGCAGGAAATCTATTTCGCCGTCAGTTTGACCGATGCCGCCACCGAAATGGATTTCGGAATCACCTACACGGAGGAACGCGGTCTGATCAAGTTGATGTCGTACCGTGAAGGCCCCGTGCCGAAGGCGCCGTACGCGTCGGCTCGCTGGGTCAATGCTACTGCCGCCAAGTACAGTTTTCGCGATGCTTACGCCGCGCTTGAGGAGATCCTGGAGAACGCGAGCCCGATGCTGAGCGGAATGGCGCAGGGCTTCATCAAGCAGAAGAACCAAGAGCTCAAAATCGATTTCAAACGCGATTTGATCGGAAGCTTGGGCGAAGATCTTACGGTGGCGTATGCGGCCCGGCCCGGGGTGTCGCTCGACACTCCGCCGCCGATTGCGGACTTGGATCAACTTGTTGTCATGTCGTTGACCAACGAAGGCGCGTTCACCAGCGCCCTCGAGGCGTTGAAAGGCATGGCGGGCCCCCAGGCCGACAAGATTTTCCAGCAGCGGGAGTACCTCGGTACGTCTATTTATACAGTGACTCCTCCCCAGGTTCCGGGCGCCGCCCCAACGAAAGGTGCCAGCTACGCGATCGCCAAAGGATACTTCTTCCTCTCGGTGGGCTCTGCCGCTCCGATCGAATCCGCGCTTCAAACCCTGTCCGGCGGCCAGCCCACGTTTTGGGAGTTGCCCGAAGTCAAACAGGCCTTGGCGGACGTGCCCGCCAACGCCTCCACGTTTCAGTTCGAAAACATGCGTTTCATGACGGGGAGCCTGATGGAAACATTCGGGCAGCTCGGAAATGTTCTTGCGGGTCCTAAAGCGAAGAAGAAGCCCGGGCGCGGCAAGGCACAGCCCGCTGATGATGCCGCGGCCGACGGTGCGCCGGGCACGGTTGGTTTTGTCGACGTGACCGCGAAGCCCGATCCGGCCCGCGTGGGCCAGTATTGGAGCTATGCGACGGGCTACGGCTATCGCGACAGCAAAGGTCTCTACGGTAAGTCAAAGATCATCCATCCCAAGTGACACCCATCGTCCGTTGCCTCGCCGCAATCGTCTTCCTCAGTCCCGCGCTCGCCGCCGCTCCTGCCACGGAGCCAGCGCGCGACGTGGCCTTGCGCGGTCCGGAGGTGCTCAAGCTCGACTGGGGCACGCGCGGGCTTCAAGCGGTGGATTTGAACGGCGATGGTTTGCTCGACTTGGTTGTGGCGAACAACGACCGGTCGGCGATCGAGATCCTGTTTCAACTTAAGGCGGGTACAAAGCCCGACCAAACCCCTAAATCGGTTCGGGCCAATCGTTGGGAACCGGTGCTCGAGGATGCGCGCTTTCGAAAAGATAGCGTGACCACTGGCGTAACCGTATTCGATCTCGCCACGGGGGATCTGGACGGCGATGGACGCCCGGATCTTGCTTATACGGGCGAACCGCAGACGCTCACGATTCGTTACCAGCAGGCGGATCGGACGTGGAAGGAGAAGAAGATCACCGAATCGCCTACGCCGATTCAGTTCGTGGGTTCTCTCAAGATCGCTGACCTCAATGGGGACAAACGATCCGATCTTTTGATGATTGGACAGAAGGAGCTCGCCATTTTCTATCAGGACAAAGCCGGGGTACTGGCGCCGCCGGAACGCTACGCTTTGCCCGACGACGGTTCCTATGGTCTCGAGGTCTGTGATGTGAACGGCGATGGCCGGCCTGACCTTGTGTATTTGTGCTCGAATACTCGCGACCCCCTGCGCTTGCGTCTCCAGACCACCGAAAATCAGTTTGGACCTGAGCAAGCCTACACGATCAAACAGACCCGTTGCACGCTGCAGATCTTGTCACAGGGGACAGGCAAACAGGGCGCTGTCTTCGCCTTCGCGCAGGATGTGACCGGCCAATTGGAGGAACTTCGCCTCGATCCCGCTCCGGTGGACGACGCGACGACCAAGCTTCGCCCGCGGGTGTTCAGCCCGCGACCGGGCAGCAAGACCGCGGCCAGTTACGCCCTGGGCAATTTCAACGCGGATAACCGGCTCGACCTCGCGGTGAGCGATCCAGATGGCGCGCAGGTCTTCATTTATTTTCGTCAAAAGGACGGCGGCTTCACGCAATCGAAACACTTCCCGGTGTTTGCGGATGCGCGGTCGATCGCGGCCGCCGACTGGGACGGCGACGGCCGGACCGATCTTTTTGTCGCCAGTATGAAAGAGCAGGCCGTCGGGGT
The DNA here is from genome assembly GCA_964546955.1 of uncultured Opitutaceae bacterium. Taxonomy (GTDB): domain Bacteria; phylum Verrucomicrobiota; class Verrucomicrobiia; order Opitutales; family Opitutaceae; genus CAZJLP01. Next base: position 1,072 of record CAZJLP010000059.1, on the reverse strand, counting down.
CGCATCGGTGACGGCCGATGGCCGACTCGGTTATCCGCGGCCGTTGCCGATCACGGGCAAACCAATCTCCCTCGCCGCTGGCGATCTCGATGGCGACGGGAAAGTCGAATTGGTGGTCGTGCGGGAAGACAAGGGCAAACGCTACGTGGAGATCCTGGGGCGCAAAGAGGATTCGGCCACCGTGTTGAAAAGCATCGAGCTGACGGGCATCAAGACGGATCCTCGCGCGGTGCGTCTGGTCGATGTTAATCAGGACGGCCGGCTCGATATTGCCATTTTCACCCCGCTCGACGCGATGCGCCTCCTGGTGCAGGAGAACGAGCTCAATTTCACCGACTTGTCGAATGCTGGCGGGTACCGAAGGGGATTGGTCGACAATCTCGACGCCGCCACGGTTTCGCTGGGCGACATCGATGGCGACGCAAAGGCGGAGCTGCTTGTCAGCACGGGAGGCTTTTCCCGCGCGCTGCGGATCAACGACAAGCGGGAGCTGACCGTCGTGGATCAGTTCAATGCGCGCGATCCCAGCGCGGAAATTGCCACGACGCTGGTCCTTCCAAGGCCGGGGGGAAAGGGCAGGGACGTGGTCCTCTATGACAAGAAAACGGATCAGTTCCAAATCCTGCGTGCCAATGCTCAGTCGCTCTTCCAAGTGGTGGATGTGATCCCGGCGGGAAAAATCGACGTGGTGGGCGCCGAGGTACGAAGCGTTCCCGGCGGCGGATCCGAAGCATTTGTGTTCGGCAAAGACCGCTTTTGGTGGCTGCCGCTCGGTGCGAATGATTTCTCCCCAGTCACCGTCCGGACCTATGCGACCGACCTGCCCGATATCAGCTACGGGGACATCATCGCCGGCGATCTCAACGGGGACGACAAACTCGAATTGCTCTGCGTCGACCCGAACAAGAATCTGATCGAGGTTCTGAGCCGTGGCGCGGATCAAAGTTGGGAAAGCCGGCTCCACTTCAAAGTCTTCGAAACCGACCAGCACTACCACGGACGCAAGGGGAACCAGCAGGAGCCTCGCGAGACAATCGTCGCCGATGTGACGGGAGATAAGAAAAAGGATCTG
>CAZJLP010000058.1:20883-31218 GCA_964546955.1 uncultured Opitutaceae bacterium | reverse complement strand
GTGGATCCGCAGGCCGAAGCGATCAAGCTGACCACGGTGCATCAGGCGAAGGGGCTGGAATACGACGCGGTGTTTTTGATCGGTCTCGCGGACGGACAGTTTCCCGGACGCCGCTCGATCGAAGCGGGCGACGTCGAAGAGGAACGGCGGCTGTTTTATGTGGCCGTCACGCGGGCCCGCAACGAATTGTACCTCTGCTACCCCAAAGTAGCGACCCGCGGCGGCCCCGGAGGCATGCTGCTTAGCCCGAGCCGGTTCCTGGCCGAGTTGCCGGCGGATCTTTACGAACCATTGCGCATCAAGCGCAGTTACGGGTGGTGAGGGCGGGCCGCGCGTCCTTCCCGCTTCCGGCATCCGCCGATTGCAGTAGACTCGAGATCCGCGGCCGAGAGGTGGGGCGAGATGCAACGGCTGCGCAGGGACGAGGAAGGCGGAACAATCGTGGCGAAATCCGGAACGATGGATTTGGAAACATCGTTCTATCGTGTAACACACGCTCGCTTGTCAGGGCGGTGTTCGTCACTACATCACATTCGTATGAAAACGGTCCTTATCGTTCTTGGCATCCTCGGGGCCATCGGTCTCGGCGTCGTGCTTTTCGGCGTCAGCACGTACAACGGCCTCGTCAACCAGCAGCAAGCCGTCGACGGTCAATGGGCGAACGTGCAAAATCAGTACCAGCGGCGGGCGGATGTGGTGCCCAACCTCGTCAACACGGTCGCCGGCGCGGCCAACTTTGAAAAATCGACGCTGACCGAAATCACCGAAGCCCGCGCTTCCGTCGGTCGCGTCGCCATCGATCCGAACAAGGCGCCGGTCGAGGCCGACAAGCTCGCTCAATTCGAACAATCCCAAGGACGCCTCTCGTCCGCGCTGTCCCGACTCCTCGTCGTCGCGGAACGATATCCCGACCTCAAAGCCACGGGCAATTTTCAGACGCTGCAGGCGCAACTCGAAGGCACCGAAAACCGCATTGCGGTGGAGCGCGGCCGCTTCAATGAAGTCGTTCAAAAGTACAACGCCTCGATCAAACGTTTTCCCGCCGTGCTTTTCGCCGGGATGATGGGATTCAAAGAGCGCCCGTTTTTCGCTGCCGCACCGGCGGCTCAGACGCCTCCCGAAGTGAAATTCGACTTCAACAAGAAGTGAGTCGTCTTCGACACGGACTTCTCGGCCTCATCGTTGCCGCCAGCCTTTGCGCCGCACTGCCGGCCGCGGAAACGTTGCACCCCCGCCCGGCGCGACATTTCAACGACTACGCCAATCTCGTTTCCCGCGCCACCGCGGAACAACTGGATCGCCGCCTGGCGCAGTTCGAACGGGATACCTCCAATCAGCTCGTCGTGGCGATCTATCCGCGGATGGACACGGATTCCTCGGTGGAGGATTACACCGTGCGCCTGGCGCAAAAGTGGGGGGTTGGACAGAAACAGAAGAATAACGGAGCCGTGCTCTTTGTTTTTAAGGAGCAGCGTCAGCTGTATATTTCGGTTGGTTATGGACTGGAGGGCGCGCTCCCCGATGCGACTGCTCATCAGATCATCGAGAACGAGCTCAAGCCCGCGTTTCGTTCCGGGAATTTCGACGCCGGGCTGACCCGCGCGGTCAATGCGATGATGGCTGCGACGCGCGGCGAGTATCAGGGAACCGGCCGCACCCAAGGCGAGCGCGGGCGACAATCGTCGCGCCGAAGCGGAACGCCTCTCGTCTTCTTCATCGTCCTGTTTATCATTTTCGGCCTGAAAGCGCGGCGCTCCCGCGGGCACGTTTACGGCAATCCGCGCCGCTGGGGGCGGTCCGGCGGCTGGTACGGGTCCGGGGGATCCTGGGGCGGCTTCGGCGGCGGTTCCGGAGGTGGGGGTGGCGGCGGCGGGTTCTCAGGCGGCGGCGGCAGTTTTGGCGGGGGCGGCGCGGGAGGCCGCTGGTAATCTTATGGGCGCTCTCCTCACCTCCCAAGAACAGCTCCGCGTCACCGAAGCGATCGCGGCGGCCGAGGCGCGCTGTTCCGGCGAGCTACGCGTTGTCATCTACCCCGGCGAAGCCCCCGATCCTCTCGCCGCGGCGAAGTCCGAGTTTTCGCGTCTGGGCATGCACGCGACGCGCGAGCGGAACGCCGTGCTCATTCTCATCGCGCCCGCGTCGCATACCTTTGGGATTTTCGGCGACGAGGGAGTTGACCGCCTCTGCGGCAAGTCGTTTTGGGAAGGGATCTGCATGGCGATGGGCGCTTCTTTCCGCGAAGGCAAATTCGGCGACGGCATCGTGGAGGCGGTGGAGAGCGTCGGCCGGGTGCTCGCGAAATATTTTCCACCCCGTCCCGACGATCGAAACGAATTGCTGGACGATGTGATCGACAAGGGTATCGTCATCTAGCCCCCAAGGTGCTCGTATCTCGCCGGCTACGTGCGAGGAAGGATAGATGCGGATGCGGCCGGAACGGTTTTCACCGATCCGAGGGGTGTGCACCCTCCAAGGGGCATTCGCGCTGTTTGCCGTCCGTCTTCACCGGGTTCGCGTCTTTTCCTCTTCCCAAGTGTGCTAAGTTAAGCCTCAAATCGTCGCTTCCATGTCCACCCAGGTTGAAAATGTCGTGATCGTCGGAACCGGCTGCGCTGGCCTCACGGCGGCAGTCTATACGGGACGGGCGAATCTGTCGCCTCTCGTGCTCGAAGGCGGATTGCCCGGCGGGCAGCTCACCACCACTTCGGAGGTGGAGAACTTTCCCGGATTCCCCGAAGGGATCGATGGGTTTCAACTCATGGATAACGTGCGCAAGCAGGCCGGCCGATTCGGCGCCCGCTTCGAACAGGCCCTGATCACGTCGGTGGATTTCTCCTCGCAACCGTTGAGACTGCGCACTGCTGAGCGAGAAATCCTCACGAAGACGGTTATCATCGCCACGGGCGCATCGCCGCGGCTCACCGGCATCCCGGGCGAAAAGGAGCTGTATGGCGGGAAAGGCGTGACCACCTGCGCAACCTGCGATGGAGCCTTTTACCGAAAGATGGACGTCGCGGTCATCGGAGGCGGAGACAGCGCCTGCGAAGAAGCCCTTTTTCTGACTCGTTTCGCGAGCAAAGTCTATCTGGTTCACCGCCGCGATAGTTTGCGCGCGTCCAAAATCATGGCTGAGCGCGCCACCTCGCACCCCAAGATTCAGATGGTCTGGGACAGTATTCCACTCGAGATCCAAGGCGTACCGGAAGGCGCCGTCTCGGGCCTGCGGGTGAAGAACGCCAAATCGGGCGCGGAGTCGGTCATTCCGGTGAAGGGTGTATTCCTTGCCATCGGTCACCTGCCCAACACAGGACCCTTCGCCAAGGAGCTGGACGTCGACGAAAACGGATACTTTATCCCCGCCCCGGGCAGCCAAGTTCAAACAAAACGCGCTGGGGTGTACGTGGCGGGCGATTGCGCCGACCACGTTTACCGGCAAGCGATCACCGCTGCAGGCATGGGCTGCCAAGCGGCGATTGAAGCCGAGCGGTGGCTGGCCGAACACGGCCGCTGATTGGCGGTCGAGACGCGAGGTACCACCGGCTGGCGCGCGCGCGACATTCGCAAGGCGTTGGACAAGTTGGACTCCCAGTACCCTCCTTTGGTTGTTGTTTTTCTATCGTCGCAGCAAAAAGTCCTCTGTTTCGGGCGATTTCGGCTGACTCTCCCTTCTTTTCAATCAGCGTTTTGCAATGTCCGTATTGCGCCCCGACTACGCCTCCCGCGTCGCCGACCTCGGCCAGGAATTAGGAATTCCGTCCGGGTACGCCAAAGCCCGCGGAATCGCGATCTGCCCCGAAGCGACTGAGCTCGTCTCGATTGGCCCCGACGACGACGGCCGGGATTGCCTCCTCGCAAAGCCAGCTGCGGCCCAATGGCGAGCGATGCGCGCCAAAGCGGCGGAAGCCGGCATCGAGCTCACTCCTCTCTCGGGATTTCGCAGCATCGAGCGGCAGGCGCAGATTATACGCGGTAAATTGGCACTCGGTGAACCGGTCGAACAAATCCTCCGGACCATGGCCGCGCCTGGCTATAGCGAACACCACAGTGGATGCGCGGTCGACATCGGCACGCCGGACGTCCCTCCGCTCGAAGAAGCGTTCGCGACGACTCCCGCTTTCAAATGGCTCGGCGAAAATGCGGCGAACTTTGGCTTCCACCTGTCGTATCCGAAAAACAATCGCCAAGGCTTTATCTATGAGCCCTGGCACTGGTGTTGGGTGCCTTCAGCCGAGAGCTGACCCCTGCGGACGCCCGCTTCGCGGGTCATTAACTCGCAAGAATTAAAGCGTCGTTTTGATACGATCGCTTTAAGGCCCAGACTTTCCGCAGGTTACGCCACCTTCTATTGAGACTTGGTATTATTCTAATTATGTCTTGAAACTTAGAACCATTCCAATTTGATTGCTCCTTCACAAATGATCGACGAATCCGCCATTTCTTCTGACGCGCTAGCTCAACGCTTGGCCGATAGCGGACTGCGCTCCACTCCCCAGCGCGAGGTTGTGTACAGTGTGCTTCTTTCCAAGCGCGACCACCCTACCGCAGACGAAGTTTTTGCGCGGGTTAAGTCCGCCATGCCCACGATTTCACTGGCCACGGTGTACAACTGCCTGGAAACCCTAGTCCAGTGTCAGCTCATCCGGCAGGTGAATCACGAACGCGGCCCGACCCGTTACTGCCCCAACCTTCGTCCACACGCCCATTTTCACGACGAACAAACCGGGGCGACGCACGACATCGAACTCCCGCCCACGCTTCTCGACACTCTCAAGCAACTCCTTCCATCGGGCTACAATGCCTCGGCTATCGAAGTGACCTTCCGGGGTAAGACGCTTCCGCGCTGACACTGTTCTCCCTCCATTTTGTTCTGACATGCACACGCTCGAAATCAAAGACCTGCAGGTCGCCCTCACTGAAAGCCGCGACAAACAAATCGTAAAGGGTGTCACCCTCACGATCAAAACCGGCGAGGTTCACGCCATCATGGGGCCGAACGGCACGGGCAAGTCGACCCTCGCGAAAGTGGTCGCGGGTCACCCCGACTACACCCTCACGCATGGCGACATCTTGCTCGACGGCAAATCCATCCTCGAGATGGAAGCTGACGAGCGTGCGCGCGCGGGCCTCTTCCTGGCTTTCCAATACCCGAGCGAAATCCCGGGTGTCTCCATCGCCAACTTTCTCCGCGCCGCCTTGCAGGCCCGACTGGCCGAGGGCGAAGAATTGGATGCGACCGCCTATTACAAGCGACTCTACAGCAAAATGGATCTGCTGAAGATCGATCGCAAGTTTACCGCGCGTTCCGTCAACGAAGGATTCTCCGGCGGGGAGAAGAAACGATGCGAAATCCTGCAAATGGCCATGCTCGAGCCGACGTTCTCCTTGATGGACGAAACGGACTCCGGCCTGGATATTGACGCCCTTAAAATCGTCGCTGAAGGCGTGAATCAGCTGCGCGGTCCCAAGCTGGGCGTGTTGATGATCACGCACTATCAGCGTCTTCTGGACTATATCGTTCCGGACTTCGTCCACGTGATGTACGACGGCCGCATCGTAAAGAGCGGAGACAAGTCGCTCGCGCTGGAACTCGAAGCCAAGGGCTACGATTGGGTCAAAAAAGAACTCGCGCGCGTCTGACCACCAGTCGCGCTACCTCTCAACCTTTAACTTTTCCCGCCATGGCCGAACCCGAAATCCTCGAAACTGCCGATACCGTCGACAACCCTGTCGCGGGCATTGACCAATCCGCCGGCAACTTCAGCTACGACGTCAGCTATGAATTCGACGCCGGCACGGGTCTGAACGAGCGCACCGTCGAGTACATTTCCTCCGTAAAGAAGGAGGCGCCATGGATTCTCGAGTTTCGCAAGAAGGCGCTCAAGACCTTCGAGTCGATGCCTTTGCCCACCCATTGGGCCACGAAGGATCTTGAAAACATTCACTTCGACAAGATTCGGTACTACCTTTCGCAGGGCCAGAAGCCGAAGCGCAGCTGGGACGAAGTGCCGGATGACATCAAGAAGACGTTCGAGCGGCTCGGCATTCCGGAACAGGAGCGCAAGTTTCTCGCGGGGGTCGAGGCTCAGTTCGACAGCGAGGCGGCGTATTCCAATATCAAGGAAGCGGTCTCCAAACAGGGCGTGATCTTCGTGAATTCGACCGAAGGTCTGCGCGAACATCCCGAGATCTTTCGGAAGTTTTTCGGCAAGGTCATTCCGACGTCGGACAACAAATTTGCCGCTCTCAACAGTGCGGTCTTCTCGGGTGGGTCGTTTATTTACGTGCCGCCCGGCGTGAAGGTCAGCCATCCGCTGCAGGCCTATTTTCGAATCAACGCCGAGAACTTCGGCCAGTTCGAGCGCACCCTCATCATCTGCGATGAAGGCGCGGAAGTGACGTACATGGAAGGCTGCACAGCCCCGAAGTTCTCGACCTCCACCCTGCACAGCGCGGTGGTCGAACTCGTGGCGCTCAAAGGCGCCAAGATCCAATACATTACGGTTCAGAATTGGGCGCCAAACGTGTTCAATCTGGTCACGAAGCGCGGCGTCGCGCATGAAGAAGCCGAAATCAAGTGGATCGACTGCAACATCGGCAGCCGCCTCACGATGAAATATCCAGGCGTCGTATTGAAAGGCCGGAAGGCGCGGGGCGAAGTCATTTCCATCGCGCTCGCGAACGACGGCCAGCACCAGGATACCGGCGCCAAAATGGTTCACGCGGCCGATGAAACGACGTCCACGATCGTGTCGAAATCGATTTCGGTCGGCCAAGGTCGCGCCACCTACCGCGGTGTCGTGCACATCCCGAAGCACCTCAAGGGCTGCAAAAACAACACCGAATGCGATGCGTTGTTGATCAACACGAACTCACGCACCGATACCTATCCAGCGATCACGGTCCGCGGCGACAGCCACGCGGTTCAGCATGAAGCGAGCGTGTCGAAGGTCAGCGAAGACCAGATTTTTTACATGCAACAGCGCGGCCTCACGGAAGCGCAAGCAATGAGCCTCAGCGTGAACGGCTTCATCAACGACCTCGCCCGCCAGTTTCCGATGGAGTATTCCGTCGAACTCAAACGCCTCATCGACCTTGAAATGGAAGGAAGCGTGGGCTGATTACAGCCGAGCCCGATGGGCTCGGCCTCATGATGAAGGTAGAATGAGGGCTGCAGAATAACTCACCGCCGCTGCTGACCCATTCTTCATTCGCCATTCTTCATTCTTAATTTGCATTTTTTCATGTCCGCCGTCCCTGCACCTGCCTTAGTTCCTGTCACCGGATTTACTGCCGAGCATTTCGCAACGCATATGTCGCAGCGCTCCAGTCTTCCCGCCTGGTGGCTTGAAGCGAAAAAAACAGCCTGGAACCAATTCCTGGCGCTCCCGATGCCGAAACGCACCGACGAAACGTGGCGCTACAGCAGCATCGCAAAACTGGACTTGGCCGGTTACGCCTTGCCGCCGCAATCCGCCGGCTCGGTGCTCGACCTCCCGGAATTTCCGCACACGGCAGAAATCATTTTCGCGAACACCAAAGTCGCCGCCCGCACCAACCTGCCGGCGGAGCTTGCGGCCAAAGGCGTGATTTTCTGTCCGCTCGAGGAAGCGCTCACGCATCATGGCGACCTGGTCCGCGCGCATTTCCAGAAGTACCCGGTGAATTTGGGCAGCGAGAAATTCGTGTCCCTGAACACCGCGCTGACTTCCACGGGCGTATTTTTGTACGTGCCAAAGGGCGTCGAGATCGAGAAACCGTTCGCGGTCGAGCACACGATCTCGGGGGTGAACACATCGATCTTTCCTCACACCCTCGCGATTTTGGGCGAACACGCCAAAGCCACGCTGGTGGAGTTTTTCGTCAGCGTCGACGCTAACGCGCGCGAATTCATTTCCGGAGTCAACGACCTCGTCGCCGACGACGGAGCCGAATTAAAGTACGTCGGCGCTCAGAACTGGTCGCGGGATGCCCTTGCGTTTCAAACCAACAGCATCGTCGCCCAGCGCGACGCCCGCGTGCTCTCGCTCAACATCCACTTGGGCGGCCGGCAGGCTCGTCACGAATCCCATTCCCGCCTTCAAGGCTCGGGAGGGCACAGCGAAATGCTGGCGCTCACGATCGCCACGGGCGAGCAGGAGTTCGATCAACGCACCCTGCAGACGCACCAGGCGCCCAACACAAGTTCCAATTTGCTCTACAAGAATGCTCTCCTCGATACCGCGAAGACGATTTTCTCCGGTTTGATCGTCGTGGAACCCGACGCCCAAAAAACCGACGCTTACCAGAGCAATCGCAACTTGATGCTCAGCGATGCGGCGGAGGCGAATTCGCTGCCGGGCCTTGAAATCCAAGCGAACGATGTCCGCTGCACCCACGGAGCGACCAGCGCCCGCATCCCGGCCGAACAGGAATTTTACCTGCAGTCGCGCGGGATCGCAAAGGCCGCAGCCGACGAACTGCTGGTTTTCGGCTTCTTCGAGGAAGTCCTGACGAAACTGGACAACGAATCCCTGCAGGACGCCTTGCGCACGCTCATTCAGGAAAAATTCAAGAAGTAGCGGGTAGTGAGTGGCGATCATCGCAGGCGTGCCGCTGCGCACTTCCGCTGATTCCTACTCGCTACCCACTACTCACTACTCGCCACCTATCACATGTCTTCGACCAAAGAACGCACTCTTTCCCGCGATGTTGAGGCGGTGCAGATTCCTTCCGGCGACAAGATCCTTTTGTCGTCGGGCTCGCGCGTGGTGATCACCCAGACCTTGGGCGGAAGCTACACGGTCATGACCGATACCGGGCTGGCCCGCATCGACGGCAAAAACGGCGACGCTCTCGGCGAAGCCGTCGCGGATACCACCGTCAAGGCCACCACAAGCGCCGGCGGCGCGCCCGATCCCGAAGTGATCTGGGATCAACTGAAGAAAGTTTACGATCCTGAGATTCCCGTGAATATCGTCGATCTCGGTCTGGTGTACTCGATGGATGTGGAAAAGAAAGAGGACGGCAGCCACAAGGTGAGTGTCGCCATGACCCTGACTGCGCCCGGTTGCGGCATGGGCCCCGCCATCGCCGAGGACGCCAAAGGCAAGATTCTCCTCGTACCCGGCGTGTCCGATGCCGACGTCCGCATCACCTGGGATCCGCCGTGGACCCAGCAGATGATTTCCGAAGAAGGCAAAATGAAGCTCGGCCTGATTTGAGGCGGCCAAGGGCGGGTGATCCCGTCTGCCTACCACGGAAGCTCGAACCGGTTGTCACCATTCATTGGATTTCGCCAACGGGCGCAATCTTGATCAGGAAGCTCCGGCTTATCGCGTTCGCTGACCTACTTGAGAGCCCGCTGATCGCAGGCGGACAAACCTACACTTAACCAGCCTGCGATGAGCAGGCCCGAAGCACTCGGGAGGCGATTAGCCGAAGCCGCACTCTTGAATTTTCCCCATTGGGAAATTCCATTAACGGTCCGAATTTCGTCAGACGGATCGAGGACGGAGGTCCTCCCCGCAATTACTTCTTCGCGGGTTTTGTCAGGTCCCAATCCTGGTTGTAAGTCTTGCCGGATTTCGTGCAGACCCAAATTAGGCCGACCTGTTGCTTGGGATCGTTGCCCTTGGTCTTTTCCAAAAGCATTTGGCCCCAGTCCTTGATCGGGTCTTTCAGTTTCCACCACCCCTTGTCGTTCTTGCCATCCATGCCGTCTTCGTCCGCGGGGTATCCAATCTGGAAGGCACAGGCGTGCGGCGAAAAGTGCGCTGCCCACTTGGCAAACGTGTCATTCAGTTCGTCCAACGTTCCCTCGGAGCCGGTGCAAATGAAAATGAGATCTCCTTTGCCCCGATACGTCGGCGGCATCTGTTTAATCAGCCAGTGCTTGAAGAACAGCCGGTACTCGGGGTTGTGCGCTTTGATCTTTTCATCCCAAGCCTGGGCCGTCGCGTCGTCGACCGTGGGTTTGTAGAATTCGAGGTCCACGCCGAATCCGCGTACATTTTTGTACTTCTTGAAACGGCCCAACCAGGTGTCGATCAATCCGGAGACGTCGGTCTTTTTCGGCCAGACTTCCAGGTAAACATCGACTCCTTGTTTGTCCATGAGCTGCACGAAGGCTTCGTGCGCCTCGACGCTCTGCGTCGTCGCGCTCGGCTCAGGCAGGTCGCCCACGGCGAGCGTGACCCAGGGACGGGCGCCCGGAAACTTGCCCGTGACGTTCGTCATGACATTCCTCCACTCGTCATCGGTCTGCAGCACGACGAACTTGCCGATCTTTACCCCGAGTTTGGTGACACCGTCCTCGGCGCTGGTCTTCACGGGGCTGCGCACACCCACCCAGGTGAA
>CAZJLP010000058.1:0-20873 GCA_964546955.1 uncultured Opitutaceae bacterium | reverse complement strand
CTGCCGGCTTCCACGGCTTCGCCGGGGCCGCGACGGCATAGGTCGCGGCGGTGAGTACAGAGACTAGGGCAAGTGTGAATAATTTGGACGTCATTCGGTCCTCCTCGGGGTAACAGTTTCAGATTGCGGGGCCGCCGCAGAAATAGCGGCGCCCGCGCTTCGGCTGCGAGCCCAAAAAAAAAGCGGCGATCCGGAGATCGCCGCGGGTGCCTATGAAAAAAAACGAAGACTATCGGTGCGCCACCGTGGTCGTGACCTTGTAAGCCACTGCGCGATTCAGGGCGTCTTGAAAACGCTGCGTCGAGAGAGCTTCAGTAAAGGCGGCGGACGCCTTCTGCTTCAAAGAAGGATCGCTCGCACGCACGACGAAGTGGAAAACTTTTACGGGAATACCGACCTTCGAGAATGCACGCGTCACGGAAAACTCGGAACTCGTCATGGAGAGGGGCAGGTCGTCTGAAATGACGAGAGCCGCGTCATAGCTGCCGGTCAGTACCTTGTCGGCGGCCACCTGCACATCTGTGCCGGTGATGACTTTGACCTTCATCGGGGCTCCAAACTGCCGACCGAGGCCGTCAGAAAAGGAAAGACCGAAGGTTTCGTAGAGTGCTTTGTCGTCAGCGCCGCTCTTCGTCGTGTCGACCACGACCAGGCGGAAATCTGCGCTTGCCGAGACTTTAACGGATTCGATAGCGCCGGCCGAAGCCGCGCCGACTGCCAACAGTGCCATCACCGAGCTTAGGATTGTTTTCATAGGGGTTTCTCTTTATTGCAAATGTACTTCGTTAACGGCCTAAAGCGAGCTTATTTCACAAGAGATTTGCGTTAAGACCGGGTTATCAGTATTTCTAAAGGTGGAGTGCGCGGAGACAGTGGATGCACTGCTTTCCGTTACATTCTTTTTGTTAATCACTTATACAAGAACCTCGGCTTCTACCAGGTTCCTCGCCGCCCCTAGTCGGTATCGGACGTCGACCACGAGCCGGGCCAAGCGGTCTCCATTCAGCCGGAGCGGGTGCAAAATCGCCGCTTCGGGCAGAGGGGGAGGCAGTCGATCTTCGTCGGCGCAAACCGCCGTCCGCAGCCACTTCGCCGCGGCTAAAAGACAAGCCATGCGGACGTAGCCCGCTGAGCTGCGGGGTGAATACTGAAAGCGGACAGGCTCGACCATCGTGAGCGGAAAATCCCATTGGCGAAGCATCGCGGCGCCCACTTCGGCTTGAGTGAACCCAATCAGCGCACGCTCCGTATCTGCGCACTCGCGGGGCAGTCCTTGGGAGAGAAGCATCACCGTGGGCGCGTGCCGCAATGCCCAATGGTCGATCGCGGCCATTCCCACCCCGTGCAGCAAGCCGACGGTGTACGCGACGCTCGCGTCTTCCCCGGTCTGCTCAGCGAGAAGCTCGGCGGCAAGGCCACACGAAAGCGACAAGCGCCAAAGCTCCTCGGCCTCGATGCCATACGATTGGAGCGGCTTTACGAAAATCTGCGACGCCGTCACCTCCGACACGAGGGCATAAACGTCATTGAACCCAATCTCGTTGATCGCGTCTTCAACGGTGAAACAGGCTTCGCCTTTTTCGGAGCTCCGCCGGTTTCCCATGTGGAGAACGCGCGCCGTGAGTCCTGGATCCAGACGGATCAAACGCCCGATCTCCAACAAGGAGGGAGCGTGATGGCCGCCATTCAGAAGAAACCAGAGGCGCGGCACGATCTTCGGCGCCGAGGCGAGGTGACACACCTGCCGGGCGACGCTTTCTGGCGTCGGGCGGGAGGCCACAGGCTCGGGACCGGCGAGTTTCATATCTGTTTAATCGGCTCTCCGGGGGAATTCCTTTGTGCAAATAGGTGTAAAACCCCGGCGTAGGATCGCCTCGCCCCTCCACTTTCGACTGGCAAATGCGCATATCCCGCGCACGTTACGGCCACTATGCCGCTGTCTAACCTTCAATCGCTCTCGCCCAAGAATTTACCTCGTTTCGACGACGATGATGACGACGATGACGACGAAAAGGCGGATCCGCAGGACAAGAAAGGAGCCACGCCCGTTGGCGCGCTCATTCAGAAGAAGTTTTTGCAGCAGCGTAAAATTTTCCTCTGGGGAGCGGTGACGGACGAAACCGCGAAAGACCTGACCGAGAAACTGCTCTATTTGGAAGCCACCGCGCCCGGAAAAGAGATTGTCTTTTATATCAATACCCCCGGCGGTTCGATCACGGCGGGAATGGCGGTCTACGATACGATGAAGCTGGTGACCTCTCCGATCACCATCGTCGTGACCGGCATGGCCGCGTCGATGGGATCGATCCTTTTGAGCGGCGCGCCGAAAGGCCGGCGTTTGCTTTACCCTCACGCTCGCGTCCTCATCCACCAACCCTTGATTTCGGGTCGGATGGTCGGTCCCGCGACCGACATCAACATTCAGGCGAAAGAAATGGAAAAGCTCCGCGCGGAGCTGAATCAAATCCTCGCCGATGCCTCGGGACAACCGCTGGAGCGGATCAACCGCGACACCGATCGCGACTTCTACCTCAACGCCAAAGAAGCGATCGCGTACGGTCTGGCGGATAAGATCGTCGATAAGGTCTGAAGGTAGGGCGCGTTATCCTTAACGCGCCGCCGCGTCGTCATCCGACCTCCACGCGCCGTCCAAAAGGCGGCGTGCAATCGAGCCCTACCCTCCGCTTCCTTCTCTCTTGCCGTTCAGCTGGGCGGCTTCATCCGCCCAGCGCTTCGCCTGCTCTTTGTCCCGCGACGCTTCCGCGGCCTTGAGAGCGAGCTCCAGCGTTCGCTGCCGCATTTCTTTGGGTAGATTCTGCAACGCCAAGACACGCTGGTAGGTAGCGACCGAGTCGACCGTCTGACCGGCCTTTGATTGTAACTCGGCGGCCTCCACTGCGAGGGCCGCGTCGTTCGGCTTCACCGCAGCCAAGCTCGAGATCCAGCTCAAGGTCTCCTTGACCTCCTTTTTCCGCCCTGCGGCCATCAACACGTTCGCCAGTTTCAGAGCGATGGGAAAACTCGGGTTCTGACGAAGTCTCTCCCGCGCCAGCTCAATTGCTTTCTCGGACTGTCCTTCCTTGTCCAAGCGACAAACTTCCGAGAGCACGACATAACTGTTCAACTCCGGCGGCAACCGATCGCGCGCCGCCCATTGCTCAGCAAACCGGACCTTAAAAGGCCGATAGAGCGGGTCTCCGAGAACAATTTGATGCCAGCTCACCGCGCGCAGGGCGAAATAGGTCGCATCCCCCAAGTTGTCTCCCCGTAGAAGCGCCTGCAGCAGCATATCTGGCCGATGCGTCAATTCGAGATAGGGCTCGAAGACGTTGCCAAACGTCGCGGCAACTCCTCTCGCCACAAGCGGACCGCACCACCCCGCCCGATCGCCGCGCACGGTGTAGGCAGAAAAGCTGTGCAGATGCAACGCGATCGCCCCGGGCGGAAATCGAAACTCGGGTTGAAGCGCGGGCCCATTGATATCGGGCGAGTGCCAGGCAAAATAGAGGGCCGGCGCGTCGAAGCGCGCGCTCACCGGCAGCAATGGCTGCTCTTGGTCGTAGGCAAAATCGAAGGGCAGGGTTTCGATCAACTTAGCCACCGCCTTGAACCAGTCTTCGCCACGAGCGTAAGGGCCTCCACCGATATCCACGTACGCGCGACCGATGAGGCCATTGGTCTCCGCAGCGAGAGCGCCGTCGACGAGATTGAGCGCGCTCGCCAGCGTGGGCCCGTCGAGACGCGCGACTTTGACGACGCCGTTCAAGTCGACAAAGGTGGCGCGGTCCTTGCCGAAAAGTGGATTCGGGATGAAGCCGTTGATTCGGTAATCATTGCGGACAACAAGGCTCAGCTCGGCATCGACCGCGCCCTGATTGGTGCGAAACTCAGGCTGATCGAGAAGCGGAGGCGGTTGCTCATGGTAGAGCTCATAACCCGGCCCGACCCGGAGCGGCACGCCCCGGCATGTGACCAGGTAGGAAATACGATGACCCGAAATGGGATAAATTTTTCGCCCCAGTTTGTCCTTCCGCGTGGTGTCGAAACTGTCGACCCACTTGCGTTTGATCAGCTCCGCCCGCAGCGGCTCGGAGACCGTTTCCACATACTCCTTCCAACTGATCGTCTCCTCCTTCGACATCGGCAGGGCAATCACGTTATCGGCGGGAATGCCGCGCTTCTCGCGATAATACGCGGCGAGCTGCAGGGATTCCGGGTCCGAGGCGTTCGCCACGATCACTACGCGCGAAACGAGATCGGCGTGTTTTGCGGCATCGTCATCCGCCGCGGAGACCCAAAAAGGCGCGAATCCGAGGAAGGCAACGACGCTCCGTCGCAACATTGTCACAAAGCAAGGTGTCATGTCGGGAGGAATTGCACCCTCGATGCCTGCGGAAAAGTTCTGGAAGTTTCAACCCGCAAGGCTTCACTTCATTCCATGATCTCCCGCACGGCCGGTATCGTTGTCTTTGCCGCTTTGACCTTCGCCGCCCGGGCGCTCGCTTGGGATTACGAGGGTCATCGCGTTGTCACTCAACTCGCCGTGGCCTCTCTGCCTCCCGACTTTCCTGCCTTCGTGCGGACCGCGGAGGCGCGGGAACGCCTCGCTTTCCTTTCCGGCGAACCCGATCGCTGGCGCAATGTGCCCAACGATCTGCCGATCAAGCACGCGAATGCCCCGGAACACTTTATCGATTTCGAGGATCTGGAACCGGCGCGCATCTCCCCGGACGATCTCATCGAGTTTCGGCAGGTATTCGCGGCTCAGCTCGCGGAGGCCCGGGCCAAAAACCCAGACCGCTTTCCCGCGATCGATCCCGAAAAGAACAAAGATCGCACGCGCGAACTTGTCGGCTTTCTGCCGTGGACCATCGCGGAACAATTCGGAAAGCTGAAAGCCTGCTTTTCCTACTTGAAGGTCTACGAAGAACTCGGGACTGCGGCCGAGATTTCCAACGCGCCAGCCAACGTGATTTATGTGATGGGCGTGCTGAGCCACTATGTCGGCGATGGTGCGCAACCGCTGCACACGACAAAGCATTTCAATGGCTGGGTTGGCGAAAATCCGAAAAAGTACACGACGTCGAAGGGGTTCCACGCGTGGATCGACGGCGGCTTTTTCAAAAAGATGGGCGGGCTGGACGCCGCCGCCCTCGAGCAGAAAGTGAAGCCGGCGAAACCCCTCGGGCGACGTCCCGACACCAAAGGCCGCGATCCTGTGTTCGTCGACGTTCTCGACTACCTTCGAGAGCAGTTCACCAAAGTCGAGCCCCTCTATGCGATCGACAAGGCCGGCAAGTTGACGGTGGCCAATGCCTCCGCCGCCGAAGGAAAAACCTTTCTCGAAGAACAACTGGCGCTGGGCGGCACAATGCTCGGCAGCCTGTGGCTCACCGCGTGGAAGGATGCTCCGCCGGATACCTATCTACGAGCCGCGTTGATCGACCGCCAGGCGCAGGGCGGGGGAAAGAAGTAGGGTTGGTCAGCAGAGAGCCTAGAGCTTAGAGCTGAGAGCACGAAGCAGTGCCAGGCTCTCAGCTCTAGCTCTGAGCTCTGGACATTACGCTCGTAGCTCAACCTCCAAAAACTTCACTTGCGCGCCGCCCGAAGCCGCGTCACTACACCGGCATACTCTTTCACGCCGGCCGCGATCGCCTCGGCGATTTGCTGGCGATAAGCGGGCGTCGCGATCTTGCGCGCTTCCGCATCGTGGGACAGGAACCCGGCCTCGATCAACACGGCCGGGCACTTGGCGTGCCGCAACACGGCGAGTTTGCGGTGCTTGAAACCGCGATCGACGGTCCCAAGTTTTCCGACCAGCGCTTCCTGCATCGAAAAGCCGAGGAGGGCATTCCAGTGACCCCAGTCGTCGGCCTCGCTCTCGATGCTGTCTTCAGTTTCCCGTTCGCTCCGGTTGACCGGCACCTGATAACGCGGCGTGAAACGATAGACTTCCGTCCCGGTCACCGTCTGCACCCGGGGCGGCCCTTCCAGGGCGTTGTAGTGAACGCTGATGAGCAGATCGGCCCCCGCGCGTGCGGCGATTGCCGGACGCTCCGTGAGTTCAACTCTGCGATCGTCGGTCCGCGTCATGACCACGCGGTAACCCTGGGCTTCCAGTAGTTTTTTCAGGCGAATCGACGTATCGAGAGCGAAGACCTTCTCGTTGAGTTTGAGCTGCTCGTTGAGCATGCCGAAGTCGTTGCCTCCGTGCCCCGGATCAATCGCGATCACCTTCAAATCCGGAATTGTCGCCTGGCCGTGCCCGGGCCGGAGCAGGGGCAGCAAGAGTTTCTCCGCGTCGATACGACTCACATACAGTTTTCGGCGAGCCCAGCGCGCTGCCGAGCCCATCAATACGCGTTTACCGTTCACCGCAATTTCGCGCGAATCGGGGGTCAGTTCGACGCTGGCTTCCGAGGTTTTCAGCGAGAACCGTTCGCTCGGCCGCAACCACCCGGCTTTTAGTCCGGAGCGCCGCGCGAACTCGCTGATTTCAAGATACTCCGCCCCATCAATCTTAAGCAAATAAGCGGATTCGACCACGGGGCGCGAGGGCGACTTTTTCGCCGGAGCCGCCGTCAACGAAACGACTGCCAGGCAGGCGAACGCGGCGAGCAAACCAAACAGACGTAGAGAAGCCCAAAACATGGGGGACAAGGAAGGGTTAACGGGCTACCGGGTTCGCGCGAGTGGAATCGCATCCGTTGGGCGAGATGCGGGCAAACGCTTCGCGCACTCTCAGCGCGGGCTCTCACCTTTGTATTGGCGAAGAATGGGGAACGCGCTCGTCACTGAGCGGGCCAAGAAATCCTTGGAACACGCAGGCGACAAGCCATCGCGAGGTAGGGCGAGGCCTCCGGACTCGCCGTCATGTGCAGTAAACGTGCATGCAAACATCTCCCCCTACCGGCCAATCAAACCTCCCTCACGGCTTGGGATTCTCGTCCTCCGCCCGTTCGGCCACGCGCGCATATTGCTCCACTCCCGCGACAATGGCGGCGGCCAGCTTGTCGCGATAGTCGGACCGGGCAATTTTCCCGCCCTCCTCGTCGTTCGACAAATAGCCGCCCTCGATCAGGATGGCCGGGCACGACGAATATTTCAGCACCGCCAGTTTGTCGTGGCGCAACCCGCGGTCCGGAGCCGCCGTGCCGGCGAGCAAAGCCTTCTGCATCGCGAGCCCCAGGACGGAGCTGGCTTGCCCGTAACCGTCGTTCGGATACTTCTCGTCGTCGTCCGGACGCTTCTCCATCCTGCCTACCGGCGTCTGAAACTGGGGGGTGTAACGAAACACTTCGACTCCCGAGATCTGCTGCGCATTGTCAGCCGCCGCGTTGAAATGCAGGCTGAGAAACAAGTCAGCCTTGGCCCGACTCCCGAATTCGGCGCGTTTCTGCAGATCCTGCCTCCAATCAGTGGAAAGCTCGCGGTCGTCTTCGCGGGTCAGCAGAACGCCATAACCCCGGGCCAGAAGCAGCTCGCGCACGCGGTTGGCCAGATCGAGTGTGAAAACCTTTTCCTGCAAACGAAGCCGTTCGTTCTGGGTTCCGATGAAGCCGCCGCCGTGGCCGGGATCGAGGACAATGGTTCGAATCGGGGCGGGCAGCGCAATTTTGCGTTGCGCCGTGCGCACCAACGGCGCCAGGAGTTTGCGCGCATCGATTTCCCCCAGGCAAAGCGTCTTCTTATGCCACCGGGTGGGCTGCCCCAACAGAACGCGCACACCGTCCACCGTGGCTTCCCGCGAAGCCGCCACCAACTCGATCTTCAATGCCGCGTTGCTCAGGCCGAGGCGTTCCTCGGTCTTGATCCAGCGGAGGTCGAGGTCGAGCCGTTGGGCAAGGTCTTCGATCTCGACGTAATCCGAGCCGTCGAGGCGGACAACGCCGGCCCGCGCGGCGGGCCGATCCGGACCATGCGAGGGAGGGGCCGCCTCAACCGCCCCCAGAAGGGCCCCGAGCAAAATGGCTCGTGACATCGAAAGCCAAACTCGCCGGGCGACGTCAGGGCGCATCGGAATGCGCGGGATCTCGGAATCAAACGGCCGCATGGTGTACGCACATGCTGGGCATCCTCGTCCTCCCCCCGGCGGCGGCGCTCTGGGCGAACCCAGCCGCTCAGTGAGCAGCTTGGTGCTGATGGTTGTCCGGATGCGGCACGTCGGCTTCCTCGTCGCCCTCTTCCTTTACGTGGAACTTCAGCTTGCGCTTGTTCGCCGGAAGCGGCGTGAGCATCACATTGATCTGCTTGCCCATCAGCTTCGGTTCGTTGTCCGGGTGGCCCATGCTCTCCAGCTCGGTAATGGCGTCCTTGATGACTTTAAAGCCGATCTCGGTATGTGCCATCTCGCGACCGCGAAACTTCAGGCGCAGCTTCACCTTGTTTCCGTGATCCAGGAATTCCTCGGCGTGGCGAAGCTTGGTATAAAAATCGTTCTTCTCGATACGCGCGCTGAACTCGATCTCCTTGATCTTGCTCGCGGTCGCCTTCGAGTGGGAATGCTTCTTTTGCTCCTCGTAGACGTACTTGCCGAAATCCATGATCCGGCAAACCGGCGGCTGGGCGTTCGGAGCGACCTCCACCAGATCGAGTCCGACCTGCACGGCGAGCTGCAGCGCTTTTTCGGTCTGAAGAATGCCGAGCTGCTTGCCCTCGGGACTGATCACGCGAACCTGCGGGACCTTGATGCGGTGATTGCGACGAATGTTCGCAAACGGGTCGTTGTTGCGACGCTGGTACTGGCCGGGGCGGTTGCCGCCACCGGCGGAAGGAAACGAATTAGCCATCAATTATTGCTTGGTGAAGTTCAGGTCGAAAAAGGTTTTCGCTCGGAAGGCGCAGGCTGACAACATCTATTTAGTGCTGTTCCGAGGGTTATTCCACGCAACCGAATACTGGTTTAAAAACGAACGAGTCGAGATGCAAAATGACACGAATCGAGGGCTATACACTGAAGCTCTCGCCACAGGAGCAACTGGCCTTCGCATTGGGGTTGGAGAACTTGAAACCGCCTGCCACCAACCGGTTCGAATAGTCCAGGAGCGTGCCCTTGAGGTATAGCGCGGTCTTGGGATCTACGACCACCTGCACGCCTTCGGACCGCACCAGGATGTCGCCTTTTTTTCCGGCAGGGACAAAACGCATCTTGTAGCTCAGCCCATTGCAACCCCCGCCGGTGATAGCGATGCGAAGGAGGTCGCCTTGCTTCTCCCGCGCAATCAATGCGCCAATCTTCACGCCCGCCGCCGGGGTGAGTTTGATCAGATTCTCGTTACCTTCGCGAAGCCCTTCTGTCCCGGCGGGTGCGGATCCGGCGGAGGAAAGTGCGAGGGAGGATTCGGCGGTGGACATGAACGGCCTATTATCGGCCATGGCGCAGCTTTATCAAGCGCCGTGCCACCTCGACCGCGTTCGCGAAGCTCTGAGCGCTGGCCACTCCCCTACCGGCAATGTCGTAAGCCGTTCCGTGATCAGGGCTGGTTCTGACAAAAGGCAGACCGAGCGTCGCATTCACCGAATTATCGAAATCGACCGTTTTCAACGGACCGAGCCCCTGGTCGTGATAGAGCGCGACGATCACGTCGAATTCGCCTTTCAATGCGCGGCCAAACACCGTGTCGCCCGGTTGTGTGCGCGACAGTCCCGGCCAAACGGCGCGCAGGCGGTCGAGCAACGGATCCACGATATCACGTTCCTCGGTCCCCAGCATGCCGCCCTCCCCTGCATGCGGGTTCAAGCCGCAGACGCCAATCCGTGGAAACGAGGCATCCGCGGGTCCGAAAGCGCGCGCCAATTCATCCGCGGCAGCAATCGTGCGGCGAAAATGAGGCTCCGTGAGCCGGTGTGGGACGTCGCGAAGCGGAATGTGCCAAGACAGAAGAACCACGAGCAACTTGCCCCCGCAGAAAGCCATGGTGGGCTCTCCGCCCCAGCGATGCGCAAAGAATTCAGTTTGGCCGGGAAAGGGGTACCCTGCTTTTTGCAGCCAGCTCTTGCTCACCGGACCGGTGACCACACCGCAAAATTCTCCCGATCGCGTCCCGGCCGCCGCCCGCTCCATTGCGGCCAGCGCAACCCGCGCTGCTTCCACCGAGGGTTCCCCCGGATTAGCAATAAAATCAGGTTCCCCAACGGGGGCGGCAAGCGCCCCGTGAAGCCGAATTGAGTCCAGCCAGCGCGCCGGGCCGATCACGACAGTGGAGGGCGCCTCTCTCGAATGGGAGTCCAGCCACGACGCGATAATTTCGGGACCTACGCCGGCTGGATCGCCGCAAATGAGCGCGAGGGGTGGTCTCATAAAAAAAATTGGGCCGAGGCCTCTGACCGAACCGTCGGCAGACGCGACCTCGAGACTTGTCTCACCCGCGATTCGTCCGGAGGCACTCGCCCTACCTTTTTCGAACTCATCCTTCCTCCCCAGCCTCTTCGACGCGTCGCGCGCGAGCGAAGCTCCGCTTGCCGCTGGTGAAAAATTCGAGGAAGCGACGCCCTTCGGCGGAGGCGGCGGCGCCGCGGGCCAGCGCGTCCCCTGCGATCGTGCGGATGTTTCCCGGGGTGAAATAAACCAGGTGAAAGAGCCCCTTCAGTTCGCGAATCACTTCACGGCTGAAGCCTCGGCGCTTCAAGCCAAGCAGGTTCAGGCCGACCACCTCGTCCCGCTCCGCTACCATCGTGAAAGGAGCAAGGTCGCGCGTGATGCGGGAGAGACCGCCGACCATCACGCTCTCGCCGATCCGGGTGAATTGGTGCGAGGCCGCGCCGCCCCCGATAAACGTGTGAGCCCCGACCGTGACATGCCCGGCGAGCGCGGCGTTGTTCGCGAGCACGACATTCGAGCCGGTGACGCAATCGTGCGCGGCATGCGCGTTGGCCATGAAGAAATTATTCTCCCCGATCTCGGTGAACAGACCTTCCTTGATCGAACGATTGATCGTGACATGCTCGCGGATTGTCGTTCCCGCGCCGATACGCACTCCCGACGCAGTCGAGCGGTTGAAGGCGAGGTATTGGGGATCGCCGCCGATGACCGCGTACGGATGAACCGCCACCCTGTCTCCCAGGATGGTGTACCGCCGCAAAATCGCGCCCGCATGCACCTCGCAGTCTTCGCCGAGCTGCACGTCGTTCTCAATGATCGCGGTGGGATGGATGACGGTGGACACGGGAGACGAATGTCGAATTACGAATCAAGAATGTGGAATCGAGCACCTAGTTTCGCCAACTCATTCTTCATTTGCCATTCTGGATTCTTCATTAGGCGCGGCGTCACGGAGCCTTCCCTCCTTTTCGCGAGGTCGCCGGCGCCGCTCCTGGGAACATTTCCAACTGCGCCTCCTTGAGAAGATCGTAGTTTTTGAGAATGCGTATGACTTGGAGCGTGTCGCTCTTGCCGTAGCTGCGGTTGATTTCGATCCTGTCAATGATATCGAGCAGCATCGACCGAAAGGAGATGATCGCGTCGACCCCGCGCTCTTTCAGCATTTGCACACTTTGTGAGCGAAACGGTTCCGCCGTGGGCAGGCTGGGAAGCACGAGGATTTTCGTGAGATCCTGGGAGTCCTGTTCGCCTTCGCTTGTTTCGCTGGTCTTGGGGAAAAAACGAATCGCTTCCTTGAGCACATTCTCCTCGAGGAACCGAAAAATTTCCGGGCTGCTTTTCAAAATGCCGGGGGTGAAGCGGCCCGAATGCCACCCCTTCACCACCACGATCGCCCGATGGATGTATGGCAATTCGTTAGAAAACAAAAAGAAATCAGGCTTCCGGGCGCTGCGATCGAACGCGGGGTTGTACACCAGCAGGTCGATTTCCTCGTCACCGGTCTTCTTGCGGGCCTGCACTTCATACTTCCGCACCTGCCGGACAAGAAAGCCGTTTTGCTCGAAATACTCACGAACGATGCCTTCGTCGATGGCGGACATGGAGGGTCGAGGGTCGAATGAAGAATTGAGAATTAAGAATGCAGAATGTTTCAGCCGTCAGCCACCTCATTCTTACCTCATCTCGCCGAACGGCTCCTACCGGCAAAACCGCGCCGCGGCCGCTACTCTACGTTCTGCATAAGCGCGAACGGCGCGTCAGCCCGCCCCCACTTCCCGCCACACGGCTTCCACGGCGGCGGGGTCGATGCCGGATTGGGTGGCGGATTCACCCAGGGATTTGAGGACGACGAAACGAGGCATGCCGCCGCGGACTTTCTTGTCGCGCGCCATCGCGGAAAGAAGCACTTCGAGGGGCAGGGGTTTGGCCAGCCGGATCGGGAGCGCATGCGCTGTCACCACCGCTTCAATACGCATCACGTCCGGGGCCTTGAGCAGACCCAGTTTCACCGACAATCGCCCCGCGGCCGCGAGTCCGATCGCGATCGCCTCGCCGTGGAGATACGCGCCGTAAGCGGTTGCCTGTTCGATCGCATGTCCAAACGTATGACCCAGGTTGAGCAACGCGCGGCCGCCCTCTTTTGCCGTTTCGCGCTCGTCGGCTTCGACGATCTTCGCCTTGAGCGCGCAACACCGCCGCACCACAGCTGCAAGCTCAGCGCTCGCTACCGTGAGCGGCTTTTTCTCAAGCTGCAGGAAAAGCTCGGGATCCCCCAGCAGGCCATATTTGATGACCTCGCCCATCCCAGCGGCGAACTCGCGGGGAGGAAGGGTTTGCAGGATCTTGGTCGCGATGAAAACACCGCGAGGCTGGTGAAACGCACCGACTAGATTCTTTCCCGCCTTGAGATTGATACCGGTTTTTCCGCCCACCGAGCTGTCTACCATCGCAAGCAGTGTCGTGGGAATCTGATAAAATTCGATTCCCCTCAGGTACGAGGCGGCCGCGAAACCCGCCAGATCGCCGATCACGCCCCCGCCGACCGCGAACAACACGCCGGTGCGATCGATCCGTTCCGCCGCCAGAAAATCCAGGATTCGACCCAAACCCTCGAGGGATTTCGAGGACTCGCCGGGCTCAACGCTGTAAGTGGGCACTTCGCCAAACATCTGTTTGAGCGACTCGGTCTGGGAACGAACCACGTTTTTGTCGGTGATCACCACCACCCGCCGGCCCGCAATCTGGAGGGCGCGTACCTGTTCTCTTACTTTCGACGTGAGCTCCACGTCGAAGAAAAGGGGATAACTGCGCTCGCCCAGATTGACCGTCAGGTTCTCAACCATGGCTCGGCTTAAACGCGGATCGTCTCACGGGGTCAATGGCGTAGGCGGCGTTCGTTGTGAGGGCGCAAGTACTCCCTTGCTGCTCCCCGAAGCGATCGAAGGTAGGGCGGGGGCTCCGTGTAGAGCTCCGGACCCGCCCTACCTTTCGATCCGTTCTCAGACGCACGGCACGGTTCGTAGTTTACAGGATTTTGCCTCGTGCGCCTAGCTTGCCTTCACTCTCGCCACGAAATCGCCCGCTTCCTTCAGGTCGTCCAGGGCTTGGAGCCAGCGTTGGGCGTGCTCCGACTGTCGGCTGGAGAACAACCGCTCGCGATACGTAGCGCGGGTGCGTTCGATCACTTCCAGGGTGAGCCCGCGCACATCGTCGCGAACATCGTCCAAACCAGCGCCGCCATAATACTCCTGCACGAACTCGCCGAGGAACTGCGGCTGATACTGGCCGTACAGCGAGACGCCCAATCGGTAGAGCCAGTGTGCGACAGGGCGAAAATAGGTCGCGCCTTTTTGCTCCGCCGTGTTGATCAGGGTGAGCGCTTCCTCACAGATATCGGTCGCTTGGGCGACGGTTTCGTCGGAAGCCGCCCGGGGCGGGCCTTCGTGAAAGAGAGAGGCACTGTAAACTTCACAGAGCAGGCAGCGAGCTTTCAGACCGATCTCGCAGGCCATGGGGTCGTCCTGCTCGGCACTTTCCAGCAACGTGATCGCTTCTCGCGCCAAATCGACGCCCTCGAGACGACGGTTCGGCGCTGACCCGCGGACCAAGAGCCGGGCCTTGTTTAACGTGGCTGCGGCAAGCATGCGTCGAAAATGGAACTCTTCTTGGGGCAACGTGCGAAACACTGCGATCGCTTCGTCCAACGCCGACTCGGCGCGAGCCGTACTATCTCCGGCACCGGTTTCCTGCACCGCGAGCGCGTAGTTCATTTGGGCGGCCCCTAACGTACAGCGTTCCTGCGGCGGCACCGACTCGCGCGGGGCGAGCAGATCGATCGCTTTTTGGTAGGCATGAGCGGCAGAGCCGGCCGCGGCTGCACCCCCGCGTTTTTGCTGGGCATTGCCGAGATTCATCCAGCCCACCGCCAAGCGATAAATTCCCCCCTCGGCACCCTTCGATTGCTCGAACCCCGCGATGGCTTTCTCGTAGGAAACGACCGCTTCATCGAGCAATTCGGGGCGAAACTCCAACATCTGACCCCGTGCGAGCCACGCTTCCGCCAGCCGCACGATATCCCGCGCTTCCGCCTCCGGGCCGGCTGCCTTCAACTCACCTTGGCGAACGGCAGTCTCACAAAGGGCGAAAGCCTGATCCCATGACAACGTTTCGCCAGAATCGGCATGAGGAGGCTCAGACTCGTTCGTCATTCGTGCCATATGGGCGCAATCTCATGCATAAAGGGAAGCGGAAAAGGAGCTTCCGACAACAGTTATTAAAACTGAGATTCAGTATCAATTCGTACTTGACCCTTCTCGCGACAGAATCTCAATATCAGTTACTTCGTTTATCTAGATGAACCGTCCACGTTCCTCCGCCCTTTCCGCTCCTCAACTCTCTCGCGGCGTCTCTCCGCTGGCCGTCGCCCTCGTTCAATCGATCATGCTGGCCGGCGCGAGTGAAGCACAGGCTCAGACGGCAACCGGGAACCGTCCGAGCGGAGCCGCCTCTGCCTCGGACGCGACCAAATTGGCCGAGGTGGTGGTAGAGGGTCAGCAGACACCCGGCGTCTCGTCTCCCAAATTCACGGAGCCCCTCCGAGACACGCCGCAAACGGTGGTCGTCATTCCTCAGGAGGTCTACACGCAGCAGGGAGCCCAAAACCTGAGCGACGTCCTCCGCAATACGCCTGGCATTACTTTTCTGGCCGGAGAGGGAGGCAATGTTGCCTCCGGAGATTCTTTCACGATGCGCGGGTTCGACACTTCCGGCAGCATCTTCGTCGACGGAGTACGTGACAGCGGAGCCTATAGCCGCGACACCTACAACCTGGAGCAGGTGGAGATTGCAAAGGGTCCGTCCGGGGCGGACAACGGTCGGGGCGGCGCTTCCGGGTACATCAATCTCGTCACCAAAACGCCGCGGGCCGAGAGCTTCACCGCCGCAACCGCGGTCTACGGTATTTCCGAAGACGGGGGCGAAGATCAACGCCGAGCCACGATCGATCTCAATCAGCCGATTAAAAACAGTCCCGTTGCCGGCAGCGCCGTTCGTTTGAACGTACTCTGGCAGGATAGCGGAACACCTGGACGGGACACGATCGACAACACCAGCTTCGGCGTCGCGCCCTCTCTCGCGTTGGGCCTGGGCACGCCCACGCGCTTCACCCTCGCCGGCGCCTACATCCGGCAGGACAATCTTCCTGATTCCGGGCTGCCTGTGATCGCCATTCCCGGCGGCGCAGTCCTGCCGGCCGGCGTGCCGCCCGTGGCCGCTTCGGTGGATCAATCCAATGTCTACGGGTTGCGAAACGAGGACTTCGAGCACGTCACGCAACGCAGCCTGGGCGCGCGCTTGGAACATGACTTTTCCACCTCGCTGCGACTGGTGAACCAGACCCGCTTCGCCACGACCCGCCGCGAGGCACTGCAGACCTACTTTCAAAACAGCAACACGGCTCCGGCCACGTTTGCGCCGGCCACGACTCCGGTGAACCCGGCCACCGGCGCGGTGCCCCCGGCCTACGTAGCGTACGACCCCTCCACCTCTGCGGTTACGCCGCGGCGACTCCGGACCGACACAGAAAACCAGATTATCTCGAACCAGACAAATGTCTCGATCGACACCAAGACGGGCGCCGTTGGCCACACGATCAGTGCGGGTCTCGAGGTCAGTCGAGAAGAGCAGGAGTCTCCCACGTGGTCTCCCGTGGGCGGACCGTCGACCGATCTTTTTGCGCCCAACACCGTGCGTTCGTCAACGGCCGCGCAGCAGCCGTACCGAGCTGCAAATGCGCCGTTCGCCACCGCCCAAGCCGACACGCTCGCGCTTTACGTGTTCGACACGCTCCGGATCACTCCACGGTGGCTGCTGAATGCGAGCATTCGCTGGGAAAATTACGCCATCGACTACGAGAGTCTCGCGCCTGCAACCGCTTCTCTCCCTGTTCCCTTGCTGGAGAAATTGAAGGCCGAAGGCGATCTCTGGAGCTGGAAAACCGGTCTTGTCTTCAAGCCCGTGCGAGCGGGCAGTCTGTACGTCGCCTACGGCAATTCCTTCACCCCGCCCGGAAGCGGATTCACGCTCTCGAGCACCGCCTCCAACCAGAACAATCCGAACCTCGACCCACAAGAAGCGCGCAATCTGGAACTCGGGGCCAAGTGGGAGTTTCTCCAAGGAAAAGTCTCTACCAGCCTCGCACTCTACCGTTCCGAAAATCTCAATGTGGTCAGCACGGACGCCACGACGGGATTGGTGACCCAGGATATCAGCAACATCGTGGAGGGCCTTGAATTCGGAGTCTCGGGCCGCATCACGAACCGCTGGCTCATCTTTGGGGGACTGGGCTGGATGGAAAGCGAATTCAAAGCGTCCGGGACCACTTCCTCCGCAAATGACGGCGCGGGCCTCCGCTACACGCCACGATTGTCCGGCAATCTGTGGACGACCTACGCGCTTGTGCGCAAGATCACGATCGGCGGCGGGGTCCAGTACTCGGACTCGGTCACCCGGGCCACCGCGAACGCGATCACCTCGACCGGCCCGAGTCTGAGCGGCGCGCCGTCGTTCTGGCTCATCAACGCCATGGCCGCTTACGAGGTGAGTCCGAACCTCACGTTCCGGCTCAATATCACCAATCTGGCGGACGAATTCACCTATCGCGTCAACAACAACGGCGGCCGCTATTATCCCGGCAGCCCGCGCTCCTATAGCCTCACGGCGTCTCTGAAATACTGATACACGTCATGCTCGTCGCCATCCCCAACGTCTTGTCCGCCGATCAGGTTGCCGCTGCGCGCACGCAGCTCGAGCAGGCCGACTGGATCGATGGCCGGGCGACGGCCGGACATCAGGGCGCCCGGGTGAAGGACAACTGCCAGCTGCCGGAAAACCACCCGGTGGCGCGCCAAGTCGGGCAGACGATCTTGCGGGCACTTGGACAGAATCCGCTCTTCCTTTCAGCCGCGCTTCCACTTCATATCCTGCCGCCCTTTTTCAATCGTTATAGCGGCGGCCAGCAGTTCGGCACCCATGTGGACGGGGCTATTCGGCAAATCTCCGAGACAGGTCAACGAATCCGGACGGATCTCTCGTGCACGTTGTTTCTGGCCGATCCATCCGAGTACGATGGCGGCGAACTCGTCGTTGAGGACACCTACGGAGCAAAGAGCGTCAAACTCCCGGCTGGGCATCTTATTCTCTACCCTTCAACCAGCCTGCATCACGTGACGCCGGTGACGCGCGGCACGCGCCTGAGTTCATTTTTTTGGATCCAAAGCATGATCCGCGACGACGGTCGGCGGACTCTGCTTTTCAATCTCGACGTCGGCATCCAACAGGTCAGTTCCAGCTCACCCGGCAGCCCGGGCGTAGTCCAGCTGACCGGCGTCTATCACAATCTCCTCCGCCAGTGGGCCGAAATGTGAAGTTTGATTGAGCCCTCCATCATGATCGCCACGACCACGACGCTCCCTGCACCCAGAACCGTGACGCGTCAGCCCTATCGGTTTCCGCCGTCCCGCGGTCCGCGTTTTGCGGTCGAGCCGCGCGACGATGGCACGCCGCTGAGCGCGGTCGCCACCCTGGTCCTCTGGGTCGTATGCTGCGCATTCGGCGCAGCCGGTTTGCTTCTCCCCTACGCTCGCCCGCAGCCGGCGAAAACGGTCCCTCCGCCTGTGCAAATCGAAAAGATCGAGGTCGAACTCGACCCCGCGGCACCAGCGGTTGCGAGTAGCTCCCCGCGGGCTGCGCTGATGCAGCCCCCCGCGTCCCTCCCTTTGAGCGCCCCTCCCGCCGCGCCCGCCCTGGCCGCGACCGAACCTATTCCGTCACTCGCCTTCGCCGTGCCGGTGGAAGGAGCGATTCGGTTGGTGGACGCAGCGACCGCGTCGCTTGGACTGCAGGCTGCTCCGAAAACCGCGGTGGCGAGCACAACGGTTCAGTCGCTGGTCTTTGGCCAAGGCGAGGGCCGCCAGCCAGCGCCGGTTTATCCTGCACGTGCGACTCGACTGGGCCAGGAAGGTACGGTCCTCGTGCGACTCTCCGTCGACACGGACGGTCGTGTAACCAGGGCGGACGTTTCCGAACCGTGCACCTGGCCTCTGTTGAACGAAGCCGCGGTCCAAACCGTCCGCGAGCGCTGGAATTTCCCGCGCGGTCCACAGCGGCTTTACGAAGTCGCAATCCGTTTCCGACTGAAAAAATGATCTCGCTCTCCCCTCCTGTGCTCTCGCTGCCCTTGGCGAATCTCGCCGTCGATCTTTTCGTACGCGGCGGGC
Source organism: uncultured Opitutaceae bacterium (assembly GCA_964546955.1). Lineage (GTDB taxonomy): Bacteria > Verrucomicrobiota > Verrucomicrobiia > Opitutales > Opitutaceae > CAZJLP01. The sequence goes on along the minus strand of CAZJLP010000058.1, from coordinate 2,276 downwards.
CCATCATGTGGCCCATTCTATTCTGCTTTATCGCGGCACTCGTCGTCGTGGTCGAGCGGTCGCTATGGTGGTGGAAACTGAGCCGGCAGGCGCGGGCCTCCGCGCTTCAATTGGTGTTCGATGCCATCGCGGACGGACGCTTTAAAGAGGCCGAACGACTGACTCGAGAGCAAAACGACCCGTTCCTCGCGACGGTGCACGAGGGGTTGATTCACGCCCACTCGTCCTTGTTGGGCGCAATGCAGCTTCGTGCGACCGACGCGCTGGAACTTGCGGAAAAGCGGCTTTGGATGCTCGGCACTTTCATCACACTGGCTCCGTTGCTCGGCCTCTTGGGCACGGTCGTGGGCATCATGCATTCGTTCAACTTCGTCGGCAGCGAAGAGCTCGCCGCCGTCAAGGTGAGCGGAGGCATCGCAGAAGCGTTGATCGCGACGGCCTGCGGTCTGGGGATCGCCATCCTTTGTTTGCTTCCTTACAACTATTTCAATCGCCGACTCGGCCATTTCCGCGCACGGCTTGAGCGTTCGATCAATCACGTCGAGCTTCTCATCCACTCGGCGAGGCACCACGGTCACGACGTCGAAGAGTTCGCCCGCGAGCGCGCGCTCGCGCCTGACACGGCGAAGGGAATTTTAAACTGACCTCGCCATGCCGGTGAAACTTGGCTCCAAGCTCCCCACAGAGCACTCCGAGGCGCGGATCGAGATCATTCCCCTGATCGACATCATGTTCTTTCTGCTCGCCGCCTTTATGCTGGTGAGCCTGAGCATGGTGAACCTCAAGGGGGTGAAAGTGAGCCTGCCGACCGCGACCACCGCGAGCCCCGAGACGCAAAAGAACCTCGTCCATGTCACAGTCGACAAGGGTGGGCTTGTCTTCCTGGATGGCAAACCGATCGGGTCCCACGAATTGGTCGCCGCGCTGAGTCGAGCCCGTGAAAAAAACTCCGATGTCCGGGTCTTTATCCGCGGCGACCGTGAGGCGCGCCATGGAGACGTGCTTCATATCCTCGATCTCGTGCGCTCGGCCGGCGTGGAGAAGGTGGCGTTCGAGACGCGAGAGCCAGCAGCGGGGCAATGAAACGGCTCACCACTCTGAACCTGATTGGCGTCGTGGTCCTCGTCGTGCTCTGCGGGCTGCAGTGGCGCGCGAACCGCAATTTGAACCTGGAGGTGAACCGGCTGGAAAGAGAACGCCTGCAGCAGGAGGCCAAGCTTCAAGAACTCGAAAAAAAGGCGCAGGGCCAGGCGTCCGATCTCGAGCGGTTTCGCGGTCAGCTCAGCCAAAGCGCGGAGGCCCTGAAAGACGTGGAAACAAGACTCGATCGATCGCTGCGCACCGTGCAGCAGCTCACCGCGGAACGAGACCAGCTCCGCCTGGCGGTCGACGAATGGAGTGCGGCGGTGCAGCTCCGAGACGCACGGCTAAAAGAAGCAAATGACCGCCTGACCGATCTCGGCCAGCGCCTGGCGGAGGCGGCGCGCAAATACAACGAGCTTGTGGCCGAGCACAACACGGTAGTTCGCAAGCTGAACGAGCTCGCGGCCGAACGCGCGCGGACCACCGACGCCTCGCGCTCCGGTGCAACCGAAGCTTTCGCTTCTCCTCCGTAACTGACAAGCTCAATGACATCACTCCGACTCCGCAACCTGCTGTTCTGGTTTCATTTTGCGACCGGCCTCTTGTGTGGCGCCATCATCGGCATCATGGCATTTACCGGCGTAGCGATTTCGTTCGAGAAGCAGCTCATCGTCTGGGCCGAGCGCGATGTCGCGCGAGTTTCAGCGGCGGCGAATGGCACGCAGCCGCTTTCCTTGGATGACGTCCTGAAAGCCGCGCGCGCGTTCCGTCCGGACAGCCGGCCCTCCAGTGTGATCGTACAGCGCGATCCTCGCGCCGCGATTGTGGTGACCTACGGCCGCGGCGACACCGCGTACATCAATCCATACAGCGGAGAGGTTCACGCCGGCACCGCGCCCCGCCTGCGCGCTTTTTTCCATACCATGACGGAGTGGCACCGCTGGCTGGGCACCGGAACGGAACAACGAAACTGGGGCCGAAACGCCACCGGCATCTCGAACATTGCCTTCCTCCTGCTGGCCATCACCGGACTTATCCTTTGGTGGCCCAAGAGCTATTCCTGGCGCGCACTCAGGCCGTCGGTGTGGTTCGTCCGCAATGCGTCGGGCAAAGCCCGGGATTGGAATTGGCACAATGCAATCGGCTTCTGGTGTGCGCCTATCCTCATCGTGCTGACCGCGACCGGCACAGTG
>CAZJLP010000057.1:0-31599 GCA_964546955.1 uncultured Opitutaceae bacterium | reverse complement strand
CGGGGTGTTCAGCGGGAAGGAATGCTTCTTTGCGATGCAGTATCGGAGGGTTCTCCCGTCCAGCGTAGGAATCTCGTCGCACCTTACCGCTAGCGAGATCCACGACGACGGACGCGTCGAGCGCGGGATGAGCGTCTTTCCAAAATCCGGGATACGCCAAGAACGAAACCTTCGGCTGTAAGGTATGAAACTTCAGGATGTTGAATCCATCACCGAGACCGAGGCGCCGCCTCAACTCGGCGACCAACGCCCTTAGCGTGGTCGGCAAATTCTCCCCGTTCTGATCCCAAACATAGACAGCTGATGGGAGCTTCTTCCCGAAATCGAGCTGCTCGATGGCGGTGCGGATTCGCGGAAGTTCCATAGAGCAGATTACGTATGCGTGCTTTCCCGGCTTGGGCTACCGCAACTGCCAGTCCCGTTGGTCAGGAGGCAGCTTTTCGTTTCCGCCGTCGAGCGCTCCCGGCGAATTTTCTTTTTGTCAGCGCTTCGTACTCCTCAAGAGCCCTTTTGTAGAATTTCCCCTGCGGCAAGCCCAACTCATGCCCCAGCAGATCAATGATCACCTTCTTTCCATTCGGGCGCATTTTTGACCTGCGTGATTCCCAAAGAACGTCGCGATAGGGAGCTTCGTTAAGGACGACCGGTATTGCCGATGCGCGCTTGACGCAGCCTTCGACCGTCAACTTCGGATGCTGCGTTTTCAACTGGCACACCAAACTAGTCAGAATTGTTATGCCGACGGGCCTGAACAATAGATGCCCCCCGTCTTGGCCGCGGTTTGCCGCGATTATCGCGGTAGCATCGTCCTTTGCCGACATGACCTCGCCGAAATCCGGGAAATATTTCCCCGCGGACGCATAAAACTTCTCAGCAATGCCACACAGCTCCTGCAGAACCTTTTCATCCGGTCTAGGCAGCGCTGCGATCTCTCGAATCGTTTTCGTTTTATAATAAAAAGCACGGAATAGGTTAAGAACGCTAAAATAGATGTTAGCGATGGTCGTTACACAATTCACGTCAATCCGCGGGTCGATCGATTCAGTCTGCTTGTATGCCACCTTGCCTCCAGACAAACCACTTTTCCCCTCCACGAGCATTCGCGTGACGATCGCGGCTGGGTCATTTTCATCCAGCGCGATAATGTCGCCGACCCCGACCTTCTTCGCCTCCTTGTTTAGTGTCGTAAAAATCTCCCGGCTTCTCCGAATGCCATTCGCGTCGTTAACGTGCGCAACAAAGATCACGGGAACGCAATCATCGATGGGTAACTGCTCTCTTTTATACGCTGCTTTGATTCCCGACAAGCGGTGCTGCCCATCAAGCGCGAACAGCTTTTCGTTGCCATTCAACTGGAGAACGCCCAGCTGCGAACCGGACTCTCGGATGTCTTCGATGTCAAAAGAGCGGCCGATCCCCAACGAGGCAGGAGGCGTGATCGCGCCCGAGAACCAAGTTGGAGGGCCTTCGTAAAATGCGATCACAAGGGAGTTGAAAAAGCGATCCGGGCGCTCGGTTAGGTAGCGGCAAATTTCTGTCGCTCTCGCGCCGGACAACTTCCGTTGAATCATTTCTGAAAGTCCGGGGTTAGTGTGGATTTCTTCAGCGTAATTGACCCGCTTCGCCAGCTCGATCATCGGCATTACTGAGGAATAGAAAGTCCAATTGCCCATTTTTCCACGAATCGCCGGAAGTGAAAGCGACGCGGACACGGAATTACTTTCTGTAGGCGAGCTCATGAGCCTGTTTGATGTTTAAGCTAAAGTCATTTTGATTACACGGCGGAAGAAGCGCGTCCAATAGAGCCGTCTCGACTTGATGTAAGCTCACGGAGTAATCCGAGACCTCCGCATAATGGAACAGCATGTGTCCGTCGTATTGCTTCAACATTTCCCATACTAGCGGACGGCCGAGCTCTGCTTTCTCCTTCAGGTATTCCTTGAAACGCTGGCGCAAGTGCCGCTTGTCTCCTTTCGGTCCCGTTTTCTTTTGGTCTCCAACCAACCCAACGTAGGTTACGTAATTGGTCGGTGGCATATTGCCGACGTTCAAACTGATCGAATGGGCGTATATTCCGCGGCTTTCCGGAATCAAGGTAATGCTTTGGTCGGAGAAAGGTCGATGCTCCCATTTTAGCTGTGTCGCCAGTGTGAACTTCTTCCACTGAGTTGGTGAAAGAATGAACGAGCACTTATGGCGCAAAAAATCTGCCAAGTATGCGTCTACTGTGGCTTCGTTAACCGCTGGCTGGGGCATGACGTTGTTTGTTTCAAAGGCGCCGCATTCGCAAGAGTTTGTATATTCCAGGAATATAACCGCTCAAGCGCCACTGGGGGCTAAGGCGCGGGTGAATTTCCGAATAACTAGCGGCCGCCTATCGCAGCGATCAGGTGCGGCTTCCAGCCGCTCCCTTTTTTCGGGACCTCGACTCCCGCGTTTCCGGTAGGAGCGCGCCGCTGCCATCGGCCAAGAAGGCGATTCCCTCGATTCAGCGGCATTCGTCGCCGGCGGCATTCTCCGCCCGAATTAACCATCAACACCGGCACGACCGGTCATCATCATGAACAATGGCACCGCAGAACTTCCCGCCGCGCGTTCGCGCGGCAGTGACGCACCCGACGAACTCACAACGCTTAAGAAAGAACTTCTTCAAGCCGAAGTGCGGCTCGCAAAGGCGCGTGCCACCGTCACGGGTGCGGAGATCGACATCAAGGTCATCAATGCTCGCCTGAAGGCGCTCGCGAAGTGACTACGCTCTTACGGTCCTAGCAGTTGCGTGCGGCACCCTTATCCATTCCACCCACTGATGAGTCGATAAACGAGATGGACACTATTCAAGGAACCGCTTGAATAGTGAAATGCCGGACAAACGTCACGTCTTCGCGCAGTTCGCCCATATCGGGCAGGTTCTCAGCAGTGGGGCACGCCTTGAGTTGCTGGAGATGCTGTTCCAAGCGGAACGCAGCGTCGAGGAACTCGCTGACCTGACAGCGCTCTCGGTCGCTAACGTCTCCCAGCATCTTCAAGTATTGCGCCAAGCGCGCATGGTGCAGGTGCGGCGCGACGGGCTGTTTGCCTACTACCGCGCCTGCGATAACGGGATCTTCGCCGTCTGGAACGCCATTCGCAATTTTGGCGAGACCAACGTCGCTGACGTTCAGCAAGCCCTGCAAGAGTTCCTGAAACCGCGGACAGGCACAATTGCCGTCACAGCAGAGGAGCTGCAAGAACGGTTGAACGACAGGAGCACGATCCTCATCGATGTTCGACCCCCGGAGGAATTTGCCGATGCGCACATTGCCGGCGCCGTGTCCGTTCCGCTGAGAGAATTGCAGTCACGACTGAAGGAATTGCCCAAGCGCGCGCAGATCGTCGCTTATTGCCGGGGTCCATACTGTGTACAGTCTGACGCCGCTGTAGCCTTGCTGACAAAACGCGGCTTCAAGGCCAAGCGTTTGGAAATCGGACTTCCTGACTGGCGCGCCCGTGGCCTTCCGATAGCAGCAGCTATCGCGGCACCCCGGACCAAACGGATGCAGAGGGCCGAGCGAACCAAACGTAAGGTATCCTTATGAAACTCCGCGAGAGTGGAATGCCAGCGGAGGACTATTGGGAAACGCTCCTCGATCCAGAATCGATCTTAGCGCACTTTCCCTTGGGTGGGAACACCGCAGATGTCGCGGAACTCGGTTGCGGCTACGGCACCTTCACTGTGCCTCTCGCGCGACGAATCGCAGGCCGCGTCCACGCGTTCGACATTGACGACGCAATGCTCGCACGAACAGCGACACGCGCCGCACATGCCGGCCTCACCAATATCTCGGTGACCCACCGCGACGTTTTCGCCGTCGGCTACGGTCTCCAAGACGGGTCGTGTGATGCAGGGCTACTGTTCAACATCCTCCACGGCGAATCACCGGTCGAGTTACTGCGCGAAACCGGCCGTGTCGTGCGGTTGGGAGGGGTAGTAGCCGTGATTCACTGGCGAACGGATATCCAGACGCCCCGTGGCCCGAGCGAGGACATCCGGCCGGCACCCGAGCAGATCGTCGAGTGGGCGGATGCCGCAGGCGGATTGGAACTCACAGCCGGTCCTTTCGAACTGGCACCGTACCATTATGGCCTGACGTTCACGCGAACGCGCAGCAGCTTTTCGCATTCAAGTGTCCACACCAGCGGCCCCCCTCCGGAGGGGGCACAGTAGCCATATGATTGCGCAGCACGCACAACTCCCTTGGTTGGCCGTTATGCGGCTTTCTGAACACGCCAATAGGACGCGCCTAATCGAGGTGAGATGCGGATGAGCGTCGTGCTCCAGATAGCTCTTTTAGGCGCGAGAGGACGGACGGGGCGCGCGATCACTACGGCGGCTCCCGAACACGGCGCAGTCATCGCGTTTCCACTCGGCAGAAACGACGCCCTCGCTGACGCGATCCAGCGAGCCGACGTCGTGATGGATTTCAGTTCCCACGAAATCACCTCACATGTCATCGAGCTCGCGGTTGTGCACCGCAAGCCACTCGTCATAGGAACAACGGGGCATCCCCCTGAGGAGAAGCAGCGATTGAGGATCGAGGCCGCAAACATTCCGACTGTTTGGACGGGCAATTACTCCGTTGGCGTGAATCTGCTCTTCGGTCTGACCCAGCGCGCATCCGCGATCTTGGGAGCAGATTACGATGCCGAGGTGGTCGAGATGCATCACCGCTTCAAAAAGGACGCCCCCAGCGGAACAGCGGCAGGATTGCTTCAGATTATTTTGGAAGAGCGCAAATTGACCGAGGAGGCCGTGCGGCATGGACGCGCGGGAATCACAGGGGAACGCAATACGACGGAGGTCGGTGTTCATGCGCTGCGTGGCGGTGACGTTGTCGGCGACCACAGTGTGATTTTCGCTGCATTGGGTGAGCGCATTGAACTCACGCACAAGGCTGCGGACCGCTCCATCTTTGCGCGCGGGGCCTTGCGTGCGGCGCAGTGGATCAAATCCCAAAGACCCGGACTTTATGACATGCAGGACGTCTTAGGTCTCAGGTAGCTGTCCGCAAAAATCAGCGAGATCACGTCAGGGGTCCGAAGGAACAACGCAAGGCTCGATGCTCGCTGCGCTCGATTCTTTCTAGCTCTGCCCCGTCCGTAGCTCCCCATTTTATGGGCGGTCAAGGTAGTGCCTTCGGCCTCCACCCCGCGCAAACATTCCGCTTCCCCCTCGTTGCGGATAAATCCGCCGCCTCGGCGCTCCATTCAGCGCTTTGACTTTTCGCCCATCCCGAGCGGGCGCTCAATCGGGCAGCACCCGCGATCACTCAATACGAAGTTGAGTAGGGTAACGCGGCTCGCGCGAGCGCTCACTATGCGCGTTTTTGAAGCTAAGATGGTCTACTCCCTCGTTTCACTCGGCGAAGACGTTAAACTCGACCAGCCGTCCAAGGTTGCCGAATACCTCCGTTCGGCCTTCGACGAGAATCCGATGCAAGAGGCGTTCTACTGTGTCTATCTCGATCGAAAGAATCACCCCCTGGGTCGCCATCTGATCACGCTCGGCACTGCGACTGGGACGTTGGTTTCGCCGAAGGAAGTCTTCCGTGGAGCGATCCTGGCAGGCGCGGTAGCCTTGATCGTCGCGCACAACCATCCTTCCGGAGACCCGGCACCAAGTTCAGCTGACATCCAGGTGACCCGCCTGCTGCGAGACGCGGCGCGCGTCCTCGACATCCAGCTTCTCGACCACGTTGTTTGCGGTGAGCCGAAAGCGGACCCGCAAGGTCGTGGCTTCTATTCCTTCAGGGACGCCGGCCTCATCTGACGTTTCCGCACGGCTACCGCATTCGGTAGCCGTGCAAGGGAGCCCGCCCGGCCGCGGCGGCGGGCTCCGTTTACACAGAAAGAACGTAATTTCCACCAAGCCTCACGGCCTCGTGCCCTTATTCGCCTCGCGGCTTTGGACGTTGCGGCTTACGGGCGCCAACCCGCTAAACTGTGAATGGTTCAGCCCAGGGATTGCAGCGCGGCCAAATCTTCGAATTCGTCCAGCAATTCCGGATATCTGGTGCCGAGAAAGCGTTTGATTTTGGGATTATCCAGCAGGCGCTTCACGTAGCGCTGGGTTCCATTGAGGTGCAGCGAGTTTTCACCGAAGCCGTCCTGACTAAGCCGAAAATCGCGTTCCAAGGTTTCCATCTCGGCTTCGAGGCGCGCGAGTTCCTCAGCCGTCAGTCCCTTCGTTTTGGTCTTAGAACCGCGCACGAGCTGATCCGGCGGGGTGCCAATAATGAGCGCTTCGGCATAGGCCCGCGTGAAATTGTTTCCACTCACCATCAGGTGCGCCATGTCGATTTGTCGGACGGGTTTCGCTTTTCTCAGAATCTGCAATGCCAGCGTCGTGATGGGCTTATCCTTCAACAGCTCGACAGCATCAGGATGAATACCCTCCAGGAGGTTCATTCCCGCGACGATTTTCTCCACATTGACGGCCAGTGCTTTCGCGATCTGCTCCGGCGTAACTCCCCGGTCGATCGCGCGCATGATCATCTTGTGCTCTTGGATGATCGAGATGCGATTGACCTGGTGATTGTAGCTGAACGCGTCGTCGGTGGTGGCAACGATACAGAAGGTTTCGGTGACCCCGAGTTCGCTCAGCGCCCGCAACCGGAGGTGCCCATCCAGGAGGACGTATTTCCCTGATCTGCCCCGTTCGGGATGGACGACCAATGGCTCGATCACGCCGACCTCTTTGATCGAGGCCACGATCGCCCGAAACTTCCCGAACGCGTGATCGCTTTGCTTAATCGTCCGGATTGGCAAGATGGCATCTAGCGGCACCGTGATGCCGTCGAAATCAAACGCAGCTCTTACTGACGTGCTCATGCGGATTTTTTGGCCCGCTCCGCGAGGTACTTTGGCATCGTGGACAATCCTTCGGCACGAAGCAGATTCACGAAGTCTTCGTCGGCCATCAGGAGATTGAAAGCGGCCGACACGGCCAGGAGGCGTACCTCGCAAATCTTCGCCTTCTTCACCATGAGTCGTTGGCGCTGGGACTCGCGCTTGTAAGCCAGCACCATGCTATCGACGCTTGCCTTCTTCACCCCGTTCTTCGCCCGCAGGCCTCCGCTCCGGCCGAAAAACTTCCGCTGTTCGACGACCCGCTTAAAGGCACCGAGCGTCTTTTGGGTCATCTCCTTCCGCTCATACGCCTCCATCATGATGCGTTGGGCGTCGTCGTCGGACATTCCTGAGATCTTAACCGCGATTGCGATGGGAATGCGCCGTTGCAGCACCGCATCCAACAGCCGCTCCTCACCGTTGCGGAGCAGTCCGAGTATCAGCTTGATGTAGCCTTCGCTGAGACCGGTCTTTGTGGCGATGTCCGCAGCAGAATGACCCTGCTCTTTCATCCACTGCACGGTCTTCATCTGATCGAGCGCCGACATCTTTCGACGGGCGATATTTTCGACCAGGCTTGCGAGCATGCCCTCCGTGTTGGACATCCCACGAACGAAGGCCGGAATTTCTTTCTGCTCCAGCGCGACGAACGCTTCGAGCCGGCCTTGGCCGCAGATCAAATCATAGGTCGGCGCTCCGGCGGCGTCTTTGCCCGTCGCCGTAACGGTGATCGGTTTTTTCAACCCGACCGTGGCGATGCTTTCGACAATCTCGTCGAACTTCTTTTTTTCCCGCGCACGGGGATTCACGATCCGGATCTGCGCGATGGGTATGACCTGAACGCGCGTGTCGTTTTTGGCACTCATGCGGCGGCTTGCTCCACGTTGATTCGCTCCGCCATGCGAAAGAAGAACTCCAACGAATCAAAACGGTAGGCGTCCAAGCTCGCGTGATTGCAGTCGGCTAAACGGGTCCTAGACTCGAGGATGTCGATGGCCGGAAAGAGATAGTAGTCCTTGATCGCATCGTTGGCCTCGTTCATGCGAACCGCGATGGTCAGGTCAGGTCGCAGGCTCTCCTCAAAGCGGAGCAGCCAACGACCGCCCCCGCTTGGGGTGCGGAGACACCGCGACAATACGATTGAAACGCTGAGTTCTTGTTCGAGCACGAGGAGTTCAGTCGCCGGGTCGCGTTCGACACGGACCTCCATGCCGGACAGCCGGGTGATCACTTCCTGCATAATCTCCGGATGGCGTTCGCGGAGATAGCGATTGATCTGTAGAAACCCGTAGTCGGTCGGTGGAGTGTAGCCGATTAGTTGATAAGCGCGGACTAAACTACCGAATCGATGCCGAAACGCGGCGCTGGAGGGCATCGCCTCATGTTCATCGATCAAGAGTCCGGATACGCGTCCGTGCTTCGTCCAAAGTGCCTTCAACTGCGACAACATCTCCTCGTCGGTGAAGCGTCGAGAGCGTGTCAGGATGATCTCTTGCGCCTGAGTGAAAATCTCGGGCGTCACGATTGCCGGGAAAGCGTTGTCCGCCCGAATCCACATCTCCCGCGGATTCTGGACATGCTTGCGCTTTAGTTTGAAGGACGTGCGGTGATAGACGTTGTGCCCAATGTATTTTTCGTTCGTGAGGATCTGATGCACGGCCCCGCGAGTCCAATCACGGCCTAGGTCGGTCTTGATGTTTCTGGCATTAAGGCCCTGCGCGATCTGACGTTCGCTCTCTTTGCCGGCGACGAAGCGCTGATAGATTTCTCGCACGACCGCTTGCTCCTCTTCCGGGCCGGGAACGAGTACGACGCGATCCGTCTGAAGGCTTTTTTGCTCTCCAATCTGAAGCGTTCCCTTCGGTTGGCCGGCGGAGTCGATGAGCTGCCGTCGGAGCCCAAAGCCGGCCGCGCCACCTTGCTTGAAGCCCATCTGGATTAGCCGGCACGCGCCCTGGAAAACTTTCGTCGAAAGTTCGCGGCTGTACTCGCCCGCCATCGAACGTTTCACGCTCTTGATGATGTTGGAGGTTGGCGACCCATCGTTCTCAAACTGCTCCGCACAGTAGTGCACTGTGATGCCCGCTCGCTTGCAGATGTACTCGTAGTAGCCGGACTCATCTGCATCCTGGAACCGGCCCCAGCGGCTGACATCGTAGGCTAGGATGCACTTGAAGTCGGCGCGACCGCCTTCCACTTCGGCGATCATCTTCCGCAGGCTTTCCCTGCCTTTGACGTTCAGGCCGCTTTTCCCTTCGTCCGCGAATACGCGGACGATGTTCATACCGCGGCGAGCCGCGTACTCCTTGATGCGATCGAGCTGATTGGAGGTCGAGTACTGCTGATGCTCCGTTGACATCCGAACGTAGGCCGCGACCGGCACAACGGTGCCGGCCGCGTTCAGCGGCAGATGCGCCTGCACGCTCATGCTCTCACCTCCGCGAAGGGATCAGGGAGGCGTGCTTTCAGCTGTACCCGTCGAGGACGACGCGTCGGAAAGAATGCCATGCCCGATCAAGATAAGACGCCGCAGTTCTGAGGCTATCGTATCGTGTAACGCAGTCTTCGAGAGATATGAGATCAGTCCGACTACGAGGGAAAACTGCGCGTCAATCATATCGTGTAACGCAAACTCACGGATCAAATCCGCGAATTTGCCGCGCACTTCGTAGCGACCCACACGCTGTTTACGGCGCCAGTACCCAGGATTCATGCTTCGCCACTGCTGAACGCGTATTATGTCCGCTCGATCGCTGGGTTGGCCGCGACGCTCCTTCCGGAGATACTTCTGCTGTGCAGCCCGGCGGCTTTCCTTGGCGCATGTTGGGCGGGAGCAAAATCGATGGTGGCGACGGACGCGTGGATCGATCAGGAAGCGACGTCCACAGTGAGCACAACTACGACGATTTTTTTTTATTCATCGCGCGCACCTACAGCAGGACGCATGCACCGCTTTGAAACGGAAGGCGGGGCCCTCTTTCGAGCGGCCCCGCCAGGTCCAGCTTCAACTAATAGGGCCGCGAGTGATCGCGTAGCCCGACTTCGAGTTAGTGCCCAGGCGCAGAGAGGCAAGCGATGTCATCCACGGCGGAGGCTTCGCTCGCTCCGAATTGCGCCTCAAGGGTCGCACGCCGACACCCGGCCCGGGCCTCTGAACAACGCTCTGCGTCATTGGCGGACGTCGGCGGATTTCCTTGAACTTATTGTCACCGTCATTGTCACTTGAGGCACGACGCCAAACAAGAAGCCCCGTAACTCGCGGGAGCTACGGGGCTTTGGAAATTGGCGTCCCCACGGGGATTCGAACCCCGGTTCTCACCGTGAAAGGGTGGTGTCCTAACCGGGCTAGACGATGGGGACTAACCGCGGAAGGTGAGGACGGTAGGGTTGGAGCACCTTCGCGCAAGAACATTTTTTGACAGGTTGGTGCTCGGCCGAGGTTTCGGTTCTGACATTCGTATGTCTCCTCATCGTGGACACTTAGCTGCTACTTTGCGGAGGCTGCGGGTTTCTTTTTCTTGTCGTCCAGGTTTTGGGCGAGGTCGGCTTCAGTGACGTTTGAAACGACGCCTTCCGCAGGGACCTCGGCTTTGGCGATCCATACGATTCCGTTCAGGACGAGTTTGCGAAAATCGTCGTGGCCCCAATTTCGGTGAAAGTGGCCCCCCGCAAATCCAAAGGCGCGGCCGCCGTCCTTGCGTTCGAACGCCCACGCCAATGTTTGCGCTTCTTGGCGTGCGACCGCTGCGCGGACCGCCGGATTACCTTCATGCGGACCGTCGGGCCGTGTCAGCGTTTCTGCGGTTGGCGTTGCGACCAGAAGGGGCGTGAGCGCGTCCTTGTCTTCCGTGAAACGCAAATGGTAGTACCACTCATCCTTTACGCGGAACGGACGCACTCCGCGGGTGATAGGGTGGTTCGGAAACGACGTGAACGATGCTTCCCAGAGTGGATTGACCGACCAGTTCACTTCGAAAACCCCGCCGATTCCTTGGAGGAATTCCGCCTTGCCCTCTGTCGTCGTCGGCTCGATCGCGTAGTGAATCATCGCGAGTCCGACGCCTTTCTCGATCAAACGTTTCACCGTCGCCAATGCGTTGGCGCGGAGTGCGGGGTGTCGACGTCCGCCGTCGGATAGGAAAACAACCGCATCCACCTCGTTGAAGATGCCGGGGTCGACCGGCCAGCCATTGAGGGCAATGGACGTCTTTATCCCCGAAACCGATGCCAAGCAATTCTGCAGCAATTGAACGCCCGCATTATGCTCGTGCTCTCCCGGACCGTGGCTCGGCGGTCCTGCAATCAGCAGGACTCGCCGCTCGGCTCCGGAGGCCAGTAGCGGAATCAAGCAGCCTGCGATCGCGAGGAAGAGACAGCGTACTCGGGTGGAGAAGACAATCATGCCCAAGTGTTCGCCACGGAGCCACATTCGTCGATCCGCCTTTCGGCGGACACCGCGCGGTGAAGGCATGGCAGGATGATGACTTTCCCTACACACGTTGCCTGACTGTGCCGTGATTCCCGGCGCGAAACGCTCAAAACGACGCGTCAGCTCGCCGAAATGGGACAAAGGGAGAGAATACGTCCATGCAACCTGGAACTCGTTCAACAAAGCTTGAGCCGAAAGGCCCGCGACGGGCGGCAATAAAACGTCGAAACACGGTCCTGGTTTCCGCCATACAAAGGAGGGAAGTGCTGAGCTTTATCTACGAGGGGGAGCCACGCATTGCGGAGCCACAGACGTATGGGGTTAGCACCACCGGCGACCAGGTGTTGCGCGCGCGGCAAATCGCCGGCGGCAGCCGATCTGGACAACGGCGAATGGCAAAGCTCTTCAACGTCGCGAAGATCTCCGCGCTCAAGAAGACGGGAGCGCGCTTCGAAGCCGCGCTGCCTCAACACAACCCGAACGACAGTGCGATGATGCGGATATTCGCCAGTCTCCCGCGTCCGCTTACAGGGTAGGCACTGCCGCGAACGCGAGCGTCCGCCAACGGGTTGGCGTTCGCCGCGACGTGAGAGGTAGTGGGCACGTTCCTCACAACCCCCGGTGTGACTCCCACGCCACGCTAGGGCTCCTGCCTGACATCTTTAATGCCTGGACCGCGCTAAATTGACCGACGCGTCGCTCGCCCCGGCTCTTTCGAAAAATGCCCAAGAGTCCGGACGGTGAGGCTTTTCGGTCCGTGTCTTCGGACTAACCGTTCCGCTCTGACCAACTGGATAACAACCAAACGCTCGACCCGCTGGCGCAGGTTCTCGAGCCGAGATCTCCGCACACTCCGCCGGCACGCACTCGAATCACCGCGGCTTTTCGCGGTAAACCAAAACAACTCATGAATCTAGAACTCGAAACCGAACCTACATCCAAGCCCGCGAAGCCTCGCGCTTACCGGGTCAAAGCCTACTCCGCTCGGAGTGCGACGTCGCCCCTCGCGTCCGATACAATTCCGCGACGCGAGCCGACCGAACGCGACGTGCAGATCGAAATCCTTTTCTGCGGCGTCTGCCACTCAGACCTCCACTACGTACGCAACGAGTGGAGCAGCGTAATGCCGGCGGCCTATCCGGCGGTGCCGGGTCACGAGATCGTCGGCCGTGTTACGAAGATTGGACCCTCCGTCAAAAAGCTGAAGATCGGCGACGTCGTTGGCGTCGGTTGCATGGTGGGCGCAGATCTCTCTTGCCCAATTTGTAAGACAGGCAACGAGCAGTATTCCCCTACCCAGATCGGCACCTACGGTGGCACCGAGCCAGTGATCGGCGGGCCTACCCATGGCGGCTACTCCGAGAGCATTGTCGTGGACGAACACTTTGCGCTGCGCGTTCCTAGCAACCTTCCGCTCGCTGCGGTCGCTCCATTGCTTTGCGCCGGGATCACGACCTACTCGCCCCTGCGCCATTGGAAAGTGGGCCCGGGAAAAAAGGTCGGCATCGTCGGCCTCGGGGGGCTCGGCCACATGGGTGTTAAGTTCGCCCGTGCCTTCGGCGCGCACGTAGTGGTGTTCACTACCTCGCCTAAAAAGAAGGAGGACGCGATCCGTCTTGGCGCGCATGAAGTTGTGGTTTCGACCGACGCCGACGAAATGGCCAAGCACGTCGGCTCCTTTGATTTCATCCTCGATGCCGTTTCGGCCGAACACGACATCAATGCTTACCTCAAGCTGCTCACGATCGATGGTAATATCACTCTCGTGGGCGCTCCGGAAAAGCCGCTGCCGGTGTCTGCTTTCTCGCTCATCATGGGCCGCAGGAGCCTGTCCGGTTCGGCGATCGGCGGCATCAAGGAAACCCAGGAGATGCTCGATTTCTGCGGCGAGCATAACATCACCGCCGACGTCGAAGTCATTCCCATTCAGAAGATCAACGAGGCCTACGCACGGATGAGCAAGGGCGACGTGAAATACCGCTTCACGATCGACATGGCATCGCTCAAGGCGGAGTAGCTGAAGCGCGCGGAAGGATTCATCGCTCCAAGGCGCAGCCCGCTCTGCCGTCCGAGCGGGCTGTTGTTTAATACTGCCTACGTTTGCCAACCGTTCTCAGGCCACCCACGCCCGCGGTTTGACCTCGAGCCTCAGCGCTAGGCGAGCGGTCGACGGACCTGCGCGCCCTCGGAGATCCTGACAGCGTTATGTCAGGAGACTTTGTCTAGACGCCGCGATCGCTGTCACTTCTCGGAACGCCGAATCAAGCGGAGTGTCCGGGGCGGATCGGCGCGAGTACGCTCGCGGGAAGGGAAGCGGACAGCAACGACGGCAAAGGGAGAGGACGATTATGAAAACATACCTGCGGCGAAATTTTTTCGCCATTTACTCCGGTGTGCTCACAGCATTTGTGGCCACTGTTTTGTTCAGCGGATTCGATGTGGACGCGCAGAAAAAGAAAGTGCGATTCGACGAGATCACCGTTCAGCGTATCAACGTGGTGGAGCCCGACGGTACGTTGCGGCTGGTCATATCGAACAAGGCGAAGGCGCCCGGGATCTATATCAAGGGAAAGGAACGACTGCCCGGTCATCACGGCAATGACGCCGGCCTCATTTTCCTCAATGACGAAGGCACCGAAAACGGCGGATTGACCTTCAACGGGGCGAAAGACCAAAACGGCAATGTCTTCAGCAGCGGACACCTGAGCTTCGACCGCTACTTGCAGGACCAGATTCTCACCTTTACCGCGCGGCAGGAAAACGAGCAGTTATCCGCGTCGTTCAATGTCCTCGACCGCCCGGCGTGGTCGATCGAAGAATACCTCGACTTGCTCGATCGAATCGCGAATTTGCCCCCCGATCAGCAACGGGCCGAAATCACGAAGTTCCTGGCGACACATCCCGTCGGGGCGCGCCGCATACGCCTCGGCAGCAGCACGGATCGGTCGGTCTCCCTCGAATTGAAGGATGCTGAGGGCAAGGATCGTATCATCCTCAAAGTAGATCCGGATGGCACGCCCAGGCTGCAATTTCTCAACGCCAACGGACAAGTCGTGAGCGAGTTGCCGCAGAGGAATTAAGGAAAATCGGTCAGCGGACTGCTTGCCATCAAAAAGATGGAGCCCGCCGCCCTGGCGGGCTCTTGGACGTCGCTGCACTCGAGCCAATCCCGCACGCGCGGGACTCCACCTCGATCTGGCTGCCTTGGTTGCGCGTAACGCGGTGGACGCGCGGGCAGAATAGTCCATCATCGGGCATCCATGACTTTGCTTGTCCGCCACGCACGTGTTGTGACCCTCGCGCCGCCGACATCGGCAGGAACGCGGACCGTACGCGCCCGGCGTGGAGCGGCATTGCGCGACCTCGGCGTGATTTCTCGGGGCGACGTGCTCGTTGTGGACGGGAAGATTGCCAGTGTCGGATCTGACTTAGCGGTACCGAGCGGGGTGGAGGTGATCGAGGCTGACGGCCGCGTGCTCATGCCGGGATTCATCGACTGTCATACGCATGCCTGCTGGGCGGGTGAGGCGGTCGATGACTGGGAGAAGCAGGTGGGAGCTAAACCGTCTTCGGAGCGTAAACCTGACAGCGGGTTCGCCGGTATTCTACACGCCACCCGCGAAGCGACGCGGAAGCAGCTTGCCGCGGGCCTGCGCGCGCGGCTCGATCTCATTCTGCGCGCGGGAACGACCACGGTGGAGGTGAAAAGCGGTTTCGGCCTGACGATCGAAAGCGAGTCGAAGATGCTTCACGCGATCGTCCGCGCGGCACAGGAGTTTCCCGGTACCGTTGTGCCGACCGCGTTGCTGGGCCATGCGATCGAAGGCGATCCCGCGGTGTATACGCGCATGGTCGTCCGGGAGATGCTGCCGGCGATCTGGCACGAGTTCCCGGGCATCGCGATCGACGCGTGTTGCGATGCAAATGCGTGGCCGGTTGAAGCGTGCGTGCGGCTTTTTGAGCGCGCGCGAGAACATGGACTGCCACTGCGGGTGCAGGCAGATCAAATCGAATCCACTGGCATGATCCCGGAGGCGATCAAGCAGTTTGCGCGCAGCGTGGACCATCTCGAAAACGCGAAGAAGGACGATTTAGTCGCACTGGCGGCGAGTGATACGTTTGGCGTCATGACGCCCGCGACCGCTTTTCACCTTGCCGGTCGGTATCCTCGTGCGGGTGCATTTGTAGACAGCGGCGGGCTGCTCGCGCTCGGAAGCAATTACGGCCCACTGACCGCCCCATCTTATTCCATGCCCTTCATCATCACGCTCGCGGTGCGTTACTGCGGTCTCACGCCGGCGGAAGCGATCACGGCTTGCACCGTGAACGCCGCCGCGGTCCTCGGTTTGACCGATCGCGGTACGATCGAGGCCGGCCAGCGCGCCGATTTGATTTTATTGCGCCATCGCGATGAGCGGCAACTCGCGTACGAATTCGGCGGCAATCCGGTGGACTGTGTGATCGCGGGAGGAAAGCGCGTGGCAGAACCAGCGAAAACCTGAGGCCGGTCAGGGCGACGCCTAAGGCTCGTTCGAGATCGAGCCCCGCCGAGCCGTCGTCGGTTGTGGGGTGATTCGCAGATGACCGTTGCCAGGCATTTGGGTCGTATGACCTTGCTGCTGAACACTGCAGTCGAGACCACCCACGGCTCGGCCAGAGGCCTCGCCCTGCCTTTTGATCCGTTCGGAACAGTTGAGAGCGGGTCGCGAACTCCGCCCAAGTCGCGTGTGGCAACTCAATGCGACTCGGTGAAGCTCGTGACGGAGTGCCACTCGAGCATTTCCTGGCGGAGGGCGCGCTCGGTGCGCAGGACGATGCGTTCGAGGCTGTTCCAGGTTTGGCAGAAATTGACGCGTTTGCGGCTGTCTTCGAGGACGACCTGCATTTCGCGGTAGCGAGCGACGCGTCGTTGGAGGTCGTTGATTGAAATCAGCGAGATGAAAGAGGCTGCTAGGACCGGGAGGAAAATGGGCAGGAAGTAGAAGACCGTCATCGCGACGGAGTCTGGTACCGCGCCATGCGCGGTGTGGCTAACAGCGTAACTCAACGTGCAAACAAGCGCCAGAATCGTCGCGATCCAGAACCCGAGCTTTAGCCGGCGGAATTGCGGCAACGCCCGAGCCTCCTGCCCGCGATAGTACGCGAGCTGATCGTCGATCCGCTTTTCCAGATAAAGCCGGCGAAATTCGTCGATCGGCACAGGCTCGGCTGCCGCGGAGCGGCCATGCATCACTTGCAACGTGCGCATCAATCCCCGCGCCTCCTTCACATGATTTTCCTCAAAGAGCGGAGTCGCGCGCGGCAGGCCCCAGGTCGCCAAGGCGGAACGGCAGAATTCAGCGGCGAGCCGACAGCGCACCCAACTTCGGAGCGAATGATGATGATGCCGCAGCAGCAACGCCACGCCAAGGGCGCCGGCCAGACAGAGCAGTTTCAACCAGGGCAGGAGCAGCCAGTGCAGATCGTAGGAGAGAGCGGCAGCCGCGAGCAACGTCGCGATCACGTGGAGCATCACGGTGAACACGATCAGCCGCCGAAAATGGGGAGCGCCGCGACTCGCGGCGAAGTCGCATTTTTGCTGGAACGCGAAAATCGCAGCGGGGGCCTTGAACGGATTTTCTCCCCAACCGGAGGACGCGGAGGGAAGGGCGTTTAGATTTTTGAGGGTGGCGTCGTCCGGTTCGAAGGTTTCGAAGTGCAGCCGAGTCACTGCGAATGACTTGGCATCGATCACGATGAGCGGTTTGCCGAGTGATCGGGCGTACTCGACCACATCCGCTGTGCCTCCCTTGCCGCGGGCCGGCTCGCCGTCCCAGACGGCCAAAAGCACGTCGCATCCGTTTACCGTTTCCATACCGCAGTCCAGGTAGGCGTCTTCGCGCGACCCATTCTCGCTGATGACTCGGACTTGCTCGGCTTGGGTCAGAACCTCTTCGGCGGCTGTCCATTCGTCTGAGGAAAAATCCGAACGAAACTCCGCTTTCGGGAGGGGAAGGATGGCGTGCCAGACTAGACCGTGCTTCTGCGTTTCCCTGACGAAGAGATGGTCCCCTCCGACCGCCACGGAAGAAAGCGCGATCCACTCCCCGGCGGCGCTTGTCTTGAGGCGAAGCAGTTCGGCGCCGATCGCGCGGGCAACCCCTTGCGGCTCGGCAAGCTGACGGTGACCCGTGAACCCGACGACGTGAAAAACAGGCAGGATGCTGGGGTCACTCATGGTCGTGGCCATCGCATGATTTGAAGGCCACTCCGTCAATCGAGAAGCCCATGACGGAGGGGAAGGAGGCGGTCTCTCGCTGAGCGTGTACGGCCAAGCCCCGACTTATAGCCGACGATACGCGGCGACGGGAGCGCAAGGCCTCCGCTTCGACGCTTAGTGAGGCCGCCTCGCATACTTTTGCTCGCGCCATGTCTCTCACGGCAGGGCAAACGCGACAATGGCATCGCCGGGTGACTCCCCGCGGTCAGCCATGGCGGAAATCGCTACGAATTGACGCCCGCCCACCTCGTACACGGCGGGAATGGCGGCGGAAGAGTGAGGCAGCTCGCCCTCCCATAAAAAATTGCCGGAGCTCGAATCATAAGCACGGATACGGCGATCGTCGGTGCCGGCCATGAAGATCAGTCCGCCCGCCGTGACAACAGGTCCGCCTTTTAAATATTTGTGGCCGGAGCTTAGTCCCCTGTCGGCAAGCTGCTTTTCTGCTCCGTGGAGCTGCTCCCATTTCGTTTCGCCTGTTATCATATCGATGGCGGTCAACTTGCCCCACGGTGGCTTGATGGCGGGCAGCTCGGAGCGATCTCGGAAAAAAGCCCACGGCGTTGTAAATCGGAGTTCCTTGCTCGGGTCGGAAGACTCGTCCTGTTGGGCGATGGGAGTTTCGATCTGACGCACGTAATCATGGAGCAGCTCAATTTCCGCATCGCTCAGTTGAGACCCGGGCATCCGGTTTTTTCCGTGCCGCACAATATCGGCAAATTGTGGAGCGGTAAGGCGCGCGATGCTTGAGGATAACGCGGTCGGCCGAAGATCAATCGACTCGGGTTCTTCCGCGGATCCAGCGAGGAGGGGTCCTAGTATTTCCTGCACACCTTGCCCGGTGTTGCCATGACACGTGGCGCACGTGGTGCGATAGAGTTGGCGACCGCGAGCAAGCGGAGTGGTGGGCGTCGCGTTCGAAATCGAAGTGAGCTTGAAGTAGCTCGGTTGATCGTGGGAGGAAACGTACAGCCTGCTTGTCCGTGGATCGAAGGCTCCGCCGCCCCAGAGGGGCCCTCCGTTATGGCCCGGCGACACGACAGTACCGCGAGTGGATGGGGGCGTGAAAAGGCCTTCGTGGCGCGCGCTCAAGAACTTCTCGCGAAGAGCGGCGCGTTCGGGCTCGTCGGGAAACGGCGTGAGGTCCTCGACCGTCAGATGATGCCGCGAAACGGAGGCAGGTTTGAGGGGAAAAGGCTGGGTCGGCCAAGCTTCTTCGCCCGGGACATCGGACTTCGGCACGGGGCGTTCTTCCACCGGGAACACAGGTATCCCCGTGTCGCGATCGAGCACAAAAATGAACCCGTGTTTAGTCACCTGAATCACGACGTCGACCGCTTTGCCTTCGCGGTTGAGCGTCGCGAGCAAGGGCTGTGCGCTGAGGTCGTAGTCCCAGAGATCGTGATGGACGACCTGATAGTGCCATTTTCGCTCACCCGTGCGCGCGTCCAGGGCAAGCACGCAGTTTCCGAAAAGATTCTGCCCCTTGCGATCGGCTCCGTAAAAATCGTAGCTCGGCGAACCAGTTGGCGCAAAGACGAGGCCACGCTTCACGTCCAGACTGAACGCACCCCACACGTTGGCACCTCCGCTGTACCGCCAAGCTTCCTTGGGCCACGTTTCATGGCCGAATTCGCCGGGGTGGGGGATTGTTCGGAAAACCCAGCGCAACTCGCCGCTCCGTACATCGTAGGCTCGAACGTTTCCCGGTGCGCCGCCGTACATCTCGCCTACCACCGATCCCATAATGACTAGATCTTCAAATATGATGCCGGGCGACGGCGCACCGGCGGTGCGGGCTGAGTTTCGGTCGACGTAGAGGGTGACGGCGCCGTCCTGGCCGAACGTGGGTATGGATTGTCCTGTGCCGGCGTCGATCGCTAGAAGCTGGGCGCCGACGGTAAAGAGGACACGGCGTTCCGATCTGCTGGTAGATTCCCAATACATCAAGCCGCGCAGCGCTGACCGGCCGGGGGCGGCCGATTGATGAACCCAAACCTCTCGTCCGGTCGCCGCATTTAGAGCGACGATTTTGTTACTTTGCGCCAGCACGTACATTGTGTCCCGAATCACGATTGGATTCGTCTGTAGACGAGAAAGTCGATTGGACGCGCCCCTCGCGCCCGACTCCGGCATGTCACCGCTGCGGTAGGTCCAGGCCGGTCGGAGTCGGGTCACGTTCTCGCGTGTGATCTGGTCACAGGACGAGTACTTGGTCGCCTCCGGGCTGCCGTTGTAGACTTCCCAGGTGCGAGAGGCGACCGCGTCGCTGACGAGCAGCGTAAGGAGCAGGAGGGCGTACTTTAAGGACATAGCCGATGGCCGAACTTCGCACTCTTCCGTTTACTTCATCAATGCCTGTAACTCCCCGAAGTACGCGCTGACCCAGCGGTGAAGGAAAAAGAAGTGGCAGAGGCCGGCGATGGCGAGCATGGGCCCATAAGGCACGGCGGCGTGCAGGCTGAGATCGCTCGCCTTTTCACCCTCTTCCAGCGGACGGAGTTTGATTTTTTTGCCGGTGCTCTTTTGCCAGATGAGCGCACCGATGAACCACGCCGTGCCGAGCACGGCGCCGCCGAAGACCGTGGTGAGGGTGCCCTGCCAGCCGCAAAACGCTCCGATGGCTCCGACGAGTTTGACGTCGCCAATGCCCATCGCGTCCTTTTTCAAGAGCGCGTAGGCGATGACCGCAATCCACAGGACCAATCCGGCGCCGATGAACAATCCCTGTAAGGAGGTCGCGCCGGAGCGAATACTGGCCATCAAGAAAAATTCATGGAATTCGCCATGGAGCTCGGGCACCGCGAAAGAGAGGATGACACCCACCACGCCGAGCCCCACGCTGAAGACGTCTGGAATCTCGAGCGTGTCGAGGTCGATGAAGGTCGCGCAAATCAATGCGCTGACGAGCACCCAGCCGCAGACTGCTTTGCCCGCGGGGAAAAGAATCCAGCACAAGAGGAAGAGGGACGCCGTCAGAAGTTCGACCAGCGGATAGCGAAACGAGTAGGCCTGTCCGCAGCAGCGAGCTTTGCCACGCAGGAGAAACCAACTCAGAATCGGCAGGTTGTTATACCACGCGATGGGCTGGCCGCAGGCGCACTGGGAGCCGGGCCGCACGATCGATTTCCCTTTCGGAATTCGGTAGATGCAGACGTTGAGGAAACTGCCGATCATCGCGCCGAAAAGGAAAACGAAGGCGGGATATAACCATGGGTAGAGGGCGTTGAGTTCGGCGTAAGGGCCCATGTGCGATGCACATAATGACGCCCGCGCAGCGCCTGGATGTCAACTGCCCGCGGGGGGCTGAGAGCTGAGTCGAGCCTATAACAGGTGGGACTGGTTCAGTCAGCGTTTGTCATCCTAGAGCGCAGCGAAGGATCCACTTAGCTTCCGTCGGCTGCATCGAACTGGATCCTTCGCTGCGCTCTAGGATGACAAACCGGAATGCGCCTCACATTCCGGACTCCCGAACTCCCGACTCCCAGCTTTGAATGCTCAGCCGCCCAGCTACTGACTGGGCCCGCCCATCGCGGCTTCCGCCGCGGTGCGCATGGCGTCGATCGGCACCACGGTTTCGCTCCAGATTTCCAAGGCGCGCGCGCCTTGGTGGACGAGCATCGAAAGTCCGTTGGCCGCCGGGATGCCGAGAGCGTCAGCTTGCCGAAGCAGCCGGGTTCGGGGCGGGTTGTAAATCATGTCGTACACTCCAATGGCCGGGGGAACGCGCGAGAGATCGAGAGGCGGTTCATCCGCCTCGCTCAGGCCGGCGGAGGTGGCGTTGATCACGATTGATCCCGGCTGGAGATTGGGAGGAGGCGAGTAGGGATCGATGCCGGTGACAGGAATGGCGCCCCGCACGGGGGCCAATGCCGCGAGCAAAGCGTCAAGATTGGCGCGCGTGCGATTCGCGATCGTCAACGACGCGCACCGTTGTTGGAGGCATTCCACCGCTGCGCCGCGCGCAGCCCCCCCCGCGCCGAGAAGAAGCACATGGCTGCTCTGCAAGCGAGCGCCCAGCCCTTCACGAAGCGCGGTGGCGAGACCGTAGCCGTCGGTGTTGAAGCCGCGCCAACCAAGTTCCGTACGACGCAAGGTATTCACGGCGCCAATCGGTCGCGCGGCCGCATCGATTTCGGTCACCTCATCGAAGGCGATGATCTTGTGTGGGACCGTGAGATTGAGTCCGAAAAATCCTTTGGCGTGAAACAACTTCAACGCAGCCGGCAGTTCCTGCGGAGGTACGTCGAAGCGGAAATAGCTCCAGGAAGAAAAGCGGGTGTCTGAGGTTGCCATGCGCGCGAGCGCCGCGTTCTGCATGGCGGGACTGATCGAATGCTTGATCGGATGCCCCAGGACCGCCAAGGCCGTCCCAGGGAAGGACCAGCGCTCCAGATCGGATAGGGTGAGGACGGGGTCGGCGTGGCGGTCGCTCATTGCTTACCGCTTATTGCTTATTGCTTATTGCTTAGAAGCAACGATCAAACGGTTGAAGGCTGCCGGCGGAGGATTCCTCATTGCTCGTTGGACCGAGCGGCGGTCCTGTGTTGGAGAAGAGGATCGGACGGCCTCGAGAGCGAGACCAAGTCAGGCCATCGTTCCACTTGCATCGCGCCACGCGTGCGCAAATGGCCCAACGAGCAATGAGGAATGAGAAATGAACGCTCCGCGAGGAGCGTTCAGCCTTTTCCCGACGCGTGCCGCTCGTACGTCGCATCGAACTCCTCGACGAATTCGGCGAAAAGTTTGGAGCGGTCGGTGTCGCCTGCAGTCTGATAGTGGTTCACCAGATTGCGACAGCAGCGGCAAAGCACTTCGCGCACGGGAGTGGGTGCCAGATCCGTCGTCTTCGGCGTGATATGATAAGATCGCAGGATGGAGAATACTTCGTCCGCGCTGCGGAAGACACCTTGCTCGAAAGCGTCGATGAAGAAAGGTGCGTCTTCCGTGTAGCAGCCGATGACGAAATGTCCCGGAAGCCCCACGGGTTCGAGCGCCAAGCCAAGGCGCTGCGCCACCAGGAGGTAGACGATGCTCAGGGAAATCGGAATGCCTTTTTTTCGGCTGAGAACCTGGTCGAGAAAGCTATTGAGCGGATCCGTGTAGTGTTCGTGGTTTCCGCGAAAGCCGTATTCGTGGAACATCACGCGATTTATCACACGGCACTTTTCGCGAGCCGTCATGGGTTCGGCGATCAGCTCTCGGCAGCGGTTCGCCACGGCGTCGAGTTGTTCGCAGCAGCTGCCGATGTCGATCTGAGGAAAGACCGTTCGACTGAGCAACAAGGCGCCAGTCTCCAACTCGTAATTGAGCGACCGGATGAAGCCTTTGAATTCGGCGACCGGATCCGTGAATTTGAGCTCTTCCAGGAACCAGCGCGCGTGCCACGCGACGACCCGATTTTTTCCGGCCACTGCTTCCTGCAGGAACTGCTGCGCGGCGGGGCCTTGATCGCGGAGGTGGCTGAGCAGTGCCTGGCGAATCGCGGGCTGGGTGTCGTCGAGCAGGGTCAGCAAGGCGTTCTTGCGTTCGATGCTGAGCCTGTCGTTTTCCACGCTTCGAAGTGAAAACTGATTCCCGTTTCACGCAACCAATCGCGCCGGAAACGAGATTATAACTTGACGGAGCGTCCCGCGCTCTCTGCCCGCCGGATTCCAGAAATTCAGGCCAGCGACACCATCTTCAAGATCGCCATCGCCGCGAACATCCAGAAGAAGAAAGTCGCGATTTTGACGATGGCCGCGGCCCGAACGGCGGCGAACCAATCCTTGTTGAAGCAGAATCGTCGAATCGTGAAGATCAGGACCAGGCCGGAAACCCCGGCTTGGAGGGATGGCCACTCCGAGAGCCCACCGGTGACCGGCCCCGCCAGCTCCATTGCGAGGCGCAGGCCGAAGTCGATCCCCGCGATGGCGAGGTAGCCGGTGAAAAACGCGTCGAGCTCCCAGATCTTGAAGGCAAGTTTCAGCGCGAGGCAGGTCACGATGAGATGCAGGGCGAGTTCGCCCAGCAGCATGGGAATACGCATGGCGGCCAACCTCTCTTTCTCCGCTTTCTCTCGGACCGCCTGTTTCTCCCGCTGCTTCTCGTCGTTCTCTAGAAAATCGCCCAGTGAAGCCACGGGATTACCCGCGTCGGCTGCGTCGTCCTCATCTTCATCCATCGTCTTCTTCGGCGGCGTTGCCTTTGAAGCCGGAGGTGGAGATGACACGGCTGGGGTCCGCGCTTTGGTTGCGGGCGCCGTCGTTGCCGCGACGGGGGGAGTTTTTGGCGCGGGCGCGCTTTCCGGCTCGGCTACTGCAACGGCGCTCGGCGCCGAAGGAGGCGCGGGGCTATCGTCGACGACAATGCCTTCTGTTTTTGCGACCCTGCCGTCGATGAGCTCAATCCTGATTTTGTTCGGATACGTGAGGATCTCGCGATTGCCGAGCTTTGCGGCTGAGGTTGGTTTTCCCAGCTCGGCGAGCACCGCTTCACGGTCAGCGCCTACAGAGAGCGCAGCCGCCGTATGAGCGAGAAACCCGCAAGCTACGATTCCCAGGATCGTTAACTGACGCTGGAGGCGCACGCGTTCGATCCTGGCGAAAGATTGACCCGCGTCGAGGGCTTAGTTCGGGCTGAAGGATTGAGAGTTGAGAGCGAGCCTCGCGTATCGCAGAGGGCTCTGTTCAGCCAGGTTTTGTCATCCTCGAGCGAAGCGAAGGATCCACTTGGACTTCGTCGGCCGCACCGAACTGGATCCTTTGCTTCGCTCGAGGATGACAAACCGGAAGGGATCTCGCACTCCCTTCCGCACTCTCAACCCTCAACTACCCGAGCGGTCGCGAGCCGAAGAGAGCGGTCCCTACGCGCACCAGGGTGCTGCCAGCGGCGATTGCCGGGACGAGATCGCTGCTCATGCCCATCGAGAGTTCGCGGAGGGGCACGCCGAAGCGCGCCGCGAGGGCGTCGCGCAAGGCGCGCAGATTGGCAAACGTGCCCTGCGCCACGGCGGGGTCTGGGGAGAGGGGTGCGATGGTCATCAATCCATCGACGCGCAGATTCCTCTGGGCTAAGGCAAGCTCCAGCAAAGCGGGCGCTTCATCCGGATCAGCCCCGAATTTCGCTGGATCGTTGCCCGCGTTGATTTGAAGCAGAATAGGGAGGACTCGCTCGGTTTCTGCCGCCGCGCGATCGAGCAGGGGAAGGAGCTTGGCGCGGTCCACACTTTGAATCCGGTCGAAGCATTGCACGGCGAGCTTCACCTTGTTCGATTGCAGGTGCCCGATCAACTCCCAGGCAACACGTTCCGTCGCTTGGGGCTTTTTTTCGACCGCTTCCTGTACTCGATTTTCCCCTACGGCGCGCAAACCGTAGCGTGCCGCGTGATTGGCGGCCGCGGCCGGGTGGGTCTTGGTGACCGCGAGCAACTCGACTTCGGCCGAATCCCGGCCCGCCGAAGCGCAAGCCTCAGCGATGAGGGCTCGCACGTGATCCGCGCGTGACTTAAACTCTTCGAATGAGGGCATGAGTGAAAACTTCCTTTAATTGATTGCGCTGGGATTAGGAATCTTTATACTGAACGGCCTAATCGGACCGCATCATGCAAATAGAAAACTTCAAGATCTTCGCCGATCTGGTGGAGACGAAGAGCTTTTCCCGCGCTGCCAAGATCAACGGCATCACCCAATCGGCGGTGAGTCAGCAGGCGCGTGCGATGGAGCGCCACTTCAAGACCCTGCTGATCGATCGCAGCCAGAAGCAGTTTCAGCTCACGCGCGAAGGGCAGCGCGTGTACGACGCCTCGAAGGAAGTGCTTCATCAGTACGACAAATTGCTGAGCGAGCTGCAGGAGATGAAGAAGATCATTAGCGGCACGATCCGGATTTCCACCATTTATTCGATCGGGCTCCACGAGTTGCCGCCGTACATCAAACGATTCCTGCACGATTTTCCCTCTGTCAATGTGCGGGTGGAATACCGCCGGTCGAATCTGGTTTACGAAGACATTCTCCACAACTCGGTCGATTTCGGTTTGGTCGCCTTCCCGGTGAAAGTGCGCCAAATCGACAGTTTGCCGTTCCGCAATGACCGGCTGGTTTTGATTACGCATCCTAATCATGCGCTGGCCAAACGAACAGAAGTGGACCTCAAGGACTTATCCGGGCAGCGGTTTATCGGCTTCGACCCCGACATCCCCACGCGCAAGGCGGTCGACCAGATTTTCCGGGACAACAAGCTGGAAATTGAGCCTGTAATGGAATTCGACAATATTGAAACCGTTAAACGGGCGGTGGAGATCGACCACGGGATAGCCATCGTGCCGCAGGCAACCGTCGTCCAGGAGTGCAAGCAGGGCACTTTGTCGCTAATCCCTTTCAAAGGTAAGGAATTTACGCGTCCCCTTGCCATTTTGCACCGCAAGGGCCGAGTTTTGACCCCCGCCATGAAGAAATTCATCGAGACTTTGGGCATGGATTTGCCGGAGGCCCGGGAAACTTAAGGGTTAAAGCGGGGTCAGGCTGCGTCTTCGGAACCCCGGGTCGCCACATTGCAGCCTTGACCCGCGGTCGCCCGCCTTAACTTTAGCAACATCTATGGCCAATGTAGTGCTCGCGTTGTACGGAGTCGCCCTCGCGGGGCTGATCTACTTCGCCGTCCACCGGGTGAAGATGCTCTGGCTTTACTGCCATCATCTGCGGATGGGCCGGCGCCCCGCGCCCGCGCCCTGGACCGGCCCGCTGCCCCGTATGTGCGTCCAGTGTCCGCTCTACAACGAGCCGCTCGTGGTGGAGGCGCTGCTCG
The DNA here is from genome assembly GCA_964546955.1 of uncultured Opitutaceae bacterium. GTDB lineage: Bacteria > Verrucomicrobiota > Verrucomicrobiia > Opitutales > Opitutaceae > CAZJLP01. Next base: position 5,242 of record CAZJLP010000057.1, on the reverse strand, counting down.
ACAAGGTCAGCGCGTTGAACTGGCCCCGCGAGTTGCTCGAGGTCCAGGTCCTGGACGACTCCACCGACGAAACGCCCCAGATCATCGAGTCGTGGCTGAAGCGGAACCCTGAGCGTGCCGGGCTGGTACGCCATCTGCGGCGCCCCAATCGTCTGGGTTACAAGGCCGGTGCCCTTCAGTACGGGATGGAGCACAGCGAGGCGGACTTTTTTGCGGTGTTCGACGCCGACTTCCGACCGGAACCGGATTTCTTGGAAACACTGATGCCGCACTTTTCCGATCCCAAGGTGGGGGTGGTCCAGGCGCGTTGGGAGTTTAGCAACCGGCGGGCGAGCATGCTGACCCGCTTCCAAGGCATTTTCCTCGATGCCCATTTTGTGGTCGAGCAGGCGGCCCGCTGCGCCGCGGGACTGTTCTTTAATTTTAACGGGACCGCGGGTATCTGGCGCCGCGCCGCGCTGGAGGATTCAGGTAGCTGGTCTGCGGATACGGTGACGGAAGACCTGGACGCCAGCTACCGCGCCCAGCGCCGCGGCTGGCGCTTCGTCTATCTGAACGACTATTCGGTCCCCTCGGAATTACCGGAGAATCTGACCGCATTCAAATCGCAGCAGCACCGCTGGACCAAGGGCGGCGTGCAGGTCGCCCGCAAACAACTCGGCGACATCCTGCGCAGCGATCTGCCCGGTCGAGTGAAGCGCGAAGCTTTTAGCCATTTGACGATCGGATTCGTCCATCCGCTTCTCGTCACCTTTTCCATCCTGTTCGTGCCTTACTTGTACTTCATGAACCAGGGCCCGGTCGGTGGAATCTGGATCGTGCTGAATCCGCTGTCGGTCGTCCTGACGGGCGGAGCGACGGTGATCTTTTATGTGACAGGCCAGTATTTCCGCCAGCGGCAGTGGAAGGAAGGTTTTCTCTGGCTGGCCGTGGCCCCGCTGGTGCTGGCCTTCGGTTTGGCCATGAGCGTCACGTGTTGTGTCGCGGTGATCGAAGGCATGCTCACCAAAGGCGGCGAGTTCGTCCGCACGCCCAAGGGGAGCAAGTCCCTCGCGCGCACAGGCATGTTCAGCAAACTGCGCAGCCGAACGATGTTTCTCGCCATCACGGTGATCGAGGTGGCCCTGGGTTTGGCGATGTTGGGTGGCGCCCTCTATTTCGGCCGCAACGATATGCTGCCAGTGGCCGGTACGCTGCTGATAAAAGCCGCCGGCTTCCTCGGTTTGGCCGCGCTCTCCACGCCCGACCTCTTTCCTCGGGCGGCGAGGGCGTGAGCCTGAATTGAGGCGCGCGCTTCAAGGCGCGCTCGAAACTGCTGGAACCGAACCATCGCCATGAAGATTTTGTCGAGTCGATGGATGAGCGCCGTTGCGATCGCCTTGGGTGTGGCGGCCGTATTGCCCGCCTGCCGGAGGAAGCAGGAACCTGTGGTGGCGTCGGTTTTTCAGTCGCTCGATCTTCCCGCCCCCACCTGGACGGCCAAGAATGTGGCGGGCGGTGAACTGCACTCTGCCGACTTGCGGGGGAAAGTTTTGGTCATCGATTTTTGGGCCACGTGGTGCCCCCCGTGCCGGGCGGAAATTCCCGACTACATCAAATTACAGGATAAATACCGGCAACGCGGGATCGCGTTCGTCGGGATCGCCGCCGACGAAGCAGGTCCGGAGGTGGTGGCGAAATTCGGAAAATCGATGGGAATCAATTATCCCCTCGTGATGTATACGGAGCAACTGATCGCGGCGTTTGGCGGAGTCGAAGCGTTGCCGACCACGTTCGTGATCGATCGCAAGGGCCGCGTACGGTTCAAGAAAGTAGGGACTGCGCCGGTGGAGGATTGGGAACGAGTTCTGGCGAAGGTGTTGTGAGGAGTAGGGTGGTTGGGAATCTTTCTCTCGGTCGTTGGCTGATCTGTCCCGGGCCGTGCAACGGCCGCACCGACCAAGAGAACGATTAAGGAACCTCTGCAACAACGGATCGTAAGTTAGGGGCGGGCCTCTGGACTGCCCGTCGAAGGGAGAGATGCCGCGTGAGAACCTGCCTTTTGACGCCGTCCAGCGTTGCGCAGATGCATGCGGGCTACATTTCCGGCATACGACGGCGAGTCCACAGGCCTCGCCCGACCTTTCGATCCGCCGCGCCAGAGTATTTCAGAGCTTCTTTAAAAGAAAGAGGCAGAGTTTGAGAGCGCGGATGGCGCCCTTGAAAAAGAAGGGGCCCGGCGATTACCCCTAAACGCCGGGCCCCACTGATTTTCTTTGTCTAGGTGTGCAGCTAGACATCCATGTTACCCCAAGGCCCCGCTAAGCAGGGTCGAGAGTAACTCCTATTTAGCATCGGCTGTGCCAAGCATGCCCGCACAGGTTAATGTGCTCGGCATTGATCGGGAGGGCGCACTGACGGGCAGGTCTCCAGCGGTCGCCTCGTTGTCATTAAGTCGCTGTCAGAGCCGACGTTTACCGACGCAGCTGAGTTCGTGCGGCGTCGCCTGATCAATTTTGCACGCGTGCAGATCAGCATCCGGTGCATGGTCCGCCGCGCAGCGCATCCAGGCGGAGTATCCGTCAATGCAGTTCCCTGTCGCCACCCTACGGCGCGTCCGCGCCCCATCACCCACGACGAAGGATCGCTGGCTAGTCGGCAAATCGCGTCATGGCCGCGAGGGCGTCGGCTACTTGTCGATCGCTGCGGCACCGCGGCATTTTGTTTTGGCCGCCCCATTTTCCGCTCTGGCGCATCCATTGTTCGAACGTGCCCGGCATGACGAGTCGGACGACGGGCGGCTCGAGTCCGCCGCCTTTGCGTTTTGCCTCATAGTCGTCGTTGAGCCGAATCAGTTCGGCGTCGAGTTCGGGCGCGAGGAGGGGCCCCGTCGGCGTTTCGCGCGTGTTCGGTTTCAACTCGACCCACCATTCGTGCCGCCCTCGTTTTTGTCCCGTGGCCGAATCGACGAAAAGAGGGGCGACATGGAAGTTGGCAATGTTCCAGTCGTGGCGGCGGCACACCGTGAGCAGCGCATCCGTCACTTCTTTCTCGATCACGTGCTCTCCGAACGCGCTCAGCTGCAGCTTGGTCCGGCCGACATAGATCAGCCGCGGAACGTCGGTGGAAACAAACCGCACCACGTCACCAATCACATAACGACAGAGGCCGGCCGGGGTCGTCATGAGGAGGGCGTAGTCGACGCCCGGTTTGGTTTGTTCCAGCGGCACGGCTTTCGGGCCGAGATCGGCCAGCCTTCGGTCGTCGAAATCGGCCATCGGCAGGAATTCGTAGAAGATGCCGGCGTTCGTCATCAAGCGCAGGCCGGCCGAGGCGTCGGCGTCCTGGGCGGCGATGAAGCCTTCCGACGCGGGATAGACCTCATGAAAATTGATGGTGGGCCCGAGGGCCGCCCGAAGTTCCTTCACGTAGGGGTCGATTGGGACCCCGCCATGCACAAGGCATTCGAGCCGGGGCCAGACCGCTTGCAGGTGAGGGGGCATTGTGCCGCCGTTGGCCTGGGCGGCGCGTTCGCGAATCGCTTCGGCCACGATCAGGAGCCAGCTCGGGATTCCGGCGATCATGGTCATGTCGCGATTCCAGGTGCGTTCTGCGATCGCTTTGATTTTCGCGGGCCAGTCGCTCATCTGGGCGATGGCGGTGCCCGGCTCGTAGAGATGTGCTTCAGCCCAGGAGGGCAGATTGAGGGCGGTGATGCCGCTCAAGTCACCCGCGTACGCGGTGAAGGGTTTCGACTCCTCGATCGGCGTAAGTGTGGTGGAGCCGCCGAGGAAAAGGTGTTTGCCACTGAATAAATCGTTCCGCCCGACGCGCGCGGTATAGAAAAGAAGAGAGTCAAGGCCGGCCCGCTTGAAGTGATCGAACATCCCCGCGGTGATCGGCAGGTACTTCGTGCGTCCCGCCGTGGTTCCGGAAGAGACCGCATAATACGCGCAGCGCCCGGGCCAAAGGACATCGGCCTCTCCGCGCTTCATCTTCTCGATCGAAGGAGCAAAATCCTCGTAGGTGCGCGGCGGTGCCGATTGCTGGAATTGCGAATAGGTCATGCTCGCGCTGAGGCCGTGCTCCTTCCCGAAAGAGCACCGCGCCATCGCGGCGATGAGCGAGGCGAAGATCTTTTGTTGTTCCGGCACTGCGCTGCGCCCGTCGCGAATGCGCCGTTTTGTGCGCGCCGTGAGAAGGGATGCACCCAGACGGAAAAGTGATTTGGGCGGAGCGAGCATTGCGGAGTTATGCGTTCAGCTTCGAGAACCGCAAACCGCGGCCATTACCAGAAATGGATCTAAAGGCGGGACAAGGCGGAGGAGAATGGAACCCGCCCTCCCGGCGGGTGGGGTCGGCTGCCGTGTTAAGCGGCTGCGCCGCAGACCGAGAGAAATCGCGCTACGACTCGAGCCCACCCGCGGCTCGGCGGATCGTTTCGACAAGCTCAAGGTCGCGAGCCCGTCGAGGGAGACGCCGCGCCCTCTCTTTTCGGCGGCACTGACTGAGAGAAGCCCGCGGCGACTGAAATCCCCCGAAGGAACGTTCACTTGGCGCGAAAAGCCTTGCCGGTTTTGACGTGTTTGTAAAACGCGGAGATGGGAGGCAGGAAGTTGTGACAGTGAAAAATCAGCGAAGCATGCTGGACAGGTGTGCCGCGCTCGTTGGTGATCACTTTCCAGTGGCTCTGCGGAAAATAAGCCCGGTGAGCGGTCTCGAGCGCGAACCGGGTGGGAGAGTTTTCCACCAGCACGGAGGACTCCTTCTCGGCGTACATGATCAGCGTGGGCGCTTCGCTGAGCGGAAGATGGGTCTGGGAGAAGTAAGCGGCCGGCGGCGCCAGTTCCTTCATCGCGAGCACGCGTTCGCAGGCGCCGACCGAGGTGATGTTTTGAATCGTCCCGAGCACCGCGGTGCGCAGAGCGTCCAGCTCGCCGCGAGTCATCAGGGCGCCGAGCCCCTCCTTGTTCTGCGCCCCGGCCTCGAACATTTTGGTGAAAATGGCGCGCGATTTTTCGATGCCGCTTCGCTCCACGTTTTTGGAGACGGAGTCGAAATAGGGCTTCACCGCCCGACCGAGCAAGGTCGTGGGTTTTGGCGTCGCCGGATCGAGCAGATCCTCCGCGCAAGCGACGGGGCTGATGAGAATGAGGCCGCGCAGATCGACCTTCCGTCCCGCTTGCTTTGAACGCTTGAGCCACTCCATGGCGAGGCCGACACCGTAGCTCACGGCGAAGATTACCGGGCGATGACCGTGCCG
>CAZJLP010000056.1:0-31678 GCA_964546955.1 uncultured Opitutaceae bacterium | reverse complement strand
TTTTGGAAAAACGGAATGGGGGGTTCTTTTGGGGATGTTCGCTGGGCGCAGCAGCTTGAGGGGGTCGTGCGCGCCCGACCCCGCTCGGAAGGCTTCGTCGATCGACGCGGGCGTGAGCACCGCTTCAATCGGACCGCTCGCGACGAGCCGCGTGTTCAGCAAAACGGCGTTGCTGAAATTCTGTCGCGCTAATGTGACGTCGTGGACCACGGCGACGACGGTGCGCCCCTGCGCTTCCCATTGCCGCAAGATGTGCGTCAACTCGTCGGTCGCGTGCAGATCGAGGCCCGCGAACGGCTCGTCGAGCAGGAAGATATCGGCGCCCTGCGCGAGGGCCCGGGCCAGAAATACCCGCTGTTGCTGCCCGCCCGAGAGCATGCGGATCTGCCGATCGGCCAGCGACGCGATATCCAGCTCGGCCAGAGCGCGGTCGACCAGCTCATGGTCGCGCGCCTTGAAACGGCCGAGCAGACCGAGCGAGGGATAGCGGCCTTGCTCGACGACGGACCGCACGGTGATGGGGAAGTCCCAGTCGACCGCGTGGCGCTGCGGGAGATAGGCAAAACGCGGGAGCAGGTGCTGCGTATGGGAATCGCCGATACGGATCTCTCCTCGATCCAGCGGATGCCAGCCTAGGATCGATCGCAGCAACGTGCTTTTGCCGGCCCCATTCGGTCCGAGCACCGCAGTCAAACTTCCGCAGGGAATGGTCGCCGTGACCATGTCCACCGCGACCCGCGATCCGTAGCGGACCGTGACTTCATGCAGACGAAGGATATTATGGGGAGGCACGCGACGGAAAGAATCGATCCGAGGATAGAGGGCGGAAGATAGAATCAGGCCCCCCGGGAGGGAGGAGAGGAATCGATTAGAGGATAGAAGATAGAATCGGGCAAAGTCCAGGGAGCCTCAAGGGGGGCGACAGATCTTTCTCTTTGTTCGTTATTTTAATCTTTCTCTCGTTTGGACGAGACCGCAGCGCGTTCGACTTCATCTTAGCGCGCTCACGATCGTGTCCACATTTGCGCGATACATGCCGAGAAAGGTCGCGCCCGGTGATCCTTCGGGGCCCAGGCTGTCCGTGTATAACTCACCCACTACTTTCACTCCCGCGTCGCGGGCGAGAAGATTGATCAGCTTGGGGTTGCTGGTCGACTCGATGAACACGGCAGGCACGCCCTGTTCACGGATGAAGCGGATCAATCCGGCCAGCTGCTTCGCGCTCGGTTCGCGATCTGGCTGCAGGCCGCGCACGGGTGAGATTTGCAGCCCGAAAGCCTCTCCGAGGTAGTGCAGCGCGTCGTGCGAGGTCACGAGTTTTCTCCGCGCGGGAGGCAGAGACTGAAATTGCTCCGAGGCATAGACGTGAAGCGAAGCCAGCTCGGCTCCGTAGCTTTCGGCGCGCTGCGCGAAAAGATTTCCGGCGTCGGGGGCGGCCTTGGTCAGGGCGTCCCGAATCTCGTTCACGTAACTCCGCACGTGGCGAAGGTCGTGCCAGGCGTGGGGGTCGACCGCGCCCCCCTCGCCGTCGCGAGGGCCGTGCGCCTCATGCGGCTGGCTGTGATCGTGGTGGTGGTCGTGATCGCGCCGCAGCGGGACAATGCCCTTGGCCGCCACGACAATTTTTCCCCGGAAGCCGGAGCTCCCCAGCACTTTGTCGAGCCAGGTTTCGAAACCCAGGCCGTTCGTCACCAGCACATCGGCGCGCGAGAGCAGTGCGATGTCCGCTGGGCGTGGCTCGTAGCTGTGGGGATCTCCTCCGCGCACGACGAGGCACCGCGCCTCGATTTCGTTTCCACCGATGACTTGGACCAGGTCTGCAAGGATCGTGTTGGACGTCACGACGAGCGGCTTGGCCCCAGCGGCAGAGGCGAAGCCGAGAAAGAGGAGAAGACAGGTCAGATGCGCGCGCACGAGGACACTATAACAACTCTGTCGAGGGGGCGCTGCACGGCGCAAACAAGGGGCTTCAACGCCGTTTCGGCTTGGGGTTGTCCGGATAGCGAATCGGCTGGGGCTGCGCTTCTTCTATTTTAGGCGCGGAGGGAGTCACGGGGCCGCCCGCGGATGGTCGGGTGGGCGTGCTTTTCAGGCCCGGGGCCGTCACAGGCGAAACCGGGCTGACAGGCGTGCTTTTCAGGGGCAAAGCCGCGAAACCCTTCTCGATCAGATTGCCCGTCGCGAGGTCGCGCGTTTTAGCCTCGGCGGATCCCATCACGACCGCGATCACACGGCGCCCGTTGCGTTCAGCGGTCGCGGCAATGCAATAGCCGGCGGCGCGTGTGAAACCCGTTTTCAAACCGTCGACGCCCGAAACTTTTCCGAGCAGGTTGTTGTGATTGTCCATCATGAACGCTTCGCGCCGGACCTCGGCGCCAAAAGGGCGCCGTTCGATGGCACTGTAACGCAGCACGTCGGTCGATTGGAGGAGGTGGCGGCTGAGCAGGGCGATGTCGCGCGGGGAGCTCATGTCGTGCGGCACGGATTTGCCGCTCGAGGGCGGCAGCCCGTGCGGGCTTTGAAATTTGGTTTTCGTCATGCCCAGTTCCGCGGCCTTGGCGTTCATCAGTTCGACGAAGGCCGCGCGCGACCCGCCTGCGACTCGGCTGAGGGCATGCGCCGCATCGTTGGCGGACTGCACCATCATCGCGTAGATGAGTTCCTCGACGGAGAATACTTCCTTCTCCTTCAAATAAACCTGGGTGCCTCCCATGCCGCAGTCTTGAGCCACGATCGAAACGGGGGCTTGCAGGCTCAGGTCGCCGGCCCGGATGCGGTCATGAACCACCGCGAAGGTCATCAACTTGGTCACGCTGGCCGGCGGGTTTTCAACGTCCGCATCGTCCTCGAAAAGCACATTGCCCGTTGCTGCATCCATCAAAATCGCGCCGCGGTAGGCCCCGGCGCCGGCGGTCTTCTGCGCTTTTTCAGACTTCTTTTTGGGAGGTGTCGCCGCATGAACTGGGGACGCGAGGGAAAAGACCAGGCCGAACGAGAGGAGCAGGGGAAGAAACCGCAAGGAAACCATGGGCGCGAAAAAGGCGGAAAGGCAGGGGTGGAGCGAGCCGAAACGAGGAACCTACTTGCCCAGGGATTGTTCGAGGGGCAGGTCGTGCAGTTTCATCTCGGGATTTTTTTCCAGAAAGTAGCGCATCGTCCAATCGTTGGGGAAAAGCGCGATCGGCTGCTCGAATTTGTCCGTGCCGAACGAAACGCCGCTCGCCACGACCAGCGCCGCGGGGTTTTTCAACGCGGGATGCGGTTCGAGCCATTTCAAGAGGGTCCACGGAGCGGGATCGAGCCGGGATTTGGCGCCGTATTCGCTTTGCAAGCGGTACTGCACGACTTCGAACTGCAGCGGACCGACGGCCGCGAGGAGCGTCGACCCGGGGGGCGCGTTGCGGGGGAAGAACGACTGGACGACGCCTTCCTGCAGCAGTTGGTCCAGGCCCGCGCGAAATTTTTTGGCGTCGGAGGGATTTGGATTTGAAATGTAAGTGAAGACTTCCGGCGGAAAGCGCGGAATCTCGCTGAAGACGATCGAACGATCTTCTGTAAGGGTGTCACCAATACCGAATTCGCTGTGGCCCACCAGGCCGATCACATCCCCGGGCCAGGCCTCGTCGACAGTCTCGCGTTCCTGGCCGAAGAGCTTGTGCGAGGAAGAGAGACGCATGGTCTTACCTGTGCGCTGATGCGTCACCATCATGTCGCGGGTGAATTTCCCGGAGCATACTCGCAGGAACGCGATGCGATCCCGGTGCTTTGGATCCATGTTGGCTTGGATCTTGAAGACGAAACCGGAAAATTTGGGGTGATCGACCGGTATGATCGGCGCGTCCTCCGCCGGCGTGGCCAGCTCGATCGGGGTGGATTTGGCCCCGCTTCCAGCGGCCTTGCCCGCGGTGCGGCGGGGAGCCGGCGGGACAGAGTGGGCGAGAAACCCGTCGAGCAGGAGTTGGATGCCGAAGTTGTTGACCGCGCTGCCGAAGTAAACGGGTGTTTGTTTCCCCGCCCGCACCGCTTCCAGATCGAAAGGATGGCCGGCGCCGTCCAGCATGGCTAACTGCTCGGTGACTTCCCCGAATGTGTAGTCGTCCAACTTGGCTCGGACCGCCGGATCCTCCAGCGAGGTCACATTGACCGGGGCTTGGTAGGCACCCCCGGGAACACGTTCGAAAAGATGCACTTGCTGCGTGCGGCGGTCCATGACGCCGCGAAAGGAAGGCCCGTTTCCCAGGGGCCAGATGACCGGCGAGGATTGAAGCCCGAGGACGTTTTCCAGCTCATCGAGCAGCGCGAGTGGATTCAGGGTCGGCCGATCGCACTTGTTCATGAAGGTGAAGATCGGAACTCCGCGACGCCGACACACCTCGAACAGTTTCCGGGTTTGGGTTTCGACACCTTTGGCCGCATCGATGACCATCAGGGCCGCATCGACCGCGGTGAGGACTCGGTAGGTGTCTTCAGAGAAGTCCTTGTGGCCGGGCGTATCGAGGAGATTGACCGCGAAGCCGGCGTAGTCGAACTGCAGGACAGTCGAACTGATCGAAATGCCGCGTTGTTTCTCCAGTTCCATCCAGTCCGAGGCGGTTGCGCGCTGATTTTTGCGCGCCGTGACCGTGCCCGCCAAGTGGATGGCGTTGCCATAGAGTAGGAACTTCTCGGTCAGGGTAGTCTTTCCCGCGTCAGGGTGGGAGATGATCGCAAAGGTGCGGCGGCGGGCGATTTCGGCGGCGGGCGACATGGAAAAAGGTCCAAGGTACGGACCGCATCCCTCCCTTCCACCAAAATCGGCGGTGCAGCAGGCCGCGTTTTGCCGACCGGACCAAAGGAGTAATCCGAGGCCCGGCTATCGGGAGGGGGTCAAAACCGTGTAAATCCCGGCCGCGCCTTCAAAATCCTCAAGTTTGGGTAAAAGAAACCGTAGATTTTTTGAAACTTCTATGTTACACAGTTTCGCAGTTACCCACCCCTATATGGCCTTAGCGATAGCTGTAGCCTTGGCTTTCTACTTCACCGGCGTATATTTGGCCGTCAGCTCGTTCATGCAGAAACCGGAATGGTTTGAGGACGAGAACGGCGACCTTCACCACGCCAGCGACATCCGTTAAGTCGCGGATTTTTAGCTTCTACTGAGACGGTACCGCACGGATGATGCGGCGCATGCCGCCGTCCCTAAAGCTCAAGCCGAACGCCAAAGCCCGTGTCCTGAACGGGCATCCCTGGGTCTTCGCCAACGAAGTCGAAGCGCTGCTTCCGGGGGAGCTGGACGGTGAAGTGGTGGAGTGCCGGGATCGGACGGGTCGCCCCCTTGGCACGGGAATTTACAACAGCAAGTCCCAGATTTGCTGGAGGCGCCTGAGCCGGGGAAAAGCGACCCTCGACGAGGCCTTCCTGCGCGACGCGGTGCGCCGTGCCGCCGCGAGCCGGAACGCGGCCGAGCCGGCCAAGCGCGTCATTTGGTCCGAATCCGACGACCTGCCCGGGATTGTCGCGGATCAGTTCGGCGACACGATCGTGCTGCAGATTCAATCGCTGGCGATGGACAAACGCCGCGAGCAAATCGGCCGTGTAGTGAAGGAAGAACTAGGGGTGGCCGAGGTGATTTTCCGGGACGACGCCCCCATCCGGCGCCTCGAGGGGTTGCCGCTGATGGTCAACACGCTTTCGGGCCAGGCTTGGGCGCCTCGCTGGTTCGCGATCGATGGCTTCGAGTACTGGCTCGATTTGCAAGCCGGGCAGAAAACGGGCTTTTACCTGGACCAACGGCAGCAACACGGGATCGTGGCGAAGTACGCGAACGGACGGCGCGTCCTGGACGCGTTCTGCAACCAGGGTCCGTTTTCGCTCCATTGCGCGCGGGCAGGCGCGACCTCCGTCCTCGGCTTGGACAGCGCCGAGGATGCGATCGCGCAGGCGCGCAAGAACGCGGAGCGCAACCGGGTGCAGGCCGAGTTTCAGGTGGCCAACGTCTTCGATTTTTTCAACGACCGGGCGCGCGGCTCGGACTCCTGGGACATGATCATCCTCGACCCGCCGCCTTTCGCGAAATCGAAAAGCGGTTTGGAAGGTGCGCTGCGCGGCTACAAGGAAATCAATCTCCGAGCGATGCAGCGGCTCACTGCCGGGGGATTGCTGGCCACCTACACCTGCTCCCATCACATGCAGGACGCCGAGTTGCGCCAAGTCCTTGCGGAGGCGGCGGCGGACGCGAAAAAACGAGTCCAAGTGGTCGAATTCTGCCATCAGCCGGCGGATCACCCCGTGCTCGTGACGATGCCGGAAAGCGAATATTTACGCGGGTATATTGTTCGGGTGTCGTAACCGAGGTAGCTCTGGAAAAAGCGGATTGCAGGTAGGGGCGGGCCTTCGGACTGCCCGTGGAAGGGAAAGACGCCGCCCAGAATGTGCGTTTTGATGCCGTCCAGCGCTGCGCGGATGTTTGCGGGAGACATTGGCCACGCGACGGCGAGTTCAGACGCCTCGCCACCATCAAACTGTTTTCAGGATAGAGTCCGGTCTCGGGTCTAGCCCCGGCACCGGGCTTCCTTTCTTGCGCCCGACCTTGCCGGCTGAGAGATTTGGGCGGTTGTTGTCCGGTCGTTACGCTTATGCCCGCCGAATTATCCTACGAAACTATCCGCAGTGCGCTCGCCGCGCAGCCGCTCTTCGAGGACAAAACGTGGCAGCTTTCGCCGACCGCCTGGCCGTTGACCTCGGCACAGGTGGAAGAACTCGAGGCTATCGGGGCGGCCTGCCTGGAGTTTCATCAGGCAGTGGAGACGCTCTACCTGCGCTCCGCGGCGGGAAAAAATTTACTGCGGAATAAGCCGTTGATCGCCCCGTGGGTGGCCGACTACCTCGACCGCGGCAAACCGGCCGAATTGGTGCGTCACGCGCGGGACCCAAAGAACCGAGGCGTGTTTCCCACTGTGCTCCGCCCGGATCTTTTGTTGACGGACGAAGGGTTTGTCATGACCGAGCTCGATTCCGTTCCGGGGGGCATTGGATTGACTGCTTTTCTGAACCGGCTCTATGGGGGAGAAACCGCCGGATCGTCTATCCTTGGTGCCGACGACCGGATGATTGCGAATTTTTACGCGTCGCTGGCGGCCCTGCGACCGGAAATGCGCAATCCCTTGATTGCGCTCGTGGTGAGCGACGAGGCGGGAACCTATCGTCCGGAAATGCACTGGCTGGCGGCCCAGCTGCAGCTCCAGGGAAAACGTGTCTTTTGTCTCGACCCGGACGATATCTTTCCGCTCGGCAGCACCCTCTGTTTCGACGTCGAGGGGAATCCGGAGAAGATCGATATTCTCTATCGCTTTTTCGAGCTGTTCGACCTGGCGAACATTCGCACCGCCAATTTCATTTTCGAAGCATGGGAAGCGGGCGAGGTGGCGCTGGCTCCTCCGATGCGCCATTTCCAGGAGGAGAAACTCACGCTGGCGCTTTTTCACCATCACTTGCTGGCGGATTTCTGGACGGAGACATTGAGCGGGCGGTCCTTGAAGCGTCTGAAGCAATTGATCCCCCCGTCCTGGATTGTGGATCCCACGCCGCTGCCTCCGGGAGCCGTCCTGGAAGGGCCCCGGGTGGGGGGGCGCGCCCTGACCGACTGGCGGCAGCTGGCGAACGCCTCCCAAAAGGAGCGCGACCTCATTCTGAAGATTAGCGGTTACCACGAAAGCGCTTGGGGGGCTCGCAGCGTCGTGCTCGGCAGCGACTGTTCCCGCGAGGAGTGGCAAGCCGGGATCGATCTGGCCATCGACGACGCGCCAAAGAACTTGCACATTATCCAAGATTACAAGAAGCCCCGGCGAGTGAAACATCCCTTGTTCGATCGGGAGCACCAGCGGCGCGACGTCGATGGCCGCCTGCGACTCTGCCCGTATTATTTCAATCTCGCGGGAAAGACTCACCTGAGCGGCGCCTTGGCAACCTTTTGTCCGCCCGACAAGAAGATCATCCACGGCATGCAGGACGCGGCGCTGTTGCCCTGTATTGTCGCAAGCGAGCTGCCGGGCGTGACGCAGTCGCAATCGGCTGTTGCCGAGCGGGTAGGGTCGGTGGGGTCGGTCGCTTGAGGAAAACCGTCGTCATTGTCGGTTCTCCCGTCTCAAACCAGATCCTGCCGGATCAGGAGAAAGACGGTGGGAGGCGCAGCCGCCCGGAACGACGCCGTGGTTCGCCATCTTTACCGTTGAAAACCCCGTGATTCTGCGTTCGCTTACCGCTCACCTCGTTTAGGAGAGCCCGGGGCGCTGGGCTGAGACAGGGACACGATCCGTCCCGAAATCCGTCGAACCTGATGCGCTTAACATCGCCGTAGGGAAAACAGGAGCCAACCGCGGAAGCGGAAGGAGCTTGCGCCCAGGCCGGTTGTGTTGGGCGTCAACATCAACGCTCCTCCGTATGTCCTCCACCGATTCCACCGCCGCCGTTTCCGGGCATCGCCTTTTCCCGTCCTCGCGCCGGGTCTACATCACCGGCTCCCGGCCCGATCTTCGCGTACCGATGCGCGAGATCACTTTGTCCCCGACGCGCCTCCCCAACGGAACCGAGGTCCCGAACGAACCGGTGCGGGTGTACGACACCGCGGGCCCCTGGGGCGACGCGGATTTCCATGGCGACGCTACGCGCGGGCTGCCGCAGATTCGCGCCCCCTGGATTCAGGAGCGGGGCGATGTCGAACAAATTGGAGGCCGCGACATCAAGCCGATCGATGACGGTTATCTGTCCGAAAAACACCGCGCGCAGGCCGAGGTGGAGGGACGGCGGACCGCGATAAAGTATTTCGACCGCGGTGCGCGCGCGATTTTGAAGGCGAAACCGGGCAAGGTGGTGACCCAGCTCCACTACGCTCGCGAGGGCCTGATCACGCCGGAGATGGAGTACATCGCCATTCGCGAGAACACGAAGCTGCAGCGCGCCCGAGAGCTGCTCGAAATGACCGAGGAAGGTCCGCGCAATTCGCTCTGGCGACAGCATCCGGGTCAGAGTTTCGGCGCGTCGATTCCGCGCGAGATCACGGCCGAGTTCGTGCGGGCGGAAGTCGCGCGGGGCCGCGCGATCATCCCGGCGAACATCAATCATCCGGAGCTCGAACCGATGATCATCGGCCGGAATTTTCTGGTGAAGATCAACACCAACATCGGCAATTCGGCCGTAGCCTCGTCGATCGACGAAGAAGTCGAGAAGATGCGCTGGTCGGTGAAATGGGGCGGCGATACGTTGATGGATCTCTCCACGGGCAAAAATATCCACCAGACGCGCGAATGGATCCTGCGCAACTGCCCCGTGCCCGTCGGCACCGTGCCCATTTACCAGGCGCTGGAGAAAGTGGGCGGTCGGCCGGAGGAGCTCACCTGGGACATTTTCCGCGACACGCTGATCGAACAAGCGGAACAGGGCGTCGATTATTTCACGATTCATGCCGGTGTATTGCTGCGCTACATCCCGCTCACCGCTCGGCGCATGACCGGCATCGTCAGCCGAGGCGGTTCCATCATGGCCAAGTGGTGCCTGTCGCATCATCAGGAGAATTTTCTCTATACTCGCTGGGACGAAATCTGCGAAATCATGGCCGCCTACGACGTTTCGTTCTCGATCGGCGACGGTCTGCGTCCCGGTTCGATTGCGGATGCCAACGACGAGGCGCAGTTCGGCGAGTTGAAGACCCAGGGCGAACTGACGGAGCGCGCGTGGAAGCACGGCGTACAGGTGATGTGCGAAGGTCCCGGCCACGTGCCCATGCACATGATCCCGGAGAACATGGAAAAGCAGCTGACCTGGTGCAAAGAGGCTCCGTTTTACACGCTGGGGCCCCTGACCACCGACATCGCCCCGGGCTACGATCACATCACGAGCGCGATCGGCGCGACGATGATCGGCTGGCACGGCACGGCGATGCTGTGCTACGTGACCCCGAAGGAGCATTTGGGTCTGCCGGACAAGGACGATGTTCGCGCCGGCGTGATCGCCTACAAGATCGCGGCCCACGCGGCAGACCTCGCGAAGGGGCATCCCGCCGCGCAGTACCGGGACAACGCCCTTTCGAAGGCGCGGTTCGAGTTCCGTTGGGAGGATCAGTTCAACTTGTCGCTCGATCCGGAGAAGGCGCGCGAGTTTCACGATGCAACCCTGCCGCAGGAAAGCGCGAAAACCGCGCACTTCTGTTCCATGTGCGGACCGCAGTTCTGTTCCATGCGCATCACGGAAGACGTGCGCAGGTATGCGGAAGAACAAGGGTTGCAGGCGAATCAGGCGCTGGAGGCCGGTTTGAAATCGAAGGCCGATGAATTCCGTCAGACCGGCGGCGAACTTTACGTGGACAAACGATGAACGCCGTACCCCTTGCTCCAGGGACCAAAATCGCCATCTCGGTGAACGATCTGCCGCGGGCCGTGCACCCCTCCGCCACGCTGGCGGATGTGGTGGCCGGCCTGGGCTTTGCCGACAAGAAAGGCATTGCCGCCGCGGTCAATGGCAACGTAGTCCCGCGCCGCGACTGGACGGTTCGCGGGCTGGCGGAAGGGGACAAGGTTTTGATCATCCAGGCCACGCAAGGGGGATAGCGATTCCGGCCGCATGAAACTCGTCGTCATTTCGCCTGCAGCCGCCGACCCGCGTGAAACCGCGCTGGTCGCGGAGTTTTTCGCGGCGGGCCTCGAACGTTATCATGTGCGCAAGCCGGACTGGACCTCCGGGCAGGTCAGGGCGTGGATTGCCGAGGTGCCTCCGCAGTGGCACTCGCGCCTCATCCTCCACGATCATCACGACTTGGTCGAAACGCTGCGTCTCGGCGGCCGCCATTGGCGAGACGGCGAAACCGCTCCCGACGCTCCACGGCTGCGCCGCGATTTTACCAGCCGGTCGTGCCACACGG
Source organism: uncultured Opitutaceae bacterium (assembly GCA_964546955.1). Classification (GTDB taxonomy): domain Bacteria; phylum Verrucomicrobiota; class Verrucomicrobiia; order Opitutales; family Opitutaceae; genus CAZJLP01. The sequence goes on along the minus strand of CAZJLP010000056.1, from coordinate 20,787 downwards.
TGCGGCAGGTGGAGGCGGCGCTCGGATGTTACGACTCTGTCTTTCTCAGTCCCGTTTTCCCCTCGATTTCGAAACCGGGCTACGCCCCCAAGGAATCGTTTTCCGATCTCAAGTCCGTGCTCGTCCACCGAAACGCGGCGGAGCGTCGCACGGCTGTCATCGCTCTCGGGGGAGTGATGGCCGAAAACGCCTCCCTCTGTCACGAACTCGGGTTCGATGGCGTGGCCGTGCTCGGCGGCGTGTGGCGGTCGCCGGATCCGCGGCGCGCTTTTGGTGCCTTGCAACACTCGCTTTCGTGCCATGTCCACTGAACCCCTGACGGCACACTCTCTCCTGTGCATTACCCAGGATGGCCTGGAGCTGTCGCATGCCGAGCAGGCCGAGCAGCTTTGTGGCGCCGGGGCCCGCTGGATACAGTTCCGGATGAAAAATGCGGAATCTGCCCGGTGGGTCGAGACTGCTCGCGAGGTGGTGTCCGTGTGTCGTTCGCACGGGGCGGCTTGCGTCGTCAACGACAACGTGGACGTGGCGCTGAGCTGCGGAGCCGACGGCGTGCACCTCGGCAAACACGACCTCGACTGGACCGCGGCGCGGGACCGCCTCGGACCGGGGCGAATCGTCGGCGGGACGGTCAACAACGTCGAGGACGCGGAGCGTGCCGTGGCGGCGGGTTGCCTGGATTACGTCGGCGTGGGTCCTTGGCGTTTCACGCGCAACAAAAAAAACCTCGCGCCCGTGCTGGGAGCGGAGGGGGTGGGGGCGCTGCTCGCGCGGCTCGGCCGCCTGCCAGCGTGGGTGATCGGCGGGGTGGAGGCCCGCGATCTCCCCGCCATTCGTGCGCTCGGGGCGGCCGGCGCCGCGGTTTCGTCCGCGCTTTTCCGCGGGAATCGCGTCCAGGCAAATTTCCGCGCGCTGGCCGAGGCCTGGAACGACGGACGCACGGTTGTCACATATTTATGAATACGAGTCCCCTTGTCATCGCCGGAGTCGAGCTCGCTTCCCGTCTTTTTCTGGGGACCGGCAAGTACGCGTCTGGCGCGGTCATGGCGGAGAGCATCGCTGCTTCCGGCGCCGAGCTCGTGACCGTCGCCCTGCGCCGCGTGCGCATGGAGGGAGCGGAAGAGGATCTTGTTTCCCATTTGGATCGTTCCCGCTGCCGTCTGTTGCCGAACACGTCCGGAGTGCGCGATGCGCGCGAGGCGATCCTGGCCGCCGAGTTGGCGCGGGAAGCCTTGGAGACCGACTGGTTGAAGCTCGAGATACATCCGGACCCCAAGTATTTGATGCCGGACGCCGTTGAGACGTTGAAGGCGACGCAAGAGCTGGCGAAACGCGGTTTTGTCGTCCTTCCCTACATTCATGCCGATCCCGTGCTCTGCAAGCAGCTCGAGGAGGCGGGAGCGGCCGCGGTCATGCCGCTCGGCGCACCGATCGGAAGCAATCGGGGGCTGGAGACGCGCGCCTTCTTGGAGATCATTATCGCCCAGAGCAATGTCCCGGTGGTCGTCGATGCGGGGCTCGGCGCTCCGTCGCATGCCGCCGCCGCTTTGGAGATGGGAGCGGACGCGGTTTTGGTGAACACGGCGATCGCGGCCGCGGGCGACCCGGTGGCCATGGGCCTCGCGTTCAGGCATGCAGTCAACGCCGGCCGGCTCGCGTTCGAGGCGGGCCTGGCGGCGCGTTCGAGCAAACCCACAGCCAAGGCGACCTCGCCGCTGACCTCGTTTTTGAGCGCATGAAGATTCCCGGGCACTGCGGATCTCTGATAGGGCGAGGCGTCCTCCACTCGCCGTGGGTGGTTTCGACCCAGTTTGCGCCCCTGAGCTGTCACCGATCTCAGCGGTATCCGCGGCGAATCACGGTCGGAGCCAAGCGCGGCGAGTCGGGACGCCTCGCCCTACCTACCGATTCCACTTCGATCTTCGTTTGATGAGCACCTTCCTCGACACCTGGAAAACGCACGACTTTGCGGCGATGGCGGGCGCTATCGCTGGGAAAACTTCCGCCGACGTGCGCCGCGCGCTGGGGCGTGTGAGATCGGGGCTGTCGCTCGACGATCTGCAGGCATTGCTTTCTCCTGCCGCGGCGCCCTTCCTCGAGGAGATGGCCCAGCTGAGTCACCGGCTCACCGTGGAGCGTTTCGGCCGCACCATGCAGCTGTATGCGCCGATGTATCTTTCCAATGTCTGCGCGAATGTGTGCACGTACTGCGGTTTCAGCGCGCAGAACCGGATTCCGCGGAAAGTGCTCAACGATGCCGAGATTTTGGCGGATGCGGAGGTGCTGCGCGGGCACGGATTCGAGCATATCCTTCTCGTGACCGGAGAGACGGGACGGGTGGGGCGCAAGTACCTCGCGAACGCGTTGCGGTTGTTGCGGCCGAAATTTGCCCACTTGTCGATCGAGGTGCAGCCGCTGGACCAGGCCGACTATGCGTCGCTGATCGACGAGGGGCTGAGCGCGGTGCTGGTTTATCAGGAAACCTACGATGGAGCGACGTACCCCAAGCATCATCTCAGCGGGCCCAAGGCCGACATGGCCTATCGCCTGGAGACACCCGATCGTCTTGGACGCGCGGGAATCAAGAAAATTGGGCTAGGCGCCTTGTTCGGTCTTTCCGACTGGCGGACAGATGCCTGGTTCGTCGGCTTGCATCTGCGGTACCTCGAGAAGCGGTATTGGAAGACCCGTTACAGCATTTCTTTCCCCCGGCTGCGCCCGCACGAGGGCAAGGACATCGCTGTCGCGCCTTTCGCCGAGCGCGACTTGGTGCAAACGGCGTGCGCCTTCAGGTTGTTCAGCCAGGAAGTCGAGTTGTCCCTCTCCACTCGTGAGGGTCAATCTTTCCGAAATCACGGCTTCCGACTCGGCTTCACCACGATGAGTGCCGGCTCGAAAACGAATCCCGGGGGTTATACCAGCGCTCCCGATTCCCTGGAACAATTTGAGATCGACGACGCTCGAAGCCCGGCGGAAGTGGCGGCTTTCCTGCGCGCACAAGGTTATGAACCCGTCTGGAAGGACTGGGATCCGACCTACGACGGGCAGGCTGCTTTTGTCACCGCATAAGTATGGAATTCACACGGCAAGAAATCGCTCGCTATCAGCGGCACCTCTCTCTGACCGGCTTCGGTCCCGAAGCTCAGGCCAGGCTGAAACGCGCCACCGTGCTCGTGGTCGGTGTGGGCGGGCTGGGGTGTCCCGCCGCGCTTTATCTGGCGGCGGCCGGTGTGGGCCGGCTGGTGCTGGTGGATCCCGACCGCGTGGACGTATCCAACCTTCAAAGACAGGTCCTCTACGTGGAGTCGGACGCGGGCCAGCTCAAGGTGGAGGCGGCGGCGCGCCGCCTGGGTGGTCTCAACCCCTTGATCGAAATCGTGACGCGGGCCGAGCGCGTCAGTCATGCGAACGTGCTCGATCTGGTCGGCGGCTGCGATCTCGTGGTGGACGGGTCGGACAATTTTGGGACGCGCTATTTGCTGAACGATGCCTGCGTTCTCGCCGGTAAGACGCTGGTTTACGGAGCGATCCACGGATTCGAGGGACAGGCTAGCGTGTTCAATTGGCAAGGCGGCCCGACGTACCGCTGTCTCTTTTCCGAGCCCCCGGAGCCTGGCACGGTCCCGAACTGCGCCGAAGCCGGCGTGCTCGGCGCGCTGCCCGGCATCGTGGGCACCGTGCAGGCGACGGAAGCGATCAAAGTGTTGGCCGGGATCGGGGAGCCTCTTTGCGGCCGTCTCTGGCTTTTCAACGCGCTTACGATGAACTCGCAGGTGATCTCCTTCACCACGGACCCGCGCAGTCATTCGATCCGCGAGCTTCCCCCTGAAGGTTACGGCGAGACTTGCGACGTTCCCTTGATCGCGCCGACCGAGCGGGAGACGGATGTTGAAACGCTTTCCTCGGCGTTCGCTGCCGGGAAGATGCCGCAATTGGTCGATGTACGCGAGGACTGGGAGAGAGAGCTGGGCGCGATCCTTCCCTCGATCCACATTCCAATCGGCCTGCTGGAAAAAGGCGAAGCCAGTGCGCTCGTAGCCGCGCTGGATGCGAGCGCTCCGACCGTCGTCTATTGCGCCTCGGGCAAACGCAGTCTCCGCGGCGCGGACGCTTTGCGCCGCATGTATGGTTTCACACACGCGGCGAGCCTCCGCGGCGGCTATAAGGCCTGGGTGCCGAGCCGCTCCCCGGCGTTTCCCGTGTCGGCGTCCACCGCCCCTTGAGCGATGCCCGCCCCGCGATGACCCCGTGCTGCGTGCTGACGATTGCTGGCTCGGACAGCGGGGGAGGCGCGGGCGTGCAGGCCGATTGTCGCACGATTCACGCCTTGGGCGGCTTTGCCGTGACGGCGATCACGGCGGTCACCGCCCAGAATACCCGAGGTGTCGTGGACTGGCAGCCGGTGGCTCCCCGCCTGATCGCCGCCCAAATAAACGCGCTACTCGCGGACCTTCCGATCAAGGCGATCAAAACGGGACTGATTCCAACCGCGGCCGCGATCACGGCGATCGGCGCTGCGCTCAAGGAAAGTTCGGCGATCTCGTTGGTGATCGATCCCGTCATCCGATCCACAAGTGGAGCTGAATTTCTCGCGCCCGACGGAGTGCGGGCGCTGAGGGACGTGCTTTTTCCCGGCGCTGCGCTGGTCACACCGAATTGGCCGGAGGCCGAGATCCTTTCGGGTACCCGCATCCGCAACTATGGCGACGCCGAGCGCGCCGCGCATCTGATCCTGAGCGCGGGGTGCCGCGCAGTGCTGATCAAAGGCGGGCACGCGCCTGGAAATGAGCTGCGCGATGTATTGGTCGCCGCGGACGGGGTCATGGAATCGTTTCGGGCGCGACGTATCGAAACGAAAAATACCCATGGGACAGGTTGCGTCCTCGCTTCCGCGATCGCGACGCGCCTGGCACAGGGAGCGGCGCTGGTCGATGCGATTGCCGACGCCCGAAAGTTTCTGCGGGCCGCGCTGGAGCGCGGAAAGAAGGTGACGCTCGGTCATGGCCACGGGCCGGCGTTGCTGTAGGTCGGATCTATCCCGGTATCCGCAGCCAGCTTCGTTGGTTTGGAGGTGGAGCGCGATCTCTCCCTCGACCTCGCTCGGGACTCTGAGCTCGTCGAACGGGCGAGCGCGCTGCTCGACGCCGATTACGACCGACACTGACGTCGACCAATCCCGCGCTTGCGGGAGTCCACGTCGAACCCTGCAACTACAAACTCGTTTGGTTCCGCGCTTGCGGGATCAAATCACCCAGTCGCTGAACTCCTCGAGGAGAGCTTCCTTTTTCTTTCGCGGTCGGATGATCGAGGCGGAGTCGCCCTGGTAGTAGGCGATGCTGTTGGGTGGCATCGACTGCATCAGCCAAACGTTCGAACCCACGATTGAGTTTTCGCCGATCACCGTGTCGCCCCCGAGAATCGTGGCGCCGGGGTAGACGATCACGCCGTCGTTCAATTGCGGATGGCGTTTGACGCCCTTGACCGGGTGGCCCTTGTCATCGGTCACGAACGACTTGGCGCCGAGGGTGACCCCTTGGTAAATTTTGACATGGTTTCCGATGCGCGCGGTTTCGCCGATCACGACTCCCGTGCAATGATCGATGAAGAAGTGGGACCCGATCTCCGCTCCCGGATGGAGGTCGCAGCCCGTGCGTTCGTGGGCATACTCCGTCAGCATCCGCGGCAACAGGGGAACGTCGAGCTGGTAGAGCAGATGAGCGAGGCGCTGGAGCGAAATGACCAGGACGCAAGGGTAGGCCACGATAATTTCTTCCACGCTGCGCGCGGCAGGATCGCCCTGATAGGCGGCCGTGACATCGGTTTGTAAGATGCGCCGCAGAGCTGGAATCTGGCCGAGCAGATCGGCGGCGATACGACGGGCCTCGGCGGCGGGTTCCGCGGTCCGGGCAAACCGCAGGCTTTTCTCAAGCTCCTCAGCCAGGCGTTTTTCGATCTGGAGCAGCTGCCGATCGAGCATGGCCGGAATGTCCTGTTTGGTCAGGCAGCTTTCCTCAAAGTAGCCCGGGAAAAGCAGATGCATGAAATCGCGCGCGAGTTGATTGACCGATTCCTGCGACGGCAGATTGATGCCATCGAGGTGGTTGATGCCCCCGTCGGTTTCGTAGGAGGCCAGGAGGGCGCGTTTGATCTCGTCGTGCGTCATGGGCCGGTGCGGGAAGCCCACATTTACGCAGGTGGCCGGGGGGTCAAAACCGATTTTCTGAATTCGTAATTTCCGGGCTTTACAACACTTGGTCGATGGCTCTTAGTCCGCGTTCCACGACTGGAAAACGCTCAGGTGGTGGAATTGGTAGACACACACGTTTGAGGGGCGTGTGCCGTAAGGCGTAAGGGTTCGAGTCCCTTCCTGAGCACCATTCACTGATTTGTAAGGCGGGCAAACAACCGAGGAGAAAGCAACCGCAGTTCCACCTTCGGTAACCTTTATGTTTGAGTTCAAGATGTCGGCCACACGGGCTACGCGACTCTCCGCCGCGGAGCTAAGTGCTCGATGCGAAATGGCGTTACACAACCGAGCGAGTGCGGTGTGGACGTTTCAATGCCTTCTCCGCCTGGGCACGCAAAAATCACCGAGGTTGGTCGCGGCGTCCACCCCAGTTGGGGTGTTGTAACTTATTTGTGAACAAAGACGCGCGAAATCACGCTTGCCAGCTGACCACCTGCGTAAAGACTTGCCCGCCTCGCCAATACCCCTTCCCCTAGGCGAACACCCTGCCAATATCATCCGAGGGCCACAGGCCCTCTCTGTTAACGTAGTCATGGACGATCAAGCCTCCACCGAAAATCCTGAAAAGGATTTCAACAAAATCGATCTGACGCAGCTCCAAGGGTTCAGCTTCGGCACCCAGTGGACTCAGGACAAGACGAGCGCGCGTGAGCCGCGTCGCGACGATCGTCCCCGCCGCGAGGGAGAACCTCGGCGCGATTCCGGCGGCGGTGCGCCGTCGGAAGCGAAGCGCGATCGACGCGGCTTTCGCCGTCCTGCGGGCGCCGATGGAGGCCCCACCGATGGTGGGGCTGGCGCAGGGCAGGGTGGTGCGGCTGCGCCCGTGGCGCGCGATGGACGGGATGGCGGTGGCGGGGGCGGCTCTGAGTTTCGCGGCCCGCGGAGGGATTTCCGCGGCGGTCCTCGCCGTGACGGAGGCAGTGGCGGCGGTGGCGAACGCGGCGATTTTCGCGGCGGCGGCCGTTTTGGTTCGCGCGACAACAACGCGGACCGCGGTCCGTACATCAGCCCCTATTTCAACATCACGTTTTATCCTGAGGATGTTGGCTTCACCGCTTTGGCGAAGGCGATCCGCACTTCGTGCCGCACCTACGAGCTGTTCGAAATCGCGCGTGTCATCATTGGGAAGAACGACCGCTTCGTGGCCGTGATCCAGCGCAAAGCGTCGGAGGATGCCGGCACGAGCGCTACACCCGATGGCGTGCCCGCACAGGCTGGCAAGCCGGCCCCCCTCGCGATTTCGCTGCCGGACGGGCTTCCGTTCGAAAGCGAAGAAACCGCGATCGCTCACGTGATGAGCAAACATCTCGCGCAGTTCTTTGACTCAGCCGAGGTGGAGGTTGAACCGCCCAAGGGCAATTTTCAGGTCATCAATCGTTGCGGCATCACCGGCGAACTGCTCGGGCCGCCGAATTACCACCGCTACAACCAAATTATCCAGCAGCATTACAACGCGAAGATCACGCGGATGCCGTTCGATACGTTCCGCTCGCGGATTGAGACGATGCGGGACGCCGAGGTCGCGACGCAGTGGTTGGAAAAGATGAAAAAGACCACGCGGTTCACGTGGAAGTTCACGCCGCCGGCCGAAGGGGCGACCGCCCCGACTTTCGACGCGGTGGAAGAAGCGAAGAATTACCTGCTGACGCATGCGCGCGACAAGGTCGTCAAGCTCGTCGATTCCGCTCGTTTCCACGGCAAAGCGCTCGAACAGCTTCCTCCGGGCGAAATCCGCCGCGGGATTGAAGGCGCCCTCGAGCGCCAGCGCCGCTTCCCGCTCGATACGGCTAACGCGTTGCGCGGTCGTCTTCGGCGCGAAGGATTCACGATCTTCAAAAAGGGATCCAAGGGCGTCTCGTATGTTTGCGCGGTGAAGCGCAAATTCCGGGTGCCGGGCCAGACGTTCTCCGACAGCATCGGCGCTCTGATCTCCTTCATCGAAGCCAACCCGATGGTCAAGGCGAGCGAGCTGCCCGTCAAGTTCCTGGGGATCCAGCCTCCCGTGTCGCCGGCTGCTCCTGCCGGTGCGACCGTTTCGCCCATTCCCACGTCCGGCTCGATGCCTCCGATTTCATTGGCGGCTGCGACCGCGTTGTCGCCGGAAGACCAAGCCAAACTCAATCGCCTCAACGGCGATCTGCGCTGGCTCGTGACAGAGGGTTACGTCACCGAGTTCATCGATGGCAGTTTGTTCGCGCCGCCGGCCATGACCGAGGCGCGGAAACAGGAAGTCGAGAAATACGATCACGACCCGGAAAACTTCCCGGCTCCCGCTGGCGAAAGTGCTCCCGCGGCCGATGGCTCGTCGAACACGACGGCCCCGATGTCGACCGAGACCGCTCCGCCCCTCGTTGCCGATCCGGCCGATGCAGCAGATGCGACGGCAACCCCGGCCAAAGTCGACTAACAGCGCTAGGCGACGCTGGAGTTTCTGGTTTGGAGTTGTAGGGCGTCCCGAGTGGACGCCCATTAACTCTGCTCGCATGCAGCCCCCGGGAGATAAGTCGTTCTCGATTGCCGATCGACCAACTCCAAACCAGTAACTCCAAACACCGCGTTCAGTTGTCGCGCAGCTGAACGCGGTGTTTTCCGTCGGCGACGATGGACAGTTCGAGGTGCAGCGCGGTGGGAGGGATCCAAGCCGGTATTCGTTCCGGCCATTCGACCGCGAGGCAAAAAGGGGGAACGAGAAAATCCTCCAGCATGAGGGCGTCGACCTGCTTTTCGTTTTCGAGCCGATAGGCGTCGAGGTGGAGGAGCGTGGGGCGACGGTTTTCCGGCATTGAGGCCGCAGAGGCGGCTGGCCGATAGAGATGAAAAATCGTGAAGGTGGGGCTTGTGACCGGTTCCTGAATTCCGAAACCGAGAGCGAGGCCCTGCACGAACGTCGTCTTGCCCACGCCCAGGTCGCCGTGCAGCGCCAGGGTCGCATCTTCAGGCAGCGCGCGAGCCAGGGTCCCCGCCAGGGAGCGCATTTCCTCGGCCGAGGAGGCGGTGGCGCCGCTTCGAAGTTCAGCGAAGATGCTCGTATCCATGGTACGCCGACAAGTCGACCGTATCGGTTGTCAACTCTCCTCGCTTAACGAAACGACCAATGCAGGTCAGCAGGAGAGGGAAGCGCTTTTTCCAAGCGCGTTCGAAAGCAGCCCGATCCGCGTCTTTCGCCACGACAAACAGCAATTCGTAATCTTCTCCGTCGCTCGCCGCGTGCTCGAGGGAAGGGCGGTTGGTTTGGCGGGATAGCTGTTTTGCGGCGGGACTGATTGGCACGCGGGCCGCGACAATCGCGGGCCGGGCTCCCTTCGGAACGAGCGAATGGAGGTCCTTCGCCAATCCGTCGCTCAAGTCGATCATCGCGCGGACTTCCTTCCGTGTCGCCAGCCAGGCTCCTTCCTCCAGCCGGGGAATGAAGCGAAAGTGATGACTTTTCAAACTGCCCCCCAGCTTTCCCGTCACGTAGATCCAGTCGCCGATGGCCGCGCCGGAGCGAGTCACCATCCGTCCGGCGGCCGACCGTCCCAGCAAAGTGAGGCTCGCGGCGAGTAGTCCGTCGGCTTGTGCCACGTCGCCGCCGACGATCGATACCCGGTACTGCCGCGCGCAAGCGGCCAGCCCGCGGTAGAAGCGCTCCAGCCAAGTCAGCTTGAGGCGGTGGTCGACGAGCAGCGCGACGACGGCGCAGGTCGGCTTCGCTCCCATCGCCGCGAGGTCGCTCAGATTGCGCTTGAGCAGCTTTTGCCCCACTGCCTCGGGGCGTAGGCTATCGTCGAAATGGCGGCCATAGACAACGGGATCGACCGTGAGGGCCTGCTGGCCGGCGCCGCGAAAGGCGGGCAGCACAGCGCAATCGTCGCCGATTCCAAGCGGAGACGGCGGGCACGAGGAGCCGAGCCAGGTGCGGATCGCGCGAATCAGACCCGTTTCGCCGAGCGCAGCGACCGTCTGATTCGGCTGATGGCTGAACGGTGACATGGGATCAGCTCATCCGGCGACTCCCAGAAGGACAAGCACGACGGTGTGAAGATTGAAAAGGGCGTGAGCGATAATCGGGACCGCGATCCGCCCGGTCCGCTCGTAGGCCAAGGAGAACACCACGGCCAGGCCGATCAGCGGAAGGACGGAGTTCAGTCCGTGAAGCGTTTGCGAGTTTACGTGCGGCCCGGCGAAAATCACCGCCGGGAGTAGCAAAGCCACCCACCGAGGGACGCGGGTGCGCAGATAGCGGAACAGACCGCCGCGGAAAATAAGTTCCTCGCTAATCGGCGCCAGCACGACCGCGAACGAGGCAAAGAGGACAAGCGCGATCGGCGATTGTGCCGTGTGCAGGAACTGCACCTGGTCCTGTATCGTCGTGGGCAACCCAAGGTGCAGCAAAACCGCGTTCGAAAGCTGATTGAGCGGGTGCACGACAGTCAACGTGATGAAAAATACCACTATACCGGCGAAGAGCGTTGAGCCCTTGAACAGGGCTGGCGGGGGCGCTGCCGCTTGAGTCTGCCGTTCGCCCAGCCAGTCGGGGGCGGACCGCATCAGGCTCCGGGCGAGCAAAGCCCCTCCGATGAAGCACGAGTGCAGGATCCCGAGGCTGGTAATCATTTGCCAGGACTCGTCCTTCGAGATCGAAGGAAAGAGGAGAACCGCAATCTGGAGCGCTCCGCCGGCGACCATACCGGACATCAGAACGCAGAGGACTCCGATGAAGAAGCTGGTAAAAGAGATATCCCAAGGAGCCAAGGGACTATCGCTTTGTTTCGCCCTTTTCGCTCTCCCGCTGAACTGGACGAACCAAAGCGCGATCAGGCCAGGAAGCATCTCCAGGACAATAAAACCGACAGGAACCGGATCGCTACCGCTTGTCATGGGGACGGGAGGTTTTCAGGGCCGCGGCGGTATGACAAGGATAGTCAGGCTGCGCCCGGCGGCGATTTCGGTGTCGAGCCGATGTCGTCGCCGGCTGACCAAACGCGTTATCCTCCCGTTGTATCAGAGAGGTTGGGTAAACTCTGAAGCCCGCCGGGCACGGAGGGCTCCGCCGGTTGTCTCGGTTACCGCGTTTTTCAGAGGCTCTTATTTTAGAGCGTGTTCCCGTACACGCTCTAAGGCTCGAAGCGGAATGCCGCGGGGGCAGGCCCTGGGACCGGACACGAATTGAGAGCCGCAGCGGGGACAATATTGGCAGCTGGCGGAGCCGTCCGGCTTTGGCGCAGCCAGGAGATCCTCGATGGAAATTCCAGCCCGCGTTAACAGGCGGGATACCTGGGCCTCCATTTCGAGACGCATCCACGCCGCAATCGAAAGGGGTAACTCAGTCGCGGGCTGGCGCGCGGGCAGGGCGGGCCAGCGCAAGTCTGCGACCAATTGCCGAAGATAGCGCGTTCGCGCATCGCCCTTAACCGCCGCCAAGAGCCACGTGAGGGGATGAAACGCGGTGAATGTGTCCGCTGCAACCGTCCCGCGGAGGCGCAGCGCGAACGGCGGCAGGAGAAATGCGGTGAGCATCGTGTTGAGGCGTTCCTCGCTTTTCGACGGAGACAAGCGGCGATGCGTTCGCCACGCCAGCACGAGGGCCGCCGCGTGAAGGAGACCGTACTCGGCGGCGAGTATCGGCCACGAGCGGTCGACCCAGGCCGACCAGCGAGCCGCGAGACCGAGGGCGCTGCCCCAAACCAGATACACCGTGCCGCTCAAGGCGAAGAGGGCGGCGATCGTATTGATGGCGGCGAGCAGCCGCGTGCGTCCGCGAAAGCGGGCGATCTCTCGGCACAATGCTGTCGGACGGAACCACACCGCAATTGCCGCCCGAAGGAGAGCCGAGCGCTCCGTCTCGGGCTGTTGCTTCAACCGCGCTACCCAGGCTCGGAACGTGTCAGCCCGGGCAAAATTCGTGCGCGGGCAGAACCGTTTTCCGTTGATGAAAATGGCGCCCCCGCGTTCGGCTACGTTATCGATCTCCTCCCATCTCCACGATTGGAGACGCTCCGGGTTGGGACCGGGCCGGCCCGCCGAACCCGAAGGCAGGTTGGTCACGCCTTGGGGGGAAAATGAAAAGGGGGCGTCGTCTACTTCCACCTGCCAGGCCAATGGCGTGGGCAGGTGGACCCGAAGCAAACCATGTTGCACGGCCACTCGAGCACCGCCGCGCCACGAGCTAAACAAAAATCGCCCGCGATTGGCCGCGCGCAGAAAATCGAAGAAAAACCATCCCCAAAACGCTGCGGCGAGAGGCCACCAGTCTGACATTCAGCAGGGGAAACGACTATTCGCGTCCGGTGAGTTTTTTGAAGAACTTGGCGATGATGGCGACGATGGCGATGGCCCCGACCACGGCCAGCTTCCCCAGCTTGGCGATCCACACGCCCAGTTTCGCGAAAAGCCCCATCTTCGCCGCGGCCACGCCCGCCCCGCCGACTACGAGCGCCGCCAAACCATACTGCGCAACTTTATCGCCCTGGCGAAACTCGGCGTATTTTTGACCCTGAAGATAACTGAAGCCGGTCAGGAGTTGATCGGCTTCGGCGGACATGGCGGGAAAAGAGCCCAAGTCGCTCGCGAGAGTGATTTTCATCACGCCGCCGCGGCCGAGAAGACGCACGTGCTCGTTCGTCCAAATGGACTGATGTTTGTCCTCCGATGACGAAATTTTGAAGGCCCATTTGAGGTGGTTCGTCTTTTCGTCGTAGTAAGGCTTCCGCGCCCAACCCTCGAGCTTCATCTGGTCCCAGCCGCGTTTCTTGCGCTCGGCGTTCGAGGATTCCTGGCCTTCCTCCATCGTCTTGTAGAGCTTGTCCGCATCGAGTTCTTTTTTGTCGTCGTCTTTGACGTAACCAACATCCTCATACCGGAAGTACATCGCGCCCGCTTTCGCGATCACCACGCCGACTTCGTCTCCCGAGCGAAAGTTTTGCGTGGCTTCAAAAAACTTGTCGAGGGACTCGGGTCCGACAAACGAATAGCCTTTGGGCAGGTTGATTTCGGCCACGGAGCCCAATTTTACCTTGGACGGACCCTGGATAAATGTGACCCCTGGGATGCTGGGCAAAGCCTTCTCCGCTGCGGCCTCGGGTTCGGGCGTCGCGACCCGTTGGGCGAGGAGTGCGGACGTAGACAGTACGAAGAGCGAGGCGAGAGCGAAGCTGGCAATGTGTTTCATGTTAGCGAGATGGAGGGATAAATCACAGGGGAATTTGGGCAAATTGTCGATAGCAACATTGCCCGGGCGACGTGGGTCGAACGGGATTACTTTCGTTTTACGAGGGGGTTAGAGGGGGGCCGGCGCGGTGGGTTCTGGAAAAGGATCAAGGCGAGTTTTCTCTCCACCTTCGGGGACGCTGTGACGCTGTTGAATCGAACAGACAGGACGCGCGTGAAATCGCTTTTCGTAATTTTACTACTGGTGGGCGCTGGGATTTCTTTCGCCCGCTGGCAGCAGCATCGGCCTCGTTTCGAGGGAACTCTGCCGCCGCCGCTGTCGGTGTCTCGCCTGGGCTCGGCCGCGTCGGAGCCGCGCCAATCTGCCTGCCGCGTTCCGTCCTGGCGCCGCAATGGGTCCACCGTCGCGGCCTTGGCCAAGTTCGAGGCTACTGTGACGCTGATTTCTAGAAAAGCATACACCGATCGCGAAGCGCCGCTGTCGCCGATCGACATCGCGGTGGCCTGGGGCTGGATGGCTTCTCATTGGAAAGAGTTCAAATGGGACCACAGCTGGCGCTATATCCAATGGGAGACAGATCAGCGCTACGATGCGCAGAAATTGCAGGCTTGCGTGGCGAACATCCATGTCATCCCACGCGATTCGTCCGTGCTCGATCGCTTGCGAGCGAAGAGGCCCGATGAATTGGTCCACCTCGCCGGCTACCTTGTCCAGGTCGATGGTCACAACGGCTACGTTTGGCGAAGCTCCCTCACTCGAACCGACGGCGGCAAAGGCGCGTGCGAAGTATTGTGGCTGGAAGACGTGCGTTAGGGCGCGCCAGGGAGCTCGGTGCCCGTAGGGGGACCGGCGGAATGGAAGCCTTTCCTTCCCGAGCAAAGGATGAAACCAAGGCGGGCCAGGGACGCTTTATGTTTCAAGGGTTTGTAGAGGCGTGGTTTGAAAAGCGTTCCGACCAGTTCGAGGCTGTTGAAAGAGCCGTCGGTTTAATTTCACCGAGGCATCTACCCCGTTCGACTTCAGCGTGGAGGAAGACAGCATCGGCGCCTTCATCAACGGTGAAAAGAGCCGCTGGGTCCAACTGGCCGAGTGCACGGCAATAAGCGTATTGGGGATTGGCGCAGAGCTGTTTATCCAGGCGTTCGGCCAAGTCCCGCGAGACGGGTCCTTCCACGTAGAGTGTGTATCGCCAGCGGTCTTCCTGATGTTCCTCTGGTGCAAGCATCGCAAATCGCGGCGTTTTCGTCTGCCCGCTCCATAGTTGGCGGAACACATCCGCGACGAACGCTTCCGTCAGTTTCTCGCCGAAGCGATCGCTCCCCCCTTCCGTCCTTCCGACGAAGCGCAGTGAGGGCGTGGCGCCGACGAAACCGTCAACTTTCACTCGGTCGCCGATTCGATACCGCCACAGGCCGCCGGCAGTTGTCAGCAGGACCTCGTAAACCCGGGAAGTTTCTAATTCGTGCAAGAGGCATACCCTGCCATCCTCGTCCACAAATTCGAAGAAGTGCGAGGTCAGGGCCGCCGGATGCATTTCGCGAAAAGGAATCGTTATGACGCCTTCCGTCGCGAGCAGTCCTTTCGGCTGAATGGCGACGTGGGGTAAACGTCGAGCCAGCTGGCCGAGAGCGAGGCCGGCATGAGCATCGCCCCAGCAGCTGACCACGCGAAGTTTAGGCCAGATGGTTTGAAGGTGAGAAGGTCCGACCGAAGCGAGGTGCACGGCGCGGCGTGGGTGCGGACGGATCGCGATTCGCGCCGCGGTCTGCGGAGACAGGCCGGGAATGTCTCCGCAGCCTCCGGACTTAAGCGTCGCGACAAGGCTGTCCCAGTGGGTCGTCAGCGTGGTGAGGAGAAGGCCGAGAAACGACGGATGCCAAACAGAGATGAGTCTCAAGTCTTCACAACGCAGTAGGTGAAGCAAGGCGAGACGTCGGAAGTGATCGAGGTTCCCAACCTCGCGCAGGGACGAGGGCGCCGCCATTGCCGCGGTGACGAGGATGCGTTTCGCGCCTCCAAGATAAGCCGTGTCGTCCTCGAAGCCGATCGGGAGCGCAGAGGCCTCTGTTTGCGGTACTCGCGTCGCGGGGCTGACCGACCAATATGCCGGCCCCAGCGAAATCGAGGGATGGGTCCGACAGAGGTCGACCATCCAAGGAGCGACGGCCGCATCGAACTGCGCCTGTAGGCCGCGGGTAAAGGGGATGAGTTTCCGGCCTCCGGTCGATCCTCCGGTCGGGACGAGATGGGTGACGCGGTCGGAGCAGAGGACGTTCTGCTCACCGCGTTTGATTCGTTCGATCCACGGCAGAAGATCGTCACAGGTGACGATCGGCACCCGTCGGGCAAACTCGGCATAGGTCCGGAGGTCGCGGAATCCATGGCGGCGGCCGTAAGCGCAGTTTGCGTCTCGCGTCAGCAATCCACGCAACTGCCGGAGTTGAGTATACTCCGGGGCGACGAGAGCTCGGCGAAACCGCTCCCAAGAGGCGAGGGAGAAAGCGAGCCAGGCTCCATTGGCCAATGTAGCGCTTAGTTTCATCCTCGAGCGACCATGCGTTGCCCGGCGCGTGTCAAATTGTACTCGGCGATCTCGGTCAGACACACCAGCTCGTCGCCAGCGAAATGGAACGGGTTTCGCTCGAGAAAAAACGCGATGTGAGGATTAGCAGTGCGCTCGGGTGGAACATCACGCAGTCGTCCTTTCAGGCGTTGAGGATGATGGAGACGAACGAGGCCAGTGCGGGCGTCGAACTGATCCCCGTATCGTTCGCGCGCCAGCTGCGCGAGAAGGGTTTCCGTCGCCCGGGGCATCGGCGCGTCAAATCGCGGATAGAACTCCCGCCAGAACACCGGCAGAAAACGGTAAGTGCGAAAACCCGAGGACAGAAGCAACCAGTAGCAGCGGCGGCCCGGCCACGGCGCTCGAATACGGTTGACGGTGTGAATCCAGGTCCGGGCAAGCGCGGTGGAATCCCAGGCTTCCGGCGCGACGATGGTGTCGCCGGAATAGATGACCGTGATTGAGCTACCGGCCGATTGCGATGTCGTGGCGAGGAGGGTGGTGAATCCGACGAGCCGATCGGAGCGTCGAAGCAGGATAACCCAATTTTTTTCCTGGAGGTCGTGCTCGAACTGTTCCGCGGACACGCCGTCAAAATGCAGGCTAAGTAACGCGAGCAGCTCGTCGCGGACAGTCATCGTGAGGTCCGCCCGCTCCAGCGCGACGCAGGTCTCGGCTCGAGAATCAGCGATCATAACAACGAGATTTCCGGGAAGTAAGGCCCGCCGGGCGGCAAGAGTGCTGTGGAGGAGGTCTCGGCCCATCCAACCTGATAGAGCCGCGTCTGGTATTCGCGAGGGCGATACCGTCGCCGAATCAACTTCAGTCGGGGATCCAACGCGTTCAAGCCCAAGGTCACCAGCTCGGCTCCGAGAGGTGACGCGAGGGCAAAGGCTGCCTCGATCAATGGGGGGATCGCTGTTTCAAAGCCCGGCTCGCAGGCAAAAGGGGAGAGAAAAGCTTGCGGTACAACCGTGCCGACCGCGGGCAGGCGCGCCGTGCGGGTCAGTTGCGCGACCACATTTAGCAGTGGTCTGATACGAGCGAGGAGAGGGCGATATCCCCGCACCACCGTCTGGCGAAAGGACCGTTGGTCCCATACGCCAGTGCAGGCGACAATTCGGCTGCCGTGGAGCATCACTGCGATGCGCTCGGACGGAAGTCCGTGTCGGGCGAGGCCGAGCAACACCTCCGGACTCCACGCCGTGGCCAAGAGGTGCCGCGAGCCCTGCTCGTTGAGAAAGGCGACCAAACGCTCGATGGGAACATCCTTGCCGGAGGCGAGACACAAACCGTGCGGCAGGGAAGCCGGGCTCCTCCGGCGAACCGGGATCAACAGCGTGACAAAGTCAGTCAAGAAACGATACCGCGGCAATCCGCGCGCTCCCCGTTCTAGCAGGCTGCGCGCGCGCAGATTGTCGGTCGCAATACTGGTGAAATAACAAGCCGCTGGATTTTCCGATTGTGTGGCGCGAAAGAAGTCGTACCCGGCGCGAAGGATGTCGAAGCGCCCCTGCGCTCGTCGATCCAGCCTCAATTCGCCCAAATATCCTACCGGCAAGACCCGGCCGTTCACCCATCGGTCGTGCGTTGAACATTTGCCCATGCAAACGACGGTTTCGTTCTGCATCGCGATCACCGTGCGGTCGATTCCCACGATGTTCTCGCCGTGAAAATAATCAGGTTCGCGTTCAAACGAGACCTGGATCGCGCCTCCCAGGGGGTTGTCCCGCAGCAAGCTGCGGATCGAGCAGTCCATCTCTGGACGGGCCAGCGCGAAGCGAACCGGTCGCGGAGGGGTGACGGTCAATTCGCCGTGAGCAGCGGGCCCTGCCATGACTCGTCTCCCAGCGGGTAATGGTCGCGTTGACTGACATCGGTGCGATGCATCGCATTGATCAGGTAAAAATTTCGCCACATAAAGCCGTTGCTTCGATTTACTTCGTCGAACCCGCGTCGGACGATGCTGGGCCAGGAGTAAAATTGTCGGCGGGCAGAAAGACAGCTGACGCGAAGCTGCTCCGGGGTCATGCCTCGTGGCTGGAAAGGAATTCGGTTATAACTGTAACGCTCGTCGAGCCACCAGGACTCGTACAACAGGCGTCCTTCGTTTCGCAGCCGTTGATAGAGGGGTGTGCCCGGAAAGGGCGTCAGATGGTTGAAGGCGGCGATGTAAAGGGCGTGATCCTGCGCGAAGCGCACCGTCGGTTCAAAACTGTCGGGCGTGTCGCCGTCATAGCCAAAGATGAAAGTGCCATACACGCGGA
Organism: uncultured Opitutaceae bacterium; assembly: GCA_964546955.1. Taxonomy (GTDB): domain Bacteria; phylum Verrucomicrobiota; class Verrucomicrobiia; order Opitutales; family Opitutaceae; genus CAZJLP01. The sequence goes on along the minus strand of CAZJLP010000056.1, from coordinate 2,560 downwards.
TGCGATGTCGGCGGAGGTTAGCCAACGCCTGCGGAAATCCACCCCGCGCCGAATTGAACGTTTTGTTCATCGCATGAAGGTTGGCGGGATTCAGGCTTTCGAAGCCGATCAGCACTCCCTGGCAACCGCTGCGCACCAGCAGGTCGAGAAATTCGTCGTCGTGGGCCGCGTTGATGCTGGATTGGCTTACCCACTTTATCCGCAGGGGAATGAGGGCACGGAAGAATTCTTTGGCCTGCGCGAGATTCGATGTGATGTTGTCATCGACGAAGAAAAACAATTTTCGCTTGTTCTTCAGCGGCGCGAGTTCGGCCAGGATTTCGTCATACGGGCGGCGAGTCTGCGACGAGGAAAAGACGGTCTGGACGGCGCAAAACTCGCACTTGAAATGACAACCGCGCCCCGCCTCGACCAAACCGACCGGCAGATAACGTTTCCCCTCGAAAATGGCGCGGTTCGGCCGCAAGCCCGACAAGGAGGGGCGCTCTCCCTGGCGATAAAATTTTTCCAGGCGGCCGTGACGGGCATCGTCGACCACCCCAGGCCAGAGCGTTTCCGCTTCGCCGCATACGACGGCCTCGGCATGCTTCGCCACTTCATCCGGGCAAAGCGAGGCGTGAAAGCCTCCCATCACGACGGGGACTCGCCTTTTCCGGTATTCGCTCGCGATCTGGTAGGCACGCTTTGCGGTATAGGTCTCGACGCTGATCGCCACGAGGTCCGTCTTTTCGTCGAAAGGGATTGTCTCCATGCGGTCGTCGTAAAACCGAACTTCGACCTCCTCCGGAGTCAGCCCGGCCAGTGTTGCCGCCGGCAAAGGCTCCATCTGCCAGGTGCGAATATAACTCCGATCGCCTGCATGTCGCCCGATGCAGGGATGCACGATCGTGATTTTCATCGCGTGGGACTCGCCACCGCCTGTTCGGCCGACGGCTCGGGTTGGCCCGATGGCGCTCGGCCGATAATCCAATCGCAGTTATAAAAACGACTCAGGTTGTGTGCGTAAAAGCGATAACCCAGGTTCGTGCCGAGTTTGACCGTCCAGGGGGCGGGGGAGCGGCGGATGCGGCGCGCGATCGACGAAAAGCGGTAGGCATATTTCCACGCGGCTTCCACCCCTTCTTGAAGTTGTTGGACCGACATGCGGGCCGGGCGAAAGACAACATGCTGCGCGTCGTATAACTCCCAGTTTTTTGTCAGGATGCGTCCCTCCGCTTCGAGCCGTTTGTACAACGCTGTGTTGGGAAAAGGAGTCACGACGGCGAAGCGGGGCAGGTCGATCTGAGCCGCGACTGCGAACTCGGCGGTTTTTAGGAAGACGTCCGGTTCGTCCTCATCCAAACCGAAGACAAAACATCCCTGGAGGGCGATTCCGTGTTCGTGCAGGCGCTGAACGACGAGGCCGTAGTTTTCCGGCGAGTTGAAGCTCTTGTGATTTTGCCGGAGATTGGCGGGTGAAATCGATTCCAGTCCCATGAGAAGGCCTCGGCACCCGCTGCGGCTACACAGCTCTAGCAGTTCTGGGTCGCTCGCCAGGAGCACGGTAGCCAAGCCGTACCATTCCACCTTCAGTGGAATCAACGCTTTGAAGAGCTCCAGCGCATAGCCCCGGTGCGCGACGAGGTTGAGATCGATGAAGATCAGCTTGCGCGCGCCGTGTTGCCGGATGTCGGCAATCACTTCGACGACTGGCTTTTGAAAGGGCTTGCGACCCCACGCGGTCGGCACGACGCAAAAGTCGCAGCTGTGGACACAGCCGCGCGTCGCCTCAAAAACGTTATTCGTAAGAAAATGAGCGCTCGGCAAGAGGTCCCGGCGGGGAAAAGGTCTTCCGCCGATTTCGAGCCCGGGGAATTGGTTGTAACGGCTCGCTAGCGCGCCCGCAGCGAAGTCGCGCAGCAATTGAGGCCACGATTCTTCGGCGTAGCCCACCACGATCGCGTCCGCATGAGGCTGCGCGTCTTCGGGTATAAGCGTCACGTGTGGGCCTCCCAATATCACCGTGATCCCGCGCTTTCGGAAATGGTCCGCAAGCTCATACGCGCGGATGGCGGTTCCCGTGATGACGGTGAGACCAATCAGATCGGCATCGAGGTCGAGCGGCACATCCGCGATGCCTTCGTCGATGAGCCGAAGCTCTGTTGGCAGTTCAGGCGGTACCAGCGCGGCAAGGGTGGTGAGCGTCAGGGGCTGGTAGCGGAGGGATTTCTTCCAGATTCCGCCTCGGTGCCGGTAAAGGGGGCCTTTGGGCGAGATCAAAGCCACTTTCATTCGGCGGCCCTCGGAAAAACGAATCGACGCGGTCGGCACGCAGGGGATCATCACGTCGCAGATCGAACGCACAAGGTGAATTTATACTCCAAATGGTTTGGCTTTTGTTGCAGCGATGACTCAATCCTCGGCTATGCGGATCCCGAACCGCTTGAATGGAGGGATTATTGTTCTTCAACTGGTCGCGATCGGCGGCTGCGTGAAGGCTGCGACCGAAGTCCAGAGTGGTTGGTCGCTCGCTTTGCTCGCTTTCGCTTTTGGGGTGGTGATGAACTCGGTTTACTCGATC
>CAZJLP010000055.1:25525-32029 GCA_964546955.1 uncultured Opitutaceae bacterium | reverse complement strand
ATTCTCCCAAGTGGTCTTTCCTCCGTGGTGGCGGGGAATGACATGATCGAGGTTAAGCTCCTCGCGCGGAAAGACCTTTGAACAGTACTGACACTGATTCTTGTCTCTCTCAAAGACGTTATTTCGCGTCAATTTCAGTTCCTTACACGGCAATTTGTCGAAAAACGTCAGCAGAATCACCCGCGGCAGCCGTATCGTCCGGGTCGGGGTGTGGACCGTTTCCAAGACGGCGAGCGGTGGATTGTGGCGGGAAAAATCAATCCAATCCATCATCGAGAAGACGCGAAAATCCTCATCATGATGATGAACGACATGAGCATGCCCACGCGCCAAGAGCGCGAAGGCACGGCGAGCGCCGATCACGTTAACCGCCTGCCAAAGGCGATTGAGGACCAGCACAGGTTGATCGAGAGCAGCCTCCATCTCGGGCCCTGGAGGTAATAGGCGGCCCAGACTCTGTCAAGCTGGGGGGTTCAAGGCGGCTCAACCGTACCTCCGCCCCTTTAACGATCGCCGCGCAGCAATCCCTCCAGCCCTCGGCCGACTGAACTGCCTGCCAATTTTTCGAGCAGCAGCTGCGCGAATTTGTCGGAAGTAATCTTTGCCAATGAGCCTTCAAGGACCACCGGCGAATTGAGCGGAAAGTAATTCAGCGGGTCGGCCTCCGGCTTGAGAAGCCCCAGCTTCTTCATGGCATCTCCCAGGCCGCCTTGAGCGAACAAATTGATCTGAGCCACCAGCGGCTGCTTGTAAATTGCCACGCCCGGCTGGTACTGGATTGAACCCTCCCCCGCCATCCTCAACTCAGGCGAGATCAGCGTGAAGTTCTTGATCGCGGTGTTCGGACCGTCCTTCACCAATTCAGCATTCAGCTGGTCAAATTTGATCGCGCTTGTCGCGAGAGCGATATCCAGGGCCAGCTTCGCATAGGCTGCTCCCGAACCCGCCTTGTCGCCAATGATCCCCAGCAGCGCGTTCACCGCGGGATTCGCGATCTTCTGAATCATCGCGTGCTTTTCGGGCGAGAGCGCGAGCGCGCGAAATGTGCCGCTCTTGGCCGCCAGTTTGAGCGATCCGGTCACCGCTTCGCCGAGTTGCGCGGTCGTCGGCGCGACGCCGGTGAACTGTCCGGTCACGTCAAAAATGCCATCTACCGTCGGCTCCTTGTCCGGCGCCGCGGCCCGAAGAATGGGCGCCGGGTTGAAACCGGGCACATTCACGTTGCCGCCAATGCTGTAGCGATTCACGTGGGTCGCATTGAAACGGATGTTGGCATCGATGCGCGCCTGACTCTCCGGGCTGACCATGGCCCGAATCTCTTCCAGCACCAATGCTTCCGGCGTAATCTTCACCGCACCGACAACGTCCGTCATTACGACATCGGGCGGATAAATGAGCTTCTTCATGGCCAGCTTGATCTGACCGGTAAAGGCGTCCCAGGGCGGGACTTCCTTCGCGGGTGAAGGGGGCGGCCCTTGCGGAGGCTGCGCGGGGCTCGCTGGCTTTTTCTCCGGCGGCTTCGAGGGAGGTGTTTTCCCCTCCGGCGTGCCCTCGATCACGACCAGGAGCCCCTGCACATCCTGGACGTGAAGTTCATTGCTTACGATTTGCGCGTCCACCGATTGTCGGGCGCCGTCGGGCTTGATCGTCGCGGTCAGCAGAACATCCGATTTTCGGCCCGTGTGCTCGACCGCGATGGGAATCTCGGCCGAGATGCTTCCCTGCGGATGCACATCGGCCCTGACGTTCGCCGATATCTTCGCCAGGGGCTGTTGCGCGGCGGAGACAAGATCGCTGAGTTCCACCGCGACTCCGAGTTTCTGCAGGGTTGGGCGAACTTCAGCGGAAAAGGAACCATGAGCGCGACCTTTCGAGAGTTTGGCCAGACCGGCTCCCACCGGTTGTGCCAGCAATGCGGGTAGATCGGCCGAGTAGTGGCCGGTGGCCTTCAAGGGCTGACCTTCTCCAGATGGCTGGGCCGCTTTGACCGCCAGCGTGAGCAACGTGCTGCCGCCCGCGCGAACCGAGAGGTCGCCCACATCCGCTTGCCACCCCTGCGGGGCATAGTTCGCGCTCACATTCGCCGCGATGTCCAAACCGCGAACCACGGGCGTGCCGCTCTGGGAGACGGTCAAGTTCGTGACGGTGAACGGAGCGGCGGGACGCAGCGTGACTCCTCCTTCATGATTGCGGAGCATGAAATCGCCCCGCGCGTCACCCCCCGATATCTCATATCCGGTCAAAAAGGGCTGGGCCCAGGCGAGCGGTACACCTTGTAAATGGATCCGCAACAAGTCCGCGCTTCCATTCGCCTTCACCTCGCGCGTGCGGGGGTTGAATTCGATCGGTTGGAGCGCCACGACCGATGCAACCGGACTGGCGCCGACGAGCTCCGTGCCGAGCCGGCTCACTTGTATCACGTCACCGCGCTGCACGACATCGAAGTCCGCGTTCAGCTTCAAGCGACCCAACGCTGTAAGTTCGGGGCGAATACTATTCAGGTTTTCCAGCGTGGCGGCCAGCTTCCCCGAAGCCTGCATTTCGTCGAAGGAGGCATTGGCGGTCAACTTTCCCTCCCCCACCGCGGTGAAGTCGGGCAGCGTGTGGCCGAGCGTAAAGGCGGCAATGTCCGAATTGGCCAGGTCGAGCGCCCAGGTGCCGCCGACCGATTTGGCTCCGGCCGGATACGCGGCCTTCAGAGCCACCAGCGTTTTAGGCGAACCGTCCGCGAGCGATTTCAACTCGAAGGAGTAGTTCTCGGCCTGGGGATCGCGGGTTGCCAGCGAGTGCGTCGAAAGACGCGCACCTTGCGGAAACTTGGAACCCGTGGCCACGATATCGGCGCGCATCGCGAGCTGCTGGAACGAACGCGGCGTGTCCATCCGGGCGTCGATTACCCCCTCCAATTTCACGCGACTCACCGGCGCAGCGGCACCGGTCATCTTTGCGTCGATCGACAGCGTAAACCGGCCCTCCTTGCCAGAGCCCAATTGCCCCCCGGTCAACGTCAGCAAAGCGCGGCCCGGGGGCTGGCCGGGCGCGGTCGGGAAAATGATCTCGCCGGCGACATCGGCTTCGTTAAGTGAAAAATCGACGGGTAAATTGAGCAGCCTGAAAATCCCCTCGAACGCGACCGGCAGCAACTTGTCCGCCTTCGTCTCGACCGCGGCAGCCATCGGCACTTGAGCCAGTCCCAGCGCCGCCAAGCGCGTGGACATCGCGCGGATTGCCGGATCGACCCGATGAAATGAACCCTTCTTCTCCACCGGGACTGGCGCGGTGAGGTCGAGCACCCATCCTTTGGCCTCAAGCCGGCGAATTTCCACCTTTTCCCCTGCCGCGGACATCACCGGGAGCTCCACCTTCACCGAGGGCGCCGTGAGAATCATTCCCGGTCTTTCGATGCGCAGCTGCGACGCTTCGACTTTTTGCAGACCGGCCGAAACCCGGCCAACCTCCCCTTTCATGTCCGGCTGAGCGGCCAGCACCTTCCGGGCTGCCCACGTCTGAGCCGACGATGAAAACACGAGAGCGACCAGGGCCAGGAGCAGAACGGCCACAACGGCTACTCCGACCAACGCACTACGGAGGGGCTTTATTCGCATGGAGAACGAGGAATAAGACGCCGTCAGCTTCCGCGAGTTGCATCGAAATCGCGAGCCCAACCGGCTGAATTCTGCCGCAGCGGCAGGATTCAGCAGGAGTTTGAAGTTTAAAGTTTGGTATTTGGGGTTAGCTGAGCCGGGCAAAAGGCAGGATCAGCCGCAGCTCAATCCAACTCCGAACTGGAAACTCCAAACTGATCCGATCGTGGTCCTGCTAAAGGCAGGAACACCATAGGATCTCCCTGCCCCATCGCCTTCCTCAACGCGGCGGTCGCGACGTTGTGGCTATAGTTTGCTTGAAGCTGGTTGAGCCGGGATTCGGTCAATGCCACCCGGGCTTCCAAGACATCCAGTTGAGTGGCGGTGCCGGCCGAATAGCGAGCGTCGGCCAAGCGGAGCGCCTCTTCCGCTTGTCCCACCACCTTCTGGGCGGCTCCCGCGAGTTCGGCGGCTTCCTGCAGGGCCGAATGAGCGCGCCGCACCTCGACCTCGACGCCAAGGAAAGCTTCGGAGGTGGCCAAACGCGCCTGTTCCAATTGCGATCTCGCCTGGGCGACGCGACCGCGCGTGGCGCGGCCGTCAAAAATCGCCCAATTGGACTGAACCCCCGCCGTCCAACCGTCGACCGAATCGCCGAATCTTTCCGAGAAATTATTCTTACGGAATTGATATCCACCGACCACGGCCAAGTCGGGCAGGTACCCCGATTTGGCGTTTCGCACACCGGCTTCACGGGCATCCTCGATCTTGCCCAACCGCTTCAGCTCCGGCCGATTTGCCCGCGCCGAGTCGAGGGCTTGCGAAAGATCGTAAGAAACCGGCTCAAACTCTAATGTCCCGACGAAGTCCGGCACTTTGGTCAGGCTCTCCACGCGCGGATTGAGGTACCCCAGCGACTGCCGCAGTTCCTCCACCGCGTTGCGAAGCGCGTTGCGCGCGCGAATCAGCGCGGGCTGCGCGTTTGCCACAGCCACCTCTGCGCGGAGCACTTCGAAATTCGACGAGGACCCGGCTTCGAATCGATTACGCGCGATCTGCAGTTGCTCGCGCAGCAGCTGCACGTTGGCTTCCTGCACTTTGATCTGTTCGCGTCCGAGAAGCACGCCATAGAATCGAGTGCGGACTTCGAGCAGCGCGTCGTTGATCGTGCCCTTCAGGTCGAGCAGCACGGATTCGCGGAGCGCCTTTTGCGCGTCCAGCGCGGAGCGCACGCTTCCTCCCGAGTAGAGCAATTGCCGCACCTGCAGCGTGATTTCCCAATTCTGATCGCTCCCCGCCCCGGGGCCCCGGTCCGAGCCCAGCTCTTCGTCCGTCTTGCCATAGAAGGATTGCAGAGACGCGTTGGGCAGGGCCCGCGACTTCACCTCGAGGATCACGCCCTCTTGTTCGCGAATGCGCTCGCGGGCCTGACGAATCGAATAGTTATGCTCGAGCGCGTAGGTCAGCGCGATTTTCAAATCCAGCTTGTCCGGAACATCCGGAGTCGGCCGTGGCGGCGGGGGCGCCGCCTGGCTGCCGGCGGCGAAGCCGAATGCGGCCGCCGCGGCGGCGAGAGCGGCCAGCGGCCGCACAATCAAACGAAATGATGCGTTCATACAGGTGTAGTCTGTCTTCCAATACTTACTTGACCGCCTCGGCCATCGGGATCGACGCATGGGGACCGGTCTTCACCGGCGCGCGATCGTGACTGTGATCCTTTGCGAGCAGGATATAAAAGGCCGGAACCACATAGAGGGTGAAGACGGTGCCGATCGCCATGCCGATCACGAGCACGTAACCGATGCTATTCCGGGCCGCGGCCCCTGGACCCGTCACAAAGATGAGCATCAGATGCCCAAATACCGTCGCGCCAGACGTCATCAGCACCGGACGAAGCCGAATGGCCGCGGCTTTGCGAGCCGCCTCCACCTTGCTGGCTCCCGTCTCCTGAAGTTTGTTGGCAAACTCGACGACCAGGATGCCGTTCTTGGCGATCAAACCGACCAGCGTGATCAGTCCGATCTGCGAATAAATGTTGAGCGAGGTCTTCCACATGAAGATCGGCACCAGCGCGCCGACGATCGCGAGAGGCACGGACCCCAGCAACACGATCAACGGATCGCGGAAGCTGTTGAACTGCGCCGCGAGCACGAGAAAGATCAGCACCATCGCCAGACCGCCGGTCAGCAAGAGGGATTTGCCTTCGTGACGCAGCTGTCGCGATTGGCCGCCGTAGTCGATCGTGTAATCCGGGGGCAGGATCTCCTTGGCTTTCGCCTCGAGCTTGCTCAAGGCGTTGTCCAGGCTGGGGCCGACCCCAAAAATCTTGAACGAGTTCAACTGCTGGAAGCGATTCAGCGTTCTCGGCTGAACGGTTTCTTTCAACGTCGCAATCGTCGACAGCGGGATCAACTGCCCCTTGGGACCACGAACGTGGTAAGCCAGCAATTGCTCCGCATTCAACCGCTGCCCGCGCTCGACTTGGGGAATCACGCGATAGCTTCGTCCATCATTGACGAAACGATTGACATATCCGCCGCCGAGCATGGAGCCCAAATCGCGGGCCACATCGCTCAGGTTCAATCCCATGGCGGCGATCTTGTCCTTGTCGATCTGGATTTCGACCTGCGGAAGATCGAAGTTCAGATCGGTGTTCGCAAAATAAAATACGGGCGGACCGCCGGTATTCAGGTTGGCTTCGCCGTTGGCGTAGGCCACCAGCTGCGTCGCGAAATCGAGCATCTCGCGGTGGTCGGCCGTCGAGCGGACCACAAACTCGATCTGGTATTGTCCGCCCGACGGAAGCGGCTCCGGTGTGCTGACGATGGTGTTGATGCCCGCGATGCGTGCCGCCGGCTCCTGCAGCGCTTGTTGGATCTCAACCGCATGGCGCTTTCGCTCGGACCAAGGCTTCAGAATC
>CAZJLP010000055.1:672-25515 GCA_964546955.1 uncultured Opitutaceae bacterium | reverse complement strand
AAGTTGGCCGTGGTGACCTGAAACGAGTTCGAGTACTCCGGAAGCCCCTTGTACATCTTGAGAATCTCGTTGGCGAAAAGCACATTCTGGTCGGTCGTCGCGGTCGGAGACGGCAGCACGATCGAAAACACGACACCCTGGTCCTCCATCGGCGCGAGTTCGTTCTGCGCAAACATGACGAAGGGCGCGATCAACAACGTGAGCAGATAAGCTCCGACCGTTACGTGCGGCACCCAAACGGGCATCGTTCCTTTGCGGCGATCGAGGAAGTACATCGCAGGATACAAGCCGATCGCGACGGCCGCGATCGTCCACGCGATCCAGGCCGGCATGGTCTTGGCCGCACCCAGCGCCATCGGGACCGCGATGAGCGCCACCAAAACCGCGAGAAATACCGCAACCGGCCAGGTCACTTTGCGGGTCATCAGCAAGCTGCCCAAACTCCGGTCGTAGCGATTTCTCACCCGATCGAACAGCCGGTTCATCTTGCCGGTGAAACCACGCTCTTCTGCCTTGTGATCCTTCAGCAAGCGCGCGCTCATCATCGGCGACAGCGTCAACGCCACGATGCCGGACACCATCACCGCGCCCGCCAGCGTGAAGGCAAATTCCCGGAACAACGCTCCGGTCAAGCCGCCTTGAAAGCCGATCGGGGCATAAACCGCCGCCAGCGTGATGGTCATCGAGATGACCGGACCCACGAGCTCATGCGCGCCCAGCCTGGCCGCTTCCAAAGGCGATTTGCCTTCCCGAATATGACGCTCGACGTTTTCCACCACGACAATCGCGTCGTCCACCACGAGACCGACGGCCAACACAATCGCGAGCAGCGTGAGAAGATTAAAAGTGAAGCCGAACGCCAGCATGAGGAATAACGCCCCCACCAGCGACAAAGGCATCGCGGCGATCGGGATGAGCACCGATCGAAGCGAACCCATGAAAAGGAAGATGACGACCATCACGATGAGCAGGGTCTCGATCAACGTCTTGATGATCTGCTGGAGCGCGTCCTCGATGTATTTCGTCGCATCGTAGGCGATGCGGGACTTCAGGCCCGCGGGCAGCCGCGCTTCGATCCCCGGCATGGCGGCGCGAACGCGCTTGATCACTTCCACCGTGCTTTCCGTCGGGAGCACAAAGATGCCCATGAACGTGGCGGACTGTCCGTCGAACTTCACATCGGTGTCATAGTCTTCGGCACCCATCACCACTTCGGCCACATCGGAGAGCCGAATAATCGTTCCGTTGCGTTCGGTGACCACCAGCTTCTTGAATTCCTCCACGTTCTTGAGGTCGGTGTCCGCGGTCAGGCTGACCTGGATCATCGTTCCTTTCGTTCCGCCGACGGCCGACAAGGCGTTGTTCGCCTGAAGGGCCTGCCGCACCTCGGCCGCGCTGATCCCGCGAGCGGCCAGCTCGTCAGGCTTCAACCAGATGCGCATGGCGAAAACCCGGCCGCCGAGGATTTCGGCCTTTTGCACCCCTTTGATCGAGGAGAGCTGAGGCTGCACCAATCGGGCCAAGTAGTCCGTGATCTGATTTTGCTCCAGCGTCTCCGAATAGAAGCTGATGTACATCGAGGCGAACTGACTGTCGGCGGGCTTGACCGTCACGGTCGGGGTTTCCGCCTCCGGCGGGAGTTGGTTGCGCACCTGGTCGATCTTCGCGCTGATCTGCGCCAGGGCGGCATTGGTGTCGTAGTTAAGTCTAAGATACACCTTGATCAGGCTCATGCCCGAGCGGCTCTCCGACTCGATGTAGTCGATGCCGTCGGCGCTGGCCACCACCTGCTCGATTTGCGTGGTGATATAACCGCGCACCGTGTCGGCGCTGGCTCCAAAATAGAGCGTCTGCACCTCCACCACCGCCGCGTCGCTCCGCGGGTACTGGCGCACGTTGAGTTTCTGATAGGCGACAATACCCGCGATGAGGATCACGACGTTTACGACGATCGCGATGACGGGTTTGCGGATGAAAAGGTCGGTAAATCTCATGTTCGGTCCAGAGTTAGTCTGCCATTGATGGTCCTCCCACTGCCCACGGATCAGGTATTGGCCGGCCGGGGGTTGAGCGTGCTCTCGGGATTGACGTCGTTGTTAACCTGCACGGGCACCGCATTGCGCAGCTTGAAAACGCCGCTGGATGCCACCACCTCGCCGGGTTTCACGCCTTCCAGCACCGCGACGAAGTCGCCTCGACGGTCCCCAAGCTTGACGAATTGCTGGCGCACGCCGAGGTATTCTTTGCCGTCCTTGTCCTTCATCTTCTCAATCACAAAGACGGAGTTGCCATAAGCGGCATACGAAATCGCGGTGGCCGGCAGCACCACGAGCGACTGGGCTTCGGGCATCTCGAGCTCAACTCGCGCGAACATGCCGACGCGCAACATCTCGTCGGGGTTTTCGATTTGCGCCTGGACGGAGACGTTGCGCGTGGCCGCGTCGACTTCAGGATTGATCGCGACGACCTTGCCCGCGAACGAACGGTCGCCAAAAGCGTCAATAACAACCCTCACCGTCTGTCCCATTGCCACCTGGGGCAGCTGCCGCTGCGGCAGCGTGAAATTCACGAAGAGCGGGTTGAGCTTCTGCAGCGGAAGCAGCGGTTGGCCGCGGGAGACGAACTGACCCAAATTAACCTGGCGAATACCGACCCGGCCGTCGAAAGGGGCTCGAATGGCCTTCTTTTCGATCGTCGCTTTCAACGCAGCGACTTCGGCCTCGGCTTGATTGAACCCGGCATTCGCTTGGTCTACCTCGGCCTGGCTCACGGTGTTCTTGTCGCGAAGCTCGACGGCCCGCTTTTGCTGGAGCTGCGCCCACTGCAGGCGGGCCTGGGCCGCTTTCAACTGGGCGTCTTCCACCGTGCTATCCAGCTGAAGCAAGAGGTCGCCGGCCTTCACGGAGACGCCGTTCTCCACGGCAATCTTTTGAACGACCCCCTCCATTTCGGCGCTGATGGTCACGCCTTGCACGGGAGCGAGGCTGCCGATGGCCGAAATAACCGGCCGCCAGGAATCCGTCTTTGCCTCGACTGAGGTGACCGAATTCGCCGGCATCACGTGAGGCTTGCTCGACATTTCTTTGATCTGGGCAAATTTGGCCGCGCCGAGCAGGCAGACAATGAGGAGGAAACCAGCAATGGTAAGGATGAATCGTTTGATCATGACAGAAGGAACCGGGAAGACTGCGTAGTAAGAAAGTGATGCGGTAACGCGCGCGCTCGTCCGAGCAGCATCGCGGCGGATATGGTCAGCGTGGTCAGGAGCAGACCCTCGTCGGATCTATCGAAAAGGAAGATGTAGCCATAGAACAAGGGAGAGCGGAAAGTGGAGGATGACAGCAGGAGCGAATTTCAGCGCGCAGCTGCGGTGGATTTAGTCGCAGCACGATCTACACCCGATGAGGCGCCGGGCGAAGCGCCGAGCGTTTCGGCATGGTGTAGCACCTTGAGCAGGAGCTTTAGGAGCGTCTTTCGCTCATTCTCCGAAAGGGGCTTCATCAACGCCGCGATCCGTTGGAAGTAGTCGGGAAGGATCGCTTGCAGCCGCGCCTCGCCTTTCGGAGTCAATTGCACCGACATCATGCGGCGGTCGTCGGGATCCGGCGCGCGCGTCACGAGCCCGTCGCGTTCCAGCGTGTCGACCAGGCCCGTCATGGTAGCTCGCGTGACTCCCGCATGATCTGCCAACTCGGCCGGGGTTTTCGAAGTCGGACAATTCTTCGATTTGTCGAGCAACGACAGCAACACCACGAAGCGGCCCTGCGAGATTGCGTGCCGGGACAGCGTTTCGTCCGCGACGCGAAACGCCTCGTCCCCCGTGCGCAACAGGTGCAGAAAAACCGCGACCGCCGAAGGATCCAGTTCAGGAAACTGGCTGGCCGCCTCTTGTAGACACTCGTAGCGAGGGAGGTCTTTGATCAATAAATTGGGCATTCGATACGGAATATGACTATCAGGGGGCTTATAGTTAGGAGCCTAACGACAAAAGCAAGCGGTCAATCACCGAGGACCTGCTACTTTCGTACTACGATCGGAAGTGGTGGGGCTGGGACTTCGTCGACTACCCCCAAACTACCCGAAAGATCCCAGTGAAATGTAATGGAGCCTGCACCTACCTTGCGCTAGCATTGCAACTGTATGTCACTCTTCGGAAAGCTATTTCGGCCCGATCACGTGAAGGACGACGGGCTGTCTCAGTCCGAGCGCGAAGCCATCGCTGACGCTCTCCATTTCTGCATGTACGCAGACAACAAGATCGCGCAGGCGGAAACCCAAACGGTGGCAACCTGGGTCAATAGCCTTACCTGGGATCCCAAACTTTCCTACTCGGCCTACGAATCGCGCTCGATCGCAGCCGCGCGCCAAGCCAAGGAAAACGCCGACCTCCGCCGCGATTTTCTGCTCTCCATCGGCAAACGCCTCAACTCCGCGTTGTCACGGAATCTCGCGGTCTCCCTCGCGGCCCGCCTCATGAACGCAGACGGGGAACAAAGTGAAAAAGAAACAGGAGTGCTGGCCGAGATCCGCGCGGCGGCCTGGGGGAAAAAAGGCTGAAGGCCGAAAGCTGACTAACCCGTCTGTGTTTTGGAACGGGTGACCGGGTGCCACCCGTGCCGATGTTCAAAAGGCAGATGAGAAATGCCCGCGCGTGGCGCCGGACCACTTCGCGGGAATATAACCACTTCTTCAGGTTTCAGTCTTCAGCTTTTGTCTTTTCAGGCTCTCGCCGCATTCACCACTGCCTCAGCGGTGATCCCCAGTTCCTTCATCACGACGTTTCCTGGAGCGCTGATTCCGAAGCGGTCGATGCCGATGACCTTGCCGTCGAGGCCGACATATTGACGCCATAGCGGGGAGACGCCGGCCTCGATCGCGATGCGCTTGCGCACGGAGGACGGCAACACGGCTTCGCGGTACTCCGCGGGCTGTCGATTGAATCGCTCGAAACAGGGCATCGAAACCACCCGCGCTCCCCCACCCAGGGTTTTCGCCGCGGCGACCGCATGCTGAACTTCGCTTCCGGCCGCGAGCAGGATGTGGGTCAGCTCGGACGATTCCTTCACCGCGATGTATCCGCCTTTAAGTACGCCGTTGCGGCGCAGGTCCGCCGGGATCTCGTTCAGCATCGGTACGTTCTGGCGGGTCAGGGCGAGCAGGGTGGGACCCTCCATCCGCTCGAGCGCCGCGGCAAACGCGCCGGCCGTTTCCTCCGGGTCGGCCGGACGAATCACGTCGAGGTTTGGAATCACCCGCAAACCGGAAACCGTTTCGACCGGCTGGTGCGTCGGGCCGTCCTCTCCCACCCCGACTGAATCGTGAGTGTAGATATAAATCACCGGCAGCTTCGACAGCGCCGCCAGCCGCATGGAGGGACGGGAATAATCGGCGAAAACGAGGAAGGTGGCGCACGAGGCGCGGAAGACGCCGTCATAAGCCACGCCGTTGTTGATCGCAGCCATGCCATGCTCGCGAATGCCGTAGCGCAAATTGCGCCCGGCGCGATTGCCGCGATCGAAATCTTTGTCCGCCGCGATGTAGTTGAGGGTCGAACCGTGCAAGTCGGCGCTGCCGGAAATGAGCAGCGGCAGCGCGGCGGCAACCGGCTGGAGAACGTCCCGACCCGCCGCGCGGGTGGCCAGTTTCGCATCGGCCGGGAAATTCGGAATCTTGCTCAGCAGATCCGCCGCCGACGGTTGAACGTCGCGCGACTCGAGCAAGGCGGCTTTGTCGGGGTTGGCCGTGCGCCAGGCTTCGTATGACTTCTGCCACTTCTTGTACTGCCGGACCAGACGCTTCTTGTGCTCGGAGAAATACGCGCGCACATCGTCGCTCACGAAAAAGTGCTGATCCGCGGGAAGGCCCAGACCGGCCCGCGCGGCCTCCCCAAACTTTGCACCGCCCTCGCCGTGGCCCTTCGAGGTGCCCGCGACTTCTGGTATGCCGCGTGCAATCTGCGTCTTCGCGATGATCAGCTGCGGTTTTCCCGACTTCGCTTTCTTGGCTTTGTTGATCGCCTTCAGGATCGCCGCCATGTCGTGACCGTCGGCCAGCGTTTGGACATCCCAGCCGATCGCTTTGAACCGAAGCGCGGTCGCTTCGCTCTGCGTTTTGTCCGCCATCGCGTCGAGGGTGACGTCGTTCGCGTCGTAAATCAGAATCAAGTTGTCCAAGCCCTGGTGCCCCGCAAAAGCCACCGCTTCCATCGCCACGCCTTCCTGCATGCAGCCGTCGCCCGCCAGCGCGATGACGTGGTAATCAAACAGGGGATGCTCGGGCGTGTTGAAACGCGCTTCCGTCATCTTCCCTGCCATCGCCATTCCCACCGCATTGCCCACGCCCTGGCCGAGCGGCCCGGTCGTGCATTCGACGCCCGGCGTTTCATGAAACTCAGGATGGCCGGGAGTCGTGCTATGCAGCGCGCGAAAATTCTTCAGCTGTTCGAGCGGCAAATCGTAGCCGCTGAGGTGCAGCCAGCTGTAGATGAACATGGAGCCGTGTCCGGCCGAAAGAATGAACCGATCGCGATTGAGCCAGCGCGGCTGCTCCGGGTTGTGCACCAGGGCATTGCCGTACAGAACGGCGCCGATTTCCGCCGCACCCAAGGGAAGCCCGAGGTGGCCGGAAGAACACTTGTGGACGGCGTCGATGGCGAGACCGCGCGCTTGGTTGGCCGCTTTCGCGAGAATGTCGGTATAAAGTTTCATGAGAAGGTGCGATGTGGTGAGAGTGGGCCTGCCGGCGTTCCCGGGGCGGCCAAATACGGGAAAAACAAAAGGACACGTGTTAGCTGGCCGGACGCCGCGGGGGAAGCCGAAATTCGGACAATAAAAAAGCGAGCCGCAGTGGCTCGCTTGGAGAGGGGTCGGGAATACCCGAAACTTTAACTGGCGTTGCTCGCGGCGCCTTCGCTGCGGCGTTCTTTGACCGCCATGGCGGCTTTGCCCTGGCGATTGCGCAAATAGTAGAGGCGGGCGCGCATCGGCTCCGACTCGCGCTCGATTTCGATCTTGTCGATGTTCGGCGAGTTGACCGGGAAAACGCGCTCGACGCCCTCGCCATAGCTGATGCGGCGGACGGTGAAGCTCTCGTGGATGCCATGGCCTTTGCGGGCGATCACCACGCCGGCAAACACCTGCACGCGCTCTTTGTCGCCTTCGCGGACTTTCGTGTGCACGCGCACACCGTCGCCAACCTTAAACGGCGGCAGGTCACTCTTTATCTGGTGAGCCGTGAGCTCTTTAATGACGGGATTCATGGCGATATTTTTCGAATAAATCTGGGCGGACTTGACGGGTTTTCTCCACTCGTTGCGCGTTCCGCCACTTTTCGATTTCGGCGTGGTTGCCTGAAAGAAGGACTTCCGGCACGGACATACCACGAAATTCGGCGGGACGCGTGTATTGAGGAAAGTCGAGCAACTTGCCGGTGAAGGATTCGTGCGTCAATGACTTTTCTTCCCCGAGAACACCGGGGATAAAGCGGCTCAGCGCATCGAGTACCACCGCTGCGGCTAAGGTCCCATTAGTCAGCACGTAATCGCCAATACTGATCTCCTGATCGATCACCGTATCGCGGATCCGCTGGTCGATTCCTTCGTAGTGCCCGCTCAGGAAAATGATGTGTTCTTGCCGTGCCAGGTCCTGCGCGATCTCCGGAGACAGCGGAGTGCCGTCGGGAGTCAGGTAAATGCGCCGGCAGCCGGGAGTTTGGAGCTGTTCGATTGCAGTCACCGTCGGCTCAGCCTTCATCACCATGCCTGCTCCGCCGCCAAAGGGCCGGTCGTCCGCCGTTTTGTGCTTGTCGATGGCCCAGCCTCGGAGGTCATGCACGTTCACCGTCAGGAGCTTCGCCTCGATGCCTTTGCCCAGAATGCTCTCGCTCAAAAACCCGCCCAACATGCGCGGGAAAAGTGTGAGGATATCGACTTTGAGAGGCATAAAAGGCAGGACGCGTTATCGACGCGCCCGAGGAGGGAGGGCCCACAAAACAAAAACCTCGGACAGTGCCGAGGCTTTGACCAAGGGAACAATGGAGATCCGTTCCCCTCTTTACTTCTGCGCCGACTCTTAGGCGGTCGGCGCTGTCTTGCGGGCTTTCTTGATCAAACCCTTGGCGGTGTCGGTCGGCAACGCGCCCTTGCTCAGCCAATAGTCGACGCGAGCAGAATCGAGCGTGAGCGGCTCGGACTTCGACTGGGGCGTGTAGGTGCCGAGGATTTCCACCGCAGCGCCGTCGCGGCGGGAACGGGCTTCAGCCACGACAACGTGATAGATGGGCTTGTGCACCGCACCAATGCGGGAAAGACGGATTTTGAGAGCCATGTGACGAGTTTTCTAAACAGTTACTTCTTTGGAAAAGCCGGAAATTGCAGAGTTCGGCGCAGGCATTGTCAAGGCCTATGCTGGCGAGCCCGCCGTGCCGGCGGGAGTTGAGAGTTGAAGGCTGAGAGTTGAGAGCTCGATCACTGTGTTCAACTGATTACGTATTCTGTAAGATATTTTTGATCAATTGTTAGCAAAAACAATCGCTCGGAGACAAGCGGCATAAGAATCCTTTTGCCCTGCGCAGGCTCCGCCGATTCTCACTCTCGACTCTCAACCCTCAACTCTGAACTCCGGCCAAACTTCCGCCCTTGACCGCCTATCTGACCCCGGCGACTGTCACTTTTTATGCTCAAAGCTGGCATCGTCGGCCTGCCCAACGTGGGTAAGTCCACTCTTTTCAACGCCCTCACCCGCTCCCGCAAGGCCGAGGCCGCCAACTATCCTTTCTGTACGATCGACCCCAACGTGGGGGTGGTGATTGTGCCGGACGAACGCGCCTACGTTCTGCAAAAGATCGCGAAAACCAACGTCGTCGTCCCGGCGGCCATCGAGTTCGTCGACATCGCCGGCCTGGTCGCCGGCGCGAGCAAGGGTGAAGGGTTGGGCAACCAGTTTCTGGCCAATATTCGCGAAGTGGACGCGATCGTGCAGGTCGTGCGTTGCTTTGAGGACCCGGACGTGGTGCACACCATGGGCGGCGTCGATCCCGTGCGCGACATCGAGGTGATCACGACCGAACTCGTACTCGCGGATCTGGACGCGGTCGCCAAGCGGATCGACAAGACACAGAAGAAGGCGAAGTCCGGCGACAAGGAGGCGATCGTCGAAATGGCCCTGCTGGAAAAACTTTCTCCCCACCTCAACTCGGGGAAAACGGCGAACACCTTGCCCGCGACGCCGGAGGAGGTCGCGCTGATGAAACTGTTTCAGTTGCTCACGGCAAAACCGGTTCTGTTCGCCTGCAACGTAGCGGAGAGCGATCTGGCTACGGCGGAGGAAAACCCCTTCGTCAAGAAAGTGGCCGAATACGTTCGGACGCATCATGACGCGGCTTACGTTCCCATCAGCGCTAAAATCGAAGCCGAGTTGATCGACCTCCCGCCGGAAGAAGCCAAGGCGTTCTTGAAAGACTTGGGCGTCGACGATTCCGGGGTCTCGGCGCTCATCCGAGGAACGTACATGCTGCTAGGGCTGCAGACTTACTTCACGGCGGGCGAAAAAGAAGTGCGCGCCTGGACGATCAAGAAGGGCTGGAAAGCGCCGCAGGCCGCCGGTGTCATCCACACGGATTTCGAAAAAGGCTTCATCAAAGCCGAGGTCGTGAGCTACGAAGATCTGACCCGCCTGGGCAGCACCGCGGCCGCCCGCGACGCCGGCAAATACCGCCTTGAAGGCAAAGAGTACGTCTTTCAGGACGGCGACGTAGCCCTGTTTCGGTTCAATACCTGAATCGCAAGGTTGGCTTCTGATACGGTGGAGCGCGCTGACCTGGCAAAGCTCAGTGGTGACGCGGACACTCCCGATCGTTCTCGTTCTCCTACTCCTACTCGTTTTCGTCCCCACGTCGAACTACGATCCGCAGATTCTCACCCGCCGGAGCAACCTGCCGGGACGGCAGGTTGCTCCCCGGCAGCTTGCCAAGGCGCCTAAATCGTAACCCCGTTCGGCACCACTCCGCCCTTCGGCACCACCAGCACCCCGTCGCGGATGATGACACCGTGAGCGTACGTGCCGTCGGCCTTGCCCTCGGCCGATAATGTAACATCATTCCCAATACGCGCGTTCTTGTCGATGATCGCGCCGCGGATCCGGCAATTATAACCCAAGCCGAGATTGGGCAGGTTGCTCGACTGGTTACCGCCCATCTCGCCTTCGGTTTCGTATTTGTCGGCCCCCATCATGACCACGTCTTCAAGGTGCGATCCTTTGCGGATGAAGGATCGGATCCCGACCACCGAGTGTTTGATAAACGAGTCTTCGATGATCGACCCGTCGCCAATCACCGCGTAGTCGATCGCGCAGTTGTTGACTTTGGAGGCCGGCAGGTAGCGATCCTGGGTGTAGATCGGCGCGGTCGGATCGAAAAAATTGAAGGGCGGCAACGGCTGGGCCAGGGCGAGGTTGGCGTCGAAAAAGGCTTTGACCGTTCCGATATCCTCCCAATAGCCCTCGAACATAAACGCAAAGAGCCTCTTCTTTCCGAGCAGGCTGGGAATCACCTCCTTGCCAAAATCGGTCATGCTGTTGTCCAGCGAATCCGCCAGCGCCGAGCGGTTGAAAACATAGATACCCATGGACGCGAGGCAGTGTTTCTCGCCGTTGGGGTCCGGGTTTTTCAGCTTCGCCTCCAGCTTCGGGCTGAGAGCGAGTCCTTTGATGATCGCCGGATCCTTCGGTTTCTCGACGAACTCGGAAATCGATAGGTCGTCGTTCACCCGCATCAACCCGAGTCCTTCCACTTTGGAGACGGGAAACGGAACGGCGGACAGCGTCACATCCGCGCCCGTTCGAATGTGGCTTTCGATGATCTCCCGCAGATCCATGCGGTAGAGTTGATCGCCGGAAAGAATAAGGACCAAGTCGTGAGGGAACGACCGGAAGTGCTGAAGATTCCGCCGCACCGCGTCGGCGGTCCCCTGATACCAGTCGGCGCTTTTCTCCGTCTGCTCGGCCGACAGGATATCCACGAAGCCCCCGCCGAACGGGTCAAAGTGGTACGTGTTCTGAATATGCCGGTGCAGCGAGGCGGTGTGAAACTGGGTCAAAAGAAATATCCGGTTGATCTCCGAGTTGATGCAGTTGCTAATCGGGATATCGACCAAGCGATACTTACCCGCGAGCGGTACGGCTGGTTTGCACCGTTCCATCGTCAGCGGATGCAGCCGGGTGCCCCGGCCGCCGCCCATGATGACTGCGATCACTTTTTTAGAGGTTGGCATAAAGAAAGGGTTGTGTGGGACGAAGTTGCCTTCGACAGACCGCCTCCGTCGCGGCCAGAGTCGTCTGACTTTGGGATTCAAGATTGTGCACCGGCAAGAGCCAAACTCTCGCGAAATCGGCCTCGCCGGGCAGGAACAACCTAAAACCTTGCTCCAAGTTTGCGGTGCAGCGTAATTTCGCCAGTCAAAATAACAAAAACTATGTGTGGAATTGTGGGTTATGTCGGAAAACAGAAGGCTTCGACCATCATCATTGAAGGCCTGAAACGCCTGGAATACCGCGGCTACGATTCCGCCGGAGTGGCCGTGCTGCAGGACGGCCGGATCGATATTGCCAAGAAGGCAGGCCGAGTCGAAATCCTGGCGAAGGAAGCCGCCCGCCACCACTTCACCGGCACCACGGGTATCGGCCACACCCGCTGGGCCACGCACGGCGGCGTGACGGACGCCAATGCCCACCCTCATTTGAGTAGCGATGGCAAGTTCGCGCTCATCCACAACGGCGTCATTGAGAATTACGCGAGCCTGAAGCGTTTCCTTCAGGGCAAGGGCTTCACCTTCGCCTCCGAAACCGACACCGAAGCCCTCGTCAACCTCATCGCCTACCACTACAAAAAGGAACCGATCAGCGAAGGCAAAAGCCGCTTCCTGGAAAGTGTGCGCCGCAGTTTAATGCACGTCGAAGGAACGTACGGGATCGCGGTCATCAGTTCGGACGCCCCGGGCGAAGTCGTGGCCGCACGCAAGGCATCGCCGCTGATTCTGGGTGTGGGCGAAGAGGAATACATCGTCGCCAGCGACGTGTCCGCCCTCATCAGCCGCACGCAGAACGTCGTTTACCTGAAGGATGGGGAGCTCGTGCACATCACGCCAAGCGGTTTCGCGATCATCACCCAAGAGGAAGAGGACGTATCGCCGGTGATGAACCGCGTGACCTGGACGATCGAGGCGACCGAACTCGGACGCTACGGGCACTTCATGGAAAAGGAGATTTTCGAGCAGCCCGCCGCATTGGAGAATACAATGCGCGGCCGTTTCTCTGCTGACGGAAGCACGGCCCAGTTCGGCGGCCTCAATCTCAACGCGGCGGATTTCCGGCAGATCGATCGTTTCGCGTTCGTGGGCTGCGGCACCGCCTGGCACGCCTGCCTGGTCGCCGAGCACCTGATCGAGCGGTTTGCCCGCGTTCCGGTGGAGGTCGATTACGCCTCGGAATTTCGGTATCGGAACTCTCCCTTGGACAGCGACACGGCGTTCTTTTTCATCAGCCAATCCGGCGAAACGATCGACACCCTCGGCGCGATGCGGGAGGCGAAACGCAAGGGCTACAAGGTCCTCGCGATCAACAACAGCGTCGGCTCGAGCATCGCCCGGGAGGCAGATGGCGGCATCTACCAGCATGTCGGGCCCGAAATCGGAGTCGCGTCGACCAAAGCCTTCACCTCCCAACTGCTGGTCGGCGCAATGGTCGCGCTTTACGTGGCTCGCATGCGCGACATGAGCTTCAGCGACGGCGTGGAATATGTAAAAGCGCTCAAAGGCGTGCCCGATCTGGTGCGCAGGACCCTCGACCAAGCGCCTCGGATCAAGGAGATCGCAAAAAAGTATTCACAGTACCAAGACATGCTTTTCCTTGGGCGTCTTTCCCTTTTCCCGATCGCGCTCGAAGGCGCGCTGAAGCTGAAGGAAATC
Organism: uncultured Opitutaceae bacterium; assembly: GCA_964546955.1. Classification (GTDB taxonomy): domain Bacteria; phylum Verrucomicrobiota; class Verrucomicrobiia; order Opitutales; family Opitutaceae; genus CAZJLP01. The sequence continues at coordinate 12,557 of CAZJLP010000055.1, read as the reverse complement.
TCCTACATTCATGCCGAAGGCTATCCGGCCGCCGAAATGAAGCATGGCCCCATCGCGTTGATCAGCGAAAAATGCCCTTCGATCTTCTTCGCGCCAAAAGGTGAAATTTTCAACAAACTGGTTTCGTCAATTCAGGAAATAAAAGCGCGCAACGGAAAGACCATCGTGATCACCACGGATGGCTGCGAGTTCCCACCCGGCGTGGCCGATGACATCATCTATCTGCCGGACTGTCACGAAGCCGTCCTTCCCATCGTCGCGACTGTGCCGGTCCAATTGCTGAGCTATTATATCGCCCTGGAGCGCGGCTGCGATGTCGACAAACCGCGCAATCTCGCCAAATCCGTAACGGTGGAGTGAGTGTAGACTCCCCTACAGGAAAACCACTAATCCACCACTCATCCTCACTAATGAAAGCAATGCAGCAATCGGGTCGATGGTGAAGCGGCAGGCCCGCCAAAGCGGTCAGCGTCGGCCTCGTTGTCGTTAGCTCTCCCGTAAGTACGACATCCGGGTTGGGTATTCAATTAGTGTTTATTAGTGTCCATTAGTGGTTTCTCTTCTGCCTGCCTCATGCAATTTTTTCCCGATCGCTCCACCTTCCTGAAGCTCGCCCAGGAGGGTAATGTCATCCCGGTTTACACGGATCTGATGGCGGACTTCGAGACGCCGGTTTCGGCTTACGCCAAGCTCAAGGAAACGGGCCCCTCCTATCTGCTGGAGTCGGTCGAGGGAGGCGAACATCTGTCTCGCTACAGTTTCATCGGTTGCCGGCCGCGGAAGATTTTCGTTTGCGGCCCCAAAACGACCGAGCTTCGACGTCCCGGCCAGAACACGGACACGATCCCCACTCCAGCGGATCCGTTGACCTTGATCGAAGAGGAGATGCGCAAGCACAAGCCGGTCAAGTTGCCTGGGCTGCCTCGGTTCACCGGAGGAGCCGTCGGTTTTATCGGATACGAATACACCACGCGCATCGAGCCGAGCGTACCGGCAGCAAAAGCGGATGAATTGGGCGTGCCCCTCCTCTACTTCATGCTGACCGACTCGCTCCTGACATTCGATCGGGCGAAGCAGACGCTTCGGCTCTGCGTCAACGCTCACGTCGGTGGAGATGCCGGCATGGCTTACGATTCGGCCCTGAAAGAGATCCAGTTTTTGTACGACTTGTTGCGCAAACCGCGCGAGCTGGCGCCGGCGCCCTTTGTGCAGCCGACTGGAAAACTCGAGATTCCGCCGGGTAACTTCACCCAGCCGGCCTTCGAGAAGGTGGTGAACGACACCAAGGAATACATTCGGGCCGGTGACATCATCCAGGTGGTTCCCTCACAACGCTTCACGCGGCCGTTCGCGAAAACGCCCCTGGACTTGTACCGCGCGCTCCGGACGGTCAATCCGTCGCCGTACACATTCATCCTCGATACCGGAGATTTCGCGATCGTCGGCGCTTCACCCGAGGTGCACGTGCGACTGACCGATGGTTTGGTCGAAATTCGTCCGATCGCAGGCACCCGGAAACGCGGGGCGACGCCGGGGGAGGATTTGGCTCTGGAAAAGGAACTTCTCGCCGATGAAAAGGAACGTGCCGAACACCTCATGCTCGTGGACCTTGCGCGAAACGACATCGGCCGTGTTTGCAAATTCGGCAGCGTCACGGTCCCGGAGATGATGATCGTCGAACGCTACTCGCACGTGATGCACATCGTGTCTCAGGTCGAGGGGCAGATTTCTCCCGACAAGACAGCCTACGATTTGATGCGCGCCACGTTTCCCGCCGGGACGGTCACCGGGGCGCCGAAAATCCGCGCGATGCAGATTATCGCCGAGAAAGAAGCCTCCCAGCGCGGATTCTACGCCGGTGCGCTGGGCTACTTCGGCTACGACGGAAACCTCGATTCGTGCATCATGCTCCGCACCGCCCTGCTGAAAGAAGGAAAAATCCACATTCAGGCCGGAGCAGGCGTCGTGGCCGATTCCATACCGGCCGCGGAATACCAGGAAACGGTCAGCAAGGCCTCGGCGTTGTTCCGCGCGGTGGCGATCTGCGAGCGGTCCCGCTGACGCGGGACTGCCATTTGGAATTTGAGACGGTCGCGTAGCGGCGAGCGCCAGCGAGTCGATCCGAGGCCAATCGGGGAAAGTCGCACCTGACTCTTCCGGGTCTCTGCGTACAAAAAAGCACGCCCCTATTTGGAGGCGTGCTTCGAGAAACAGGTCTTGTTGTGGCTTACGGCGCCCACCAGTTGCCGGAGATCAGCAACATGCAGAGCAGATTGATCGAATCGCCATAATAACTATCGCGCCAGTTGTTGATCCGGGTCCAGCCGGAGTTCAAGTAGGCTTGGTGCGCCGGATCGGCGATGCAGCCGGCTACAAACGGCGCAGTGAACGCGGCGCTACTATACGTCGCAAGCGCGTTGCCGCTGAGCGTGTAGCCAGCCATGATGCTGCTCGGATTACCGCCCGTTTTGCCCTTGAGCCAGCCCAGCGTCTTGTTCAACGCAGCGCGAGCCTGAGACGAGTTGTGGTGAGCGACGTCCAGCGCCATGCGCCACGGATAGCGGCAGGAGTTCCACGAGTAGTCGTCATCCGTCGCGGCTTCAAGAAAGTTGGCCGGGGCGGGACGCGCGGGATTGCCGATGATGAAGTCCGGCATGAGACCCGTGGTCGGAGCGTTCGTGCTGGTGATGCGGGTGATCATCCCAAAGACGGCATTGATCGCATTACCCCAGAAAGCGTCGCCCGTCACTGACTGGTATGCGCGCATGTGCCCGGTCATCCAGTCGGAGGCGCGGGTCGCGTCAGCGTAATTGCCGGAGGTGGCCCAGTCGCCGAGCCGCGTGCGGAACAACGTCGGATGCATGCAGGAGGCCTTAAGGCCGTTGGTGATGATGCGGCGCGCGTGCGAGAGGTAATTGACCGACCCGCTAGATCCCCACTGGCGATCGGCCAGGATCAGGGCATAGGCGATGTCCATATCTCCGTCGGTAGCGCTGTCGGAATCTTTGGAGGTCGATTCCGTCTGATCGATGACCCACGACATGAGATCGCTGTCTCCCTTGCTCCGGTGCTTGTCGTACATGTTGAACATGCCGTCGAAGTATTGTTTGGCGCTCGAGTCGTGACCGGCCATGAGCGCGAACACGAGCATGCCGTAGCCGTGCGCTTCCGACGTCGTAATTTCGGTTCCCGATCCGCCGGTGCCCTTCATATTGACGTAGTAGCCACCACCGGGAGTTGCGCCATTCGACTGACGCACATAGGCCGACTTCCAGTAGTTGTAGTAGCTGCGAATGGCGTCGTTCATCGCCGTCTGCGAAACGTTCGTCGGCTTGATCGTACCCGGGAAGGTGAGCGCTTGCGGGAACGGACGCTGCGGCCCGGACCCGGTGCCAATCGTGTACGTGGCAGACGTCACGCTGCTGGTTGTCATGCCGGAAGCGTACGCGACTGCCTTGAGGGTGCGGGTTGAACTGATCGCTACCGGTCCGGTGTAGACAGTGCCCACGCTGGAGGTCGGCGTCGACCCGTCGGTCGTGTAGCGGATCGAAGCTCCCGCGGTCGAAGTCGAGATCGTCACCGATTGCGCGCTCGTGTACGAGCCGCCGCCCGGGCTGAAACTCGGCGCCGCGACTGCGCCGGGATTCGTGGTTGTGCCGCCCCAGACTTCCACCTCCGTGTAACTGTTCCAGAGATTGACGGAATTGCCGTGCCCGAGGAGGCGGACATAACGAACGTTGCTCACATCCGTGAAATCGAATGTTTGGAGCGTGGTGTTCAACGCGCTCACCGCGCCGGCCCGACGGGTCGTGAACGTGGTGCCATCCGCGGAAGTTTGGATGTCAAACGTCGAGGTGCGCGCACTGCCATTATAAAAGGCAACTTTCACGTAGGCCACGGTGGTCAAGGAGCCGAGGTCGAAGCGGATCCACTGGCCGTCGCCGCTGGCGGACCAACGCGTGGCGAGGTTTCCGTCAACGGTATTGGCCGGAATGTTGCCGTCATTCGAACTGGCTGTGACGGCTGAGCCCGGAATTGGAAACTTGCTTTGTGCGGAAGCGGTGGAGACGACGCCAAGCGTCAAAACGACGGCTGAAAAGAGAGCCGCGACGCGCGTGAAAACAGATCGAGTCTTATTCATGGATTGGGGTGGTGGGGAAACTGCGGAACCGCAAAGGACGGCACCGCTGCGGTCGTTCGTTGGAATCGACCGCCAGGGGGTATTCGGCAAGCACGGTCAAAGTGCGCCGGACAAAGTTCCGGTGTCCACGTCAGACTCGAATAAACGTAGCTGAAACCGTTCAGTTGGCCGAAAATCGGGATGTAGTGCGAAGTCGCCTACACTACCCCGGCAATTTTCGTCTGGGGCGAGACTTCCCATCAGTGCGGGTTCGCGGGCGAGCCAGCTCCCTCGCCACCCGGCCGTTCGCCCGTGACATGTACTAGGCACCGATGGTCTCGCCGCCCATCACCGGCAAAACAATTCCAGTGATGTACGAGGAGTCGGCATCCGAAGCGAGAAAGACAAAGGCGGGAGCTAATTCCTCCGGTTGTGCGGGCCGGCCAAGGGGGGTCTTGGAACCGAATTGGGCCACCTTCTCAGGCGTGAGTCCGTCGTCGGAGGGATTCAGCGGCGTCCAAACAGGTCCCGGAGCCACGGCATTCACGCGAATCCCACGCTCGATCAAATCCTGCGCCAGGGTCTTCGTGAAAGCGTTGATTCCACCTTTGGTCGCTGAGTAGTCGGGCAGGCTGGAAGCGCCCAGAAATCCCACCACCGAGCTCGTTGCGATGATCGCCGATCCGGGCTTGAGGTGCGGCAACGCTGCCTTCGTCAGACGAAAATAAGCGTACAAATTGACCTTCAAGGTCGCGTCGAATTCTTCTTCCGTCACTTCCTCCAAGCTTTTCTTTCGATTCTGATGCGCGGCGTTCGAGACGAGAATGTCGAGCTTGCCGAGTTCTTTCACGGTCGCAGCGATCAGCTGCTCGCAGAACTTTGGCTCGCGAAGGTCGCCCGGGATCAAAACGCAACGACGACCTTCAGCCTCCACGGCATGCTGGGTCTCGATCGCGTCGGACCGTTCTTCGGGCAAGTACGAGATCGCCACGTCGGCCCCTTCTCGTGCGTAGAGGACGGCGACCGCGCGGCCAATTCCAGAATCGCCGCCCGTGATGAGTGCCGCTTTGCCGAGCAGCTTGCCCGTGGGCTTGTAGTGGGACGCCTGGTAGCGGGGGCGGGGGTTTAGTTTCGATTCGAGCCCAACGCCGTCTTGGTGTTGCTCCGGAAAGGGTGGCTTGGGTTCGGACTGCATCTGCGGAGTCCACGGAGCGCGCCTGCTAGCGCCAACGGTTTCCTGGTCCGGAATTTGGTTTTGCGGAAGTGTTTGTTTAGCCATGGGGATAATTGCTCGGTTTTCGGCGCCACGCGGCTTCGCAGGAGCGCGGGGATGAGACCGCGGCGGCGCGCCGCCGTTTCCACTCACGCCTCCCATTGATCGGCCGGGTCGGCGCCCGAAACCCTGTCGGGCGACGCCCCCACCATCGCGCGTCATACCGTGTCGGGCGCCAGTCCTGCTATTCTTCAACGGCACGCGATTTTCCCATTGCTGCGGCCTTCTCCACCCGTTGAATAGCACCTCGCTCCATGCGCCATTAGTATATCGGCTATTATGCGTGCTTCCCAAGCATGAGAGGACGGTTCGATTCCGTCATGGCGCACCACCTTCTGGAGCAAACGAGTTTTGGGTCCGGCGAAGATTTGCCCCGCTTGGCAAAGGCCGAACTTGTCAAACACGCGCCGGTGGGGCCGGCCGCATGCCGGCGCTCGGGCGGATTCCATGAGGCATCCCAACCCCTTGGCCGGCTGTTCGATTCCGTTTAAGCGCGGTCTACTTACCGATAATCTCGCCGGCCCTCGAATGCGCTCTTGAGGGTGACGGAATCGGCATAAAGCACGCCCCCGCCGCTCGGCAGTCCAAAGCCGATTCGTGTCACCTTGATCGCGGTGGGCGCAGAAAGGTGTTGGGTGATGTAGTGGCAAGTCGCCTCGCCCTCGACATCGTTCGAGAGGGCAAGGATCAGTTCGCGCACGCTCCCGCCGTCGATGCGGCGAAACAACGCGGCGAGATTCAGATCGTCCGGCCCAACTCCCTGGATAGGCGACAGCTTGCCATGAAGCACATGATACACCCCGCGATAGGCGGACGAACGCTCGACGGCGACCAAGTCAGGCACATGCTCCACGACGCAAACGACTGCCTTGTCTCGCTTGTCGTCGGCGCAAAGCGGACAGAATTCGCCTTCAGCCAGATTGCCGCAGCGGGAGCACCGGCGAACCGAACGCGCCGCCTCTTCGAGCGCCGAGACGAGTTCAGGCAGCCGCGCCGGCTTCTCCACCAGCAGGTGCAAAGCAATCCGTTCGGACGAGCGATACCCCAGACCGGGAAGCTGCTTCAACTGCTTCTGCAGTTTTTCGAAGGCGGGAGTCATAGCGCGCTGCGCGCAGGTGCGAGTTTGGAGTTTGGAGTTTTTCGTTTGGAGTTCCAGACAACCGTGCCGCGGCGGAAGCTCTAAACTCCAAACGCCAAACTAGACGCTCCCGGGCTCACATGAGCCCGGGCATCTGAAAGGCCGAGGTCACTTTTTGCATTTCGGAGTCATTGTGCTCCTTGGCTTGTTTCGCGGCATCCTGGATGGCGGCAAGGAGAGTATCGGAGACCAGCTTCGGGTCTTCTTTCAGGAATTCCGGGTCCAGCGTGAGCGAAAGAAACTTGCCCGCACCGTTGACCTTCAGCTTCACCGCTCCGCCTCCGCTGGTGACCTCGATTTCCTTGGCCTCGAGCGTCGATTGGAGCGTCTCGATTTGCTTCTGCATTTTCTGCGCCTGTTTGAGGAGTTTGCCAACGCCAGCCATAGTATGTGGGAGGAATGAGGGTTGAGGATCAGTAGGTGAGGCCGTTCAAATGCGCCTATCCGGCAGCACGCTTCAAGCTCCAAGTATCGCGTTGTAGCCGTCGCGATAGGACTTGAAGCAAGGCCGCCAGCCGAGGATGGCTTTCGCCTTGGCGTTGGCAATGACGCGGTCGGGCACCACCGCTCGCCGTCCCGGTGTCGCCAAACCGTCAAATTCAGGAACGAAGGCCCCTGTTTTTGCCGCCAGCCAGGCGATCACCTCCGCTTTCGGCGAGGGCGTATCGTCCGCCAAGTTAAAGACTTCGTTGCGGACGGCCCCGTCCGCTTGGAAGGCGGCCCAGATGGCAGCACAAACGTCGTCTCGATGAATAAGGTTAAGCCGGTGCGCTCCCATCCCGGGCACGGTGCGAGCCCCTTGACGAAGCTGATCGAGCAAGTGGTGGCGGCCGGGACCGTAAATTCCGGCGAGGCGGAAGATGAACCAACGAGAGGCGGCTGCCCCCATTTCTCTGGCGAGCAGCGCCTCCACTTCGCGCAGAAGCGCGGGCCGTTCGGCGCGGGGTTCAGCCGGATCGTCCTCAGTCACGACGCCCCCGGCTCCTTGTTCGTAAACGGACGTGCTGCTCGTGTAGACGAAGGTCCCAAGCCGCGGCCCTTGTCGCGCCCACCGGCAGAGAGACTGGCTTCCCTTCAGGTAACTCGCCCGGTACGCGGCGATGTCAGAGCCGCCCGAACTGACACAGCTCACCGCGAAGTCGGCGCCCGGCGCGATCTGACGATGCCATTCCCCAGAAGAAAGATCGGCCACCACGGTCGTCACGCCTCGCTGCCGCAGCGCCTCTGCCTTCTCGGCGTTGCGGGTCAGCGCCGTCACCTTCATGGCTCGAGCTATTCCCTGAAGGGCTACCTCACGGCCCACGTACCCGGCACCGAACACGACGAGCCGTTTGCCCGAAAAATCATCGCGTGCTGCCTCCGTCATGCGGGTTCATCCCCGTTAAACGGACCGCGATGCCGTGAAATTGACAGGACCGATTTGCGCTTTCCAAAATCGTCAGCCACAAGATAACCATGGCCACGGTTCTCGCACTTTTGCCAGAGGGATTTGAAGAGATCGAAGCAGTGACGCCCATCGACCTGCTCCGGCGGGCCGGCGCTGAGGTCACGGTGGCCGCGCTCGCAGAAGGCGTGCACGTAACCGGCCGCACCGGAATCACCCTCCACGCTGACACCCATCTTGGGGCGGTCGCAGAGAAAACATTCGATCTCGTGTTTTTGCCCGGCGGCCCCGGCGTCAAACACCTGCGGGCCGACGAACGCGTGGGACGATTGCTGAAAACGCATCAGGCCGGCGAACGATGGCTTACGGCCATTTGCGCGGCGCCGACGGTCCTCAACGACGCGGGCTTGCTCGCCGGAAAACGCTACACGGCCCATTTTTCCGTAGCCGGCGAACTGCCTGAACTCCGGAGCGATGAACGCGTGGTGAAGGACGGCAAATTAATCACGTCCCGAGGTGCCGGTACCGCGCTCGAGTTTGGACTGGCGCTGGTGGAAGCCCTGTTTGGAGTGGAGAAGGCGCGCGAGATCGCGAAATCAGTCTGCGCCTGATCGAACGCCGCGGCAGGTAAGCAAGGCGGAATCTTCGCACCCGACTCGGTCCTGTGGCGTTGGGATTGTCGTTCATCGTCAACCCACGGTTGACAGGAACTCGTACACTCACGTTCCAGGCCTCTTTTTTCGGAGTCCATTTTTGAGGGAAATTTAACCCCCGGCGGAATGAGCCGTTATTGCTATAAGCCACGGAATCCTGTGGCTTTACAACGTGGCGGGCTCGCGCCGTCACCCCGTAGTCTGCACCACGCAGTTGAAGTAACCCCGTTCGCGGTCGCTTTCACTTGGGAAGTGACGGGGCGAAGCTATGATCCCTTGCACTAACATGTTAGGCTCAGCTTTGGTTCTTGCCGCGCCGCGCCGAGGCAGCGCCCTGCGGTGGAAACGGCTCCACAGCGGCGCCTTCAGTTGCCGCAAACAATCGATTTATCGCTAACAATGTGCGGCATCGCTGGATTTGTGAGCGCGCGCGATTCGGTCGAAGACCGGCTTGCCGCAGTCGACCGCATGGTCGCGGCGATGCGCCATCGCGGACCAGACGATGTCGGAACCCGTTGCGCGGGCAGCGCGACGCTTGGAATGCGCCGCCTGGCGATCTTCGACCCTGCAAACGGTCATCAGCCGATGATCACACGCGATGGGCGCTTTCAACTGGTCTTCAACGGGGCCATCTACAATTTCCGCCAACTCCGGGACGAACTTCGCGCCGAGTCCGGCGCGACGTTCAACACCGAATGCGACACCGAGGTCCTGCTGGCCGCTTATGCGCATTGGGGTGAAAAATGTCTTTCGCGATTGCGCGGGATGTACGCTTTCGCCGTTTGGGATGATCGCGATCGGACGCTTTTCCTGGCCCGCGATCCCTTCGGCATCAAACCGCTCTACTACGCCCAGGAAGGGCAACGTCTCCTCTTCGCTTCCGAGCTGAACGCGCTGCTGCGGTCGGGTTACTTTCGGCCGGAGATCGAACCGCGGGCGCTCAGCGCGAGTCTGGCTTATCTCGCCGTGCCCGCGCCGCGCACCATCTATCGCGGCTTGTACAGCCTGAGACCGGCCGAACGCGCGATTTTTCGCGACGGACAGATCAACCTTCGCACGTATTGGCGTTTCGGCGACAATACCGGTTCCGGAGACGGCGCGCCCCACCAGCCTGCCCGCAGCCGCGGCGAATTCACCGCGGAGTTGCGGCGGCGGCTGGAGGATACCATCCAGGCCCATTCCCTGTCCGATGTCCCGGTCGGCGCCTTTCTCTCCGGCGGTCTGGACTCCAGCGCCATCGTGGGATTGATGCAGCGCCAGGGCGCCACAAAGCTCAGAACCTTTTGCATCGGCTTCGAGGAAACCGCGTTTTCCGAAGCAGCCGACGCCGAGGCGACGGCCCGTTTTTTGGGGACCGAGCACCAGACCTGTGTGCTGACCGGCGACCGCGTCGCCGGCGATCTGGACCGGTTTCTCGGCTCTCTCGACCAGCCGACCGCCGACGCGATCAATACCTTTTATGTGAGCGAAACCGCCCGCCAGGGCGGAGTGACCGTGGCCCTCTCCGGGCTGGGAGGCGACGAACTGTTCGGCGGTTATCCGTGGTTTCGCACCACCCCCAGATTAGCGCAATGGCTCCCCTGGTACCGGATGCTGCCGCAAAAACTACAGGATCGATTCCAGGCGCGGCTCGAGAACGGCGACGCGCGCGAACAGAAGCTCGCGGATTTCCTGCGCCACGGAAGAGACCTCCACGGCTTGGCCGCGCTGCAACGGCGGAACCTCGCCGAATCCGCGCGCGAGAGCCTCCTCTCCGGCGATATCCCTTTCGAACCGCACGACGAACTCGCCCGTTTGCCCCTTGAGTTGGCCAAGGCCAAGCCTTTCGAAGTGGTCAGCGCTTGGGAAATGCGGGCGTACATGGCCGACGTCTTGCTTCGCGACAGCGACGTCATGAGCATGCGCCATTCCCTGGAACTGCGCGTGCCCTTCGTAGACCGTCATTTTGTGGAATGGCTCTGGGCGCAGCCCACTCGGTTCAAGGCCGGTGGCGGAGCGCCGAAAGCTGCGCTTGCCGCGGCAGTGCGGGATCTCCTGCCGGCGGCCTTGCTCAAACGCCGCAAACGCGGCTTCACCCTGCCTTTTGCGTTGTGGATGCGCGGACCTCTCCGCCCCTTTCTCCAAGATACGTTCTCTTCCTCCTCACTCTCGAAAAGCAGTTTCTTCAATACCACTGCGGTGCAGGCGAGGTGGAAGACGTTTCTTGAAGGTGAAGATTCGCGCGAGTGGACTCGCATCTGGGGCCTCGCGATGGCCATTTCGTTCGTCAACCGCCGCAACCCCGGTCCTGCATGAAAACGCTGCTTCTCGCCCCGGAACTCTTCGCCTCGGAGGGTGGCATCCCGCGCATTCTTCGATTGTACCTCAAGGGACTCTGCGATTTTGCCGAGCGCTCCGGCTCGGTCCGTCTGCTGGTCCTGAACGATGCCGGATTCGATTCGCGCGAACTCCGGCGCTACAGCAACCAACGCCTCGAACACGCCGAGTCGTGCGAGCGGCGCAAGGCCCGTTTCGTCCGGGCGACCCGCCGCATGAGCCGCGACGTCGATCTTTTGATCTGCGGGCACGTCGGCCAATTGCCGGCGGCCTGGCTGGCGCGCCGCTTTCGGCCGAAACTGCGATATGTGCTCGTGGCCCACGGCATCGAAGTTTGGCATCCGTTCGGACTGCTCGAAAAACTGGCATTGCGAGGCGCGGAACGCATCTGGTGCGTCAGCCAGTTCACGCGGCGCGAATTCCTCAAACACTCGGGTCTCGCGCCCGAACGCGTGGTGGTCCTCCCCAACGCCTATGATCCCTACTTGGTGACGCAAGCACCGGTCGAGCAGCCGGCGGACATGGACCTCCTCACGATTTCGCGTCTCAGCCAAGCCGACAACTACAAAGGCATCGACCACCTGATCGAAGCGATGCCGACCGTCTTGAGGCAGATTCCCGCGGCAAGGCTTCGAATCGTCGGCCGGGGTGACGATCAGGCCAGGCTGCTGGCGCTGGCCGAGCAACGAAAAGTCACGCACGCCGTGAAATTTCTCGGTTTCCTGACCGACGAGGACATGCACCGCGAGCTCAGCTATTGCCGAGCCTTTGCTCTGCCGAGCCAGAAGGAGGGTTTCGGGCTGGTTTACGTCGAGGCCATGGCTCACGGCAAGCCGTGCGTGGCCGCGCGTTATGGCGGAGCGCCTGAAGTGATCACTCCCGCCACCGGCACCCTGGTCGACTACGGCAATGTCACGGGCCTGGCCGAAGCCTGCGTCTACGCCCTCAATCGGAAGTGGGACCGCGAGGAAATCATTGCGCGGGCCCAGCATTTTTCGTAT
>CAZJLP010000055.1:0-662 GCA_964546955.1 uncultured Opitutaceae bacterium | reverse complement strand
AATCTGGCCGTGCAGCTCTCCGCGTGATCGACGCACCACCCTCCTCTCCTCCGCCCACCCGACTCGTGATCGAAGCCGGTCGCGGCGAGCGGCATTATTGGCGCGATCTCTGGCGGTATCGGGAACTCTTCGTCTACCTGACCTGGCGGGATCTTCTCGTGCGCTACAAACAAACGGCCATTGGTGTGGCCTGGGCGTTCCTGCAGCCATTCTTGACCATGGTCGTGTTCACTGTTTTCGGCCATCTGGTGAACCTTCCCACGGGCGGCGTACCCCGCCCGGTCCTCATCTTCACCGCCTTGCTGCCCTGGCAGTTTTTCGCGGCTTCCCTCAGTGCTTCGAGCAGCAGCCTGGTCAGCAACGCTCACCTGATCTCAAAGGTTTATTTTCCGCGCCTGATCGTGCCTTTGAGCGCGGTGGCAACCAGCCTAGTCGACTTTCTGATCGCAGCTGTTTTCCTCGGCGTATTGCTGGCGATCTACGGCGTGGCCCCCGACCTCCGCGTGCTCGTGCTGCCGTTGCTCGTCCTGCTCGCGCTCGGCACTGCCCTCGGGGCGGGCCTCTGGCTGACCGCCCTGAACGTGCGCTATCGCGACTTCCGCTTCGTGCTGCCTTTCATCGTCCAATTTGGACTCTACATCTCCCCTGTCGCGTTCACCAGC
>CAZJLP010000054.1:0-32178 GCA_964546955.1 uncultured Opitutaceae bacterium | reverse complement strand
TACAATACGACCTTCGCTTCCCTGGGGGAGCGCGCCAAACGGGCGCGCTCCGCCAAGAGCTTCATCGCACGCGCGGCCGCCAGGCAGGTGCCCCATTCCGGAACTGTTTTTCTCGACGCAGGCACCACCATTTTGGCCCTCGCACGGCTCCTCGCCCGTCGTCCGCGGCAATCTCTCACGGTCGCAACAAACAGTCTCGCCGTCGCCGGGGTCCTCGGCGGGGCACCCGGGATCACGCTTCACCTTCTCGGAGGTATTTTTCTGGATCGCCAGGCCACCCTCTTTGGCGACCGCGCCGTCGCCGCCCTCGCGGAGTGGCAGTTCGACGCCGCATTTCTGGGCGGCGAAGCGATGAATGCGGGAGGCGTCTGGAATTCCCATGCCGAGGTGGTCCGCCTTCAGCGCACCGCCCTGTCGCGGGCCCGCGAGGCATTTTTCTGCCTCGATGGGACCAAGCTCGATCGCGCCACGCCTCATCGGGTGGCCGATTGGTCCGAAATTCACCACCTCATCACCGATGCCACGGCGGCAGGACTGCGCGCTTCGGGCATCACCGTCAAAAAACCGCAACTCATACCGGTCGCCGCCTGATTTTTCCTCATCCCTCCTTTTCACATGAAATCCTATCGTTACGTCAACTTTGCCTGGGACGACGCCAAAGCCGCCTCTCTCGACCCGGTGGGTCGCTTGATCTATCGCTCCAACCTGCTCGGCAGCGATCAGCGCATCACCAACACCGGCGGCGGCAACACGTCGTCCAAGATCTCGGAAAAGGATCCGCTCACGGGCCAGCCCGTCGAGGTGCTGTGGGTCAAGGGGTCCGGCGGCGATCTGCGCACGAGCACGCGTGAAAACTTCTCTTCGCTCTACCAGCAAAAATTGATCGACCTGCAGAAACTCTACGCCGCGCGCAGCGACAAGGGCCTCAAATCGCAGGCAGAAGACGACATGGTCGCGATGTACACGCACACGACGTTCAACCTGAACCCCCGCGCCTCGTCGATCGACACGCCTCTGCATTCATTCCTTCCGGGCAAACACGTCGATCACATGCACCCGAACGCGATCATTGCCATCGCGGCTTCGGCGAATTGCGAGAAACTCACCCAGGAAATCTTCGGTGGACAAATGGCCTACGTGCCCTGGATGCGCCCCGGCTTCGAGCTCGGTCTCGCCATGCAAGAGATCTCGCGGAAGAACCCGAACGTGCGCGCGATCATGATGGGCCAGCACGGCTTCATCTCCTGGCAGGACGACGACAAAGCCTGCTACACGCTGACGCTCGATTTCATCGAAAAGGCTTCCGAGTACATCGAGAAGAAGTATGCGGAAAAAGGCGGCGACGCCAAAGCCTTCGGCGGCGCGAAGTACCAGACACTGGGACAGGAACAGCGGAATGCGGCCTTCGCGGCGATCCTGCCGTGGCTGCGCGGCCAGGTGTCGAAGGAAAAACGTTTCATCGGCACGGTGCAGGACGACGAGAAGATCCTGCGCTTCGTCAATTCGAACGACGCTCCGCGGCTGGCCGAACTCGGCACCTCCTGCCCCGACCATTTCCTGCGCACCAAAATCAAGCCGCTCTACGTCGATTGGAATCCGCAGAAGGAAGACGCCGCGGCCCTCAAATCCAAACTCGCCGCCGGACTGGAAGCGTATCGCAAGGACTACGCCTCCTACTACGCAAAATGCAAACACCCGAATTCGCCCGCGATGCGCGACCCAAATCCGACGGTCGTTTTGATCCCGGGCCTGGGTATGATCGCCTGGGGCAAGGACAAGTCCGAGTCCCGCGTCACCGCTGAATTTTACAACTGCGCGGTCGAAGTGATGCGCGGCGCCGAGGCGATCGACAAGTACATCGCCCTGCCGCAGCAGGAAGCCTTCGACATCGAATACTGGCTGCTCGAGGAAGCGAAGTTGAAGCGCATGCCCGCGGAGAAGGAATTGGCCCGGCAAATCGTCGTGGTCATCGGCGCCGGCTCCGGCATCGGGAAGGAAACCGCTCACCGCTTGGTCAAGGAGGGCGCTCACATCGTGTGCGTCGACCTCAACGAGGCGGCAGCCCAGGGCACTGCCAAGGAAATCAGCGACAAATACGGCGTAGGCATCGGCGTCGCGGGCACGGGTCTTTCCAATTGCGGCCCGGCGATCGGCTTGTCCGCCAACATCACGGATCGCGCGAGCATCCGTCGTATGCTGGACCAAGTCGCCCTGGCCTACGGCGGGTTCGACTCCATCTGCGTGACGGCCGGCATCTTCGTGCCGAGCGATACCACGGGCCACATTCCCGACGACAAATGGGCCCTCACCTTCAACATCAACGTCACGGGCAGTTACTTTGTCGGCGATGAAGCGTACAAGACGTGGAAGGAACAGGGTCTGCGTGGAAATCTGGTGCTGACGACCTCGGCCAACGCCGTGGTGGCGAAAAAAGGCTCCGTGGCTTACGACACGTCCAAAGCCGCGGCCAACCACCTCGTCCGCGAGCTCTCGATCGAACTCGCCCCCTTGGTGCGGGTGAACGGCGTCGCGCCCGCGACCGTCGTGCAGGGTTCCGCCATGTTCCCGCGCGATCGCGTCATCGGCTCGCTCGCCAAGTACAACATCGCCTACAAGGAAGACGAAGCGACGGATTCGTTGGTGAAGAAACTGGCCCAGTTCTACGCGGATCGCACGTTGACCAAGGCGCCGATCACGCCGGCGGACCAAGCCGAGGCTTACTTCCTCCTCGTCACGCAGCGCCTCAGCAAGACCACCGGCCAAGTCATCACCGTCGACGGCGGCCTGCACGAAGCTTTCCTGCGTTGATCCGCCGCTCTGATGCGGATTCCTAACGTCACAAGAACCAAACGGGGCGCGGCAGCGCAGGCAGGACTCTCGAGCCGTGCCTCGTTGCTGAGCCGCGAGCTTGCACCCTACGCGGCGGATTAAGGATAATCCGCCCTATCCTCCACATCTCCTCATGAGCACCACCTTCCACTGCGCCGCGATTGACCTGGGAGCGACGAGCGGACGCGTCATCGTGGGCGCCTGGTCCAAAAACCGGCTGACCCTCACGGAAGTCCATCGCTTTCCGAATCAGTTCCGATCGGTCGATGGCCACGATTATTGGGATGTTCCCTCGCTCTGGACCGAGGTGCGCGCCGGATTGCTGAAAGCGAGAAAGCAATTCCCTAAACTCGCCTCGGTCGGCGTCGACACGTGGGGCGTCGATCACGCCCTGGTCGACCGGACGGGGCGCGTCGTTTTCCCGGTGCACGCCTATCGGGACGACCGCACCCAAGGCCCCCTCAAACAGTTAAGCGGCGATGCCAACGCGCTCGAACGCATCTACGATGCGACCGGCATTCCGCCCGTCTTCTACAATTCCAGTTTTCAGCTGGCTGAGACGGTCGCAACCTTCCCTGCGGTCAGCGACACGGCCACGCGCTGCCTGCTGCTGCCCGACTACTTCAACTTTCTCCTCTCGGGCCGAATGGAGAACGAACTTTCGATCGCCAGCACCACCCAGCTCCTCGATGTGCGTGGACGCGATTGGTCCGCCACCGCCTTGGCCCATTTCAAGATACCGGCTCACTGGTTCAGCACGCCGGTCCGTGCCGGCACGAAGCTGGGCACGGTCCGCGACATCGCCGAGTTGAAGGGCGTCCGGGTCGTGGCGGTGCCCGGCCACGACACCGCCTGCGCTTACGCCGCGATGCCCGCTAATACGGACGCCAGCGACCTCTACATCAGCTCGGGCACCTGGTCCCTGGTGGGCTTCGAGTCCTCGGCCCCGCTTCTCGGCCACGACGCGCTCGCCGCCAAAATCTGCAATGAACGCATGGGCGACGGCAGTTACCGTCCCCTGCGAAACGTGATTGGACTGTGGCTGCTCGAACAAATCCTGAAGGATTTCGCATCCCGGCCCAAAAACGATCGCGAATGGGCCGCCCTGATCAAGGCAGCGGAGAAACTGCCCGACCCCGCCCATCTTCTCGATGTGTCCGATCCCGCATTCGGCAATCCCCCCTCGATGCGCGCGGCGATCGATGCACACCTCAAAAAGCGGAAGGCCACTCCGCCGAGAGACTTGCCGGGATACACACGGCTGATCTGCGAATCGCTGGGGCTCGGCCACGCCGACGCTGCCCGCACCTTCGAGCGGATGTCGGGCAAGACCTTCAAACGTATCCTGGTCGTTGGCGGCGGGGCCAAAAACCGTTTGCTCTGCCAGGCGACGGCAGACGCCGCGCGCGTTCCCGTGGTTGCTTTCCAGATCGAAGGGACCGCGGTCGGAAATATCGCCCATCAGCTGATTGCGCTCGGCGCCGTAAAAAATCTCGCGACTTTCCGCCAACTCTTCGGTCGTACTCTCGAACAAACCGTTTACTCGCCCCGTTCCGCGTGAATCTTTCCCATCGCGTCCCCCCCGGCGCAGACCGCCGCGTGCAGCTCATGGCCACGTGTCTGTGCGATGCCTTCTTTGACGACGCCGCCGTTGCGACTGTCCAGCTGCTGGAACACTTGGGCTGCAAGGTCGAATTTCCCGAGGGACAAACCTGCTGCGGTCAGCCTGCGTTCAACGGCGGCGACTGGGCTGCGTCTCGCAAGGTGGTCCGGCATGCGGTGAAGACCTTTGCCGGCGATGCGCCGGTCGTGGTGCCCTCGGGATCTTGCGCCGCCATGATGTTTCACGGCGCCATACTCGAATTCGAAAAGGAAGCGGATCTCCCGGAAGTGCAGCAACTGGGCAACCGCACCTGGGAGCTCGCGGACTTCATCGTGAACGGCCTGGGCGTTAAACAATGGCCGGGGCGTTTCGAAGGTACGATCGCTTTCCACCGCTCTTGCCACACGCGCGGCACGCCCAGCAGCGAAGCGGCGCTCACCCTCCTTCGTTCGGTCGAGGGACTGAAGATTGCCGAATTCGGCGAGGGCGAGCAATGTTGCGGCTTCGGCGGTACGTTCGCGGTCACCTTCCCGCACGTTTCCCAAGCCATGGGAAATCTGAAGCTCGATCACGTGCTCGAAGCCCGCCCCGATTTGCTCGTCTCGGGCGACATGAGCTGCCTGATGCACATGAGCGGCCTCGCCGCCAAAGGCGGCCGCCCGATCAAAGTGATCCATTTCGCCCAACTCCTCCGCGACGCCCTGAAAAACGGCGGATTGTTGACCGCGAATTGACGCGAATGGACGTGAATTTCTGCAGTACGATCGAAGGTAGGGCGAGGCCTCCGGCCGAGCCGTCGTGTGCGGGCGATCGCGAAGTCTTTGTGTCTCGCGCAGCGCCTACAGGCCAACGAATGCCAACTCCTCTCCACCCACGGCTCCGCCGGAGTCGCTCGCCCTACCGGCGCTCCCGCGCCATTGCTTATTGCGTCCTTCGCCACATGTTGCTTCCGAATTCGCGTCCCTTCGCGTCTCTTCGCGGCTAAGTATCGTCATGAAGTTTCAACAGATCGACCAGTACGCTTCGAAAATCTCGGCGGAAAAACAGGCCGCGGTCTACGACGGATCGAAGAAGGGGCACGAGAAGCGGACCAAGGTTCTCTTCGGCGACTTTCCCCACGCGGACGATCTGCGCGAACTGGCGGGCAATATAAAACAGCATACCCTCGAGAACCTCGACGCCTACCTGCCGCAAGTCGAAGCGAAGCTCCAGGCAAACGGCGCCAAGGTGCACTGGGCGGCCGACGGAAAGGAAGCCTGCGAGCAAGTCCTCAAGATCATGCAGGACCGGACCGCCCTGAAATGGTCAAGGCCAAGACCATGGTCAGCGAAGAGATCGAGCTGGCCCACTTCCTCGAACAGCACGGCATCGAGGCCCTCGAAACGGATCTCGGCGAATTCATCGTCCAGATCGATCACGATCACCCCAGCCACATCGTAAAACCGATCATCCACAAGAATCGGCGCGAGATCGCAAAATCCTTCGAACAACACGGACTCGGCGCCTACAACGACGATCCCGAAACGATCACCCGGCGCGCCCGTCAGTATTTGCGCCACAAATACCTGCAGGCGGACGTGGGCCTTACCGGCGCGAACTTTGTCTCGGCCGAGAGCGGCCGCATCGTGCTCGTGACGAACGAAGGCAATTCGCGTTTCTGCCTGGCCGCCACCAAGGTCCACATCGCCTTGATCGGCATCGAAAAAATCGTGCCGAAGGACCGCGATCTGGCCGTCCTTCTCAACTTGCTCGGCCGAAGCGGCACCGGTCAGGAGCTCACCGTTTACACCGAATTCATCGGGGGACCAAAAGGGGCAAACCAGCCGGACGGACCGAAGGAAATGCACGTCATCTTCGTCGACAATGGACGCACCGACGTACTCGCCAGCGATTGCCGCGAAATCCTGCGCTGTATCCGCTGCGGCGCCTGCCTCAACGTGTGCCCCGTCTATCGCCAGGCCAGCGGCCATGCGTATCGCTCCGTCTATCCGGGTCCGGTCGGCGCGGTGTTGTCGCCCCTCCTCGCCAAAGAAAAATTTCCCCAGATGGCGGACCTGCCGAAAGCCTCCAGTTTGTGCGGGGCGTGCAACGAAGTCTGTCCCGTCAACATCCCGATCCCCGATCTCCTGCTGCGACTTCGCAACCGCGGTAAAGAGGAACGCAGCGAGGCGGCTGCCGCCGGCATGCCGCCGATGGGCGGTTACGCTATTCTCGCGAGCCAGCCCTCCGCCTGGAAGATGGCTTTGGCGGTCGGGGGCATGATCGATCACATTCCGACCGCCATCCTGCCTCGATCGGTTCGGATCTGGCAGGACACCCGCGGACTTCCCCCCTGGCGGGGGGGACAGTTCCGCACCTGGATGAAGAAACGCAAGGCCGACAAATGAGCTCACGCGAATCCATTCTCAGCCGCGTGCGCGGCGCGCTCGCCTCATTGCCCAAACGCGCCGCGTATCCGGAATACGCCGACAACGCCGCTTCGACGCTTCCCCAGCCATTGACCGATGCGACGTCCCGGTGGGCTCTCTTTCAACAGCGCACAGCCCGGGTAAACGGGGTCGCCCTCACCGGCGCAGCCGCCTTGGTCGAATGGCTGCGCGACAACAATCAGTTTCACGGGTACTGCGACCCCCATCTTTGGGCCAAACTCGGACCTGCGTTTGACGAAAGTTTTCGGGTCGAGCGCGTGTACGACCGCACCCGCGTGGACGAGTATCTCTTCGGGATCACCCAGGCCGCGGGCGCCATCGCTGAAACGGGCACGGTGATCCTGTCCGACGCCTCCACTTCTTACCGTCTCGCCGCATTGACTCCGTGGGTCCATGTGGCGGTTGTCACCGCCAGTCAGCTGCACAATGACGTCTCCGCCGCCGTGGCGGCACTCGGCTCCGATCCCAACATCGTCTGGTGTACAGGCCCCTCGAAAACCGCCGACGTGGAGGGCATTCTAATTCAGGGCGTCCACGGCCCCGGCGTGCAGATCACGGTGCTATTGCCGGATTGAGCCACCCATCTCAACCCTTGAAACCCTAGATTGCGGCCAATCGCCACGCTACCCCCGTCGCATTAAAAGAGAGTCGCCGCCGCGCCATTTTTTCAGTTCGGTCAGGCAACGTTCGGCCACACGGCTGGACGGAGACGATCGTCCCCCGCATCTTTACTCGTCCCCCTACCCGCATGAAAAACTACCCTCGTTGGATTGCTACGTCCCTTCTCAGCCTCGCGAGCCTCTCGTTGCTCCGCGCGGCCGATCCGGCGCCGAAACCCGCCGCGGCGTCCGCCAGCGCCACGGCGGCGGTTGCGGGCGCAAAAATGACAACGGAGGAGCGACTGGTGTGGTTTCGCGAAGCCAAGTTCGGACTCTTCATACACTGGGGACTCTACGCGATCCCGGCCGGCGAATGGAAAGGCAAACGCATACCCGGCATCGGGGAATGGATCATGCAGCGCGCGCAAATTCCGGTGAAGGAATACGCCGAGCTCGCGAAGCAATTCAATCCGACGAAGTTCAACGCGGACGACTACGCCAAATTGGCGAAAGACGCGGGAATGAAATACCTCGTGATCACCGCGAAGCACCACGACGGCTTTGCTCTTTTCAAGTCGAAAGTCAGTTCGTTCAACGTCGTCGATGCGACGCCTTTCAAGCGCGACATCATCAAGGAGCTCGCGGAAGCCTGCGCCCGGCACGGCATCAAATTCGGCGTCTATTACTCGCAGGACCAGGACTGGTATGAACCCAACGGCAGCGGCAACGACTGGGACTACGGTCCGATGGAGAAGAAAGATTTCGACAAGTACCTGCGCGAGAAAGCCGAACCTCAGATCAAAGAACTCCTGACCAATTACGGCCCGATTTGCCTGATCTGGTTCGATACACCGCGCAACATGACGATGGAGCGCGCTCAACGCTTCGTGGACATCACCCGGGAACTCCAACCGGCCACGCTCATCGACGGACGCCTGGGACCGAACGGCGCGGGCGGCGACTACGTGAGCACGGGCGACAACGTCATCCCCGAGATCGGCAAGGAAGGCGCCTGGGAAGTACCTGCGACGCTCAACCACACCTGGGGCTACAAATATTACGACAAAGACTGGAAATCTCCCGGTGATCTGACCTTCAAGCTCGTCGACATCGTGAGCAAGGGCGGGAACTACCTCCTCAACGTCGGGCCGATGGCGGATGGCATCATTCCCCAGCCGAGCCAGGACAATCTCCGCGCGGTCGGCGAATGGCTCAAAGTTCATGGCGACGCCATCTACGGCGCGGGGGTCAGTCCTTTCGGCGAAGAGTTCGGCGAATATTCGACCAAATACAAAGACGCGAAGGGCAAATTCGTCTTTAACCCGCGCAACGATTATCGCGTCACGACCAAGCCCGGAAAACTCTACATCGCCATGTTCATGAAATGGCCGCGCGATGGTTTCCTCCTCCCCGCCTTCAAGAACGAGATCAAACGCGCGTATTTGAACGACGACCCGAACAAGACTCCCATCCAGATCGAGACGACCGAACTCGGCCGCATATTGAAATTGGGGCGCGGTCCCGACGCGATGGCACCCGTGATCTGCGTCGAATACGAGGGCGCCAAGATCGAACGCTGATTCGGTAAATAGCCGGATCGAGATGGAACGCCCCCTCCGGGCGCGTTGTTTGAATTCTGTGTCTGCTCGCGAGACCGCATCCAATGCGCGCTTCACCTCCGTCAGGGGAAAAGGGTCCCCATCTTGCCTGTGAATTCAACTTCGTCGGGGGTCCGGTCTTCCGCCTCTCAACTCTCAACTCATCCGCAGGGTTGAATGCATGTTCACTCACACCTTGTCGGTCTGTGAAATCCGCCTAAGCTTTCCTCGTGCGTTTCTCGTTCCGCTCTCTTTTCGCTGTTATCGTCTTAGGCTTGGTGAGGACAGTGCCAGCTGCGGCCGCCATCGCGCTTCCTTCGGACCTGACGGATGTCCGGCGCGTACTTTTCCTGGGAGACAGTATCACGCACGCCGGCGGCTACGTCGATTTGATCGAGACGGCTCTCCTGGTCCGTTTTCCCGACAAACGGTTCGATGTCGTCAACCTGGGATTGCCGAGCGAAACGGTTTCCGGGCTCTCCGAGCCGGACCATGCAAGCGGGCGCTTCCCACGTCCCCATCTGCACGAACGTTTGGACCGGGCCCTCGAAGCAGTGAAGCCGGACTTGGTTTTCGCCTGCTATGGAATGAACGACGGCATTTACCATCCCCCCTCTCAGGAGCGCCTCGAGAAGTACCGCGCGGGCATTCTGAAGCTCCAGGAACGCGTCGCTGCCTCCAAAGCGAAACTCATTCTGCTGACGCCGCCGGTCTTCGACCCGACGCCTATTCAAGCGAACACGCAGCCGGCGGAAGCGAGTGCGTATGTTTTCCGGAAGCCCTACGCCGGCTACAATGAAGTATTGGGCCAGTATGCCAACTGGCTGCGCTCGCTGCGGATTCGCGACGTGACCGTGATCGACGTCCACGGCCCGATGTCCGATTTCCTCGCGGACCAGAAACGCAAGGAAGGGCCCTCCTTCGCCCTGTCAACCGACGGCGTGCATCCCAACGAGGTCGGAAATGCCGCGATCGCCCGACCCATTCTGGAAGCGTGGGATCTGTTGCGCCGCGTCGATCATTGCGCGCTCGTCAAAGCGGAAGCCAGAGGAGACATCGAATTTACCCTGCCGCAATCCCTACCCTTGCCGAACGTCGACTCGGTGAGCGAAACGGCCGGCGAACCGGTGATCCCTCGCGATATGGCTTGGCTAAAAGTAACGGAACTGCCGGCGAAGCATTACGGTGTTTTCGAAGGTGCGCGAAAGATCGGCCAATTCTCTTCGGACGAACTCAGCTGGGGCGTCAACATTCTCAATCTGCCGGACGGCGCCCCTTATCGGCGCAGCGTCGAACTCTATCGTTTGGTCATCGCGAAGAATAAGCTGCTCCGCGATGCGTGGGTGAACCACGTGGGCCACAAGCGTCCCGGCGACCGCCCCGGCCTGCCGCTACCGGAAGCACAGACACAAGCCGCCGCGCTCCAGAAGAAGATCGACGAAGTCCTGGCCGCCCCGCCGGAGAAACTGACGCTCCGCGCGCAGCAATAACGTCGGCTGCTCGAGGTAGGGCGAACCGTCCTCGGTGAGCCGTGGTAGCCTCGCTGATAAAATCCGCTTCGTGCGAGACTCCAACTGCGCCGCACCCGCGATCCGAAATTCGTACAACCACGCCGACGGCTCGGCCAGAGGCCTCGCCCTACCTTGCCATCCTTCAATTAGCCCGATCGCGAAAATCAGCGTTCCCTCGATCGAACTGCCTACAAGCGGCAAATCAGCAATTCGCGCTCGTACACCATTTCCTTCGGCAGATGGTCGTGCAGAAGAATAAAGAGCTCCTCGTGCGCGATCACTTCGCGCCTCCAAGCCGCGCGGTCGACGTCCATGATCTTCTCCCATTTTTCGCGGGGAAAATCCAAGCCGCTCCAATCGATGTCCTCGTAACGCGGCACCCAGCCGATCGGAGATTCCCGCGATAAAGCCCGGCCGCGCGCGCGATCGACGATCCATTTCAGGACCCGCATATTTTCGCCGAAACCAGGCCAGATGAATTTTCCGCCATCGTCTTTGCGAAACCAGTTCACGTTAAATATCCGCGGAGTCTCGCTCAGGTTTTTCTGCATTTTCATCCAATGCCGGAAATAGTCACCCATATGGTAGCCGCAGAAAGGAAGCATCGCCATCGGATCCCTGCGCACGCTGCCCACCGCTCCCGCAGCTGCCGCCGTCATCTCCGACCCCATGGTCGCGCCGGCGTAGACCCCGCTGCTCCAATTGAACGTTTGATAGACGAGCGGCATCGTCGTGGCCCGGCGGCCGCCGAAAATAATCGCACTCAGCGGCACGCCTTGTGGGTCCTCCCACGCGGCGTCGATGGTCGGACACTGGGCGGCCGGAGCCGTGAAACGCGAATTGGGGTGCGCTGCCTTGGCGCCCGTTTCCTTCGCGAGTTCCGGCGTCCATTTTTTCCCCTGCCAGTCGAAACACTCCTTCGGAGGCGTCTCCGTCATGCCCTCCCACCAGACACCCCCGTCCGAAGTCAATGCGACATTGGTGAAAATCGTGTTTTGGGCCAGCGCGGCCATCGCGTTGGGGTTTGTTTTGGCCGAGGTGCCGGGTGCGACGCCGAAGAACCCGGCTTCCGGATTGATGGCGCGGAGTCGTCCATTGGCATCCGGCCGAATCCACGCGATATCGTCACCCACCGTTGTAACCTTCCACCCTTTGTCCGCAAAGGGTGCCGGCGGGATCATCATGGCAAAATTGGTTTTGCCGCACGCGCTCGGAAATGCGGCTGCGACGTAGGTCTTTTCCCCCTGAGGGTCCTCCACGCCGAGAATCAGCATGTGCTCGGCCATCCACCCTTCGTCCCGTGCCATGTTCGACGCGATGCGCAGCGCAAAACATTTTTTGCCAAGCAGGGCATTGCCTCCATAACCCGAACCGTAAGACCAAATCTCCCGCGTTTCGGGGAAGTGGACGATGTACTTTTCTGGATTGCACGGCCACGGCACGTCTTTCTGTCCCGGCGTCAAGGGGGCTCCGACCGAATGCAAACAGGGCACCACGCGTTTGCTGTCCTTGTCGATCAGGTCAAACACAGGCTGGCCGATCCTCGCCATGATACGCATGCTTACAACCACGTAGGGGGAGTCGGTCAGTTCCACGCCGATTTGTGCCATCGGTGAGTCGACGGGCCCCATGCTGAAGGGGAGCACATACATTGTGCGCCCCTGCATGCAGCCATCGAACAACTCGCGCAGCTTGCGGCGCATTTCGAAAGGATTGACCCAGTTGTTGGTGGGTCCGGCGGCGTCCTTGGAGAGCGAGCAGATATACGTCCGCTCCTCGACCCGGGCCACGTCGCTCGGGTCCGAGCGGGAATAAAAACAACCCGGCCACAACGATTGATTCAGCTTCGTGAACGTGCCGGCTGCCACCAGTTGACCGCACAACGCGTCGTATTCTTCCCGCGAACCATCAACCCAGTGGATCGCGGACGGTTTGGTCAACGCAGCCATCTTCTCCACCCAGCGGAGAAGGTGAGCATTCTTGCTGAGGGGCCGGGGATGAGGAGCGGAATTAGCCATGACGGAGCGTGTCGCAATCAAGTCGCCTGCTTGTCGATCTGTTCGAAACAGAAAGCGCTTCCCCAGGAATTGCCACCATGCCCGCCGGTTAGCAAGGCCGGCAGTTAGCATCCGGATTCAATCCGTCAACGCTCATGTCCGCTAATATCTGCAGAGAGGTAGCGAGGTCTGGACTCGCCGCGTGGGTGGTCTCGATCCAATCCCACCCCCACAGAAGGCCACGAAGGTAATGAGGAGCCTTCAGCGAAACGAGACTCTCCGCCATCGACGCCTAAGCGGAATGAAGGGTCTCGAGGGGACGGTTCTTGGTTCCCGCTTCTGGCCAAATCCGAACCCATGCCGCGTGAAGGTTCCGGAAACAAACCCGGCCAACTCACGATGCCATCAGCCGACACGGATTCGTCGTGTGCGCTAGCTTCAACTCCGACACCCCGTGGGAAAATCGCAGCACACGGGCGAACCCGCGTTCATGGGCCTCATAAAATAAATCCTGTGCGTTCTCATAACGGGCAAACTGCTCGACGTCGAAACCTTCGCAGGCGTCGACAATAGCAAGCGCCTGCAGGCCAAGCTCGCGCAATTGTTCGGCCGCGTGCCGCGACGCTTCGGCGGCGTGCTCATGAGCGAACATGAATTCGGCCACGCCGAGTTCGCCCTCGTTGCTCATTTTTTCCGACCGAGCCGGGTCGTGATGTCGTGATACGCTGAACCGCAGGTAGATCATGGCTGGACATCAGCACAGACTACGCCAACCGGAAAAGGGTCCCGGCCGTAGAGGCTTTGACAGAAATTTATCCAGCCTATGAACCAGGCGATTTATCTGGGGACGACCTATGAAACGAAACTCAGCACCAACGCGAACGCCATCAACGCAGCAGGCTGAAGAAGAGAGTAAGTGTTTTTCGTTGCCTGCACATACAACGACCCCATGTAGGCCGCAAACGCCGCGAACATGGCGGCCAGGCCAATCCCACCGAGAGGTGTTGCGCGTCCCTGGGCAACCGGAAGAAGCATGAAGACGGCGAATACGCCAAACACAATCGCCCCAGCGATATACACGGTCTTGGAAGGTTTGCGCGCGAGCGAAGACATGCGCCGCGACCATAGATTGGGAGTCTCGCCAGTCAAGCTGGTGCAACGTCGTTCGCTGTCCCGGCGGGGCCGTGGCCGGAACCCCCTTTGACGCCTGCTTTTCCGTGGTGTCTCCGCGTTGCCGAAACGAGGGAAGACCTGATGGTGCCCCCGCCCGGACTTGAACCGGGATGCGCGGTTTAGGAAACCGCTGCTCTATCCAGTTGAGCTACGGGGACGTGACTGCTTCCCCCCACGATTGAAAAACATCGGCCTGTTGTCACTTCGTTTTGCACGCGGCCTCTGCTTCCATAAAATAGAGCGCAACCGTTGCATGTCCCGAGACAACCGTACCATCGTATCGAAATGCTCCGGATCGTCACCCCCGAAATCCTCGATGAATTGCCGCCTGGTGATGCGGCGGCAGAGGCGAGTCGGCGCGACTTGACGGCGATCAATCGCGTGATGGGGAACTATGAGTGGTTCGGGCGGCGCTTACCCAGGTTGGTTCGGGCGGAGGAACGGGTGCTGGAGATCGGGGCCGGAAACGGCGAACTTGCCGAACACGTCCCGTCATCGCTGAGGGTGGATGGGCTCGATTGCTGGCCCCGGCCCGCCCGGTTAAAACCGGATCGGAGGTGGCATCAGACCGATCTATTTGAGTTTCGTTCATGGCCGGAGTACCCGGTGGTCGTGGCCAATCTGTTTCTCCATCATTTCTCAGCGGGACAGATCGGCGAAATTGGCACCAGCGTTGGCCGGCATGCGCGGGTTTTCCTCGCGAGCGAGCCCAACCGCAGCCGGCTTAGCCAAGGACTCTTTGCTCTGCTTTGCCGCGCGCTGCGACTGCATCCCATCACTCGGCATGATGGGCATGTGAGCATCGCGGCGGGGTTTAACAAGAGTGAACTCCCCGCTTTGTTGAAACTCGACCCCGCGGTCTGGAACTGGAAAGAAACCTCCACACTTCGCGGCGCGTATCGGTTGGAAGCCGTGCGCAAATCATGACCCCTCAGCCGATCGAAATCATTGGCGGAGGACTGGCCGGCTTGTCCCTCGGGATCGCTTTGCGACGCGAAGGCATCGACGTGACCGTGCACGAGGGGTCGAGCTATCCGCGCCACAAGGTGTGCGGCGAATTCATCACCGGCCTGGACGACGACACAATCCAGAGCCTCGGACTCGCCTCGATTCTCTTCGATGCACGGCCTTGTCACGAGGTCACCTGGCATCAAGGCAACGCCCGTCTGCGTCAGCACCGGCTCCCCGAGCCCGCGCGCGCAATCAGTCGCTATGTCTTGGATACACGGATGGCGGAAGCCTTCGTCGCCGAAGGGGGAAAACTTCTGACAGGAGTTCCCGTGCAGGACTTCCAGCCCGCCCCGGGCCGGGTCATCGCCTTGGGCAAACCGCTCCGTTCGACTTCGCCCTGGTTGGGGCTCAAACTGCACGTACGGGGCCTGGTTCTGGCCAGCGATCTCGAATTGCACCTCGGCGACAAAGGGTACGTCGGCCTTTGTCGGCTCGACGACCGCACCGTCAACGTCTGTGGTTTGTTTCGCCGGCAGCCGCTCGCCGCGAAAGCGGGCGGCGCTGCCGATGCGTTGCT
The DNA here is from genome assembly GCA_964546955.1 of uncultured Opitutaceae bacterium. GTDB lineage: Bacteria > Verrucomicrobiota > Verrucomicrobiia > Opitutales > Opitutaceae > CAZJLP01. The sequence continues at coordinate 16,911 of CAZJLP010000054.1, read as the reverse complement.
GATCGCGTACCTGCGCGGCTGGGGGCTCGGCTCGCTGGCCGAGCGCTTGGTGGAGGCTGAGACCGTGCCGGAGTCCGTCCGCGCGGTAGCCGGCCTGGATTTTTCGAAAGGCAGACCGGGAATCGACGGTCTAACGTTGGGAGACGCCTTCACGCAAACGCCCCCGTTCACCGGCAATGGCATGGCTATGGCGTTTCAAAGCGCCGCGTGTGCGCTCGGTACCCTCACCGCGTGGTCCCGGGGCAAACTCGGTTGGGCCGAGACGGTCGCCGAGGTCCGTGGCGCCTTGCGCAAGCGTTTCCGCCGTCGGTTAGTCATGGCGCGATCGCTTCATCCGTTTCTTCTTCTTCCCCAGCGGCAGCGATTGCTGGCTGGTAGTCAGCGTCGCGGATGGCTACCGATGGCCTCGCTTTATCGACTCGTTCATTAAATCCCGATGTACCTTCACGCCCTCAGCACCGCGCTTCCCCCGGCTCGTTACACTCAGCCGCAATGCTGGGGGTTTGTCGAAAGCTCCACGGTCCGGGAACGGCTGAGCCGACGTTCCGCCCTTACGCTCCAGGCGATTTTGCGCATGGGTAGCGGAGTGGAAACCCGCCATTTCGCGGCGCCCAATGTCGAGAACATCTTCGATCGCAGCCCCGACGAATTGAACGAGATCTTTCGCAGCGAGGCTCCCAAACTGGCCGCCAGGGCCATTGAGGACGCGCTCGCCAAAGCCGGATGTACCCCCGCGGAAGTCGATGCCTTGATCATCACCACGTGCACGGGATATCTTTGCCCCGGTGTCACCAGCTATGTAGCGGAACGAATGGGTCTGCGCGCGGAGATTTTTCTGCAAGACCTGGTCGGCTTGGGCTGCGGCGCGGCCGTGCCTGGTCTGCGGGCGGCCGACGCGTTTCTGGCGGCGAATCCCCGTGCGACCGTCGTGACGGTGTCGGTGGAAATCTGTTCCGCGGCGTTTTATTTGGACGACGATTTGGGCGTCATCGTGAGCGCCTGTCTCTTTGGCGACGGCGCGGCCGCCGCCGTTTGGCGGCGTACTCCGGCGCCGCATTCTCTGAGGTGCCACGGCTTTCGAACGCTGCATGTGCCGGAAAAGCGGGACATGATCCGCTTCGAACAGCGCGACGGAAAGCTGAGAAATTTGCTCGATGCGTCCGTTCCCACCTTGGCTGCCGAAGCGGTAACGCGACTGCTTAAAACGGAGCGCGAAAACGCAGGACCCATCCGCGCGATCGTTTCGCACGGGGGCGGACGGGACGTCTTGGATGCGCTCGAACGGGCGCTTCCCGAATACTCCTTCCAGGCGGCCCGCGACGTACTCCGTCGCTGCGGCAACATGAGCAGCCCCTCCTGTCTTTTCGCGCTCGAAGAAAAACTGCGCAGCGGAAGACCCGACGACACCGGCGACTGGTGGCTCGTCACATTCGGCGCCGGCTTCAGCGTCCACAGCTGCCGCCTGAGCGCGGAGTAGTAAGGAACCCTCGTTTCCGTTTTTCGGAAAGGTAGGGCGAGGCCTCTGGACGCCGCGGGGGGGGCGTCAGTTTCAATCAAGCCCCCAAACTTTTTATAGGCCACGAAGGTAACGAAGCCTTCAGTGAACAGATTCTCTGCCATTTCGACGCCTAAGCTAATTGATAGCTGCTACGGACGGTGCTTCGTTTCCTTCGTTATCTTCTGTTCAAATTCCGGAAGCCGCATTGAGAAATTACCGAAATCAGCGTTCCAAGCTCCGCACGGGCTCCTGTTTGCCCGCGAAGTAGAAAACGAGCCAGGCGACCGCCAGAGCGAGTTCGACCACCGCATCGGCCAGGTAGATGTTCGAAATCTTTCCCCGCCCCGCCATGATCAGATCGATCAATGCCAGGATAAGCGCTTGGCCGCTCGCAAAGACCGCCAATTCGGTGGAGACCGACCGCCGTCTCGCAGCGACCAGCAAAACAAGGCCTGTCAGCGCCAGCAACGAGCCGACCGTTTGCGCCAGCCAGAAATCGGTCTTCGGGCCTGTGACCCATTGAAAACTCCGCCGCGCCACAAGAGGCCAAATGCCTGTGGCGAAATAGAAAAGTCCCTGGCCATAGCAGAGAAGGACGACCGGTAGCGGCGCTTTCACGCCGCCAAAGGTACCGCTCAACGCCCCGAATGTTCCTTTGCGGCGGCGATTCATCCCCCGTGCAACTTGCTCACGCCCTCCCCCGCCCCAAGTGCACTTTGCACCTGGAAACTGATTCAGCCGTCCGTCTAGCCTTGTTCACAACAAACACATAACTAACAGCTTGTGAACACGGAGAGGACAGTGGCCCAGATCTAGCAGGTTTTCCGGCGTAAACCCCTGTCTATCTTATGAACACAACCAACGTCACAACGCCCGTAACCACGGTCGGACTCTCCAGCCCTCTCTCATGGAAGGCTGTTTTTGCCGGCTGCTTTGCCGGTCTCAGTATTCATCTTCTCCTTACTATCTTGGGCGTAGGTCTCGGTTTCCGCGCCATCAATCCGGGCAACAATGACAACCCCTTTGCCGACTTCACTGTCGGCACCGGCATCGTCTGGACGATCAGTGCGTTGATCGCTCTCTATGCCGCAGGCTGGGTGGCCGGCCGCTCCATCGATCAGGGTGATCGCCGCACGGGTGTGATCCATGGCTTTATTGTGTGGAGCGTGGCCACTGTGCTGATGTTCACGATTCTCGGCGCGGCCATCACTTCTGCCGCTACCGGCGCGGCCAAGCTCGCCGGGAACACCGTCTCCGCTGCGGCCAAGGCCACCGGAACCGTCGCGACTGCCGGAGCCGGCGCCGCTGCCGCGATGAGCCAGGACGAAAACAGCCTCATCGCTCCTTATCTCGAAGAACTCAATGCTCCCGGCCGCAACGTCTCCGCGGCCGCCAAACGCGAGATCAGCTGGTCGCTCCTCCGGTTTATCCAAAACCCAAACGAACAAAGCCGTAGCGCACTCATCGGCACGATCAGCACCCAGGGCGGAGTTCCGCGGGCGGATGCCGAACGGATGGTTGGCGGTTGGGAACAATCCTATCAGCGGATGCAGGCCAATGTGCAGGAATTGCGCGCCGATGCGGAACGCAAAGCGCGCGAGGCCGCCGACAAGGCGTCGAGCGCGGCCGCGAAGGTCTCTATCTGGACTTTCGTCGCGTACTTGGTGGGCGCTTTTGCGGCCTCCTTGGGCGGCGGGGCTGGCGCGGCTTCGGCCATTGAACGTTCCCGGCGCACGGATGCCGCCGTCACACGCTAAGCCGATCCTAAACTCTCCATGAAACAAGTGCTCGATCCCGGCAAGCGAACAACCAAGGTGAACCTTGGAGTCGTTATCGCGGTGACAACGTTCTTTGTGCTGATGGCGTGGCTGGTTGTCCACTACGCCAAAAATCCAGATCAACCTAAAGAAGAACAACATCAGCGTCTTAATGCGCCCAGTGGTTCGCCCCGCTGACCCGCGCAGGCCACCGCGGGGACGCGCCGTCCGTGGCACTTGGTTTCACGTTTTCCCGGCCTGGGATTGCAGGTTGACAACCTGCGATCCCAGGCTTTTTACTTTCCCTCTTTTTCTAATGAGCACGTCCGAACAACAACAACGCAGTCTTACTCCTCCGGAATACCCCTTCACCGCTCCGCAGATGATGAGCCGGTATGTCACCGACACGGGCAAGATTCTGCCCCGCAAGTACACCGGCCTTTCGGCCAAACACCAGCGCGCCGTCACCAAGACGATCAAACACTCGCGCAACCTGCTGTTGGCTCACTGAGTTTTCTCAGTCTCTGATTTTTCAGGCCGGAGCAACCCTCCGGCCTTTTTTGCGCATGCCCGCCAACGCCTCGGCAAAGATCCTCAGGGGCACCACCCGCAACCTCGCGCTCTTGAGCCGCGTCCTCGCGCGAGGCGGGGTAGTGGCGGTGCCGACCGAGACGGTGTATGGGCTCGCCGGCGACGCTCTCAACGTCCGCGCCTGCAAAAAAATCTTCGAGGCCAAGGGCCGGCCGTCGCACGACCCGCTGATTGTCCACATCGCGTCGCTGAGCCAGCTCGATGTTCTCGCGGAACGCAGCCCGGCGGCGACGCGGCTTGCGAAAGTGTTCTGGCCCGGTCCCCTCACGCTTGTCCTGCCGAAGAAAAATGTGGTGCCTGACATCGTTACGTCGGGCAAAACCAGTGTCGCCCTCCGCATGCCGCGACACCGCTTGTTCCGGGCGCTGCTGAAACGCTGCGGAAAACCCTTGGCCGCCCCCAGTGCGAATCCCTTCGGCTACATCAGTCCCACCACCGCCGCGCACGTCATGGACGGCTTGGGGAAATGTATTTCCTATATTCTCGACGGCGGGCCTTGCGGCATTGGAGTAGAATCGACGATCGTCGATCTGCGCGATCCCGCGCGGCCAGCGATCCTTCGACCGGGAGGAATCTCCGCTGCGCAAATTTCAAAAGTCCTGGGCCGGTCCGTCGCGCCCGCGACCAAGGCAAAATCGACCTCCCTCGCCGAGGCGGCAGCGATCGCCCCCGGGATGCTCGCGCGGCACTACAGCCCGCGCACGGCCGTCGTGTTGCACAGGCGTTTGACCGCGAAGCGCGCTCAGCGCGTTCCGCAGGATGAAGCCTGCGTTTTCCTCTACCGTCCGGCCCAAAGGGGAAGCGCAAGTCTTGCCAAAAACGTGTTCTGGCTGGCGGAGAAACCCCAAGGGCTCGCGGGAGTAGCGCGCCACCTGTTCGCGCGGCTGCGCACGCTTGACCAGGCAGCGTGGAAAGCGATTCATATCGAGCTCGCCCCCGGCCGCGACGGCCTTGCCGCCGCCATCAACGACCGCCTCCGCCGCGCAGCGGCTCAAGGTTAGATCAAAAAAAGGTAGGGCGAGACGCCCCGGCTCGCCGTCGTCAGCTTCGCGTCGACAACAGGAGTAATTGCCGCGCAGTTCACATCCAAAGCCGCATATCCGTCGAGACCATCCATGGCGAGTCGGGACGCCTCGCCCTACCTCGATCCACTTGCGACGGCAGTCGATGAGCGGCCCCTCTGCAGGAACTCAGTAGTGACACAGCACTACGCTAATCCAACTACGGGATCCTCAGCACCATGCCCGGCTTCAGCTCGGCGGCGGTGCGGAGGACGTCTCGATTGGCGGCAAGGATCTGATCGACCTTTTGGGTCAATCCACCGGAGCCATAATATTTCTCCGCGATACGATATAACGTCTCACCCTTGGCCACTTGATGTACGCGCACGCGGCCCGTCGCGGGAACGTTCGGACCGGTCTTTGCACCCGGCTGCGCGACGGTCGGCGGCGGGTTCGCGGGGCGGCGCGGGCCCGGGCTCGGCGCGGGAGAAGGCGGGGGCGCGGTCGGCTGGGCGGGCGCAGGGCCGGGAGCCGGCTCGGGCTCGGCCGGTGTGCGGGAGACAGGAGAGTTTTCCACTACCCCCGCCGCGGAGGGCGCCGTTTGGGATGGTCCTGGACGCACCGGCGATGCGGGCTCGTCGGGCGCGGGTTCCGGCCGGGCTTTGGCGGCCGACGTCGCGGCGGCGCGGGCTCGGGCGAGCTCAAGCTTTAGTTGCTCATTCTCCCGCTGGTAACGCTGCAAAACGTCGTGAAGGTCGGACTTCTCGTTGCGATTTTCCAGGGGGGCCGCAGGCAGGCTTCGGGCAAACTCGCGGATGGAGGCGTCAACGCGGCCCTTCACGGACTCATCCTGGGGGCTGTTCGGTTTGAGCTCGCGGAACTTCTTGTAGTGGAAGATCGCCGCCAGCGGATCCTTGATGTGCTGCTCGTAGAGGATGCCCAGCTCCAAGTGGGATTCGGGGGCATTGTTCAGCCCGCGCGCCTCGACCACTTTCTGGAACTCGCTCAACGCCTCTTGGTTGCGACCCTGGCGTTTCAGATCGTGGCCACGGCGGTACGCGGGTTCATCGACCTCGGCGGTGACCGGCGTGCTGTCGCGGCGCTCGCATCCCGCGGCTATAATCAGCGCGGCGATCGACGCACATCCGAAAGCGAACAAGCGAAGCCTCATCGTGGCGTAAAAGGGTTTGAACGTGGTGAAGTTGCCCCTAACTTCCGCAAGCGGACCCCTCCGACACAATCCTAAATGGCTCTCGATTCGAAAACCGCGCTGACCCGCGCACGCGCCTGCATCCGTATCGAAAGCGATGCGCTCACCGCCACGGCCAAGTCCCTGAATGGTAACTTCGTCGAAACCGCCCGCGCGGTGGAGGCGGTGGCCGCCGCTGGCGGCAAGGTGATCTTCACCGGCGTCGGCAAATCCGCGCATATCGCGGAAAAGCTGGTTGGCACGTTCAACAGTACGGGGGTCTCCTCCTGCTTTCTGGACGCGACCCAGGCCCTTCACGGCGACCTGGGGCTATGTGCCGAAGGCGACATCGCAATCGCTCTCAGCAACAGCGGCCAATCCGACGAGGTGCTTCGCCTCATCCCCGTGCTGAAGCGATTCGGCCTGAAGATCGTCGCGTTCACGAGCAACGCTGCTTCCGACCTGGCCAAACATGCCGACTATCAACTGATTTATTCAGTTCCGCGAGAGGCATGCCCGTTGAAACTGGCTCCCACCGCCAGCACAACCGCCGCCCTGGCGTTGGGCGATTCCCTGGCGATGGTCCTGCTTGAAAGTCGCGGCGTCACCCGGGAGGACTTTGCACGCTACCACCCCGCCGGCAATTTAGGGCGCCTCCTCTTGCTGAAAGTGAAGGACATCATGCGGACCCAGGACCGGTTGCCCGTCATGGCGGACGCGGGGTCTCTTCAGGAGGCCATCCTGGCCATGACCAAAGCAAAGTCAGGCAGCATCGCGCTGGTCGACAAGAAGACGGGAAAACTGACCGGAATTCTCACCGACGGGGATTTCCGCCGAAGCGCGTTGAGCGGCCCCGGATTCCTGGAAAAACCGGTATCCACTTTCATGACACGCACGCCCAAGACCATCAGCGAGGAAGCGCTAGGCGTCGAGGCCCTGCGGATGTTCGAAACGCACAAAATTGACGATCTCATCGTAGTCGATCGCCGCGGCCGGCCCGTCGGCCTGGTGGACGGACAGGATCTGCCCAAACTGAAGATCGTCTGAGCGCGCTAACGCGCGAATTTGAGATTTGAAATTTGAGATTTGAGACCTTCGAACCAGGTTAACCGCAAACCGACCCTAGGTACGCGAACGCCAATCCGCCCGTCTGCGATTCGCGTCCATTAGCGTCCATTCGCGGTTAAAATCCTCAGCGGATCGATCCTTGTCCGATCTAATTGACCGCTGAAAGCGGGATAATTTCCGCCCAACGGTCTATTTGCGTATCCCCAAGTACCGCGGAATCTCCTATATTCCGTCCTTCGCCATGCCCACGCCTTTGTTTGCCTACCAAGACCCCTTTCCCCTCGGACCGGACGAGACCCAGTACCGTCTGCTTTCCCGGGAAGGAATCAGCACGACGACATTCGAGGGGCGCGAGATCCTCAAGGTAGATCCGGAAGCGCTTTCGTTCCTCGCCCAACAGGCGATGCGGGACTGTTCGTTCATGCTGCGGACAAAACACCTACAGCAAGTGGCCGCGATCCTGGATGACCCCGCAGCATCCGCTAACGACCGTTACGTCGCGCTGACGTTGCTGAAGAACGCGGAGATCGCAGCCGAGGGCATTCTTCCTTTCTGCCAGGACACGGGCACGGCCACGGTCGTGGCGAAGAAGGGGCAGCAAGTGTGGACCGGAGCCAACGATGCCGAGGCGATTTCGAAAGGCATCTACGAAGCGTACACCAAGGAAAATTTGCGGTATTCGCAGACGGCGCCTCTCGACATGTACAAAGAGGTCAACACCGGCACGAACCTGCCCGCGCAAATCGACCTCTATGCGACGGAAGGCGCCGACTACAAATTCCTCTTTGTAGCGAAAGGCGGCGGATCGGCGAACAAGACTTACCTGTTTCAAGAGACCAAGGCGTTGCTCAATCCGAAGAGCCTCGAAGTCTTTTTTGCCGACAAGATGAAGTCATTGGGAACGGCAGCGTGCCCTCCTTACCACTTGGTGTTCGTCATCGGCGGAACAAGTGCGGAATCCTGCCTTAAGACGGTGAAGCTGGCATCGACGAAATACCTCGACTCCCTGCCCACCACCGGAAACGAGCAGGGCCGCGCTTTCCGCGATGTGGAGCTCGAAGCCAAGGTCTTGAAGATCGCTCAGCAATCCGGCATCGGCGCCCAGTTCGGCGGAAAGTACTTTGCGCTCGATGTGCGCGTCGTGCGTTTGCCTCGACACGGCGCCAGCTGCCCCGTCGGCATGGGGGTTTCCTGTAGCGCGGATCGAAACATCAAAGCGAAGATCACCAAGGATGGCATTTTTCTCGAGCAGCTCGAAACCAATCCCGGGCGTTTCATCCCGGCCGAGCATCGCACGTTGAAGGACGATAACATTGTCCGCCTGGATCTAAATCGTCCGATGCCCGAGATCCTCGCCGAACTTTCCAAACATCCTGTCACGACCCGCGTGGCCCTCAGCGGCACCATCGTCGTGGCCCGAGATATCGCGCACGCAAAACTCAAGGAACGGCTCGACGCCGGCCAAGGCTTGCCCGACTACTTGAAGAATCACCCCGTGTACTACGCGGGCCCGGCAAAAACCCCGAAGGGCTACGCCTCGGGAAGCTTCGGGCCGACCACTGCGGGCCGCATGGACAGCTACGTCGACCTCTTTCAAGCACAGGGCGGATCAAAGGTGATGATCGCGAAAGGCAATCGCAGTCCCCAAGTGACCCAAGCCTGCAAGACTCATGGCGGATTTTATCTCGGAAGCATCGGCGGCCCGGCCGCGATTCTCGCCAAAGAGAATATCAAAAGCGTCGAGGTGCTGGAGTACCCCGAGCTGGGCATGGAAGCCGTGTGGAAAATCGAAGTGCAGGATTTCCCCGCCTTCATCCTGGTGGACGACAAAGGAAACGATTTCTTCGTCAACGGTTGCGGAGCGTGTCTGCCCACGACGCCAAAGGCGGCGGCGAAGAATTGAGCAGGGATCGCGAAGGCTTGGCGGGCGGCGTACTATGTTAGTCGCTCCGTAAGTTGTTAATCAAAAGTAGCTAATGCCATAAATCCTACCCGCGACATCACCGCTACTTTCTGCTTCCCATTTAGGCCGCGCCCCCTACGGTCATCCCTTCCTGAAAGGAGAGGTGGCAGAGTGGTCGAACGCGCCTGACTCGAAATCAGGTGAACCCGCAAGGGTTCCGTGGGTTCGAATCCCACCCTCTCCGCCAGCCTCTAGCACAAAGACCTCCGCATGCCTTGCGCAAATTCTGCCCAGCGAGGGTGGTATTTGAACCGGGGTTCGACGGAGCGCCGCAGAGAGCGGAGATGGGGCATGCGCAGCAAGAGTCCACAGGACCGAGCCTTCCGCTCGCCAATCCCGCCCTCTCCGCCAGCCTTCGCCGAGTCTACAGCTGGCTGCGCCGCGCCACTGCGCTAACGCGCACCATAGGGAAGCAATAACGACTAATACCAAAGGGCTAGCCGGCAATGATCGCCCATTCTTGACTCGGAAACTTAAAATACGATTAAAGTTTCCTAAGTTTTATGACAGCTCCCTCCCGACCCCATCCCACGCCGGCGCAAGACGATGCGACTCGCCAGCGAATCCTTCGATGCGCTCGCCCTCACTTTTTCGCCGAAGGGTATTCGCGATTTCTGATGGACGACCTCGCGACCGAATTGGGAATGAGCAAAAAGACGCTCTACGTCTACTTCGCGGGCAAGGACGCCCTCATCGGCGCGATTTTGGATTTAACGGTTTCCGATATTCGCGCGCATGCGGACGCGATGCTCAACCATCCGACCCTGTCCTTCGCGCAGAAACTGCACGGGTTCGTGACCGGCCTCGTCCAGCGCCTCTCTTCCCTGAACGCCCGGACCCTGCGCGATCTTCAGCGCTACGCCCCACACCTGCACCAGCGCATCGAGGAACAACGCGCAAAAAACATCCCCTACGTGTTCGGGCGCTTCATTGCCCTGGGCATCAAGGAAGGCCAGGTGCGCAAAGCCGTGAAGCCAGGCTTTGCGATCGAGTTTTTCCTGCATGCGATGCAGGGGCTCATGCAACCGGCGGCGATCGAACGGCTTCAATTGGCGCCTCACGAGGTCATTCCGCAAGGCATCGATCTTTTTTTCAACGGGCTGCTTACCCCCATCGGGAGGAAAAACTATGAAAAGGTCTTTGCACAGTAATACGGCAGTTGCCCTCACCGGGTTGCTTCTTTTGGCCAGCGGGTGTCGTCCCGCGGCTCCTCGGGGTTATCAGGGATACCTCGAGGGAGAATTCGTTCACATCGCGTCGCCGCTTTCCGGCCAACTCGAGTCCCTCGCGGCCGCAAAGGGCAGCCGCGTCGCGGCCGGCTCCCCCTTATTCGCACTCGAGCGCACCGCAGAGATCGCCACCCAAAAGGAAGCAATCAATCGCCTGCACGCGGCCGAGGCTCGCCTGGAGGATTTGCGCAAAGGGTCGCGACCCACCGAGCTGGCCACCATCGAGGCGCGTCTCCTTCAGGCCCAGGCCGCCGCGGAGCTCTCCAAGCGAGAGCTCGAACGCCAGGAGGCGCTGTTCAGTAGTCGTTCCATCTCGGCGAACGACCTCGATCGTTTTCGGCTGACGCACGACCGCAACGTGGCGGCCATGCAAGAAGCAATGTCCATGCTGGCCACCGCCAACCTCGGCTCACGGAGCGACCTCATCGCCGCCGCCGAGGCGGAAGTCGCGGCGCTCCGCTCCGCCAAGGAGCGAGCGGACTGGGCGGTGGATCAAAAATCCCGCAGCGCGCCGCGCTCGGCGCTTGTTTATGACACGCTCTATCGCGAAGGAGAATTCGTCGCGGCGGGTTCACCCATCGTCTCGCTGCTGCCCCCGGACTCTCTCAAGGCTCGCTTCTTCGTTCCGGAACACGAATTCGCCGCGATCAGGGCCGGCCAGTCGGTCGTGGTGACAGTGCCTGGTAAGAAGATCGATGCCAAGGTCTCGTACCTGTCGCCCAAGCCTGAATACACGCCGCCCATCCTCTACAACCGCGATAACCGGTCGAAGCTTGTCTTTCTGGTCGAGGCCGTCGTCGAACCGGCTGTGGCGGTGGACCTTCATCCGGGCCAACCAGTGGACGTCGAACTGAAACGTTAACCTATTTTCCGATGCACGCTGTGGCTTCCAGTCACCCCCCCACCGAGACGCCGTTCGCCGTCGACGTGTCAGGCGTGACCAAACGTTTTGGTCAAAAAACCGTCGTCAATGGGATCGACCTACAGGTCCGCCGCGGAGAAATCTTCGGATTTCTCGGGCCGAACGGCAGCGGCAAAACGACCTTTATTCGCATGCTCTGCGGACTGCTGACGCCGGACGCAGGCCAGGGCAGGTGCCTCGGCTACGATGTCCTCCGCCAGCAAGCGGAGATCAAACGTCACGTGGGTTACATGACTCAGAAATTCAGCTTCTATGAAGACCTGAGCATTCGGGAGAACCTCGATTTCATCGCGCGGATCTACGATGTCGACGATCGCGCCGAGGCAGTACAGCGGAGCCTCGCGCGCCTCGGTCTGGAAAAGCGAAGCCACCAGCTCGCCGGACAGCTTTCCGGAGGATGGAAGCAGCGCCTCGCCCTAGCGGCTTGCCTGATCCACTCGCCCCAGCTCCTTCTGCTCGACGAGCCGACCGCCGGCGTGGATCCCAAGGCGCGACGCGATTTCTGGGATGAGATCCATCGCCTCGCCGCGGAAGGCCTCACCGTGCTGATCACCACCCACTACATGGATGAGGCGGAACGTTGCCATCGCCTCGCCTACCTCGCCTATGGCGAACTGCTCACCCAAGGAACCGTCCCAGAGGTGGTCGTCGCGGCAAAACTCACGACCTGGAGTGTGAGCGGACCCCATCTGCATCGCGTAGCTGACGCGCTCAATGGCCGGACGGGCGTCGAACAAGTCGTCGCGTTCGGCACGACTCTTCATGTGAGCGGACGCGACGGTGCAAAACTCGATGCTGCCGTCGCTGCGGTGCGCGATCAGCAACACCATTGGCAGAAGGTAAACCCCGGGCTCGAAGATGTCTTCATTAGCCTGATGGAAACGGCCAAGGACAATTTCTCATGACTTTCGCTTTTCACCGTCTCTCCGCGATCGTGCTGAAGGAGTTTATCCAGATGCGCCGCGACCGTCTTACCTTCGGCATGATGGTCGGCATTCCGCTGATGCAATTGCTGCTGTTCGGATTCGCGATCAACTCGGATCCGCGGCAATTGCCCACGGCACTGCGGGTGGCGGATCAAGGGCCGTTCGCGCGTTCGTTCATCCAAGGCCTTCGCCAGAGCGACTACTTCGCGGTCCTGCGCGAAACCGGGACCGAGGCCGAAGCCGCTCGTTTGCTGCAGCTGGGCGAAGTCCAATTTGTCATCAATATCCCCGAGGACTTCACCCGGCGTCTGTTGCGCGGGGAAAGACCGACGGTGCTGATCGAAGCGGACGCAACCGACCCTGCCGCGACCGGCCCCGCGATCGCGGCCGCGCGGGTGTTGGCAACATCGATCTTCGATCGCGATCTGGATGGCCCCCTGGCAGCCCTTCGCGGCAAGCCAGGTCCGGTCGACTTTCAGGTGCACGCCCATTACAACCCGGAAAATATCACGCAATATAACATCGTGCCGGGACTGATGGGAGTCGTTCTCACCATGACGATGGTCGTCATCACTGCGCTTGCCATCACGCGCGAACGCGAGAGAGGCACGATGGAGAATCTGCTTTCGACACCGGTGCGCCCGATTGAAGTGATGATTGGCAAGATCCTGCCCTACATTCTGGTGGGATACATTCAGGTGACGTTGATTCTCGTCGCCGCGCACTACCTCTTCCACGTCCCGATGGTCGGAAGCTTGGCCTTGGTCTACGCCGTCGCCCTGCTTTTCATCGCGGCGAACCTGGCGGTTGGCATCACGTTTTCCACCTTGGCCAAGAATCAACTGCAAGCGATGCAGATGGCGTTTTTCTTCTTTCTCCCCTCGATTCTGCTCTCAGGCTTCATGTTTCCTTTCCGTGGCATGCCGGCCTGGGCCCAATGGATCGGTAGCTGCCTGCCAAATACCCATTTTCTGCGCATCATCCGAGGCATTCTACTCAAAGGGAATGGGCTGCTTGAAATCGGACCGCAGATCTGGCCACTCGCAATTTTCGTCGTGGTCGCGATGACGATCGGCGTCGCCCGCTACCGCCAGACGCTCGACTGACGCGCAGTTCCGCAAGCCGTAGCTACGAGCGCGAGCGAGAAGCAGGATCGCAATCGTCTGCCGTAGCGGCGAGCGCCAGCGAGTCGAAAACGCAGCGCTCATGCGTCCGCTCCCGGCCTTCCGGCAACCCGGAACTCTAAACCCCGACTCCCAAACTCCCGCCGGAAATGCGGCCCGCCGTCGCTCCAGAAATTTTTTAATCGCAAGCCCATTTTCCCGCCGAATTCGGGGGATTCTCGTGGTTGAGGCACGGCCCGGGAAAGCGACGATCACCGCATGAAAGCGTCATCGAATTGCCCGCGTGCCATCGCCATCATATTGCTGTTCAGCATATTTGCTATTCTCATGACCATGTCCGGCTGCACCGGCAGCCGCACAAAGCATTACCGTTCAACCAGCGTCATCGGTTTTCTTTATCCTGGGAAAAACACGCCCGTCGCGGATCAGCGCATTCCCGCGCTCAGCCTTCCTCTCCGTGTGGGCATCGCGTTTGTTCCCGCGCCTGGGAGCGACGGGCGCTATCCCTCCCTCGCGAACGTCACCGGCTTTTCGGAAACACAAAAGCAGGCGCTAATGCAGCGAGTGGCGGCGGAGTTCAAAGCGTATCCTTTCGTGCAGTCCATCGAGATCGTCCCCTCCTCCTACCTTCGGGCCGGCGGAGGCTTCGAGAATCTCAACCAAATCAAAAACATGCTCGGGGTCGACGTGATCGCCCTCGTCGCCTACGACCAGGTTCAGTTTACCGCGGAGAATGTCTTCTCGCTGGCCTATTGGACCGTGGTGGGTGCGTACATCGTGGAAGGAAACCGGAACGACACGCATACGTTGATGGAGGCCGCGGTTTATGACATCGCGAGTCAACGGCTTCTCTTCCGAGCCCCGGGCGCGAGCCAGGTCAGGGCAGGAGCCACGGCGATTGGCGTCCCGACCCAACTGCGTGTCGACGCGCAGAAGGGCTTCGACGAAGCCACGAGCGAATTGATTGCCAACCTCAAGGCTCAGCTCGGCGAATTCAAAGAACGAGCGAAAGCCGCCCCGGCCGACATTCAAATTACCCACAAGCCCGGCTATACCGGCGCCGGCGGCCTCGAAACGGGCATCGTCGTGGCGCTCGGTCTATTGGCGCTCACGCGGTTGGTGACGAGGGAAAAGCGGATCTCGCACGACATTGGAGGCACGCCAGAGAGCTTGGCTGCCGCGTCCGAATTCATTTACGCCTCGCAGCCCGGCGACATGACAAAAACCGCGACGCCTCCCAAGACGCAAAGCCCCCCCTACACATTCTCATCCTGCCCGGGAGCAACTTCTCCCTTGTTCGCGGGGAGGTGGTGCGGCAGGAAGACGTAATAGTTCATGAGAAACCAGCTCCGCGACGAACGGTAGAGCAACATGGGGACGCCTACTGCGCCAACCGCGGCCAGCACAGCTGCCGTCCTGCCGCCGATCGCATCCGCCAAATAGAGCAACAAGACCGGCACAAGAAAAAGGACGATCGTTACTCCGTAGTTGAGCGAGAGGGCTCCCAGGAAAAAGCCCTCGTCCTTCTCGAACCGCAGGCCGCAACTGGGACAGGCACGGTTGACTTCGAAAAGCGAATCCGGCTTGAACAGCGTCTTTCCCCCGCAATTGGGGCAGCGATTGGTCAGCCCTCGCGCGACGACCTGTCCCCGGGTGACTTTCATCAGTCCAACAAAAAGCGCTTCACTCAAAGAGTGAAGCGCCATTTGAAAATCGGCTTAAGTCTCGCGACTTAAACTGCGGATCTATGATCTACGCTCAGGTGCCCAGCTGGAAGCGGACGAAGCGGCGAATGATCATGTTTTCGCCGATCTTCGCGATCTTCTCGGAGAGGATCTCCTTCACGGTCTTCTCGGGCAGCTTTACGAAAGGCTGATCGAGCAAGCAAACCGTCGAGTAGTACTTCTCGAGCTTGCCTTCGACGATCTTCTGCACGGCCGCCGGGGGTTTGCCCTGGACCTGCGCCGCCGCGATGTCGCGCTCCTTGGCCAGTTCGACCTCGGGCACTTCCTCACGATTGACGTAAACCGGGTTCGCCGCAGCGATCTGCAGGCAGACATCCTTGCAGAACGCCTTGAAGTCGTCGTTGCGGGCGACGAAGTCGGTTTCACAGTTCACCTCGAGCAACACGCCGACCTTGCCGCCGACATGGATATAGCTCTCGATGAGGCCTTCCTTGGTCGCGCGGCTGGCCAGCTTGTCGACCTTGCCGCCCGATTTCTTGCGAAGGATGGTGATGGCCTCCTCGATGTTGCCTTTGGCCTCGGTCAGGGCCTTTTGGCAATCGAGCAAACCGGCACCGGTTTTCTCGCGGAGATCTTTGACGGCGGATGCGGAAGCGACAGCGCTCATTGTACGATAAAAGGAATCGGTTGGTTATTCTTTGGGGGCAGCGACCTTCTTGCGGGCCAGCGGCTTCTTCTTGGCCGCGGCGGCAACCACGTCGACTTCGCCTTCGACCACTGCGGCAACCTCGGGCGGCAGTTCGACTTTCGAGAGATCGATTTCGCCGTTTTCCGCGGTGACTCCGGCGGCGGCGGCGACCGCGGCGCTCGCGGCGCGGAGATCGGCCTGGCCGCGGGTGCTACGGCGGGTCTCGCGCTGGGCGAGGCCGCTTTGCACCGCGGCGATGATCGTCTCGACGATCACTCGGATCGACTTGACTGCGTCGTCGTTGCCCGGGATCGGGTGCGACAGCTTGGTCGGATCGGAATTCGTATCAACGAGCCCAATACATGGAATGCCGCAGCGCTGGGCTTCGGCCACCGCAATATCCTCGTGATTGGCGTCGATCACGAACATGGCGGACGGCAGGTCGCTCATCTCGACGATGCCGTTGAAATTGCGCTGCATGCGACCCATCTCGCGTTTGATCGCGGATTCTTCCTTGGAGGAGAACTTGGCCAGCTCGCCGCTGGTTTCCATCTGCTGGTACTTCTTGTACTTGGCGATGGACTTCTTGACGGTGGAGAAATTGGTCAACGTGCCGCCCAGCCAGCGGTCCACGCAGAAAGGCATGTTGGTCGAAGTCGCGGCTTCGCGGATGATTTCCTGCGCCTGGCGCTTCGTGCCGACGAAGAGGACGTTGCCGCCGTTGGCCACGGTGTCTTCGATGAAGGTGTAGGCCTTGTTCAGGAGCTCGTGCGTCTTGCCGAGGTCGATGATCGTGATCCCCTGACGATGATCGAAGACATACGGCTTCGAACGGGGATTCCAGCGCTTGGTTTGGTGCCCGAAATGCACGCCGGCATCGAGCAGGTCTTTAACGGAAACGTTCATGAGTGATCTATGTATCGAGCGAGACACAGGTCGGCGAAAAGCGCCGCCTTGCGATCGTTTTGATGGTTACTTGTTAATGGTTGCCGTTACTACCGAGTAGCAACGAGTGGTCCAAAACAGAGATCGGAGAGACCCCTGGCAAGAGCGAATTCCGCGATCCTGGAAAAAGGTTGCCCGAGCCACCACGCCCACAAGGCATCCGGGTGCAGTCGAATTTCGCTAGCCTTTGTTATACAACAGGAAACAGATCTTGGATTAATACGTTTCCCCACCGAGCTATCCTGGTGATTCGGTCTTGCAGGTCCTTGATCACGCGATGCGTGGGCCGAAAGCGGTGCTTCGTAAGCCGCGCAAAGTGGCGAGG
>CAZJLP010000053.1:0-32381 GCA_964546955.1 uncultured Opitutaceae bacterium | reverse complement strand
AATGCCGACGGCTCCATCCCCACGGACAATCCGCACTACGGAGCCACGACCGGCATCAACCGGGCCATCTGGGCTCGCGGTCTGCGCAATCCGTTCAACTTCGCTTTCGGCGCGGGGCGAATGCTGATCAACGACGTCGGCGAGGGCACCTGGGAAGAAATCAATAACGGTCAGCGCGGCGCCAACTACGGCTGGCCTACAACGGAGGGGCGCACGAGCGACTCGCGCTTCGTAAGCCCCCTTTATGTTTATGAATCGAATAACGGGCCTTGCTCGATCATTGCGGGGTGCTTCTACGAAGGCACGAACTTCCCCTCGCAATATCAAGGCAAGTACTTCTTCGGCGATTACTGCGCTGGCTGGATTCGTTACTTCAATCCTTCAAACAACAGCGCCTCCGGCTTCGCTACGGGCGTGAGCAGCTTGGTCGACACGAAGTATCATCCGGATGGCAGCCTTTACTACCTCCAACGCGGTGGCGGCGGTTCCCTGTACCGCGTCCGTTTCGGCACCGGCACGACCGCCCCCGTCATCAACGACCAGCCCGACAGCTTGACGCGCGCGGTGGGCCAGTCTGCCACATTCTCGGTCAGCGCTTCCGGTTCCACGCCGCTCAGTTATCAATGGCAGCGCGCCGCTTCCGGCTCGACCACGTTCAGTGCCATCTCCGGGGCGACGAGTTCGAGCTATACCCGCACGGTCGCCTCGGGCGACAATGGCTCGCGCTATCGCGTCGTCGTGACGAACGGTGCCGGCTCCGCCACCAGTTCTGCTGCCACTCTCACCGTCAGCACCGGCAGCGCTCCCGTCGCCACGATCAGCACGCCCACCTCGACGACGACTTTCGGCGGCGGGCAGACGATCAACTTTTCGGGTTCGGCCACGGATTCGCAAGATGGAACGCTCCCCGGCGCCTCGCTGACGTGGTGGGCCGACCTGCACCACGACACGCACACGCACCCCCTGATGCAGCCCCGCACCGGCACGAGCGGCTCCTTCGTATTCCCGGCCGTCAACGAGACAGCGGATAATATTTGGATCCGTATCTACCTGCGCGCTACGGACAGCAGCGGTTTGACTCACGAGGTCTTCCGGGAAATACAGCCACGCAAGTCGCGGGTCACGATCGCCTCGAGCCCCTCTGGTCTCAGTCTGACGCTCGATGGGATTCCGATCACGACCCCGCATTCGTTCACCGGAGTTGAAGGCATCACGCGTTCGCTCGGCGCTCCTTCGCCGCGCACCCTGAATGGCACCAACTACAACTTCCAGTCGTGGTCCGACGGCGGCGCGCAGACACACAACATCTCGACCCCGGCGAACGACACCACCTACACTGCCACCTACACCGCGAGCGGCGCGGGTGCTCGTTCATTTGAGGCCGAGTCGCTGACGCACGTCGAGTCCGGCGCCACCTTCACCAACTCGTCCGACACCGCCACGAGCGGCGGAGTTTGGGTCGCTCTGAACGCCGATGGTGTCGGCGATTATATCGAATTCACCACCCCGAGCATTCCGGCCGGCACCTACACGGTTCGTCTCAAATACAAGGCTCACCCGAATCGCGGCATCCTCGCCCTCCGCGTGGACGGTAATGTCGTGGGCACGACGCTCGACCAGTATTCGGCTTCGCCCGGATATCCGGAACGCTCGTTCGGCACCGTGACGTTCACTGCCGCCGGCACGCACAAGGTTCGCTTGACGGTCACGGGAAAGAACGCCGCCGCCGGCTTGCATACGCTGTCGGCCGACGTGATTACGTTCGCTCCGTAGTCAAAAGGCCGCTACGAACACCCGCCTCTCGGCGGCTCCCTTTTTGGGAGCCGCTTTTTTATGCTCAGCGAGCTGCGTCCGGGCTACTGAAATCTCAAGCCGCGATTAGGAGGAACTTGCCGACCCGGCCGGTTGGCTCGGGCAACGCCACATCTACACGATGTAGCGGAAGCGATCCGCCGGGGAACGGCAAGTTCCATCCTACATCTGATTGAGGTGAAAGAGGACAGGTGACACCGAACCCTCCATGCGGTGAACCTTTTTTCGGTAGGGTACATTTGTCACTCAGATAAAAAGCCGATGGTTGAAGCTAACCTTTTGCTCTAGAGTGCGGAAGCCCGCGAAGGACCGACCGCCACTCGGGTCCCCCTCGAGCTCCCGCGCCGTAAGAAGCCCCTGCGTCCGATGACGGCGCGTGGAATACTGACTAGTGACTAACCCTAACCTGCACCTGTTGTACTCGCTACTCGCAAAGGTAGCGCCTCCGTCTGTTTTGCCGCATCACTGATGCTTCAGGGCCCGCCTCCGCGGCCTTGTCGTGTCGGGCCGTTGAATTGCTCCCCAACAAGATCGGTCAATCGGAAGCGCATTGCCCCTTGCAGAAGCCCACATCCGGCGCGCACCAAAGCCTAACTCACCGTGTATATTCCCGCGATTTCCCGCTTCGCCCAACTTCGAAGCGGGCTCATACCTGTCAAAACAACCGCCCTCCGCCTCGTCGTGACGCTCGCCCTCGCCGCCACGGGCTCAGCGCAGACAAAGCCCTCGGCGAATCCGCCCCCAAGATCTCCCGCAACGCCCGCCGCACCGGCAAGTTCCTCGGGCCCCGTCTCTCCGACGGCGCCGGCTACTGCACCGACCACGTCTACCAACGCGACGGGGGATGAGCTGGTCGAACTCAGCCCCTTCGAGGTGCGGACCGACCGTGATACCAGTTATGGCGCGCTCAATTCGAACTCGATTGCGCGTTTCAACACCGAGCTGGCCAAGGTGCCCATCTCGGCCGATATCTTTACCGAAGATTTCATGCGCGACGTGGGGGTCACCACGGTCGAAGGGCTTCTCGGAAACTATGGCGCGGGCACGGGTATGGTGCTCGCAACGCCGGACAGCGATGCGAACGCCAACCAACCCGGCGACCGCTTCAGCGTTTCGCAAATCGGCGTGCGCGGATTGTCCGGCGGAAACATCCGTCGCGACGGTTTCGAGATCGGCGGCACCAACGTGAACGACACGGATTCCGCGTTCATCGAACGCGTCGAAGTGATTCGTGGTCCCCAAGGTTTGTTGTACGGCGCGGGCGGCGCGGGCGGCTCCATCACGGCGGGTTCCAAGCGGGCGCGTTTCAGCCGCAACTCGACCAATATTTCGTACCAGATCGACACCTACGGCTCGAAACGAGCGTTGCTGGACGTCAATGCGGGGACGCGCAATGTCGCGGGGCGCCTTGTGCTTCTCGACGCAGAGAAAGACCACCGCCGTATTTTTATCGGAAACACCACAAAGGGGTACTACGGCCAGCTCGCATTCAAGCTTCCTCTAAAAACCACGCTTCGCGTGCAGGGCGAACGTACTTTTAACGACCGCATCGTTCCTGCAAACACGGGAGACCTCGATTTGGGCACGGCAGCGCAGGACCCTCGCGATAACTGGTCCCTTCAATACATCCTTTATCAGGGTGCGCATCTCCCGGGCGCAATCAATCCGGCGACCGGCCTGGAATATCCACGCGGCGCTATCATGAACGGGAAACTCACGTGGGATAATTATGCGTCATTCATGGGCCATCGGGCCAAAGAGGACGTAGAGAACAACGTGATCGTGCTGAATGCGGACACCGTTTGGACAAGCTGGTTTTCGACCAATGTGGCGTACGCTTACAACAAGACGCGCAGTCAGCGCAGTTCAGATTCGACGGGCCTGCTCGCTCCTCGACTGTTTGGCCAGGAGCGCGGCGTGACTCCGATCGCCAACGCGGAAAACCCGTTCGATTCGGACTGGGCCGCGGGCTCGAACTTCAGTGATACCATGAATGCCTCGCATTCTCATTCGGTTCGCGTCGCAGCGCTGCTCTCGAAGGATTTCTTCTCTGGAAAAGTTAAAACCCAGACCGCCGTGGGCTATGACATCGATCGCCGCGGCTCGGGCGCTACGGACTACCGTTACTTCCTCTCGGACGCGCAAGGCAATCTGATCATCAACCCTGCCGCGCTTGGGACGAATTTGGGCCGCACCGAAATGCCTACGCGCTTCTGGGCGGTGAACAACGGTCCGATCAAATACCCCTTCGAAACGATGGGCACGCCCACGATTCAGGGGCACGACGGACGTTACTGGACGCGCGCCGTCCGCAATCCGCGCGATCCGAGTTACGTGAGCCAGTTCAATCCGACCGGTCTCGCGAGCATGGCGGTCGTTGGTTCGAGCGGCATTGTCGGCGTCAACAACGGATTGGCCGGAAATCATAAGAGCGGTTATACGGAGACACGCGAAGTAACGGGAATCTACATCGCCAACAACACGAGCTGGTTCAGCGATCGCGTCGAGACGCTCGTGGGTTATCGCGAGACGACGACCGAGACCAAGACGCCGAACACGAACGTGAACATCCAACGCGCCTACACCATCACGAGTAAGACGAACGAAAGCTACAATCTCGGCGTCAATGTTCGCGCGCTCAGCTGGCTGCGCCCTTACTACGGCCTCTCCAGTACGTATAACCTTCAATCCGGGGCCAACGACCCTTACGGAAATCCGCCAAAGACCACCGAGGGTTTTGGTCAGGAGTTCGGTATCAAGTTCACGCCCAACCAGAGCAAGATCTCCGGATCGATCCAATACTATTGGACTGACGATAAGCACCAAAACTACAACGCCGGCGGAAGTTTTCGCGATACCGTCAACCCGGACGGCTTGAATGGCCGCTTTGAAGGCGTGGCTGGCCAGAACCAATGGGTCTCGATCGACAAAGTGTCGTCGGGTTTGGAAGCGATCGTGACCGCAAATCCGGTGCGCCCTTGGCGTATCCGTTTCGCTGCAACGCAGGCCGACGGCCGGGTTAAAACCGACAAAGTCTATGGCCTGCTTTATAACGACCAATTCTATGTCAACTCGGCGGGTGGCGTCACGTATGCCAACGGTGCTCCCGTGCTGGTTCCCACGGATACCGCTGGTCTGACTCGCGTGCGAAACCTGACTGCTCCGGTGGATCCCTCGACCGTGATCGGCCCCTCGGGCACCAATGTGACCCAACTCACGACGGCCATGATCGGCGATCAAACCAGCATATGGTACGCTCAGCGCGCCAATCAGCCGGCGTCGGCCAATGGCACCATCCGCAAGAATAACGACACGCACGTGGCTAATGTGCTGCGCTATTTCAATTCGCCCGGCGTGGGCACGCCATTGACGGGTGTGACCGGCCTGCCGATCTCGGCAATCCAGTATCCATGGACCGATCCCAACAACTACCAGGGCCGACTTATCTATGCTTTGGAGGGAGAAGGCACGGTGGGCTATCCGCAATACAAGATCAGCGTGACGAACTTCTACGATTTTGAGCGCGGCTTTCTCAAGGGCTTCACCGTAGGCTTTACGTATAACCAGTCGTGGGACTGGCGCACGTACTACTACTCCGACACGAATCGCAACCGCTTCCTGTTTCAGCAACCCGAAGTCGGCGCGCAATTTGAACTGACATTGCGCTACAAACGTAAGTTCAAGCGGGTGGAGTGGGCAACTCAGTTGAACGTCTACAACCTATTCAATCACTACAAGGTGGGCCTCCAGCCGAGTGCGTCGACCGGCTTCGACAATCCGGCGAATATTGGAGCGAGTTTTTACTCGCAGCCGCGGTACTACGCTTGGACCAACTCGCTGGCCTTCTAAAGCGTAGTTGAAGCAGAAATTTCCGTTCGCTGCCGTCTAGGGGATGCGCAGAGGTCGGTCGTGCCAGGTGACCCTCGAGAAGGGCGCCTGGCTTTTTCGTTCTCCTGCGAAGGAGTTCCAGCAAAGTGGAACCTGCCGTTCCCGGCAGATTAGTTTGTTGATGAGAAGAGTGGGTAGTGTCTGCGACTCGATACCCGCTACTTAACAATCGGGCCCGTACTCCCTACTTGCGGCGCTCCGCCGACCCGCCACCATTAAAGCCGGTGAGTTCCCCTCCTCGTGCTAGACCCTGGTGGCTGCTGGCGTGCAGTGTTCTGCTCGGCTGCGTCCCGGCATGGCTTTCCGCGAATCCGTCATGGAACGTCCATGTTTGGCAGGCGGCTACCAGCCCGCAGATCACCGGCCTTCAAGGCGTCTCGCAGATGAAGGACGGGTTTGTGTGGGTCGCGATGCCGGAAAGTCTTGCGCGATTCGACGGGTACGAATTCGAGGAGATCGCGCTCAACAGTCTCCTCGGCGAGCAAAGCGGGCGTGTCCGTCTGGCCTACTGGAATGCGAAAAGCGAACTCTGGCTTTTGCTCGATCGGGCGCGCGCCATTCGACTGAACGCGAGGGGGATAGACCGCTTGATTTCTGGGATCCCGGAGTCGGGAGTGACCTCAGTCGCGGAAGACGGGGAGGGCAATCTCTGGATGGCTCAGCGCAGCGGCACCGTCACCTGTGCGACCGGCCAGACCATCCGCACGTACACTGAGGCAGATGGTCTGCCGGACGGTGACGCTGCCGTCATGATTGCGGCGGATGCTTCCGGTCGCCTTTGGTGGTCGAAGGGCACCCGCCTTGGTGTGCTTCGCAATCAGCGTTTCGAAACGCTGCATAACACACCCGGATTCACCATTCAGCGACTCAGCCCGTCCGTTGATGGCGGCGTCTGGTTGGGCGTCCGGCACAAACTTTTCAAGTTTCACGAAGTCCATGGCTTCAAAGACTGCGGTTTCGTGACTCCCGAGCACCTTGACACCCGTCCCACCGCGTTGCTCGAAAGCCGCCGCGGGGGTCTCTGGGTGGGAACCTCCTCGACAGGATTGTTTTTCTACAACGGGGAAGAGTTTGAACCGGTGCCTACTTCGAGCCGCATCATCTCTGCCTTGGCCGAAGACAACGAAGGGAATCTCTGGGCTGGCAGCGAAAACGGCTCGATTAATCGTGTCCAGCGTCGCGCGATCGACGTCGAAGGTTCAGCGACCGGGCTTGCTTTCGAGACGGTGCACTCGTTGAGCGAGGATATTCATGGTCAACTGTGGGGCGTCTCGCATAGCGGATTGCCGGTGCGGCGAGTGGAAGGAAAATGGGAGGTGCTGTCGCATCCCGCCATGGCGGATGGACGTCTCACCTGCACCGCGACCGATGCCGAAGGAGGCGTTTGGTTCGGGACTTCCTATTTCACCCTTCACCGTCTTTTTAAGGGCGAACTGACGAGCCTGAGCGGCGAGAACGGTCTCAAGGGCCGAACCGTGCGCACATTGCTGGCCACCAAGGAGGGCGACATGTGGATCGGAATGGAGGGCCCCGAAGTGGTGCACCGATTGCGCGGGGATAAGCTCGAGACCGTGCCGCTGCCGCCGGGCAATTATCACATTCGGACCATGATTCAGGATTCCACCGGCACGATCTGGATGGCCGGTACGAACGGCGTGTTGTTGCGAGTGCACAATAACGCGATCGTGGACGAATCCGACCGAGTGCACGCGGAAGGCTATACGATTTCGAGCCTCTATTCCGATGCCGAAGGGTCGCTCTGGCTCGGCACGATCGGCGGTGGAGTAGGGCGCTTCAAGGAGGGGCGCTTTGTGCGGCTGTCGACCGCCCACGGTCTCTACGACGATTTCATTGCGCAGATGGCTGGCGACGAAACCGGGGCAATGTGGTTCGGCTCCCAGCGCGGTTTGTTTAAAGCGCATCTAAA
Organism: uncultured Opitutaceae bacterium; assembly: GCA_964546955.1. Lineage (GTDB taxonomy): Bacteria > Verrucomicrobiota > Verrucomicrobiia > Opitutales > Opitutaceae > CAZJLP01. Next base: position 24,754 of record CAZJLP010000053.1, on the reverse strand, counting down.
AGAAATGGCAGATGTGGCGGACCGTAAAGCCGAACGCCTGCGTTCCGTGAGCTATGCCGGCCGCGATGGCCTGCCTTCCCTGCAAACCAATTTTGCGCACTCGTATGGCGCGCTCCGCAGCAGTGCGAACCAGTTGTTTTTCCCCCTCGGAGCCGCGCTTGCGATCATCGATCCCAAACGCGTGCGCGACAATCTGGAGCCACCTACGCTCGTCGTGCAGCAAGTCGTCGTGGATGGAAAGCGGATCGCCCGCTATGGCGCGTTCTCGCGAGCGACGGAGCCGGTCGACCTCCGCGATTCGGGCGCGCGGGTTTCCGTGCAGCCGAGCCATCACCGGCTTGAATTCGATTTCACGGCGCTCAGCTTGAGCGGTCCCGAGAACGTGAAGTTCAAGTACCGGCTGGAAGGACTCGAAGATCGCTGGATTGACGCGGGCACGCAGCGCACCGCCACCTATTCCCGTATCGCTGCTGGCGACTATCGGTTTCGCGTCGCAGCCTGTAATCGGGACGGAGTATGGAACGAGGTTGGCGCCACGGTCGGTTTGACCGTGACACCTTTCATTTGGCAGCGCTGGTGGTTTCAAGGTATCTTCATTCTTGTTTTCACGGGATTCATCGTGCTGGTCGTGCGTTATCTTTCCTTCCGCCGGCTGCGCACGCGCCTCAAGGTCGTCCAACAGGAAGCGGCGCTCGACAAGGAGCGTACCCGCATCGCACGAGACATCCACGACGACCTCGGCGGCCGCCTGACCAAAATTGTATTGCTCACTGGCCTTGCACACCGCGAACGAACCGACCCGGAAAAATCGCAGCAGCGGATCAAGGAGATTTCGAGCACGGCACGGAATGTCATTAAATCCTTGGACGAGACCGTTTGGGCGATCAATCCGCGCAACGACACACTGCCGGACTTGATCAACTACATCGGACAGCATGCCGCCGAAATGCTCCATGCGGCCGAGATCAAGTACACGTTGGAACTCCCGGATCATCCGCCCTCCCGCGATATCTCGGCGGAGGCGAGGCATAATATTTTCAACGTCGTCAAGGAAGCGGTGAATAACATCGTGAGGCATGCCGGCCCTTGCGAGGTACGGCTTACGCTCGAGATCGACGAGCGCGGCCTTTCGCTCTTGATCGCCGATACGGGCCGGGGCTTTGCGGCGCCGTCCGGCGAACCAGGAGCCGATGGGCTGCTCAACATGAAACAGCGTATGGAGGAGATCGGCGGCACCTACGAAATCTCCAGTGGGCCCGGTAAAGGAACGACCGTACGCGCGTACTATCCGTGGGACGCTGCCGAATGACCAACCTTCCGCGCGGGCGGCGCGGAAGGTTTCATTGCGGGTTGCACCCGCTAAGCTCCTCACCTACCGTCTCCGCGCAACCCCTCTTACCTACACCATGATCACTGTTTCGATCATCGAAGACCAGCGCGACACGCGCGAGAGCCTCGCTGCGCTTGTCAACGGCACAACGGGACTGAAATGCATCAGCACCTACGGAACTGGCGAAGCCGCCTTGAAGGGCGTTCCGGCCGACAAGCCGGATATCCTGCTGACGGATATCAACCTGCCTGGCATGAGCGGCATCGATTGTGTGCGGAAGCTGAAGAGTCAAATGCCGCAGCTACTGGTGCTGATGCTCACGACGTACGAAGAGACCGAACTCATCTTCAATTCCCTGCGAGCCGGCGCCAGCGGTTACTTGCTGAAGAACATGCCGCCGGAGGAATTGATCGAGGCGTTCGAGCAGGCGCACGCCGGGGGATCGCCGATGTCGATGCAGATCGCGCGGAAGGTCGTCGATTATTTTCATCGCGCCAAAGGCCCCTCGGACGTCGAGAAGCTGACCCCGCGCGAACACGAGATCCTTAGCCTTCTTGCCACCGGCAACATGTACAAGGAGATCGGAGATAAACTCGGCATCGGTCTCACCACCGTGCGAACGCACCTCAAGCATATTTACGAGAAGCTGCATGTGCAGAACCGGACCGAGGCCGCAGCGAAGTTCCTGACGCGGGATCATTGATCCCGTTCGCCGGGGCGGCGCGTAGCGGCGAGGGGCCAGCGAGCCGAGAGTCGTATTCGTGCTAGGGCGTGAGCTGTGCTCGGCATCCTTGCACTCAATGCGTCGTCCCAGTGTCCGACCAGACCGCGAGCTCGTTCCCAGCCGGATCGGCGTAGTGGAAGCGCCGGCCGCCTGGGAATGGAAAAATGTCGCGGGTGATGTTGCCGCCAGCGCTCACCACCTTTTCACGGACGGTTTCCAAATTGCTCACAAAAATTACGGGGAGTGGTGCCTTCGGCGCGTGGCTCTTGTCCGCGTTTAAGCCCGAGCTGACTCCGCTGCTCTTCGTGTCGCAGTAGTCGGGGCCCCACTCCTGATAAGTCCACCCGAATACATTCGAGTAAAACGCCTTCGCTGCCGCCAGAGCTTTCCCGCCAGCGGGGAATTCGATATAATCGATTTTGTTCTCCCGTGGGTCCATGGAAGATAGAAAGAGATCTCTTCAGTGGAGCTCAATCTAATTGAACCGATGACTGCCTTGAGCATGTACGCTGCCGTTTTGTCGCCACAACCGGCTGGGTGAAATGGTCTACTTTACGACGCGGACCACGACCCCGCCGACAACCAAGCGGATCACTCAGGTTTCTTCCTCTCGTATTTTACCGATTCGCGCAAAGTGTAAGACGATTCGTGTTTTGCCTTTGCGGCATCGGCCCGTTTGCGGGCTTCGTCCTCAATTTCGCTGTCGGACCATTTTGGGTTTGCTTGGCGCACCTCCTCGCGAGCGGAATCGAGGGCGCATTTATACTCCTCCGCCGTCATTGGCAGATAGCCTCGTTCTACGGTCCGCTCTGTTTCCACCAAGCGCGGTTTTGAGCGCTCGCGCTCTTTCATCCGTGACGTCGATTTGTCGACCTCTTCCCAGTTCGGACCTCCCGGTGGCATCGGCGGGTTAGGGGCCTCCGAAGAGGCGCACGCGCAAAAAAGAGACATGCAGAGCGCAGCGGATAAGCTGAGTTTCGACTGGCAGCGGCTGGAACGGTGCACGACGACAGTTAACCGACTCCCTCGAATAGATTCAAGCCCAGTGAAGTCGGCGCGTCGTTCTGGCGTTTGGATGCAATTGAAGGCCGCGTTTTTCCCGTTACGGCGGCGAAAAATAGTAGAAGGGATCCTTGCAGTGAAATCAGTTAAAAAACCGACAGGGTGCCTACGCGAATTCGCTCGGTTTAACTTTTTTCAGGTTCGATTCCTTCAGGGTGTACATTCCGAGGGATTCTCCTTCGGCGTCAATAAACTCGACCTCGTAGGTGGGCGGAGTTGTCGGATGCACCCGATGAACCGCCCCCAGGGTTGGCAGAGGGACTGGGACGCCCGGAATCGCTCGTTTCAGACGGACAACGTCGTATTCGTTTAGCATCGATCGAAAGCGAAAAGTCTTACGAGTTAGGCCCCGCGGACAAGCCTGACCACCAAAGCCTGAAACACGTGGAGCCCGTCAACGCGACGGGCTCACGAGCCGCTGGCTGATTCCCGCGGGCGCGTTCAACCGCCCTTGAGCGCAAGAGCGACCGCTAAGCCGACAGCCGCGCCGTAAACCAAATGGCCGGCGAGATGCGTGAGGCCGACCTCGAATCCGGCGCTGCTGAATTCCTCGAGCGGATGTTCTTCGGCGACGACCCAAACAAGAGTGAGACTGACGATCAGACCGTGGACGATGCCAATGCAGAGTCCAGTTGCGAAAGCACTGCCCACGGTAGTGAAGCCGAGTTTGAGGATGATGAAGGTATAGAACACCCCAAAGGCGGCGCCGATGACGACATGGGCAATACTACCGACGAGCGCGGCGTGGTTGCGCGAACGCGTCAACAGGCTGCCGAGAGCAATCACCATGTTTCCATGCGCCCATCCCGATTTGGTGATCAACGTCATCACCACGACCATGGCCACCGCACCCACTAAACCGGCGACGATTCCCGTCCCCAGGTAATTTGAAATGAATGTATCCATAGGGCGCGCGGCCGAGGGAGCGAGGCCAGGACCGCGCATGGTAACATACTGGATCCGGACGAAAACGCCAATCCCGCGCTTTTGTTGTGACTGCTGTGGAAATGCAGGATGGCGCGGCAGGTTCAGGATCGAAGACCGCGACGGAGCCGTGCGCCTAGCCAAGCCGTCGGGATGTAGGCTAGGACTAGGTCGACAGCGATGAACCAACCCTGAGCGGGAACCATGAAGGAGGCGGCGACTCCTCCGGCCAGAAAAAAACTGCCGACGACGTAGGCGAAAAGCGCGCGATGAGTTGCGGCGATAAGATGGCAGGTGAAAGCGCCTGAGAGTGTGCCAAGAGCGTGTGCCAAAAAGGGGAAAACGAAATTTTTTGGCTCTAACAAATGGGCGTGAGCCGCGAGATTTTTTGCATCGCTCATGTCGACGCCGGCAGGTAGTGGAATCACCTGCGGACCGGCCATGACGAACGCCATGTTGATGATGCAGCCCACGATTATTCCAACGATTACGGCCATGCCGTTTATGAGTGCGATCGTCATGGGCGCTGCGAGAGGGTCTTTCTTGATTGAGCCGAATTAGACTAAGCCTTACTGTGATCGATGGATACCTTGCCGGGCCGTGATTGAGTTTGTGGCTTGATCTGAACTTCGGTCGGGCGTCACGAGGCTACCTTCTCAATTTTAGAATGCCTAACAAATGAACCGAACAAATCCGAAGGTCGATGCCTATATAGAGAGCGCCGAAACGTGGCAGCAGGAATTCAGGACATTGAGAGAGATCGCTTTGGATTGCCAGCTGCAGGAGGAGCTAAAATGGGGCAAGCCATGCTACACGTATCGGGATAGTAATGTCCTGATAGTACAAGGATTCAAAGGGTCCTGCGCTCTTTTGTTTTGCAAAGGCTCGTTGCTGAAGGACCCTAAGGGAATTCTTGAAAAACCCGGCGAAAATACGCAGGGAGCCCGTCGGATTCGGTTCTCTAACGTCGCGGAAATCGCCGCAGTCGAGCCCACCTTAAAAGCCTACATTCGCGAAGCCATCGAGGCGGAAAAAGCAGGCTTGGAAGTGAGCTTTAAAAAGACTCTAGAGCCTATTCCTATCGAATTGAAAAGCAGGTTGAACAAAGACCCTGCTTTGAAAAAGGCTTTTGCAGCGCTGACGCCGGGCCGGAGGAGAGGCTACATTCTTCATTTTTCTGCTCCGAAACAATCGCAGACTCGGGATTCCAGGATCGAAAAATGTGTACCGCTGATCCTCAAGGGAAGGGGATTGCACGATCGAGATTCGTCGGGAGCGAGCAAGTCCCCGAAGTTGGCAGTGCGGTCGAAGGCGGGCGAAAATGTTGTCCTCCTCTCCGGCGGAAATCCTCAGATCGCAAAGGGCGATGGCGATGGCCCCGTGCAAGCGTACATCGCTGCGATGCCAGGTTGGAAGTCCGACCTGGGGAAGCGTCTCGACGCCCTCATCGTGCGGAACGTTCCCAACGTGCGCAAAGCCGTGAGGTGGAACTCCCCTTTTTACGGCGTCGAGGGCAAAGGCTGGTTTCTGTCGTTTCACGTCTTAACGCGCTACGTCAAAGTCACCTTTTTCGCTGGTCTGTCCCTGCGTCCCATCCCGCCCGGCGGCACGGAGCGCAGCAAGGACGCACGGTGGATTGATATCTATGAGGACGACCCCCGCGACGAGGCAAAGATGGCAAGTTGGGTGAAACAGGCCGCTGCGCTGCCGGGTTGGATTCCATGAGGGTAGTGGAGGCTCCGCGATGGGTGCCGCTTGGATTGAGTCTCCCAGGATTAATCCACAGTTCACCACTGCGTTACTCGCACGGTGGTTTGAGGTAGCCGTTGACGGGACGGCTAGTTTTCCTTCGTGAAAACCCGCTCCCGTCCGCCCCGTTTCAGGATCATCTGTCCTTTCGCCGCGTCGAACTCAAGCACCACTCTCCCGCCCGCCAGTTGGAATTTGTCCGGCGCTGTCGCTTCGAGCGGGGCGGGGGATTCCTTGCCCGGCTGACCGAACAGCGTCGCGTCCGTTCTCGTGATCGTAAATTTCACGGGGGCGTCGGCGTTCGAATAAACTCCGACGTACTTGTCCAGAACTTCCGGGCTAACCGCGATGGCCTCGAAGGAGGGAATCTGAAACGGTCGGTTATAATAGATGTCGATGGCTCCGCTCACAATCTTGGCTACCGGGTAAATCTTCGCGTTCGTGGTGTAGGCGACGGCCAGCTTTTCTTGCGGCTCGTAAACCAACCACGATCCGTAGTTGTCGCCCCCACCCGTGTTTCCGTAGAAGGTCCGGCCGGCGGCTCCAAGCGTGCGATGATGGCGCCGATGAATCCGACGAGGAGCACGCCGAAGTACATCATGTTGGCGGGGTCGTCCCCCAGAATGCCGCCAACGGCAGCATTGATCCAGACGAGAAGAAATACTGCTGCAATGGACACGCCGACGGCAGCTCGGTATGCCTTATTGCTCATTTTTTTCTTGGCTACCAGGTCATGCGTGAGACCGCCACCTCCGAGCAGAAGGACGAACGCCAAGACAAAAGCGCCCGGCCTCCAATGCCAACTGGCGAGAAGCGCCAAGACCAACGGTACAAGCAGCATCAGCCCTACCTGCTGCAAGATCCAGAAAACGTTTTTGGTCGGCATGGAGTGCGTTTGTTCTCTCCAAGAATACCGCGACTGCTTCGCACTCAGAACACCAATGGAAACACGATCAGGACAATCGCCGCCCAGACGACGTAGACGGGGATGTAGTCCGTCTGCCATTTTTCGAGACCTCGAAACGAGCCGCGCCCCGTCAAAAAGCGCACATAGAGCACCGCCGACCACGCTAGGTTGATCAGCAGGATCACGTTCTCACCGAGCGCCGCCACCTTGTTGGGACTGAAGCCGAATTCGCCGATGCGTGCGCTCATCGCCCACAACGCGACGGCGTCAGCCAACAACGCACTCACCACCAGAACAACCTGGACCCAGTCGAAGACGCCCGGGGGCGCTTGGGGATCGCGCGCAGAAACCGAATAGAGCAGAAGGCCAACGACAACGACGAGGAGGAGATCGAAACCGATGAGCAGGTTTCGCTCAATGTCGACCCCGCGCCCTGACAGGGCGACCGCGATCAGAAACGCCACCAGCATGGTCGCGAAAAGGGGAGTGAAGAGCCGCGTCAGCACCGGCGCCATATTTTCGATCACGCTCTGCTTGGCCTCTACCAACCAAGACGCGACCACGACGGCTCCCGCCGCTCCGCAAGGCAGCAACCAAGCTACAAAGAAGTGTTCGGGTTTGACGCCGATGGCATTAAACGTGAGCGCGATGAACGCGGTGAGAACGCCGCCGCCGAGAGCGATGAGCACATAGTAGATGAAGAGCTCCCCCGAAAACCGGATGAAGTCCATGCGACCGTCTACTTGCCTCCACCGTGCGCCAGCGTAGGCGATTCCGACGCCCATCCACAACGCGATGGGGAGGTGCAGCACCCGGAGCGGGTCCGGGCTCTTCATTCGCGCGAAAGGCGGGACGTTGGCGACCACGGCCGCCCCGACGAACGCCGCGATTAACCAGCACACCGTGTTGATCGGGATCCCCCGCTTCCAAACAAAATAGCCCGTGACAAATGGAAGCACGAACAGACTGGCATTGTGCGCGTAAAAGGCCGCGTATTCGTCGCGCCCCAGTTCAAATCCGAAGAGCGCCGGCACTTTCAGGGCGACCGCTGCCGCCACTGCGAGACAGAAGGCCACGAGGGCGTCGATTCCGCCCCAGGCTGTTCGGTCGCTGGATTCGGTCGAGGCGACGACCAGCTGCTTCCATAGACGCTCCGAGTGCTCCACTGCGAATTCCCGCGAGAGCGCGTCCAGACTGCCCATGCGCTTCACCGCCACCAGAAACGCTTCATCCGAAGAGAGGCCTCCTTGCGCCAGCTGCGCGACCTGCTCCCGGAGGTGGTCTTCCAGCTCTGCGACATCCACCGTGTGGATCGTCTGCCGGCGGCGGATAAAACTCCGCCATTGATCGATCTGCTCCTCGAGCGAGGCTGCGTGATTCGCGTCGGCCATTGTAGTTAGGCTCCGTTCGAAATTGCCCCGCCAAGCCCGGGAAGTTGAAGAGAGGTCCAAAGACCGCGCAATGTAGCGTCGACGGCCTGCCATTGCCGGCGCTCCTCCGCGAGCTGGGCGCGACCACTTGGCGTGATTCGGTAATACTTCCTGCGCCGGCCACTCTCCGCGACTTCCCACCTCGCTTCAACGTGACCAAGGCGCTCGAGTCGATGCAGCACCGGGTAGAGCATTCCGTCGGTCCACTCCATGTGACCGCCCGAGAGCTCTCTCACGCGCGTGAGGATCGCGTACCCGTAACTGTCCGCCTCGGCGAGAATCGCCAGGACGATCGGCGTCGAGGATGCGGCAATGAGGTCTTTATTAAACTCCATGTTAGACGTTGGATTTGAGCTACATCAGCACGGTGAAGACTTGCATTGCGGTTTTATGCATAGAACTGCAATGTATGTCAAGGATGGTACGACTTTGTCCTTCGTTAGCTGCACGCTCGCTGCGGCTGCAGTGTCAAAACGCAGGTTTTGGACAATCGCTCCAAGCGGCTGGCGCTCACATCATGCCCGCGATTCCAAATCGAGCATCGATTGCTCAGTTGTTTTTTGCGTGGAGGCTGCGGGGGCAAAATGCTCGGTGGACGCGTGCCGCTGTTCCACGATCGCACGTGCGAAAGGCAATCCCGCGAGCGCGGCGATTGATGCCTCAGGGGCTTCCGTGAGCACGTGAATCTCGGAGCCAAGTGTATCGACAATGGAATGACATACACGCCGCACGGTCTCGCTCTTCGGGCTGCGGCCGGTGACACGACTGGCAACGTGGGCGAGAGGCCTAAGCTCTTGAAAAGGAGGTGAGCGCTCCGTCGGGTAGAGCGGCTGAACACGGTCCGCGATTTTCTTCAATCGATCACGCGAGCCTTCGACGAGCATGCGGGAACACTGGGGGCACCGCGCCGCATCGAAGGACTTTTGGCAATGACCGCACCAATTGAGAAAATACTTCGTCTGCATCAATGGAAATTTAACCGTGCGTAAAACGCGGTCGGGCAAACCGACCCGGATCGCCTCGAAAAGAGCGTGGAAGCTCGGTTCGATATCGAGGACGGTGAACTCGCGGCCGAGCTTTTCGAGCGAGTGTGCATCGGAGCATGAGAACAAGGCGTGGCGGTCGAGGCTCGAAACGCGTCGACAGGTCGCCGGTGTGGAAGTTAGCCCGGTTTCCACGGCGAGCAGCTGCAAAGTCAGATCGCCGAAAAGCTCATCGAGCGAATAGCCGCCGCCGATCGTGCCGAGGGCCGAAAACCAGGGATTAAAAACGTGCGCAGGCGCGAGATGGCAGTGGGGGCCCTGCTCGAGCATGGACTCGAGAAGCTGGAGCGAGTTGAGGTTAAAGGTGGGCCGTCCTTCGCGCAGATCGCCGTGAGTCTTCATCTTCTCGCGGAAGCGCCGCGCCTCGTCGAACGAGGGAAAATAGAGCAAGTAATGAATTCCCTCGATTTCCTTTCGCGGTGGCGGTGCGCAGCACACCTCGGTGCTGAGAACGAAGCGCAACGAACGCCGCAGGCCTGCCGGCAGCTGCTGCCATATCTTCTCCTCGATCTCCTCTCGCAGTGCAAAAAAGCCGGGCTCCCTCTCGATCAATGCAGTCTCCAATTCGTCCACCCAATCCGCTTGCAGACAATCGCCGGTCCCGAGCAGATCGAGACCTTTGCGCTGCGCCCACAGTGCAATGTTCTCCAGCGTCATAGCCGGCGAAACGCCGCTCGCGAATCGAGAATGAAGATGAAGGTCCGCCGCAAAACGCATCGCACCACTCAAGCGATCGGCGTAACAAGCTCAACTCACGATGGTGAAAGATTGTCGAGCCAATCAAGATCCACGGTTGTGATATGGTCCGCCTTGGCAAACCGACGGCATCGATCCGACTTGGTACTTGCTGGTTGGCGGATTGCGGCGGGCGAAGACGAAAAAGGGCGGATCGCAAAATCCGCCCTCAGAATTCGGTTCAGGACGAGGGTTTAGTCGCGGTCCTTGTGGCCGTGTCCTTGTGCCCGGCGGCCTGCCTGTTCGAGTTTTTTGATGAACTTCTGGTTATCGACATTGGAAAGATCGAAAGCCCAGACAGCGTCTCCGAGGCCGTTCGGCACAACAGCCAGGTCCGTGCTGGTCGGATGCTGCACCGCGATGACAAATTCCGTCGGCTTCGCCGGGTTGAAAATAATGCCGGTGCCTTCCGAACCGTCGACACGGATGCTCATGAAGTGGTCGAGGGACTCCGCCACGCCGTCGTTATCGGCGTCACGTGCGAACCAGATATCGCCGCCCGTGGTGGAATTGTTGGGCGCATCTTCCTGGATGTAGATGTTGCCGAGAGCGTCCTTTGCCAGATTGTCCGGCGAATTCAGCACGCCGGTCGTGGCCGGGAAACCAAGATTCTTTGGAGTTGCTGGAGACACCAGTTTGCCGACGCGTACCTTGTTGGCGTTCAGGATCTCAAACGAATAGATCGTGTTTTCGGACGTCATTGCGATGTAGACGACTTCGTTGCCGTTCTTGAGCTTCGTGATTTCGACATCCTCGGGGCGACCATAAGGCGTGCCACTGACGTCATCGGCCGCGCCGCGACCGCCGAGAGCGTTGGAATTCGTGCGGGGATCTACGCTCGGGCCGTCTTTGAAGGGGTCGCGAATGCCGGGCAGCGGAACGCCGTCGGCATTTGTAAGCGGGATCCATGTCGCCAGGCCCGTGCGGGGCTGCATGGCATTGGACGGCTGGTTCCAGTCGTCCGCCGGGTTGCCTTTGTACGCGTCGACCTTTAGCACGAAGGTCTGGCCCTGCGTGTAGTCTCCCTTGTGCTTCATCACGAACTTGTAGATCGAACCCGAGTTCCACTCGTCGATGAAGTAGATCACCCTCGGGGACTGCTCGCTGAAGTTAATGCCTTCATGTGCGACATTGGCAATGCTCTCGAGCACGCGCGTCTTTACGTCGGAGGCTTTGTCGAACGGATTCATCACCTCGACGACACGACCGAGGCCCGCCCATTCCTCCGCGAGGAACAGCGTGCCGTTCGGCGTGAAACGGCACGGATCGAAGGCTCCAAAATCGTTTGTCCAGTTGCCGGTTGCCCCTTTGGAGTCGCCCTGGAAAATGATCTCAGTATGGCGAGCTTGGACGTCGTGACGGGAAACACCGGCACCGAAGGGCGTTTCGTGAGGCAGGAAGAGGAACTGGCCTGTCGGATCATAGGCGATCATATCGATCATCGAGCCGCTGCTGCCGGCCGGAACACGCACGATCGATTGCAGAGGACTGAGGACCTTGTCTTCGATCTCACGCAGGCTGAGCAGGTCGGTCTGAAGAATGCCGGCGGGCGTCACCCACGGCGCAGCGGTTTCGGCCAGTGAATTCGGCGCCTGGACGGGCGCGGACTGGGTGAGGGGAGTGAACCAGATATCGGAGCCCGCGCGGACTTCGATGCAAGTCAGCGTTGCGGCCAGGGCAGTCGTGCCGACAACAAGTTTGGAACCAATGCAGTGATGTTTTATCATGGGAATGGTGCGGAAAAGCACCCAGTTCGGTGAGGTGAAGGAGTGGCATCCGGCGCACACGCGCTGAGGATTGCACGCGGCTAGTGAGCCCAACGTGCGCCGACGATCAAAGCGAAAGCCTCATCGGCAGGTTACTTTTTCGCGTCGTTAACCGGCGTACCAAAGCGATGAATACAACCCGTTTCTTATCCGTGACATTCTTCTCATTTATTTTGCGTTGAAACGTACTTGTAACATTTGCGCGCTTGGTCGCCCCGCGCGCGACCGCTACTTCGGTTCGTGTCTCTCCGTACTCCATGAAGTTCGCCGCCCTGGCCTGCGCCGTTTTCCTGCTGCCCACTGTTCTGACAGCCTCCGCTGCCGGCTCCGCCGAAAGCGACGAACTGTATCGGCAGGTGATCGAGCGCCTCCGTCAAAACCGCTCGGTCCGCCCCCCGGTGACGGAAGGCCACCCTCTCGCGACGGTCTACAATCGTGAGGCGATTGTCCCTCCGCAGTGTTATACTCGCACCGAAGGGCTGCACAACCCGTGCTACATCTGCCATCAGAACGAGCTGCCTGGGCGCGAGAATGTAATGAACGACCAGGATTTGCAGGTGGCCTACAGTTTTAGCGATCTTGGGCAGACCAATCACTGGAAGAATCTCTTTGAGGATCGCACGCTGCGCGTCGCCGCGATCGGAGACGACGAGATCAAGGCCTACGTGGCCGAGGACAATTACTCGGAACTCGCCGGCCGGCTCCAACAGGCGAATTTCAAGGGCTGGATTCCCGATCTCGCGGACCTCCAGCTCGGCGCCGACGCTTTCGACGGCGATGGCCTGGCGAAGGACGGCAGTCACTGGGTAGCGTTCAACTACAAACCCCTGCCGAGCACCTTCTGGCCTACGAACGGCTCCACCGACGACGTGATGGTTCGTCTGCCGGAAAAGTTCCGCACCAGTGCGGCAGGACATTACTCTCGCGACGTGTATTTGGCGAATCTCGCTATCATGGAGGCCAAGATCAAAGGACTCGATGCGATCGGCTGCCTCCCGGTAGACGAGCGAACCATAGGCAAGGACCTGGACGGCGACGGAGCACTCGGCACCGCGCATCACGTCTCCCGGGTCGAGGCCTACGTCGGCCAAGCCGCCGATGCCTATATTGACAGTCACCTTTACCCGGAAGGAGTCGAATTTCTCCATACCGTTCGTTACGTCGGAGTGTCGAAAAGTGGAGAGGTTGGCCCCTCCACGCGCATGAAGGAGGTGCGCTACATGCGCAAATGGCGCGAATATTCCAAAACGGTTTATGCGCGTCGCTACCAACTCGAAGCCTTCGAAAAGGAAGCGGGCAATCTACCCGGTTACGCGAACCTCGGCGACTGGGGCCTCGACAACGGATCTGGCTGGTCGCTGCAGGGTTTCATCGAGGACAGCCAGGGGCGTCTGCGCGCGAATACTTTCGAAGAAACGATGTTCTGCATGGGTTGCCATAATTCCATCGGCTCCACCGTAGACAAGACATTCAGCCTTGCTCGCAAGATCGATGGCCGGGCAGGCTGGGGGTACATCAATCTCAAGGGCATGCCCGATGCGCCGACGCGCGGCGAAGCCCGAGGCGAAATCGCGACCTATCTCGCACGCGTTGGCGGCGGCAGTGAATTCCGAAACAATGAGGAGATGGCCGCACGCTGGTTCAAATCGAACGGAGAAGTGGACTTCGAAAAAGTATCACGCGCTCGAGACGTTCATGAACTGATCACCCCCTCGAAGGGGCGCGCCTTGGCGCTGAACAAAGCGTATCTGACTATCGTGCAGGACCAGGACTTCATCTTCGGTCGCGATGCGACCATCGTGCCGCCAACGAATGTCTATGCGGTGATTGAAAACGGAAAAACGCCGACACTGCCGGAGGAGCGGACGTACCGATGGAATCTCATGCTCGATTGGGGAGGGGCCGCTAGCACGTGGTGAGCGACCTCCGTCCAATCATCACAAAAAGGGCGTGGCTATCATCGCTTCCAAAACGTCAGGTAGACGGGCGTGCGGACGCCCATGACGGCATCCTGGTTAAATCGCTGGCGGTAGGCGTGCGCGATTTCCTCCAGTTTAGCGTCTACCCTCGGGTCTCTCCTGTGCACGATCTCGAGCACGCAGGTCTGCTCCGAGACGGGCGTGCCGTCATCACCCTTCCAGTGTCCCGACCCAAGCCACACGCTGAAGCCCTCGGGAAACCGCGGCACGATGACTTCCGTCACAAAAGCGCGCCACTGTACCTCCGTCACTTCGCCTCCACCCGGAGTCGACCGGCCGAAGAACAACCGGTCGGAAACGGTCGAGGAGGACGTCGTGCATCCTGCCGAGGCGAGTAGCACCACGAAGAAGAGAATGCGGGGAAAATGAACCACGGGAGAAAGCCTTTTTGGAATGAGACATCCCGCGGCTGCGGGACGATTCCTGGCGATTGGTTAGGCTTGATTCCTGGAATGCTCAATCCTTTAGACGTCAGCGACGCTGTGACGAGGACAGATATTCCTTTTCAGCAGGGCAGGACGGATCGGAAATTTTCCTCTGTCGTCGCGCCGAGCAAGGGCTGTGTGATGATGCGAGATGGACGAGGACCTTGACCGTTTGACGCGGGACGAGCTCGTTCACGAGATTCGAAAACTCAGGCGGGAATTCGCTAGCATCGCGACAGCAGCAAGCAGGAGTTGTGCTGGCACCATCCGCAATTGTGGGGACTGCTCCCCGAAAAAGTTGACCCAACGATCGCGGTTCCGGCTTGGCCGCTGTTTTTACTCGGGTGTTTGCGTTACCGGGAATCCCGGGACCAGCAAGTGCCGGCGGCGCCAAGGGTCGAGGAGGAGTTCCGCGGGGACGCGGGCTCGACCCCAAGGCAGTGAGCGCGGACCGATTCCGAGCACCCTACAGTGAAGGCATCCTCTTTTTGGAGTGCGCCGAAACCGATTCGGGTCTTGCGGCCATGGGCGTTAGCGCTCTGCTCGAGGGACCCCTTACTATGAATGCCTGCTCCCAAAAATCCGGGCGGCCACGCTTGCTCACGTCCCGAATTTCGCGTTACCGGCGCTTGCTGGTTTCCATTTCATTCTCGCTGACCGCCAGCCTCGTTTCGGCAGAAAAAATTGATCTGCGGCGCGCAATTTCAGGCGGCGACCTTCACTATAGCGAGCCGGTGACGCGCAGCGAGGAGGGTATGCCCATCGGCACGGGCCGGATGGGAAGCCTTGTCTGGACTACACCGACGGCGCTGAAGTTTCAGATCAATCGGGTCGACGTGTTTGCGGTCGATGCATCGACCGTCAGCTTTCCCCGCGCCGATTCCGACTATGCGAGCGGATGCGGCTATGTGGATATCAACGTCGTTGCGGCCGGCGACGATGTCTTCGTCGGTCCAGAGTTCCGGCAGGATCTTTCCCTCTACGATGGCATCATGTCGGTGAAAGGCCGCGGGGTCACAGTGCGGGTCTTGGGCTGGCCGAAAGCGGATGTCATGGCGGTGGAGATCGACGATCAGCGGTCCCACCCTGAGCCGATCAGCATCAATCTCCGCATGCTGCGATACCAGATGCAGGGCTTCTTCGGGGAGAATTACCGGCTCATGCGCGAGCATGCGGTCAAGGTCCAGACAGCCAACCATACGGCGACATCGCAGCTGGGGATCCGCGACGGGCGCATTACGCTCACGCAGCGTTTTGAGGAATTCGATTTTTATGATTCCTCGGCCGTCGCAATCGGGGTCGAAGGACGCTCCTCAAAGGCGCGTTATTTAAACGAATCCACCGTGCAACTCGCCGTGCCGGCAGGCCGCGGTAAATTCACCGTCCTGATCTCCACCGCGGCCAGTTTCGATCGCAAGCATGACACGGCGTCGGCTGCCGTGGCGACATTGCAGTCGGCGGTATCACACGGATTCGCCGGCCTTGCCGCGGACACGGCGACCTCCTGGCATGATTTTTGGTCGCGCGGCTTCGTGGCAATGTCGAGCGGCGACAAACAGGCTGATTTTGTCGGCGGAAATTACGTCTATTTCATGTACCTGATGAACGCCAGTTCTCGAGGTCCGTATCCGCCTCGCTTTGGCGGGATGCTTTGGTACACGAACGGGGACTACCGTCGCTGGGGGTCGCAATACTGGCATGCAAATACCGACGCCTATTATCGCGACCTGATGTCATCGGGGCACCTCGAGCTTTCGGATCCGTTCTTTTCGTTCTACTCTGGGATGTACGATGCGTGCGCCCTGGCCGCGCGCCAACAGTGGGGATCGCAGGGCATCTACATTCCCGAGATTACGTTCTTCAGTGGACCGGAAAAATTGCCGGACACGCTCGTGCAGGAATTTCAAGATCTCTTCCTTGCGCGAAAATCGTACGAGGACCGTTCGCCCGAGTTCCAGGCTTGGGTGGAAACAAAAAACCGGCATAGCAGCCGCTACAATTTTTTGAACGACGGCAAGTACGTGCATGGCCGGCTCGTGGTGCCCACCAAAGGCCAGGGCATCTTCGGCCATTGCACGCATTTCCTGTCCGGGGCTGTCGGGGTGGCCTCCCAATTCTGGCAGCGTTATGAATTTACCGGCGACAAGGCGTGGCTGCGCGACAAGGCCTATCCCATGATCAAAGGCGTGGCGGAGTTTTATCGGAATTTTCCGAATGTGAAAAAGGAGGCTGATGGAAAGTACCACATCCATCACGTCAATCGCATCGAGAGCGATTGGGATTCCTCCGATACCCCCAGCGAGCTCAATGCGATGGCGACCATTTTCCCTTTGGCGCGCCGCGCTTCGGAGATCCTCAGGGTGGATGAGGAGCTTCGCCCCAAGTGGCAGGATATCGCGGACAATCTGGCTTCGCCGGGGCCGGGTTCGGGCAAGCGCGGCAACTTTGACACGGTCAACCCAGAGCGCGCTGCAGCCCGCCAACGGCAGCGTGCGGCGCAATCTGGCGATGGCCAGCGGCAGCGCAGTGCGGGTCCCCGGCCCTTTGGATCGTTCGTCTATGCCGGCGACGGCGCGATCGAGCCCATGGGCCCTGAACCCGAGCTGAAAAGCCGCTTCCTCGGCTTTAACCGTCTGGGCAGTTTCATTGACGCAGAAGGAACAGGCGGGGCGCAGATCTTTCGCAACCGGCTGCGCCTGCGCGAAGGCCCGGGAGCCATCGACGCCGAACACATCGGCGGGCTCTCGTTCGGTATTCACCAGTCGCTGCTCGCGAGCTCGACCAATCCCGATTTGACGGAGACGAAAATCCAGGTGTTTCCCGCCTGGCCGAAAGACTGGGACGTCACCTTTCGATTGCTGGCGCGCGGCGCCTTCATGGTGACCGCTGCCCAAGCGGCAGGCAAAGTGCGACTTGTAGAGGTCGAGTCCCAGCGCGGGGGAGATTGCCAGATCGTTAATCCGTGGGGTTCTGCGAGCGTCGCCGTTTATCGAAACGGCCAGGTCGCGGAGAATCTCAATGGAGCCACTCTAACGGTCCGCACGGTCAGAGGAGAACGAATCGCGCTCGCTCCGGCCGGAGAACCGTACGCTCCTTTTGCGATCGGGAAGAACTAAGGTGAAACCAGTTACGTAGATGGACGCAACAGGCGAGACGCCCCCCTAGGAGTCGACCCGCCCGGTGGAAAAATGTCGGGTTTAGAGGGGTTTGAGGCTTCTATCAGGTGATGAACGAGATTCCGGCCAATGTGCTCCTTCAGCGGTACTGCGACCGGAGGGATGATGACGCATTTCGGGAGCTAGTAAGCCGATACATCGGCCTCGTCTATGGGACGGCTTTGCGGCGGGTAGGGGGCGATGCACATCTCGCACAGGATATCGTGCAACTGACGTTTACCGATCTAGCCCGCAAGGCTCGCTCTATTCCTCCAACCACCCCGGTTGCCGGGTGGCTCCATCAAAACACATGCTTCCGCGCCGCGGGCATCGTCCGGACGGAGCAGAGGCGCCAGGCTCGGGAACAGAAGGCTGCTCATATGGAAAGCATCGATCGCGAAGACTCGGCCTCGTGGACACGATTGGCACCTCTGCTCGATGAGGGGTTGGAGCGGCTCCCTTCCCGCCTGCGTGACGCTCTGCTGCTGCGCTTTTGCGAGGGACGCGATTTTTCCAGCATCGCAAAAACGCTCGGAATCAGCGACGACGCGGCGCAGAAACGAGTCAGCCGCGGGCTGGAGCAGCTTCGCTCATTTTTCGCACGCCGCGGCGTCGCAACCGCGGCAGGAAGCCTGGCCGCGTCGTTATCCGCTCAGGCGGCTTCTGCCCCGCCAGCGAGTCTCGCTGCGATCGTCGCGCAAAACAGCCTGCTGTCCGCGGCAGCGTCCACGACCGGGACCTCCGCGATTCTTTTTATGGCCACCAAAACCAAACTAGCGCTGGGTGTCGCCGTTGTTGTGGCGGCCGGTTTCGTGATTGTTTCTCAACAGCGGGAGACAAAGCGGCTGCGAAACGAACTCGCGAATGCACGTGAGGCAGCCACCGCGCGAGTCAATGCGTCGCTCTCGCGGGAGGAGGAGACCCCGGCGCTCGGCGAAAACCCGGCAAGTGCTGCATTGCCGCGGGACCAACTCGAGCAGGCTGTGCTCGGAGCGGCGCGCGACCGCCTGTGGCGGACCGATGGCAAGCGCTGGCACGCATTGATTGCGTCGATACCGATCACCGATCTCAAAGGAATCCTCGATGTGATCCAGCGCTCCACTGCCGCAGAGGTCCGCCGCGTGGCCCGCGAGGAGTTAGTGGTGCGTTGGGCCAGAGTGAACCCGCAAGCGGCGTCAGCTTGGTGCGATGGGCTCCCAGTTTCCCCGGAGACCTTCAGCTTGAAGCGTCAGGTGGCGGAGATCTGGATGGATGCGGATCCGAGCGCGGTCACGAAGCGCGGCCCAATCCCTGCGCGCGATCTGAGTGCGCTGGCGCGACACGACGTGCAGGCGGCCGCCTCGCATGCGTTGGCATTAGACCCGTCGCCCGAGCGCGAAACCACGTTAAGCACGATCGGTCATATTTGGGCGGAAAAGGATCCAGAAGGCGCCGTGCGATGGCTCCAGACGCTGCACAGCCGCGCCGACTTGCTGATGGCCTTTCGAGGCATGGCGGACCGTCTGGCCGAGGTTGCTCCGGCAAATGCGGGTTTGTATCTGGAAACGTTCGCGGCCGAAAAAAAGTTTTCCGAGGTCGGTGGTGCATTCGCGGTCTCTTGGGCCAACACCGATCCGTCGGCCGCGGCGAAATGGGCGGCCGCGTTGCCCCCGGGCACAGAGATGCGGACTCGCGCCATGGCCGGAATCGCCCATGCTTGGGCGTTTAGCGATCCGACAGCCGCTGCAGAATGGTTGAAACCGCAACCTCGCGATGAAGCGAAAGACAAGGCCATCACGCAGTTCGTGAGCAGTGCCGGGGCTCACGACCCGCGGTTGGCTGCTGCGCTCGCGGGGGAAATCGGCGACACAGCCATGCGTTCGGCCGCCGTCGGGGAAATCGTACGCCACTGGTCCATCCTTGACCGTGCTGCCGCGAGCCGCTGGCTGGAAAGCATTCCATTCCTGGATTCGGCGGAAAAACGCAAGCTCGCGCAAAACGTTGCCCAGCCTCCTTGAGGGTTGAGCCGTCTATTCGCTGGCGCACAAGGGCGGTGGAGCCGATTTCGAATCGACCGTTGGTCGCCGCATACGTGAGGCGAGCGGATGGGTTTCACCTTGAGATCGCCGAGATTAGCCAATAAACATCGCCAGCTCAGATTAAATGAATCGCCGCCATTTCCTTTTCCAAACATTAGCGGGCGCTGCAGTCGTGAATACGGGTTTTTCCGCGGCCGATGCTCCTCCATTGGGGATACAGCAGGGTGGTCACGCGCGGCCCGCATCGATTGAACCCTCTCTGACCGCTCATTTTGTTTCTGCGGCCCATTCCGATCTCCCGCAGGTGAAAGCGCTGCTGACGCAGGAACCGAAATTGATCTTCGCAACGTACGATTGGGGTGCGGGCGACTGGGAAACGGCACTCGGTGCAGCGGCGCACATGGGCGACAGACCTATCGCAGAATACCTTCTTTCGCAGGGCGCGCGTATTGATGCGTTTTGTGCAGCGATGATGGGAATGACGGAGGTCGTCGTGTCGCTCTGTCGTGCGTCACCTTGGACGGCGAGAGCGCATGGTCCGCATCGCTATTCGCTCATGTACCACATTGGTTATAGCGGAGACATCGTGATGGCCGAATCGGTTGCTCCGCATCATGAACCGAAGCCGAGATTTCAACCAGGCGGTACATACGGCGACGAAGGCCGAGCGCAGCGAATTGCTTCAGTGGCTTCTCAAAAAGGGTGTCACTAATATTAACACCAAGGACAACGGCACAACCCCGCTCGACCTTGCCGTTCAGTCTGGCAACGAAGGAATAGTTCGAGCGCTGCGCGACAAAGGCGGAAAGACAAGTGCGGAGATTTCCCGGTAGACGACGATCAGCTTCGTCTCTCTGAAAAGATCCTCCGTGCTAGAGCCGGCCTGGACACGGCTCACCGAGGATGGTTCGCCCTGTTGAACGATCTTTCCCGATTTTCAGAGTGCTTCTGCGGCCGGAATCTCCACCATTCGGAAGGCTGGGGGCACATGCACGATCAATGCGATGTTCAAGTGCGTGTCGCTTGCGCCTGCAGTGTAAAAAGGCACCTTCACGGAGGCCGGTAACGCGGTCGCCGCGCTTGGAGCTTGTGATCTTTCCGTTGGTGAAAAGTTGGCATAGACCTAAGCTGCGGACAAAAGAACCGATCACATGAATTTTGCCCCCTTGTCACGCGACTTGATTGTTGCCGCTATCGCTGAGCTCCGCACTCGTCATTTTCAACACGCGTCCCTTGTTTTGACGGACGGCACCTCGATCGTTGTCCCGCTAGATAGCCGACTCGATGTGGAAGAGAAAACGGGACTGCGTTTTCAGACGATGAGCATCAAATACGAATTTCCGTATTCGATCGTTTCGGGCATAGGAGGGTGGCAAGTAGGCCAAAACTGCTTCCCGGATGACCGGTTCAGCGCATGGCACCAAGAACTGCTTGCCCCATGGGAAGAACCAAGCGGCGAGTTCGCTGAGTTCCGGCTGTACTACGCGTTTGAGAAATTCCTTAAAAACAGAGCGCGATTGGTTTCGGCGCAGCAAGGCCAACAACAGATACAGCAGCTACAGCCGGTGGAGTTTGGTCCCATCGAATTCACCGCCGACACACCGATCTATTGCGACTGGTCATATCTCTCAAGGAAATCCGGTGGCTTGAACAGCATCGGAGCGGGTTTCGGCCTGGTAAGCTTCTCTGCCGGATGGAACTCAAGCCTTTGGTCGTCTTTTCGGTCGTGCGTTAACCGGACCGCCACGAGCATCGCTCAAGTGATAGAGGGAGAAGCAACCGTGTATGGACACGCAACACTCCTGGTCGGAGAACAAGTACAGTCGCTCGAAATGGAAGGGGGAACTTGGATCCCCATAGTCCTCACAGAAAAAAAGGTCGCCTCTCGCGACGACCTTGATTCCACCGCGTGGTTGATCGCATTGATCCAGCGCGATCATTCCACGCTGCCGCTCGATTTGTGGGAGAAGGTCGCGGCCCCTATCCGATTTTACGGCGAAGTGCTGCCAATCCAACTTTCGACCGAATTTGGAAGCACGAAAGTTGTGCTGAAAATGCGTGCCGCCGCGCACATGGAGGGGAAATAAGCTGTGCGCTCTAACTAACGATTTCGTTGGAAGAGGCAGTAACCAGGTTCCCTGTCGCAATCGTTTAATAAAACACGTTCCGATCCAAACTCCGGTACTGAATCGCTTCGAGCAGGTGGTTGGACTCAACCTTTTCTGAGCCGGCCAGGTCGGCGATGGTTCGCGCGACTTTGAGAATGCGGTCGTAAGCGCGAGCGGAGAGCGAGAGTTGCTCCATCGCGTGCTGGAGGAGATCGCCAAGGCTAGCGTCGATCGTGCATATTTACGGATCTGCGCGTGCGTCATGCGGGCATTGGACGTCGCGCGCGTGCCTTTGAAGCGCGCTTGCTGGACATTGCGCGCGGTCTGCACCCGTGAACGCATCGAGCCGGAGGTCTCGCCTTGTTTTTCGTTTCGCAGCTCCGCGATCGAAAGTGCCGGCGCTTCGATATGGATGTCGATGCGGTCGACGAGAGGGCCGCTGATGCGCGAACGATAGCGCTGAATCTGCGTCGGGCTGCAGCGGCACTCGTGTTTGGTGTCGCCGAGATACCCGCAGGGGCATTGGTTCATTGCCATTTTGCCATTTAGATCTAACTGCTTGTAAGCCAACATATCGATCGTATCCAAAGGATCTTCGAACCATCGGAGATCATCTCAAGAAACGTCGCCTCGACCCCAGCCTCCAGCAGAGAGCAATTGGGCAACGAATTGGGGTGTGTTGCGCTACCGTGTTGCTCTGGGAAAAAGGGAAAGCGGAGCCAGAGCTTCGATACTTGCCAGCTATCATCAACCTCCTCGGTTATGACCCCCGACCTGAACCTCGGACGCTCTCGGCCAAGCTCGTTGCACATCGGATAGGGCTGGGCTGGTCTCAAAAGCGGTTTGCGGCCGAACTTGGTGTCGATCCGACAACCCTTGCGCGTTGGGAGCGGGGAGAGCGTGTTCCGACCGGTGAATATCGCTCGCGGCTCACTGCGATGGGAGTAGGCCCGACATAGGCTACGACCCAGATATTTCGGCTCTGGCCAAATCGCGACACCCTGCGCAAGCTCGCTGTTATAGACTCAGTGCGCGTTGCGGATCGTGGCCGAGCCTGTCCCAGGCGTCGGCTGCAGGGCCGGTAAATTCGGCCAGATTTCACCCCGGACCGGGCCCATGATCTTGGTGCCGATTTCATCCCGGCGTTGGCTGATTTGCCGGTGCGTTTGCCGATCCGCCACCTGGTGGCGGAAGCCCTCGCCCGTCGCCGCGGAGAACGCCCCACTGCTCGAGATCTGGGCCAGCGCAGCCTCCCAATTGATCGCACCCGGCCGCACAAACCCGTTGGCCATCCGCTCGCTGTGGGCGACTAGGATCGACCGCAACTGCAACGACTCCGCGTAGGTCAGGGGCGTGCTCGTCCGATAGGTTGCAATCGCGAGGTCGGTGATGTGCGCCTGCACCGCCATTTCGCGCCGGAATTGCTGGTAGATTTTTGTATCGGCGGGCCCCAGGAGGGCCAGCACCTCCTAGTTGTGGAGCGTGCCGTCGGCATTGCGCATTTTCTGAACCACGGGGTCGCTAAGCTCGATGCCTAGCCGTCTGGCTGAACCGTCCGAACCGGCACTGTTGTCTTTGACTCCGACGGGGGTCATTGACGAACTTATGTTGGAAGGAAAGCGAGATGAGGTCGTATTCAAAGATGGATTTACTCAACGTGTGAGCACCAAGCCAAAATTTTTACTCTGGAGCATCGCCTTCGGTCCTCGGGGAAAATCGCTCGCGGCTGTCTGGCTCTCAGCTATTAGAGAGACGGCAAAGTGGGGCCATGATGTCTTCTTGTTGGGCGATGGGGCGATCACATGCTTCGACGGCAGGCTTACAAGAGCGATTGATATTCGAAGTGATGTCGTGAGCCGGTACGATTTGAAACTCACGGAATGGTCGCATTGGACACTCAACAACCTTAAGGCACAAGTGCTGCACTACGTTGATGTGGCCCGGTACGACTATGTGATTTACCTGGATATCGACGTCTTGGCTAACAGTGAAAGATTGGAACAGCTGGTTTCAAAAGTTCATAAAGCGGGAAAGATAGCTGTCCAAAAGGATTGCACCTGTCTCAGCCAAAGAAAGATCGCTGCATTGAGAAGTCTGGGTTTTCCAACCAGAGAGGAGTATGAGTCATGGTGCCAAAGACCTATTTGTGCCGGAGTCATGGGATTTCCCACGAGCCCCCGCGGTCTTTCAGCACTCAATGATTATGCAGTCGCCTGTGAGCAAATGCGCTTTCGATATAGTGACCAGGCGAAACTTACCGCGCTGCTCAATCGCCACTATAACGACCATTGGGAGTTTCTTGGAGATACCTGCTACGGGCGACGCTTGACCCCCAAATATACAGAGACCCTTGTGCATTTTTCTGGACAGAGGGACGGCCTGCTTAAGTTATATGCCAAGTATCACCTCCGTCAGTGCAATTCCGCTGAACGCGTTTATATACAGGTCCGTGCTCTCATCGAGCGAAAGCGATTTTCTCTCACAAGAAAGTATAGGGTTCGGCAGTATTGGTCGACAAGGAGCATGTACGATGACGACGGTCAATTTATCCAATGAACGCGATCCTCCTCCGTGCTGAAAAGCATTTCAGGCTCCTCAGGGCCGAGCATTTGAGCATGGGCTAGGGCTAGCGCGCGGTTATGGAAGGTGGCGAATCTCCTAAAGCGCAAGCCTGATCAGTGGTCGACGAAGGAACTGCGTACTAGCGCGGTCCTACAGGGGATCGACCGTCTCAATAAAACACGTTCCGATCCAGGCTCCGGTACCTGAATCGCTTCGAGCAGATGGTTGGATTCGATTTTTTCCGAGCCGGCGAGGTCGGCAATCGTGCGCGCGACCTTGAGGATCCGGTCGTAGGCGCGGGCAGAGAGATGGAGCTCTTCCATGGCATGCTGTAGGAGGTCGCCGAGGGTGGCGTCGATTGCGCAGTATTTTCGAATCTGCCGGGGAGAGCGTGTTCCGACGGGTGAATATCGCTCGCGGCTCACTGCGATGGGAGTCGTCGTTTAATAGATAGCCGAAATGCCTCAAAACCGAACTCCCACCGAGCGACGGTGTCTTTAGCAGCCGTATTGAGCTCTGGGGCAGCCTTCGCCGCGTCACCGCAGCCAACTATCCGGGCGAGACCGCCTCCATGCGAAACCGCGGAGCATACTGAGAGTCCCTGGGTTCAATCGCCCGTCGGAAATGGGGGACATGCTCCACTTCGACGGCGCCGCGCGCGCAGAGATCGATGAAATCTTCGCGCGACTTCCGGCGGACTACCGCACTCGCTTCGTGAGCCCCGCTCAGCTCGTCGCTGCGGTCACGACGACAGCAATCCCGATCGGCAACGCGCAACTGGTCTGGCAGGTTCAAAACGGACCCGATGAAGCGGAAGCCTGCGTCTGGATCACTATG
>CAZJLP010000052.1:0-32533 GCA_964546955.1 uncultured Opitutaceae bacterium | reverse complement strand
GCTCCTCCGCCGGACCGGGACTCGCCCAGCGTGCAGAAGCTTACGGCATGGCCTGGGGCATCTGCAACGGGCACGACTTTTACGATGTCCGCGCGACGATGGACAAGTTCCTGACCTTGGCGCGCGAGAAGTCTAAGCCGAGCGTGGTTGAAATCGACACGTACCGGTACCGGGGTCACTCGGTCGCCGATCCGGACAAGACCTATCGGAGCCGCGAGGAGATCGAGGAATACCGCAATACGAAGGATCCGATCACGGTCTTCCAGCGCACGCTGGTCGAAGAAGGCGTTTTGAACGAGAAACTGATCGAGCAGATCGACACCGAGGCGAGCGCGGAGGCCGACCTGGCCGCGGATTTCGCCGAGGCCAGCCCGTATCCGACCGTAGACGATATCCAAAAAGACGTTTACTGGGAGGCTGATAATCCCTCGGAGCGCAAATCCGAAGGCCGTTTGTTCTTCGACTAAGACATCCGCCGCTTAACCCACCCAATTTTTCGTTTTCCCTCCGATGTCCGTCATCACTTACCGCGAAGCCATCCGCCACGCCTTAGCCGAAGAAATCGAACGCGACGCCAACGTCGTGGTCATGGGTGAGGAAGTCGCCCAGTTCGATGGAGCTTACAAAGTCACCGAAGGCCTCCTCGCCAAATACGGCCCGCAACGCATCGTCGACACGCCGATCAGCGAAGCCGGATTTATCGGCATGGGTCTGGGCGCTTCGATGCTGGGCGTCCGCCCTGTGATGGAACTGATGTTCTGGTCGTTCTACTCGGTGGCGTTCGACCAGATTCTCAACAACGCCGCGAACGTGCGTTATATGTCGGGCGGGCAGATCAATTGCCCGATCGTGATCCGCGGACCCGCCAACGGCGGCACCAACGTCGGCGCCACTCACTCCCATACGCCCGAAAACGTGTTGGCTCACCATCCGGGCATCAAGGTCGTCGTCCCGTCCACCGCTTATGACGCGAAGGGCCTGCTGAAGTCGGCGATTCGCGACAACGATCCGGTGATGTTTCTCGAGAACACGATGCTCTATGGAGAAAAGGGTGAGGTTCCGACCGAAGAGTACGTGATCCCGTTGGGCAAAGCGGACGTCAAACGCGTCGGTACAGATATGACGATCGTCACCTATGGCCGCTGCGTCCTTCATTCGCTCGCGGCCGCGGAGGTTCTGAAAAAAGAACACGATCTCGACGTGGAGGTCGTCGACCTGCGCTCGATTCGCCCCCTGGACATCGATACGGTTCTCGCGTCCGTCCGCAAAACCAACCGCGTGCTGATCGTGGAAGAACAGAAACCTTTCTGCAGCGTCGCCACGCAACTCACCTACATGATCCAGAAAGAGGCTTTCGACGATCTCGATGCCCCGATTCTGCGTCTATCGACAGTCGACGCGCCCGCCATCTATAGCCCGCCGGTCGAAGTCGAGCAGCTGCCCAATCCCGCGCGCGTGATCAAAGCGGCGCTGGAAGTCGCGTCCTGAACTTTTCCTTGCCGAAAGCCGATCGCTTCCCACTCCATGGCTAAAATCATCGATATGCCGAAACTCAGCGACACCATGACGGTGGGCACGCTGGTCAAATGGCTGAAAAACGAAGGCGACGCCGTGAAACGCGGCACGATGCTGGCCGAGGTCGAAACCGACAAAGCCACCATGGAACTCGAGTGTTTCACGGACGGCACTCTGCTGAAGATTTTCTCGCCTGCCGGTTCGCAGGTGGCGATCGGCGCACCGCTTTGCGCGGTGGGCAAACCCGGCGAAACGGTCGAAATGCCCGCAGCACCCGCTGCGCCGGCCGCAGCGGCGAAGGAGCCGGCAAAACCGGCGCCCGAGACGGCCGCCGCTCCGAAACGGGAAGTCGATCCGCAGCCCGCGAAGGTTCCCGCCACGGCTCCCGCCGTAACCGTGCAGAGCCAGGGCACGGCGCCCGCCCACGGCGCGGCGATCTCAGGATCGGGAGAACGTATTCGCATCTCCCCTCTCGCTCGCAAATTGGCCGCTGAGAAGGGCCTTGACGCATCGCGCATCAAAGGCAGCGGTCCCGGCGGCAGGATCGTCCGCGAGGATGTGCTTTCGGCCGAAAAAAACGGTTCCGCCAAGGGTGGCGCCTCCACTGGCGGCGCTTCCTTCGGGTCCGTGTCCCGCACGGGTCCGATCCAGGAGGAGCGCACCGTCCCGGTTTCCACCATGCGCGGCGTGATCGCCAAGCGCCTGCTCGAATCCAAGACGCAGATTCCCCACTTCTATCTCGAAATCGAGGTCGACGCAGGTCCGTTGCTTGAGCTTCGGCAGCAACTGAACACCGCCCTCGAGAAAGACGGCGTAAAACTTTCGGTTAACGACTTTATCCTGAAGGCCAGCGCTGAAGCCCTCCGCCGCGTGCCCGCGGCGAATTCTTCGTGGGAAGGCACCGCCATCAAATATCATGGCGCCGCGCATGTTTCCTTCGCCGTGGCGATCGAAGACGGACTGATCACCCCCGTCATCCGGGACACACACTTGAAAACGGTGTTCGCCATCAGCGGCGAAGCAAAATCGCTCGGCAAGCGCGCCAAAGAGAAAAAGCTCAAGCCCGATGAATTTACCGGCGGAACGTTCTGCGTCTCGAATCTCGGCATGATGGGCATCGATCGCTTCTCGGCGATTATCAACCCCCCGAACGCCGCGATCCTCGCCGTGGGCACGACGGTGAAAAAGCCGGTCGTGAAAGACGATCAGATCGTGATCGGCCAGCGCATGTCGCTCACCTTATCCTGCGATCATCGCGTGGTCGACGGCGCGGTCGGAGCCCAATTCCTGGCAGCATTGCGGCAGCTGCTGGAAAGCCCGTCGTTGTTGCTGATTTAAGGGACAGAGGACCGGCTTTTGGGCTATGGGACAATGTTGCGGATTGTCCGGGCACCGCGATGTTCAATGGCAGGTAGGGCGAGTGCGTCCCCGCCGAGCCGTGGGTAGTCTCAGTGCGAATTCACAATGATCAGATCCAACGACGGTGCGCGTCGTTGCTCGGTTGCGGTTTAGCGCCAATCTGACGATGGCTCGGAGGGGACGCGCTCGCCTTACCATTCGAAAGCGACCCCATCCCTCCTCCAAAAGTCTTCCGGAGTTTTTTTGTCATCCGGGCAAGGATGTGTACCATGGCGGTGCTTAATCCCCCCTGCCCATGTTGTTTCGACCGTTTGTTCTTGTCGCGGCGGCTGTATGCGCGACCGCAATTCTCGCCGCGGAGCCGTTTCCCAAACCCGATCCGGAAAAAGCCTTCCCTGAGATGAAGGTCTACGGAGCCGACGGAAAGCCCTATCGGCTGCCCCGCGAAGATTGGGAAGGCGCCCGTCACCGGGTAGCGCAGGACCCGGCCTGGAAAACTTGGCTGGCCGAGACCCGCGCTGAAGTGGACGCCTGGATGGCACGGCATCGCGATCGTGTCGAATGGGCGGCGGGCTGGTCCCACGACGGCGTCAGTCCGAAGGACGGATCGCGTTTGCGCTGGACCGAGGAGATTCCGGGCGTTCAAACCCAGCATTTCTCCAGCCGGACCGACCCGCACGTCCCGATCACACCCAAGCTTTTCGCGTGGTGGGTGGTCACGTTTCGGGTCACGCACAGCGAAATGATGCAGGAAGCGGCCGCGCTGTACCGACTGACCGGTGACGAGCGTTACGCCGCCTGGGCTGCGAGCCAATTGGATTTTTATGCGGACAATTACCTCAAGTGGGAGCCCGGCCGCGACGGCGCCCGGCTTTTCTGGCAAACGCTGACGGAAGCGACGGCGCTGATTCGGTTTGTCGAAACGGCGCGAAATCTCGGTGACTACGTCACCCCGGAGCGGAAAAAACGCTGGGGAGAACGGTTTTTCTATCCTGAGGTTGCCGTCCTGAATGCCACCTATCGCAATGTCCATAATATCGCGTGCTGGCAGCGCGGGGCCGCCGCGCAAGTCGCCTTGTTGTACGGCGACGAAGCGATGTGGCGCGAGGCGGTCGATGGCCGCTGGGGCATCCGCACGCAACTCACCGAGGGAGTAACCAGCGACTACCTTTGGCACGAACAATCCTTGGGCTACAACGGCTATGTCGTTCGAGCGTTGTACTCCACCTTTGTCGCCGCCGCCTTGCGCGGTCGCGGGCAGGATTTCGCACGCGAGATGGCGATCGCGCAGAATCTGCTTTTGGCCCCGACCTACTATCGTTTTCCCACCGGTCAGCTGCCCAATCCGGCGGACAATACGGGACTCGGTTTTGCTCCAAGCCGTTATGGCTTCGCCTCGGTGTACCGCATGTTCCCCACCCCTTTGGGACTGAACGCGATTGCCGGCCGGCGGGAATGGGAAACGCTGCTCGATCCGCCGCCTTCGCCTCCGCCGGACGTCGCCTTGCCCGAAATCAAAACCCGCAATCTGGAATCGAGCCGGATGGCTATTTTGAAGTCGGGGCAATGGCAGGTCTACTTTCACTACGGCCAGTTGACCCGTTCGCACACCGAATCGGAGGCCTTGAATTATTCCGTCTTTTTCGGCGACACCGACATCACGCACGACGCCGGCACCGCCCCTTACGGATCCCCCCTTCACCTCGGGTATTTCACCCGCGGGCTGGCTCACAATGTACCGCTGGTGAACGGCGAGGGACAGGACCTCGGCCCCTTCGGCGAACGCCGGGAATGGATTGTGGAAGAACCCAATCCCCTGCGACCGATGCGGGGCCAGTTGCTGGAATTTTCCGCGGAGCCCGCCCGGGTGAGCGCAGCGCAACCTGAATATCGAGGCGATGCCGCCGCGAAACGCACTCTGACCGTGAGCGGCACCGAATTGACGGATACCGTGGTGCTCGAATCCAAGGCCGATGCACCGCAAAAACTCGGACTCGCCTTGCACCTCCAGGGAGAAATTCATCTACCCAATTCCATGACCCCGGATGGCGAGTTTTCAAAGCAGCGAGCCGAGCCCTTCTCCTACTGGCAAGAAGCGCGGATGGGTGCGTTCCGCGACACAGCGACCTTCCTCGTGGATTACGGCTCCATTGTGATGCGCGTGACGCTCGCTGTGCCGGGCGAGTTCAAATTGTGGCACGCCAACTCCCCCGACGTCCCTCCCGGCCGCCGCCAGAGCATTTACGTCGAAACTACGGGCAAAGCCGCCACCTTCGTCACGACGTACACGCCCACCGACCAAAAAGGCAAAGCAGTTATCCGTCAGGCCAGACCGCGCGAGCGGCGCGGCGACAATTGAGCGACCCCAAAAGACCACCGCGACCTCGTAGCCGCGAACGCCCAGCGAGTAGATCCGCGTGGCTACGAGCGTGAACGAGTGCCCGGATCCCGTAGTGAAATTCTCACGACAACGCCCCAATTCGCCCGCTCGTGCGCGGTTCATACCTTCCGATGAGCAAAATTTGGACTTGCCGGAAAAGAATCTGCAGCGGGACGCGATCTTGTCGCGACGTCTTATTGACATCATGCACAGCGTTGCTTCGCTGTGACTCGGGAGGCGACGCGCGTGTTTGCGCTTCGTTGTTGAGCGAATGTCGGCGACTGGGGGGCTGGTTGTTCCGACGCTTAGTCAGTTAGTCACTGCGGAACTCAGGATGAAGTGCGAGCGCGCTCGCCTCCCACCTTCGTCGCAGCGACGAAGGTGGAGTTTGGATTTTGAGTTATCACGGCACTTTTAGCGCAATCCGAGATCGACCGACGTGTTGGCTCGCTTCCGCGGGCCCACGTTCGTAACCACGCTTGCGAACTCCAAACAGGAAACCAGAAACTCTAAACTCCAAGCGGCGCCCGAGCGCCGCTAGTCGGCGCGCGTCTTCGCATCCGCCTCGATCAAAGCCTTCACCTGGTCGAGAGCTTGTTTGGTCGCGATTTTCGTCGCCGCAAGCTGCTTCGCGTCGCTCGCTTTGCCTTCGGCGAAGAGGTAGAACTTCATCTTCGGTTCCGTGCCGCTGCCGCGCGCGGCGAAGCTAAATCCGTTGGCGAGCGAAACGAAGTACAGATCCTGCGATGGAATGGTTTCTCCATCCGCGTCGACCACCTTTTCCCGCCCGAAGTCCATGAACTTGGAGACCGAAATGTCTCCGAACGTCTTCGGGGGATTCGAACGATAACTGTCGAGGATGCGCTTGATCTTCGCGGCACCGCTCGCTCCTTCGTAGTAGAGATTGATCACGCCCTCGAGGAAGTAGCCGTACCTGAGATAGACCTCGTCGAGGTATTCGGTGACCGTCAGCCCGCGGCTTTTCACATAGGCGCATACTTCGGCGAACATCAGGCAGGCCGCGTTGCCGTCCTTGTCGCGCACATAGTCGTTCGGCAGATAGCCGTAGCTCTCTTCTCCGCCGAAGAGATAAAAGGTACTATGCTTCTGCAACAGCTTGGCCCGCTGCTCGAACGGCGTGGCATCGTAATCGAGCGCCAGTTTTTCTTTTTCCAGCAACGCGGACTTAAGTTGCTCTTCGTAGCCGCGGATCTTGGCCGCGATCCACTTGAACCCGGTGAGGGTATTGACCACCTTCACCCCGTGTCCCTTGCCGATCGCGTCCTGCAAAGGAGAAGTCACAAACGTCTTGATCAAAACCGCCGATTGCGACCCCTCCTTCGGAATCCAGCCGAGCTCCTTGTATTTTGAGATTCGATACTCGGCCAGCAGCGCGCCGATCTGGTTGCCGGTGAGCAGTTCCATCCTTCCTTCTTTGTTGCGCACCGCACAGCCCATGCGATCGCAGTCGGGGTCTGTGGCCAGCACAAGATCCAGGCCCTTCGCTTCGGCTAGAGCCACCGCTTTGGAGAGCGCCTCGGCATTCTCCGGATTGGGAGATTTGACCGTGGGAAAGCGCGGGTCGAACGCGACCTGCTCCATGACCTCATGCACCTCGACACCCGCCTGCTGGAGCAGCGGCACCGATGCGATGCCGCCGGTGCCATGAATATTGGTGAACGCCACTTTCAGTTTGGCCTTTTTGAAGACACCGGTATCGATCGCCGCCTTGGCGGCGACCGCGTGGTACGCGTCGTCGGCGGCGCGCGAAAGTGTCACCACCCGGCTCAAATCCTTCTGCAGGTAGGGCGAAAGCTCGCTCAAGGGCACGCCGTTGACTTCGCCGACAATCCCTTTGTCGTGCGGCGGCACGACTTGGCCCCCATCGTCGAAGTAGGCCTTGAAGCCATTGTCGTGGGGCGGATTGTGGCTGGCGGTGATCACGACTCCCGCGTGCGCCCGCAGAAAACGGACGGAGAAGCTCAGCTGTGGAGTCGAGCGCGGACCTTCGAAGATAAAGGCGACGCCTCCGAGCTTGGACCAAGTCGAAGCGGCCAGTTCGCAGAAATGGCGGGAAAAATGCCGAACGTCGTGCGCGATCACGAGTTTCGGCGCGTCGTAGCGGCTCGTCGCCCCGAGATGTTTTTGCGTGTAACGAAAAAGGCCGACCGTCGCGCGAATCAGCGTGAAGTCGTTCAGGACGTTGCTTCCCACGGCCGGATGCTCCGGCGTACCCTGCTCGCTGGGCGTACCTGTCTCGGCTTTGGCCACCGTCACACCGATGGTGCGCCCGCGCATGCCGCCGGTTCCAAACTCCAGGTATCGGTAAAAGCGGTCGTTCAACTCGGCCCAAGCCTGCTTTTCCACCAGTTCATGAATGCTCGCCGTCGCCCAGGCCGGCAGATTGGCGGCGAGCCACGCGCGGAGATTATCCACGGAGGAAGGGAGAAGATGTCCGGCAACACCGGCGGCTTCGATCGATTGGAGAAAGCTCATGATTTGGTCTCGCTGGTTTAATTTAACCGCGAATGGACGCGAATGGACGCGAAGAGAAAGGCAAAACTATCGTTAAGTAAGTTCTAAAAACGTCGGTGAAAAAGACGCGAAAGGCATGCCGGCACAATGTATGCAAAAGGCACTGGGTATTCACTTCGCGTCCATTGCGTCCATTCGCGGTTAAAATCGTTTGTCATTCTAGATACAAACCTTCGCCGATCGCGGGCTTGGGCGCGAGTTTGCGCCAGGAATCGGCGAAGGAGTCTTCGTCGTACCCGAAGAGGGGTGAAACCTCGACCGTGGCCGCAGGCACGCCGGTTGGGTCTGTTTTGACGTCGGCGCCGTTGCCCTTGAGCCAGCGCGCGAACTGGCGCAGCTGGTCCTGCGCGCACGTCTTCGGCGAATCAACGCCCTCGGCGTTCTTGACCGGACTAAAATCGTCCGCCCGGCGCGTTTCGATCACGACGGGATTCTTCGAAAATGGCAGGGCATCGAAGACAAAAAGCTCGAACTTAACCCCATTTGGTTTCTCCGGCTTCACCGGCTTGCCCGACGCGTCAACCGTGGGGATTTTTTTGTCGGCCCGGTGAAACGGAAGGGAAACGCCCTCGCCCGCCCCGGCCATGCGCCGAATGAAATCCGTATTCAAGATATGGATGGCGATGCTTCCAGCGCGATAGCGGAGCTGCCCCGTGGCGGGATCCATTTCCTTCTGCAGCGCCATGGGCAAATCCGAATACTCCACCACCACCAGCTTTCCGCCCTGCGTGCAGAAGTGCCCGACTTTCTCCTCCGCATAGGCCTTGGGAACCATCTTGCTCGACATCTCGGAGCCGCGCAGCAGGTGGAAACCGATGAACGAAGGATCGATCACACGGACCAGCGGGTTATCGACTTGGAAGTAGCTCAGCGTGTCGATGCCCTCGCGTTTCATCACGTCCAGAGCACCGCTGCGGGCCAGCGCGCGCAAAGAACCGCCATGCCCGTCCGGGCTCATGGCGATGGAACTCGGCGATTCCAGGAGAATTTTTCCGTTGAAGTCGACCGCGGGCATGCGGCCCTGGCGAAAGAAATGCACGCGCGACGCATCCAGGCCAAAATAGGCATTTTCCTGGAAGAACGATTCGGTCGCCGCATGGTTCGCGTGGCTCGTCATGATGAACCAATGGATCGGTTTTCCATAACGCGCGCCGGCCGCGCGGATCTTTTCCGCGAAAACCTGGAAAAGCGTTTTCTTTTTGAGCGGCGTGACGGGAAAGGTGCCCTTGGGACCATCGTACCCGAGGCGAGTCCCCTGGCCTCCCGCGACGACGAAAGCGGCGACGCGGCCCGCACGGAGAGCGTCTTCGCCGATCGCCTTGGCTTTCGCCCATTCGCCGGGGTTTCCGCCATTCTCGGGAAGCGGAACAAATGGGGCCGGCGCGATGCCCGCGAGATCGACGGCTGCCGCGGTCTTGCCGAGCAAAGTCCGATTGAGGTGCTCGATTTCGCCGAGGTCGATTTCCGCCGCCTCCGCCAGCAGACGCTGCCGGCCCGCCTGGTCAAGTTGCTGAAAGAAGGCAAAAACTTGCCCCTGTCCGGCGCGTTGGAAAGCTTCGAGAATCGCTGGCGTGGTCGCAGTGGCCATAAAAGTGGTCGCAGTGACGGCCATTCAGAAAACCTGTTCCGTCGAGGGCAACGATTATTCCGCTGCCTGACCGATTGGCCCGAAATTCTACCTACGGCTCGAAGCGGAAAATCGTCTCGTCGGGCTTGGCGTACCGCAGCTGCCGGCGGATTACCCGCTCAACGTACGAGGGGTCGTTGCGGAGGCGATCCAGCATCCGCTGCTGCTCCTGAAGTTTCAGCTGCGCCTCAGCCACTCGGTGCCGGCTCTGCGTTTCAAGATGCAAGAGCTGGGAGTACTCCCGCCGTGTATGCCAAAAAAACACGCCCGAAACCGCCGCGAGGCCGACAAAAAGCACAAAATACAGAGAGATGATCAGACGGCGGAGATTCACGGGAGGAGACACCCCCGATAAAGAACGGGATCGCCCAGTTGTAAAGGAGGTTTGAAAGATACCTATCTCTTTCACTGACTAGCTGTTTTAGCGTGCGTTTTGGGTCGGCCAGGAATACTCCCCAAGGGCAATGTATCTGGAGTTTTACGGGTTCAACGAGATGCCTTTCAACATCACGCCGGACCCCAAGTTTCTTTACCTCAGTCCCACCCACCAGGAGGCGCTGCAACACCTCAAATTCGGGGTCGAGCAGCGCAAAGGCTTCATCGTGGTCATCGGGGAAGTGGGATGCGGGAAAACCACGCTTTGCCGACGCTTCCTCAACGAACTGGACGAATCCCGGTTCGATACGGCGCTGATCGTAAATCCACGGGTGAATGAAAACCAGATGCTGCGGGCCATTCTGATCGAGCTCGGGGAAACGGAAGTGGCGGACGACCCTCAGGACTTGGTGATTCAGATCAACCGCGTGCTGCTTTCACGCATCGAACGAGGACGCGACATCGTCCTGATCATCGACGAAGCACAGAATCTCTCGTTCGAGGTCCTCGAGCAGATTCGCCTGCTCTCGAACCTTGAAACGGACCAGCAGAAACTTTTGCAGATCGTATTGATGGGCCAGCCCGAACTGAAGGAGATCCTTCGGCGCGAAGAGCTGCGCCAGCTTCGCCAGCGCATTCTTGTCCATTGCCAGATCCAGCCCCTCTCCAAACACGACATCGGACATTACATCCAGCACCGTCTCACCCGGGCGGGGGCGAACGGCCGGCCCTCTTTCACCCCGTGGGCGCGTCGTGCGATCCATCGCTACACGGCGGGAATTCCCCGCATCGTGAACAATCTTTGCGACAAAGCGCTGCTTTCGGCCTACGTCCGTGAAGCGGACGAGGTCAACTATTGGGATGTCCGCAGGGCCATCAAGGATCTCAAGACACTCACAGACGATTAACCCCGGACGCTCATGAGCCTGATCAACGATGCGCTGAAGAAAGCCCAGAAAGAGCGTACTCCAGACAAGGGGGCAACACCGCCCCCGCCGCCCCCGCGCACGCCGGCCGTACCGCCGGGTATCAGCCGCGGTGGTAAACCGCGCAAAAACAACACCGTGGTCTACGTCGTCTGCGGTGCGGTCGTTCTCGTGGCGCTGTCGGTCGCCGCAACCGTGTATTTACTGCGCGACCAGCCTGCTGCGCCGGTCGTGGCAAGCGCGCCCGCCCCCACTCCAGCCAAAGCTCCGACGGCCACTCCTCCTCCCATTGGGCCCGCCCCGGCCTCCCAGGTCGCTGCGTCGCCCCAAGCTGCCATCCCTGCGCCGGCGGAAACCGTCGCTCCGACAAAAGCCCCAGCTTCCAACCCCGTCGCGGCAGTTAATCCTCACCCCGACCCCGAGCCCATCGTCTTCGCCCCGCGCCCACCCGACGGAGGCGCCACTCCCGCCGCGGAGGCTCCCGCAACGGAACCCGCGACAAATTCTCGTGGCATCGAGATTCCCAAACCCAATCCGCGCGTTCGGACAATCATCGAGCGGTTTCGCATCACAGGCATCCGACTGTCGGCGAAGAAAGTCATCATCAACGAACGTTTGTTCGCGGAGGGCGACGTGGTGGAACCGGCGATCGACCTTCGTCTGACCAAAATCGAAAAGGACCTTCTCACTTTCGTGGACTCAACCGGCTTAGTTTATTACAAACGGTTCTAACCTCAATTCCGGCGGAGCCTCTTCTCCCGCTTCGTGCTAACGTATCGGCAATCCCGCGCCCGGCTACTTCAGATCAGCGACGGCCTGCTCTTCGCGCTTTCGCTCGGGCTCGCCTATGTCCTGCGCGCGCACGTGCGGGTGCTCGACTTGCCGACGATCGAAACATTTGCCGAACATCTGTGGCTCTTTCCTGTCGTGGCGATCATCGGCCCGGCCGCGCTAGCGAGCCAAGGTTTCTACGAATTGCCGCGCCTGGCATCGCGATTGCGGACGATCTTCGTCCTGACCCGGGGAGTGGCGTTCACGGGCGTCGCGCTGGTTTTGCTCCTGTTTCTTCTGCGCCTTCAGTTCGCGCGGTCCGTGATCATGCTCGCCGGTGTGTTCGGCGGCGTGCTGGTTTATCTCCGACATGAGTTGATGCGTCAGCTCACGCCCTTCGGGCAAAGCCCCTGGCGGCAGCGGGTGCTGTGGGTCGGCCTGCCCGACGAAACGCGGCGCTTGCGCGACGCATTGACCTATGACGAGCGGGCCTCCCTCGAAAGTATTTCGGAATTCGATCCGCGAACCGAATCCGTCGACGACCTCACGCCCATTCTCCACGACTACTCGATCAACGTCGTGGTGATCACGCTGACCGGCCTCGAAACGACGGTGCTCGCGCCGGTGCTCGCCACCTGCGAGCGCGAAGGAGTCGCGATCGTCGTGAGGCCGGGACTGCTGCCGCGGGCTCCGTTGGGGATGACGATCGATTGGTTCGCGGGGGAACCTGTGATCCATTACCACGCGCAATCGGCCCACGGCAGCCACTTGGTGCTGAAGCAGGCCTTCGACTACGCCGGCTCCGCCATTCTCCTCCTGCTTCTTTCGCCCTGCTTCCTCGCGATCATGATCGCGGTCAAGGCCTCGTCTCGCGGACCTATCTTTTTCGCCCAGGCTCGCGCCGGTCTCAACGGACGGCCGTTTCGCATGTTGAAATTCCGTTCGATGCGGGTCGGAGCCGAACGAGAGCGGGCCACTTTGGCTCCGTTGAACGAGATGACCGGGCCTGTCTTCAAAGTGACCAACGATCCGCGCGTCACAGGCATCGGCCGCTTTTTGCGCAAGCACAGCCTGGATGAGCTCCCGCAGCTATGGAACGTACTGCGCGGCGAAATGAGCCTCGTCGGTCCCCGGCCGCTCCCGTTGGACGAGGTAAAAAAGTTCAGCGACGACGCGCACCGCCGCCGCTTGAGTGTCCGCCCCGGCTTGACTTGCCTCTGGCAAATCAGCGGGCGGAACGACATCACCGACTTCGCGGATTGGGTCCGGCTCGACCTCGCCTACATCGACCAGTGGTCGCTCTGGCTGGATCTGCGCATCCTGCTCACCACGATCCCCGTGGTGATCTTCGGCCGAGGCGGCAGATAATGCGGTTGAATATTTATTGTAGTCCGGCGGCTATGCGGGCACGCCTGAGCACACCGCTTGCGACGTCGCGGGCGCGTTGGGCGCCGTCTCGGAGGACGCCAGTGACGTAATCGAGATTCACGGCGAGTTCGGCGCGACGGGTTCGCGCGGGCGTGAAATAGTTCCAATAATGCTCGAAGAGCGCCTTCTTGAGGTCGCCGTAACCCAGGCCGCCTGCGCGCAGTCGGTTTTCGAAGTCCGTGCTCACCTCGACAGGCGCGACCAGTTTGAGAAGCTGAATCGCCAGGTTTTTGTCCGCGTCCGGTTTCGGTTCGGCGGGAGTCCGGCTGTCCATCACAATCCCCATGATCTTTTTCCTGGTCGCTTTCTCGTCCCCGAAAAGGTCGATCGTGTTGCCATAACTCTTGCTCATCTTCTGGCCATCCAAGCCCGGCACGGTGGCGACCTCCTCGCGAATCACCGGATCCGGCACGACAAAACACTCGCCATAGGTCTGGTTGAATTTGACCGCGATATCGCGGGTCATTTCGAGATGCTGCTTCTGATCCTTGCCGACCGGCACCAGGTTGGCGTTGTAGAGAAGGATGTCGGCCGCCATGAGGACTGGATAGGCAAACAAACCGAAATTCGGCGAGATGCCTTTGGCGGTTTTATCCTTATAGCTGTGCGCGCGTTCCAAAAGGCCCATCGGGGTCAGGGTGCCGAGCATCCAGGAAAGTTCGCAGACTTCCGGCAGATCGCTCTGGCGCCAGAATACACTCCGCTTCGGGTCGAGGCCACAGGCGAGGAAGTCCAGCGCGACATCCAGGGTGTTTCTGCGCCGTTCGTTCGCGTCGGTCAGCGACGTCATCGAGTGGTAATCCGCGATGAAATAAAACGCTTCACCCTTCTCCTGCAGCTCGACGGCCGGTTTCATGGCGCCGAAATAGTTGCCGATATGAAGGGTGCCCGAGGGCTGAATGCCGGTAAGGATACGCATGGAGAATCTCCCTCCTTATCTTAGGGTGCGCGGCAAAAAGGAATCACGAAATCGGGGATCGAAAACCGATCGATCTGTTCCGAGGAATGCCCACCGTCGCTCATCCCCGCTAATGCCTATCGTCGCGGCAGTTGACCCGCAAAATTCCGCGAGGGACGGCGGGCTCCACCGTTGTCCTCGTTTCCAGACCTGATCAATCGCGGCGGGGCATCGTCACGATGCTTTCCCTGACCCGCGCGATCGTTGCGGCCGGGAGCACTCCGCCGAATGCCACGGTCGGCATCACCAGGGAGCGCTTTCCCATCAAGGTACCGGGCTGAAGAACCGCATTGCAGCCCACTTCGGCTTCGTCCCCTAGGATCGCGCCAAATTTTCTGAGGCCGGTTTCCATGGTCCCTTCCGGCCCGCGGATCACGATCGGCTGCTGGTCCAAACGGAGATTCGAAAGAATGACGCCCGCGCCGAGATGAGCCCTGTTTCCCAGGATCGAATCCCCGACGTAGCTGAAGTGGG
Source organism: uncultured Opitutaceae bacterium (assembly GCA_964546955.1). Taxonomy (GTDB): domain Bacteria; phylum Verrucomicrobiota; class Verrucomicrobiia; order Opitutales; family Opitutaceae; genus CAZJLP01. Next base: position 18,185 of record CAZJLP010000052.1, on the reverse strand, counting down.
GCACCTGCACGCCGTCGAGCAAAAGGCAGTTCTTAAACTCGCAGGAGTTCCCCAGCACGCACCCCTTGCCCACGATGACGTTGCCCCGGATGTATGCGCCGGGACGGATCTCCGTCTCAGGTCCGATCCAGGCAGGCCCGATGATCGTGGCGTTGCCAGGCAGGCGCACCGTATCGTGCACGAACACGGATCCGCTGATGTGGATGCCAGGTGGGAACGCGGACGCGCTCGTCGGAAACACGTGGGCTTTGAGGGCCTCCCCGATGGCTTTAATCCAATCCCAGGGAGCCGCGTCAGGAGAGAACGACGGCGAAAACGCCTTCAAAGTCGATGGCAGGGCAAAAAAGTCGGCAGCTTTCACGCGCCCCACCCTTAGCAAAAAACCGTCCAAGGGACAGCGCTATAATTTTTGCCCGCTTCTTCGTTCCACGGGCGTGAATTTTTCGCGTGTCCGGGTCGTGCTCACGGTAGACTCCATGCTGCGAACCTCCGGACCTGCTTCAGCAAAAGCAGGACAAACGGCATTGTTTGCCCTGCCTTTCCTCCGAGAGGAACTCAGTTCGATAAGGTCACGATCACGGGCGGAGAGATGCGTTTGTCCATTACATCGAGCCGCAATAGTTTCACCCAAGCGGCAGATTGATTAAGGACAGAGCGCGGCTGTTCATCGATCAGGCGCATGGATTCCTCGGTGCGCAACATGGTGTTGATGCTGCCAGAGCGGACGGTGGCTTCACCTTCCAGCACGACCAGGTAACTCTCGGTGCCCGGGGCGCTCTCGGGCAGGGGGAACTCCTCCCCCGGGCCGGCGAGGAGGATCGAGCTCTTCAATCGATCGTCGACCAGGATCTGTTTTGTGAACGTGGCAGCAGCGGTGGTATTTGGCATTTCGGTGATGTTGTTCATGGCGTTTCAATTTTGCAGTTCTAGGACGATGGGAGGGACCCAACCGCGATCGCTGAACGGGTCGGGAGAAAGGGCTTCGGCGGATCGACACGGCGCAGTCGAATGCGCCTGATTCCCCCTGGAGTTTCCCAGACGATTTCGTCGTTTTCCGAGTAACCCAGGACAGCGGTGCCAATCGGCGCCAGTACGGAGAGGCGCGCCTGCGCGGGATTGGCGTGCTCCGGAAACGTCAGCGTGTACTCGCTGACTTCATGCGTATCGAGGTCCACGATCTCAAATCGCGAGCCGATGCGGACAACTTCCTCCGGGAACAACGCTGCCTCGACGAGCACGGCACGATCCAGTTCGTCGTGCAGCTTCGGGAAACGACTCTTACCGGAGGGGTGCGTTGCGAGGAGAAGGCGGAGCTTGGCTCGGTCTTCGTGAGTCAGATAGATGGGATTTTCGGTCATGATAGCGGTCCTTTGTTGTTTAATTGTGTCCAGCCAGGGTCACCGGCATCGCCGGCGGCTGATATGCGGGGACGGTGCGCGCCGGGTAAATGCGCCCCATTCGCTGGGGGATGGATCGGTACACTGCTGCATCGAGGCGGCTCGTTTCGTCGGAGCTGAAAACGAGGCCCGTTGCCGCGATCGCGTCATCCAGTTGCCGCAGCGTCGTGACACCGATCACCGGCGCCGCCACTTCGTGTTTGGACAGCACCCAAGCCAGAGCGACCTGCGCCGGCGGAGCGCCACGCTGCTGCGACAAGGAGAGCAGCTCACCGATGATGCGTTGATTGCGTTCGTTGGCATAACGCGCTTGAAGACGGCACTGCCGCTCTGAACTGGGAAGGCCATGGAGAAGGCTGGGCGAAGCCAAGGCCCCGCCCGCCATTGGAGATTTCGCCAGGAACGCAAGTCGGCACTCCCTGGCGAGATCCATCGCGTCGAGTTCCATTGGCGAGTGATCCAGCAGCGAATAGTCCGCCTGGATGGATTCAGGTCGTACCGTGCCGCGACGCGACGCCGTGCCGATTGCATCCGCAACGCGCCATACCGGGAAGTTCGACACCCCGCAGTAACGCAGCATGCCGGCGCGCACGAGGTTCGTGACCACGCCGAGCACCTCGTCAATTGGCCAGAGAGCATCGCTCCATTCGAAGACAAGGAGATCGAGATAACTCGTCTGCAACCGGCGCAAGGCTCCTTCAACCGCCTGGCGGATGGCGGCCTCCGGCCCCGCCAGACCAGCCGCAGTCCCGCCGAAAACAACCCGAGTCGAAATCACGCAGCGCTCACGGTCAATTTTTCGTGCGCGGAGCCAGCGACCGAGCTGCGCCTCCGGCTGTTCGGCCCAATCAAACATGCTGAGGGCGGGCGGAACGCCGGCCGCTTGGAAAAAGTTTCCACCGGCCTGGTAGAAGCGGTCAAAGATTGCAAAGGCTGTCTCCTGATCGATTCTCCAGCCACAGTTGATCGTGCCGAGGCACAGTTCCGAAATCGTGAGGCCTGTCCGGCCAAGTGTTTTTTGTCTCATTCTGATTACTCCAATTCGAGCGGTTACACCGACTTTGTGATTGATCGGCGGGCTGGGCACGCGCGCGTGTCCGGCAGCAGGCCGATCAATCGATTATACGGAGCAGCGGTTCGCGACCTGAGTACACTCCGGTCGGCGCCAATGCGAAATTATACACCGTCAACCCGGGATCGCGCTCTCTGGGCGATCTCCGTTGGTCAGTGACCAAGTCGGATCCTCAGAGTGCGTGCCCGGGCACGCCCGGACAGATGCACAGCGCCAAGCCCGCAAACGGGAGCTGAGAATGTTTGTTCAAGAATTTCATGGCGCGAAAGACGAACACAACACAACGGCGTTCGTGCTGATTGTCAACCCGGACAGGCGCGATATTTCCCATAATTTTGTAATGTATTCGATAATTCGTTACGCTGGTTGCTATCCTCGACTTCAAAGGATGAATCGGGCTCGAACGTTGTAGCGGTGTCGGCCGGCGCTGCCGCGCACAAACGGACTCCGCCGCCACAGCCGAACCCGTTTCTCACTCCGTGTCCTGCTGCTTCAACGAAGCTTCCCCATAAGGGGCCGCGCCCGCGGGGCGGATTGAATGGGCGCTGTCACCCCAAAGGAGGTTTGCCCGGTCGCTGTGGCCGCGATTGCCTGCCGTCGATCGCACCCCGCCCCTTGATGACCCCTACCCCGCCGCCTTTCTCTCGAAACTCCTGGCGAGAACTTTTCGTCGCCGCGTCGCTATTGCTCGGCCTCACGATCGTCCTCACGACCGAGCTTCTCAATCTCGTCGGGGGGATCAACTCCTTCGCGGTTCGATCGCTTTGGTGCCTGCTCAGCCTGGTCGCGATCTTCGCCGCGTACCGTTGGTCCAAACGCGGTGTAGTCCCGCCCCTTCCGACGATTGCATCGGTTCCACCTCTTTCGCGTCTGCTGCTCGCAGCGATCTGCGTGTATGTGATCGGCACCGCGGCGATTGCGGTCATCGCGCCGCCGAACACGTGGGACTCGATGGAATACCACATGTCAAAGGTGGCGCATTGGATTCAAAACGAGAGCGTGGCGTTTTACCCGACGGCAATTCCACGCCAGAACCATCTCAGTCCCGGCTCCGAGTACGCCGTTCTTCATCTGCATCTCCTTGCCGGATCTGACCGCTTGGTAAACCTGGTCCAATGGTATGCCATGGCTGGCAGCCTGGTCGTGGTCTCGCTGATTGCCCGTGAACTCGGAGCTCCTGCATTCGGTCAAATCATCGCTGCCGCTTTTGCCGCGAGTTTACCGATGGGTATCCTCCAGGCGTCCGGGACGCAGACCGACTATGTGGCCGCCTTTTGGTTCTGCTGTTTCATCTTCTGCTTCCTTCGGTCGTTCCGCATCGGTCTCTCGGCTTGGCCGAACACACTCATGCTGGGCGCCGCGCTCGGACTTGCCGCGTTCACCAAGGGCACGAACTACGTCTACGCGTTTCCTTTTTTGGTCTGGCTTGTCTGGTCGGCTGTCCGGACGCATCGGTGGAAAGTCGCGGCGCCTTTTGTCGCGATCGCCGCGATCTTTCTCACCCTGAATAGCGGGCACTACGCGCGCAATCTGAGCCTCTATGGCCACCCGTTGGGACCGCGCGAGGAGCCGATGGCTAACACGCGCTATTTTGTCGGCTCCGCGGAACCCGCCGTTCTCGTCTCCAACTCGACCAAGCACCTCGCGGCTCACGTCACCACGCCGTGGCCGAACTTCAACCGTGAGGTCCTGCAGCACTTCAAACGCTTTCACCAGATGCTCGGGATCGACCTTGCCGATCCGCGCACCAGTTGGGGACCCCGTTCTCGGTTCTCGATCCGTACCATTCGATTTCACGAGGAATCCGACGGAAATCCCATCCATTTCGTCCTCGGGATCATTGGTCTCGCCGTGGTGGTGCTTGTCCCGTCGCTGCGGCGCCGGCCCAAACTTCTGCCCTATGCGGCCGTCGTCGCTACCGGGCTTCTCTTATTTTCAGCCTGCCTCAAGTGGCATCCGTGGATGAGCCGCCTCCATCTGCCCGTGTTCATTGCTTTCGCGCCGGTAGCCGGCGTGATCCTCAGCGTTCACCGGCGTCAATGGATCGGCGGAGCGATTTGCGGCGCCCTCCTGGTGGTGGGCCTGCCGTGGCTGGTCTATTGTCAGCAGCGTCCGCTCCTCGGCAAACCGAACCTGTTCACGCTGACCCGCGACCAGCTCTATTTCAAAACTCCTTACCAAACCTACGAAGACTCCTTCCTGAAGACCTTTGCGCTGCTGCGTGAACGCGGCGTGAACCGCCTTGGGCTGATCGTCGACAATTCGAGCTGGGAGTATCCTTGGTGGGTGTTCCTGCGGCGCGACAATCCCGATTTCCGGATCGAACACGTCAACACGACGGATGCATCGAAAGTGTATTACGAAAGACCACCTTACCGGGGCTTCGTCCCCGAGGCCGTCGTGATGCTCGACCAGGCCCACCCCCCCGAGACAGTGACCGTGAATGGGCAGTTGTATCCCCGTCATTGGCAGCAGGACAAAGTTGCCCTATACGTCGCGACTCATTCCCGGCAGGACGGCGAACAGGAACGCGCGCAAGGAAGTTTGAGCGCGCAACCACCGGCGGGGTCGGGCGCTCAAGCAGGTAAGTAGGCGCAAAGCGCCCGATCCGAATATCGGGAGGATAAACCGCGTTTTTGCGACTCCTCTCAGCGCGAAGGCAGTCGAAGAGGGCCATGCGCCAAGTTCTCGTAGTCGACGACGAGCCCAGCATCCGCCAGTTAGTGACTGAATTCCTCGAAACGCATGGTTTGCACGTGACTTCGTGCACCGGCGTCCGAGAGGCCATTCACAATCTGCGACACAGCTGCTACGACTTCGTCCTAACCGATTACCATATGGCCGACGGCACGGGCCAGCATGTGATCCACGCAGCCCGCTCTCATTGCCCTGGAATTCGATGCGGTCTTATGACCGGGGATATGGCTTCCGTCCCTATTCTGGTCCAACAGGCAGTGGACCTCCTGATTCACAAACCCCACGTTCTCGCACCGCTTGCCACTGTCCTTAGCATCCTCGGTGTGCCGACTCAGGACGTGGGAACATAAACAGCAATTAGGACCAGGGCTTGTTAGCCCGGCAGCCGCCCGAACATTACCGTGCCGGCGGGTTCGTCGTTCCTCTACCACTTCCTTGACTCGCAGACGATCGGCCGGTCACCCTTGCGCCGCTCGATTCCGTAGCCCCATGCACCGACGTCAGTTTCTTGCCCGCACTGCGCAGGCTGCGCTTGGACTTCCGCTGTTTTCGCTGACCGGTTGCATCCAGCGCCGGAAGACAGCTTCAACCGCAGGCGACGTTCACTGGGCCGCAGCGGCGGAAGACTTGGAGTCCGAAATTCCTCGTCTGATGAGCCTGGAAAACGTTCCAGGGGCTTCTGTCGCGCTGATTCACGACGCCGCCATCGTATGGCGCCGCGGCTTCGGAGTGTCCGATGCACTCACGCGCGCGCCAGTAAACGAGAGCACCGTGTTCCAGGCGGCCTCAATGAGCAAACCGGCGTTCGCTTACGTCGCGCTGAAACTATGTGAAAAAGGAGTCATCGCACTCGATACGCCCCTCGCCAACTATGGAGCCGAGGCGTTTCTCCGCGAGGACCCAAGAATAGAGACGATCACTGCGCGCATGGTTCTCTCTCACAGCAGCGGCTTACCCAATTTTCGCTCGCGGGAAACTCCGCTGAAAATTCATTTCAGTCCGGGATCCCGGTATGCGTATTCAGGCGAGGGTTATTATTATCTTCAATCCGTGATTACCCACCTGACGGGCAAGACGGACCAAAGTAATTGCGAATCCTTTGAGGCCGACATGCCGGTCTGCGCCACGGACATCGGAGAATTCATGCAGCAGAACCTCCTGGCTCCGTTTGGCATGACACTCAGCGGTTACGTCCCGGATGACACGATCCAGCCACACGCAGCGACAGGCCATGATGAGATGGGACGACCCCTGCCCTACCGTCGGCCAAGCCGCCCTGCAATCACCCGGTACGCTGCAATGGGAGGCCTTTTGACCACCCCCTCCGATTTCGCGAAGTTCATGATCGAAATCCTGGAAAGCAAGGGTCCAGACAACGTCCGACTGAAGCCCGAGAGCCTGGCAGATGCCTTTCGGCCGCACATCGCCGTGTCCTCGGGAAATCAAGCCGCGGGTTCATGGGGACTAGGCTGGCACCTTAAGGGTGATGGCCTATTCGATCATGGAGGCGACAATCGAGGTTTCCATTGCCACGCAGTCGCTTCTTCAAAATCCAAAGCAGGACTCGTCATAATGACGAACGGAGAAAACGGCTGGAAGATCCTCCCGCCTTTGATGACGCGGCCCCGGCTCGAGCGACTTCTCAGGTAACGAACGAGGGGGTCTAGTCCGACACGGACCGACCGAATCGGCAACGCCGCGCGGAGTCTACCGATCGCCGAATCAACGGAGCCAGTTCACGCGTCGGAGCGACAAGTCGGCACCGCAAACGTGTTGAGTTGCAACGGCTCGTGCTGCCTTCCTTTCTCGCGTCGACAACGTGACTGCGTGGTCTATCAGCGTCCGATCTCAGCCTTGTCCGCATGACTTGGCTAGCCAGCACGCCGATAGCCGGCCGAAATCAGCCACGCCGTTGCAAGGCACTTTATCGGGCCGTTCAGCGCGCGTAGTTAGTCGTCGCTTTCGCTGGCTGATAGGAATAGAAACGCAGTTGACGCAGCGATATGGGCCCAATCCGGGATCGAAGACGCATGCGGGCTCTCTATGAAGAAATACAATGCTACGATTCTGCTGGTCGACGATGATGCGGATTTTCTCTTGTTTGTGGAAAAAGCGTTTCGACACAACGGCGTGACAAGTCCGATTCACCAAGTGTACGACGGATTGGAAGCGATTGCTTACATGATGGGCGAAGGGCGGTTTTCAGATCGCCGGAAGTACGAGTATCCCACCTTTATCATGACCGATTTGAAAATGCCGAAAGCTGACGGATTCACCGTGCTTCAGCATCTCAAGCAGAACCCCGAGTGGGCGATCATCCCAACGGTCGTATTCAGCGCCTCGTCTGACCTGGATGACATCAAAAAATCCTACATGCTCGGCGCGAGTTCTTATCACGTTAAGCCGATGACGACCGAGAAATTGCGACTGCATCTGAAGATTCTGCACGATTACTGGATGACGTGCGAAACGCCGGAGGTTGATAAGACCGGACGCCAACGCACGACGGAGAGCGAAGGTAAGCTCGGCGAACGCATTGAGCAGGCCACCGGCTCAGCCGTGCAAACCTCGGCAGCCGTGCCGCCAGCGTCGCTCGAGTGATGTACCCATAGGCGTATCAACCACGGCGATTTTCGGTTCCGAGCAGTCGAAGAGCGTCGCGACGACCACGGTCGCCGAGTCGTTTCCGGTATCCGCGTCAAAGCCGAGATCGGCCAGCTTCTTTGAGCGCTCGAGCACATACAACACCTGCCCTCCCGTACCGGCCGCTCCCAAGGGCGGCGAGGCAGCCACGTACCCGTGCAGGGAAATCATGGCAAGGCGCGGACGCGTGCTGAGCGGAGACAAAAGGAAGTTATCCATAGGCAGGAAACCTGGCACATTCCATTTGTGTCGGAATGCGCGAAATGCCGCCCTCGCGTCGGGCCACGCCCTAAACGACTCGCCAAGCAAGAGGTTCCGGTGGCTTAGCGGCTTCTCATGGCAAAGAACGGCGTAACCGAAACTCCGTGAACGACAATGGAGACGGCAATCGTCGTTAACGTGAGCGATAACAGGCGTTGCGCTATCTCGTCCGGAAGCCCGTGCGACACGGCGAACATCACGTAGTAGAGGGAGCCTATTCCGCGAATCCCGAACCAAGAAACAGCGGCAAACTCAAAGCGGGAGAACCGCTGCACTAGGAAAATCGGTAACGTGGCCAGCGGCCGGATGATCAGAAAAAGCAGCGGCGCAAACCAAAGCACCTCCCAAGCGAAGCCCACGCTGAACAAAGACGCTCCCACGAGAAGGACCAAACCCACTTCAAGGATGTGCTCGATCTGCTCGTTGGTCGCCAGCAACGCTCCGGCCAGATACCCCGGATGCCCTTTATCTTCCGTCGGCTGATCGGGCTGTGCCGCGTCCCCCCTGCCCTGGATCGCGGCCCGTCTCTCGCTGGCATGCCGCTCCGCGGCCCGGAGTGCGACGCCCGCCGCAAAGACGGCGAGGAATCCATACGTCTTGCATACAATGGCGATTCCATACGCGACACCAATCAGCCCCAGCACCAGGTACTCGCCAAACATCGTCTTGTCGCCCCGTTGCGTGTGAAGCGACATGGCGAGACGGCCGACTCCGTAACCCAGCGCGGCGCCAATCACTACACCTCCGACAGTGGCCCACACCAAGTCCGTTAGGATCCACCGAATGCCATACTGACCGAGGTCATGCAGCCCCATCAGTCCCAAGCCGAGCATCACCATGGGGAATGCCGTACCGTCGTTGAGCCCTGCTTCGGCACTGAGGGTCAGGCGGATTTTGTCGGTGTCCTGCGGATGCTGGATTTGCACATCCGAAGCCAGCACCGGATCTGTCGGCGCCAAGACGGCGCCGAGCAGAATCGCGCTGCCGAGGGGCAGTGTCAGCAGCCAAACACCAGCAGCCGCCACGAGCGCCGTCGTGATGACCATTGAAATGAAGGCGAGACAAAGCGCCGGTCTAAGTTTCCTGTCTCGCAACGGCAGCCGAAGCTTCATACCGACCGTGAACAACGAGATCAGCACCGCAAACTCAGCAGCATAGTGAATCCACCGGCCTTTTGCCAGTGGATCAAAGTCGATCGCTCCCAACCCAAAAGGGCTGATGGCAACGCCAACACCGAGGTAGATGATCGGCGTGGTTATCGGCAGGCGCTTCACCACCGGGTGCGCCAATGCGATAACTAGGAGCAGTGCCCCTAGGAGCAGAAGCCATTGATCAAGCGACACGAAGCCTCTCCGCCGTGGTTGTTCGCGACATTGTCAGGCATTCGACCCATTTGCTCCAAAGGGGTTCGCTCATCTGTCGGCGCATTGAAACGGCGCCAAAACTTAGGTCCACGCCCTGAACGGCCGCGTAGCCACAATCCCGGTCGGCCAGCTGAGCTCGAAGGCTGGAAAAGATCGTGGTCAAAACAGCATAAAGCAAGCCGCCATGATCAAGGTTGGAATCAAAGCTCCCAGCAAAAGCTTCAGCGGCGACACGCTGTCTTTGAAGAACCTGCTTAAGATGGATTGCCCGGCCGGGTTCGGCGCATTCGCAATGACGGTCAAGCCTCCGCCCACGACAGCGCCCGCGACAACCGCATACTTTAGCTGATCGGTGAATCCCGGGACGAGGGTCGCCAGGAGCGTGATGGCTGCATTGTCGTTGAACGCGGTCAGCGCCACGGCACCGGTAAAGAGCGTCCAGTTTCCAAGCCCTGATAGGACAGGCTGGATCCACCACTGCTGCACACCACCATGGATCACGAGTCCCGCCAGGAAGAAACCGACCAAGAGGGCGGGCCGGAGTGAAAGTGGACTCTGGTGGTGTGCGGTCGCTTCGTAGAAGGCCAAGAAAAACAGAAAGGCGCCGATGAAAAGCGCAGGATGATGAGCCTGCCAGACGGCGAACGCCAGGAACAGCAGGTGCACACCGACGATCCAGTAAGGGACTGGTGCCTCGATCCGGTCGATCGGCGCGGGTTTCTGCTCCAGCGCGCTCAGTTCTGCCCTGAACGTCAACCGGTATACCCCTGTCGCTATGAGAATTCCAAGGCATGCCTTCCATCCGAAATTGGTAGCCATATGCGCCAGGTCCCAATTCCACGGACCTGCCACCATCAATACCGGAGGCGCCGCAAAATGCGTAAGGGTACCGCCTACGGATATGTTCACGAACAACAAACCCAGCGTCGCATACGCCAGCTTTGCACTTGGCCCACGGGGGTAGAACCGCTTCGCGAGCAACAACGCGGCGATCGTCATGGCGGCAGGCTCGGTGATGAAGGACCCCATGACCGGAGTCACGATGAGGATCGAGAGCCACCAAGCCGAGACCGACCCACCCATCAAACCGGCAACCCGCGCCAGACAACGTTCCGCCATCCACAGAACCGGCCTGGTGGAAGCGATCGTCATCACCACCACCACAAAGATCGGTTCGGTGTAGGTGACCGAATAGGTGAGGTAACTCTCAACCGTTTCCCAACCGCGAAAGTATGTGATGGCTCCAGCCAAAACCAGGACCCATAGACCGAAGACGGCCTCCACTTCCCCCAGGAAGTGCAATACCTGGCCTCCAAAACTGACTTCATCGCGCGAACCGTCGTTGTTGCGATCCGTGCTAGCCGCAGCTCGCTCCGCTAGCCGCTTCGTGTGCCGTTCTTCGACTACATGAGACAAATGCCGCAGCTTACTGGTGAAGAAGGTGTGGACGATTGCGCAGAGAAAAATCAGCGTGCCGACAACGTTGAAAGGATCGGTCTTGGCGCGGTGCCACAAGACATCCCACACGCCGGACTTCTCCGCATCGCCATACGCATGTAACGGCAAAGGAAAATCGTTCGCTGTGCCCTCCGGAGCAGCGACCGCCGCTTGTGCAAGGCCGACAACAACCACCAAAAAGAGCACCAAGTGTTTCATACGTGAGAGTTGTTCGACGGCCACAGCGGTAATTTCCGCACAAGTCAACCGCATCGAAGAATGCGATAAAGGCAACGCATCGAACGGCAAAAACTCACCGAATGATCTGTGCAAACAAGGACACGGTGAGCGTTAAGACCGCCAGCACGACGAAGCACCACCCGATCTGCTTCAGCATCCGGCGCAGCATCGATCCGCCATACAGTTCGAACAACATCGCCTCCATCCGGGCCATGTCAGGAAACCAGCCGACCGCACCTGCCCATCGGCTAGATCGATCCCAAATGATCGAAACGTCGTTGGTCAGAACGAATTCAATCCTTTGAGCATTGGAATCCAACGCCGGTGGGATGAAACGGACGCGAAGCCCGGTGCTCTCCATATCTTTTGCGAGTTTGTGCGCAGACATTCCTGCCAAACGGCCATGACAACTTCGCGACATTCTACGGTCCATCGTCCGACCTGCCTACTGGGTAAAGCCAATATATCGTGTCGGGTGCCGCCCGACAAAACCGTGCTCGCGCCCTTAGATCAGACGCCGCATCACTTGACCCGCAGACGTGCCAAAACCTTTCTCAGAAGTATCACGGACCCGCTCGAGCAGATCGACCGACCGTCACGATCAACGAATATCATCACGCCACAATGTCGCCTCATTTCGGCAACATCTATATCTCTTTCGCGCATTGCGTTCCGGCCAGTTTGTCGTCGTGTCTCGCAAGACAGATTACTCCTCGGCTCTGCTGAGCATCCGCCCTATGCCGGCGGCAGCCTTTGACTCTAGCAATCCTCGCAACACCACCGATCCAGTTCCATAGCATGAGTAGTTTCGCCTTGGAGCGTCTGTCTGAGATACTATTCCGCGATGTGACTCCACGCCGCCGGCTCGCCGTGTTCGGACTCGCTGTCGGGTGTACTGCAGCAATTGGGATTATCGACTTCTCGATCGGCTATCATATCTCGCTCCTGGCCTTCTACTTTTTTCCCCTGTCGATGGCGGTTGTAGCCCTCGGCTGGCGAGCCGGTCTGGCCATTTCGGTCCTGGCGGTGTCGGGCTGGCTTGTTGGTGACCACGCAGTTGGCCGGTATAGAACAAGTACGACGTTCGTGGCGGCTTGGAACGCTTCGATCGTGTTTATCACGTTTCTTTCGATCTCCAGCCTTCTCGCTGCATTGCTGGCGGCTTATCGTAAGATGGACGAAAAAGTGAAACTCCGGACGGAAGCATTACGAAGGGAGGTTGCGGAGCGAGCTCGTCTCGAGATGGAAATCCTCGAAATCAGCGAAAGTGAGCGGCGCAAAGTTGGACACGACCTCCATGACGGGCTCGGCCAACACCTCACCGGTACTGCATTCGTTCAGGCACATCCCTTCGGTGGGAGAACCGCCGCCACCACTTCATCGCAGCGCTTTCTTGACTGCCTGATGGGGTGCCGCAGCTTCCTTCGGCGCCCTCCCTCAACGCCCAATGAAACGCCCCCGCCGATTCTTAGTGATAGCCGAAGACACCGACCTTTTGTTCCTACTGTCTGGCGTGCTCCACCGCAAATTCCCCAACGCCAATGTCCAGACATGCCGAGACATGGATGCCGCACTGGAAGCGGCCGTGCGCCCTCTCGACGCAATTATCGCGAGCAGGGCTGCGGGGACAGAACCGGCTGATCTAATTCTTGCACTTAGTGCCGCGTCAATTGCTCCGATCGTGGTGGTATCGAATGAACTGGGCGTGGAACAGGCATTGGCAGCCGGAGCAATTCGGTCGATTCGTTCCGACGAATGGCTCCTGGTGGGTACAATCACAGCCGGAGTCGTCGGAGCCGTCTAAATTTCGCGGACCTTACCCTCACCCTATTGCGTCACAGGTCCGTCGACGCAGTGGTCTGATTTTCAGCGTTTTACTCCGCCATTTCGTGAGCCGGTGCGATTGATTGAACCAAGCGACCTTTCGGTGCGACCTTTGGTTGAACAATGAACCGCGACTCCAATCAGGTGCTCACCGGACATTTCGTGGTCGCCACCGGTGGTTGTCCGTATTTGCGGTGGGTCTCCAGATTGCCGCGCTCGCCGGTCTCCTCGCCGCAGCCACGCGTTTCCCGGGCGCAGACGAGACGGCAACTCAGCTTCGCTGGGGAGCGGTTGGCGTTGCGCTGCTCGTGATCATAGCGCTCATCAAAATCTGGTTTGGGCTCGAATGCAGACCAACAGGATCGTAAGCGAAGTGAAACGCGTGGAACTGATGATCGTGTCCCGCCCTAAATAGCGCCGGGCCGTCGATCGCCCTTAATTGTCGATACGGCACGGAAAAGACGGTTCTGCCACGCTGCACCTTTCGCTAGTCGTAACAAGCGCCGCCGCTGTCTTTCACGAGCGGAACCATGCTACAAAGCAATGTACATTCCGCCTCCAGCTACCGATCATCCGGGCGATCCTTGGAGCAGCCGGCATGACGGCGCGGCGCCTGCGAGCCAACGGCGTTACTGCTTCTCAAGGATGAGTACGTAGTGCCTAGACATGAGTGACGAGAAGGGGAACAGTTGTCTGAGGCGGGGAACGAGCTCCGGCCGCAAGAAACGCCCGAACGCAGTCTGCGCCATCCAGAGCAGTGCTGCCGCCGGCAACATGTAAACGTCGGTCCACGTGATTGGCACGTACGCCACGGCACGAACCCGGAAGCCGGCGTTTCGCGCGTAACGCATCATTTTTTCGACGTGTAGGGTGTTCCAAAGGGAACCCGTTGCATGTTCTGTGGCTACAGCTTCATCCGTCAGAATACCCGCCAGCCGCGCTTCGGCTATGACCGGATTGCCGCTGACCACGATAAACAATCCGCCGACGGCTAGATGATAAGCGCAGATCTCAAAGAACATCGAGAGGGTGCCAGGGCTGATCAGGCCGCTGCGCCACGCGATGACGTCGTACTGCTCTGCCGGAAGCTCAAACGACCGGCCCTGGCGACAGACGTGCTGCTCGTGTTCGTCGGACCATCCCAAGCTTTCCAAATTCACGCCTTCAAGGGATGCAAGCGGGAAAAGTTTTTCCAACGAACTGAGCAACACGCCCTCTCGACACGAAACGTCAAAGACCATTTTTCCGTTGAGTTCCACCCCCTGCCTCACCAATTGCCGGACAATTGTACGGTCGACTCGCGCTACTTCTGCCGTATGGCCGTTGCCGTAGTCGGGTTCAGTTTCGCGTCTAACCTTAGGCATGGGGGGTCCGGCGTCCGCCACAGTTCGCAACTTTAGCTCGAATCAGCGCTATGCCGCTCGGGGATCACGATGAGTCGGAGAATGCCGCACATAAAAGTAAGGTACAGCGGTCACGACTGACATTTCCGTCAGATTTATGGTCGGTCTGCACATCCGGTTATCCGTTCAACGCGCCACTATCGTGAGTTTTTTTGCGCAGACGCGCGGTTGCACAAAGCACGGAGACCCGCCCCCTAAGTCGACGCGTGCGACCCTACCAAGCGCAACTCCCATAGGAACCTCCAATGCTTGTCGTCTGTCCGGCTCGAGGTGCAATTCGCGGGCTCATCTCTCGTCCCTGCCACCAAAGTCGCCATTTCAGCCGTGATCCCTGCGCTTCAGGAAGAACGGACGATCACGGCCACGGTCGGTGCTATCTTTGCGATCGACGGCGTCGGCGAAGTGATCGTGGTCGACGGCGGCAGCCAGATCGGACACACGATTACGCGGAAATGGCGGGAGCGAAGGTGATCGTCAGTCCGCGCGGCCGCGGTTCACAGATGGCGGCCGACGCTCAAGCCTCCGTCTTTCCCGTCCTGTGGTTCATCCACGCTGACACCGTTCCTCCGTCCAACGCGGGAGCAATCATCTCGGCAACGCTCGCGGACGCGCGGGTCGTTGGCGGGCATTTTCGCCCCCGATTCGACGGAGAATTCACCGCGGCGCGTTTTTTCTCACCTGGCTCTACCCTCACCTCGCCTTGCTCGGACTGAATACGGCGACGACACGATTTTCGTCCGAAGACATGTGTACGAAGAGGTCGGCGGCTTTCGACCGTGCCCCCTCTTCGATGATCTGGATCTGTTACGACGTCTCAAATCGCGCGGACGGATGGTTCAGCTCGCCGAGGAAGTCGTGACCTCATCCAGACGTTTCGCCGGACGCAGCTTCGGCCTTACCTTTGCCGCCTGGTCGGCCCTTCAAGTCCCCTATTGGCTCGGTGTCTCCTCACCGGCTCGCGCGCTGGTATCCTAGCCGCCGTTGATGCCACGTCGTTACTTCACTGGCCTACGGAGCCAGTGTCGTCCAAAAGACCTGGCGGCGGCCCACATCCCGTTTGAAGACGAACAGCGGCCTCAGGGTCGATCTGCATACTTTGCGCACCACGTTCGGGACGCTTCTTTCGGCCAGTGGAGTGTCACCGCACGGGCCGATGGAGCTCATGCGACACAGCGATCCGAAGCTCACGATGAAGATTTACACGGACGCCACAAAACTGCCTCTGATCGAAGAGGCCGCGTGGCACATTGCCGTTCAAAAAAAACGCACAAAGAGACGCACAAAGTCTGGTCCTTTCGGGTCCAGAGCAGTCGGAGAGAGTCGCAACCAGTCGCCCGAACAGTGATTCACATCCCGCTGAAAGAGACTTAGACGCGAAAAAACCGCCGGTGTCGTTTCCGGCGGTTTTTTCAAAATGGAGCGGGCGAAGAGACTCGAACTCTCGACGTCCACCTTGGCAAGGTGGTGCTCTACCAACTGAGCTACGCCCGCAGAGCAGGAGGTGAGAAGTAAGGGCCACGCGGGGGGCGTCAACAGCTATTTTTGACGGGTTTTGAGGGTCCTTAGAAGGGCGTTTCCTGCGGCGAGGAAATGCCTTGGGACTCCAAGGCTGGGGCGGAACAAGTAGGTTGAGAAGGCCGCAAGGCGGGTCGCTCGGAGAGCTGGGTAGCTGACGCCCTGCAATGCCCCCTCACGATCCTCGATCCAACCCGCCCGGAGGTCGGGTTCCACCTTTACTTTTCGGGTGCTCGGAAAACGCGATTCGTTCGGCCTTTGAGCGTCCGTCGTCGGAAGAACCTCTGGTCTTGCGCGGGCGGCGTTCGCCCTGGGAACTGTAGTACGCGTAATTGCGCGTGTAGTAGCCGTAGTCCTCGCTCGAGTTCTGAGGGACACGATTGAGCACGACGCCGAGGATCGTTTTGTTGAGGCCCTCGATGACCTGCTGTGCGCGAGCCACCATCGTCTGAGGATTCCGCCGGTGCTGGACGAGAAGCAGAATGTCGTCCGCCACACTGGCCAGGACCGACGCATCGCTGACGCCGATGATCGGCGGGGCATCGAAAACGATGCGATCGTACTGCGGGCGTAATTCCGCCAGCAACGCCTTCAGACGATCCACGTAAAGCAGGCTCAGGGTGAAGTGGCCAACCCATCCGCAGGGAATAAAGTCGAGGCCGGGCGCGACGGACTTTTGTGTCACTTGGGCGAGCGTCGCCTTGCCCTGAAGCAAATCGGCGAGACCCGGCTCTTTTGGACGCCCCGCCAGCTGGTGCTGGGTCGGGCGCCGCAAGTCGGAATCGATCAAGAGCACGCGCTCCCCTGCCCCGCCGATGGCGCGAGCCAAACGCAGCAGCGTCGTCGATTTTCCTTCGCCCGGTCCGGCCGAAAGCATGACAAGACTCCGTCCTTTGGGCGCGTTCTTCAGTGCGAGATTTAGATTCGTGTGGAGGACGCGAAAGGGCTCGAGATCGGCCGGGTCTTCGTCCCCGTCCGCAACCTTCATCGGCTCGGCCGCAAACGGGATCACTCCGAGAACCGGCCGCTGAAGTTTGCTCTCGATCTCGGCCACGGTGCGGAAGCTCGTATCGAAATACTCCACCAGCACCGCGGTGCCGACACCGAGGACCAGCCCGAAGAGAATCGCGAAGGCGAGATTGAGCAGGAGCTTCGGCTTCGAAGGCCGGCGCGCTTCCTCCGCCTGATTGAGGATCTCAATGGTGCGCTTGGGAGCTTGGAAATCGATTTCGCGCTGGCGCAACGTGAGCTTAAGCGTCGAATACATGCGCGTCTCATCATCGAGCTTCTGCGTCGCTTCCTCGAAGGGCCGCATCCGTTCGCGAGCCGAGAGGATCTGCTCGCCGCGGGCCTGCTTGAGCTGATTGCTCAATTCCGTCACCCGCGCTTCGGCTTCCTTGTACGAAATCTCGAGCGCGTTCTCGTAGCCGCGCAATTGCGCGTCGAGCTGTTCCTTGATCTTGGCCCGGTTCTCCATGGCGGCCAGAAGATCCGGGTGGGCATCGCCCACGTTGCGGGCGCGCAGCTTGCCGACGGTTTGATCCGCCACGAGATAAGCTTGCAGCAGGTTTTGAATGTTTTGGTCCTGGATCAGCTCCGAGTTGACGAGGTTCATCCGCTCATCCGGAGGGATCGCCTTGAATCGCTCGTAGCGCGTCTTGCGGCCGATAAGATCGACGCTCAGCGCGATCCGCGAGGTCTCCATCTGGCGCAGGGTCTCCACCTGCAGGTCGGAATAGCGCGAGTTCAAATCGACCCCGGAAATATCGAGGTCCTTGCGAATCTTTTCCACGCGGTCGCGCTGCGCGGAGACCATCCGTTCCTGCTGCTCCAATTCCTTTCGCAGCTGCGCGAGTCCCTCGCGCTGTTCGGCAGTGGCAAAACTGATGCGGTCCTCCGAGTAGACGCGCGCGATTTCGTTCGCGATCTGGGCGGCCAGGCGGGGATCCTGCGAATACACGCCGATCTCGATCACCGACGACCCGCGCGGCGATTCGATGTTGAGCATGCTCTTGGTCAGATACCGGTACGTTTCATCCGTCGGGAGCGGGATGTCGCTCCCGTAAGCGGGAGCGAGCTTGTGATTCAACTCCAACTTCTCGATGACCGGATGCAGGATTTTCGCGGACTGCAGGATCTTGAACTGGTCCAACAGGAAATAGGGATCGTAAGCCGCGCCGTTCGAATTGTTCTGAAAGAGCTGTTCGCTCTTTGGTTTCTCGACGCGGACATTGAGGGTAGAGAGATACCATTTCGGCAAAAAAGCCGTCACCACCACCGTCGTGAGCACGACGAGACCGAGAATCAGAAAGATCAGCGCTTTGCGCAGACG
>CAZJLP010000051.1:19654-35126 GCA_964546955.1 uncultured Opitutaceae bacterium | reverse complement strand
TGAAGATCGTCATCACGTCGGCCACGATCGATACCGAGGCGTTTTCGAAAGCCTTCGACGATGCTCCCGTCATCCAGGTGTCCGGCCGCGCGTACCCCGTGGAAACGATTTATGCGCCGCTCGACTCGCTCGGTTCGGATGCGGCGGCGGATGACGAGCCGGGCGCGCGAGCCGAGGCTTTGCACTATATCGATGGGGCGGTGGAGGCGGTCGAGCGCATCGTACGCGACAGCAGCGAGGGCGACATCCTGGTGTTTTTGCCGGCGGAGCGGGACATTCGCGAAGTCGGCGACCTGCTGGAGGGCCGCCGGCGCGATTGCGAGGTGGTGCCGCTGTTCGGACGGCTGTCCAACGCGGAGCAGCAGCGCGTCTTTGCACCGAGCTCGAAGCGGAAAATCGTCCTCGCAACGAACATCGCCGAAACGTCGCTGACCATTCCAGGAATTCGCTTCGTGGTGGATACAGGCCTGGCGCGAATCAGCCGTTATGCCTCCCAGGCTCGTACGCGAAGGCTCCCGATCGAGGAAGTCTCGCAATCGAGCGCGGACCAGCGGAAAGGCCGCTGCGGTCGCGTGGCGGAGGGTGTCTGCATACGGCTCTATTCCGAAAAGGATTTTCTGGAGCGGCCGCGTTTTACCCAGCCTGAAATCCAACGCGCCAATCTCGCGGATGTGATCCTGCGCATGAAGGCATTCGGGCTGGGCGACATCGAACGCTTTCCCTTCATCAACATGCCCGCGACCAAGTCGATCCGCGCGGGTTACGCACTGCTGGAGGAATTGGGAGCGATTGAATTCACGCAGGAACCCCAACCCAGAAACCAGAGACCAGAAGCCGGGGTCCTTCCGGAGACGGAGGGGCGGGAAACGGAGGCCAGTATGGGGAAGCCGGTTCCCCGCGAGGGGAGGGACGCGTCCGCCGATCCGGCGCAGGGAGCCGAGGCGAGGGGATGGACGTTGACGCAGGTGGGACGGGAACTTGCGCGCCTGCCGGTGGATCCCACGGTCGGACGGATGATTTTGCAGGCCCGGGCGGAAAAATGTGTCCGGGAGGTGCTGGTGATCGCGGCGGGACTTTCAATTCAGGACCCGCGCGAGCGGCCCATGGATGCCCGGGAAAAGGCGGATGCGGCCCACCGCCGTTTCGCGCATCCGGATTCCGATTTCTTGACGCTGCTCAACATTTGGGAAGCGTTTCACGACGAGTTCGAGACGCTTTCGCAGGCCAAGTTGCGGCGGTTCTGCCGGGATCATTTTCTGAGCTACACCCGCATGCGCGAGTGGCGCGACATTCATCATCAACTGGTGGATGTGCTCGAGCAACGCGACGACTTCAGGGCGACGTCGGTTTTCGACGGCGTTCCCCATAATCCGACGCGCGAGACTCAGGACGCAAAGCTGGCCGCGCACACTCCCGGGTACCGTTCCATTCACCGTTCGATCCTCGCCGGGCTGCTCGGAAATATCGCGGTGCGCGACGACGAAAACGGTGGCTACAAAGCGACCCACGACCGCCGCGTCGCTCTTTTCCCGGGGTCGGTGCTCGCAGCGAAGGACCCGTCAAGAAAGGCCGGCCGCGACAAACAAAGCCGAGCGGACGGGAAAGCGGCGGACAAACGCGGCCCTCGGTGGATCGTCACCGCCGAGATCATGGAGACCGGGCGCCTTTATGCACGGACCTGCGCGCGACTGGATCCGGTGTGGGCGCTCGATTTGGGAGCGCACCTGGTGAAGGTTGCCCACAGCGAACCGTTTTGGAACGAGGAAGGGGGCCGCGTGATGGTCAAGCAGCGCACGCGCTTGTACGGATTGGAACTCGAGTCGCGCGCGGTCAGTTATGGCAGGGTGGACCCGGTGCATGCCACCGAGATCTTTATTCGAGAAGCATTGGTGAACGACGCGGTTACCTGGCCGCTGGACTTCCTCGCGCACAATCGGGAGGTCAGGCAAAACGTCGAAAATCTCCTCACCCGCGCGAGGGACAGCAGCTACATGAACCTGGATGAGGCGGTGTATCGGTTTTATGCGGAGCGGTTGCTGCCGGAATCCGAAGTGAACCGCCCCACTGGAAAGAGCGGAGACAAACGTCGGACTATGGAGGATAAAACCTCTTTCCCTGGCTTGAGCTCCGTGGCGGAGTTGGTGGACTTGGTGCGCGAACGGAAGGCGGCTGAACCACGTTTTCTCATGATGGAGGCGAACGATCTGCGTCCGCCCGAGGAGCTGGAGCACGACGCGATCGCCTTTCCCGAAGCACTTCCGGTCGAGAATCGCGCGCTGCCGCTGGCCTATGCCTACAAGCCCGGGCAGGCGGATGACGGTGTGACGCTCGAAATTGGCCTTCGAGAAGCCGAGACGCTCAAACCGGCCGCGCTGGATTGGGCGGTGCCCGGGCATTTGGAAGCGAAGGTGGAGCACTATCTCCGATCCGCGCCGAAGGAGCTGCGCCGCGTTTTCGCGCCGCTTGCGGAAACGGCGAAGAGTCTGGCGACGCAGGTCGCGCAGCGCGATCGCCTGACCGGGGGGCGCGAGCGGTTGGTCGAGTCCTTGGCCGCGCAGTTGGGGGAACGTTTTAATCTCCGCATCGATCCGGAGCTATGGGCGGACAAGCCGCTGCCGGACCATTTACGGGTGAGAGTTCGCGTGGTGGACGACGAAGGGAAGGAGATCGTGGCGAGCCGTGAGTTGGGAGAAATTCAGGCAGCCGTGGCCGCGCGGAAGCGCGAGGCGAGTGCGACGGTCGCGCGGGAGGATCCGGAGGCTTGGCGCAAAGCGCGGGCAAAATGGGAGAAACCGGAGCAAACCGCCTGGAGTTTCGGGGATGTGCCCGAATCGATCGAAGTCGGCGCAATCGCCGGTGTTCCGGTTGCGGCATTTCCCGCACTCGTCTCGGGCAATGCGGGCGTGGCGCTCCGCCTTTGCAAGACACCCGAGGAGGCGAAAAGGCAGACCGTGCGAGGGCTGGCGCAGCTGCTCGAGCTGCAGCTTCGCTACGAACTGGCCTGGCTGCAGAAAGACTTGAGGAAATTGCGGGAGCTGGGAGCGCTCACCGCGATGCTCGGTCCTTTGGAGCAGTTGCAGTCCGATGTTTACGAAGCGGTTCGTCGGTGGGTGGTCGGACAATCCATCGGCGCGTTTTCCGCCGGCGCTTTCGAGGCGGCCGTGGAGCGCGGGAAGAAGTCGATCCGGACGCTGCTTCCCGGATTGCTCGATTTGCTGCGCGAAATACTCAGCCTGCGCCAAGCACTGCTCGTACATCCGCAGCCTTACCCCGGCTTGCAGGACGACATCGCGATGCTCGTTCCATCCGATTTTTTGCGCCGCACTCCGTACGAGCAGCTTGCGCATTTCCCGCGGTACCTCCGGGGAATGAAGCTCCGCGCCGACCGTTGGCGGCAGAATCCCGCCAAAGACGCCGAACGTTCGAAGCAATTGGCGCCTTATGTGGCGGCCGTCGTTAAAGCCGGAGAAAAAGGGAGGGCTGGGCAGCCGTCTGCCTGGAATCCACCGGGATCGTCGCGGTGGCTGGTGGAAGAGTTTCGCGTCAGCCTGTTCGCGCAGGAACTGGGAACGGCGGAACCGGTGTCCTCGGTGAAGCTCGACCGCGTGCTGGCGGCGGAGATATCGGGAGAGGCACCACGATCGACGGCTCAACCGTCGAGCGCGCCAAAACCGCTGGTGATCGCGTCGCAGCCAGCCGAAAAGAAAACAGCGCCCCTGAAAAATCTGGGAGCGCTGGATAAGTTGTTTCCCCGTTGATCCTCCTTTGCCGGAGAGTTGCACACTTTTGCGAAGATTTGTGAGAACAAACATTGCCTCGTTTCGGGCCTCGCGTATCGTTTCGCTCAACCCCGAATCCCATGATGAATACCCCGATTGCGCTCTTGTTGAGCCGGAAGGGCTCGTCCGTTTATTCCGTGCCAGCTACGGCCACCGTTGCAGAAGCGGTGCGCGTGATGAATCAACATAAGATCGGCTCAATCATCGTAGTCGAGAATGACCGCCTTGCTGGGATATTTACGGAGCGCGATGTGCTGACCCGCGTTGTTGCGGCCGACTACGTGCCCAGTTCGACCCCGGTTTCGCAGGTAATGACGAAAGAGCCCGTCACCATTCCGCCAGAGTACACCGTGGAGCAGGTGATGAACGTCATCAGCGACCGCCGGTGCCGTCACATTCCGGTGCTCGCTGCTGATGGAAAGATATTGGGACTTATTTCGATCGGTGACGTGACTCGCTGGCTGGTCGAGTCTCACCGGGCGGAAGCCGATCAGCTCCGGCAATATATCCACGGAAGCGCGGAGTAGATCGGGATCGGGGGCTGAAAAGCGGGTCGGAAGGTAGGGCGAGGCGTCTCGCTGAGCCGTCGTCACCTTTTTCGTATTCAAGGTGGCGGCATTGCTGTGCAGCTTGGTTCGATTGGTCGGGTAGCGTCGTGAAATCGAGACCACCCACGGCTCGCCGGGGACGGTTCGCCCTGCTTGATCTGATTTCGATTTCAAATCTGGTCTCGCCGGCCTCCAGCGGGACGCCTGAATCTCGCCCATTTGACCCGAGCCGTTTCTTGCACATGGTCGGCCGGTGTACTCATGAAATATCTCGTTACTCTTTTTCTCGTTTTCGCGTCGGCTGCAATTGCCAGCGCCAAGGTCGTGACCAAACCCGTGGCTTACGAGCACGCGGGGGTGAAACTTGAAGGCTTCCTGGCTTATGATGACGCGACCTCGGCGGAGCGTCCGGGAGTCCTGGTTGTCCACGAGTGGTGGGGCTTGAACGCTTTCGTGCGCAGCAAGGCGGAGCAACTGGCGGCGCAGGGGTACGTCGCTTTTGCCCTCGATATGTACGGAGCCGGGGTTGTCACGACGGATCCCAAGAAGGCGGGGGACCTCGCGGGACCATTTTATGGCAAACCTCTGATGGCTGAGCGCGCGCGGGCGGGTCTCGAAGAGCTCTTGAAGGTCGAGCGGGTCGACAAGCGCCGGATCGCTGCCATTGGCTTCTGTTTCGGCGGAACGACGTGTCAGGCGCTGGCCTATTCCGGCGCTCCGCTCGCGGGCATCGTAAGTTTTCACGGAAATCTGATTCCCCTCTCGCCGGAAGCAGCGCCGGCTGTGAAAGCCAAATTTCTGATCCTCCACGGAGCCGTGGATCCGTTTATCAAGCCCGACTCGATCGCGGCTTTTGAGAAGAGCTTGGAGTCGGCGAAAATCGACTATCAGTTCGTGAGCTACGCTGGCGCCATCCACGCGTTCACGAATCCCGAGGCGGACAAGATTCGGGTCGAAGCAAAGCTCGATGGGGTGGGATACAACGAGCCGGCGGCGCGCCGCTCCTGGCAGCATATGCGGCTGTTTTTCGACGAGCTCTTCGGGGCACGATAGGATTGGGCGCGCGTTTTCGCGAATCCTTGACGAGAAAAATCTGGCGGGAGACCGGAGGTTCGTTCCGAATGCGATAAAACCACCGGCTAATCCTACCACGATGAAACTCGAATCTCTTCGGCCGCTGCTCAAGGCCTGTCGCGAACTGATGGATGCGCTCTATCAGAAGCCTGTCTTCGACGAGTGGGTCGTGGTGTCAATCGACGGGGGAAAGGTAAAGGTATTGGATTACTACGGCCCGCGCGCTCAGTCCTACGAGCAGAAACTCCACGCCGACTCCGGCCCTCTCGCCGGTGAAATGGAAGGCAAGCACTACGGAATAGGGGACTTTGAATTCGTCCTGGACGCGTCGGGCACACGTTTCGACGCCGCTGTGCGACTGGGGGAAAAGACATATTTGCTCTGCAATAACACCTTTGGATCGATCGACGATATCCGCGCGGATCCGCGTTGGCGGAAAGCTCAGGCACCGTTTGTGGATATGACGGAGCGCGTGCGTGCCGATCCGTTGGCGTGAAGTTGGGGGGTTCTAGGCCACCCATCCCCGGTACACGAACCACACGTAGGCTGCGATCAGGACAGCTCCCACCCACCGGGGCAGTCGGCCGAAAAGGACGACAAAGAAAAAATGGAGAGCGGCCGCGCCGAGGATGACGAGCATGCTGGTCTCGAAAAACTTCGGAATGGGCAGCGGCTTGAAAATCGCAAACAGACCTAGGCAGAGAGGGATGCAAATGTGACCGTCCCCGACTTGGGAGCTGTAGACGACATCCGCCCTTTGCCGAGAGGCGTAGTACAAGGCGAGTACGCCGTTGGGAAGGACCATGAGCCAGCCGGTGAGCCAACCCAGATTCTTCGCGCTGAAGAAACCCGATTTTTGCGCGCCGAGCCAACTTACCAACGAGTCCAGCGACGTGTACAATAACACGGCGCCCACTAGCAGCACGACCAAGTCGACATAGAACATCAGGCTGAAGGAGTGCCGCTCCTTCACGTTGTGCTTCAGGACGTCGAAAATGTGAAAGCACTGCCAAAAAAGGAAGATGCCGACGAGTACGAGGCCATCCCCAAGATCCAGCGTGCCGTCCTGGCCCAGCGCCCAGACGGCGCCGGTGAAAAAGGCGACTGCCGCGAGGGTCAGGAGCAGCGAAAGCCGGCTGAGGCGCTTCTCGGTTTCCAAACGCTCCGTCTTTTTCGATTTTTTCGGCTTCGATCCTTTATTGGGGGCGGCGGCCGAAGAAACGTTCAGACCCCAAATGAGCGCAGGTATTCCGAGAAGCAGCGTGAGATTCGTCGTGTTGTTGACCAGGCAATTGGTCATCACCTCCGAGGCGGAGCCTTTGTCGCGCAACAAAAGCACGACAAAGATCAGGTTCCCCAAGCCGGAGCAGTAGGGCATTACCAACGTTCCCAGGGCGGTGCCTTCGAGGCCGTGCTCGATCAGGGACTCCAGGCGCCAGATCATGAGAAACGACGCAGCCAGAAAGAGAAGCAAGTACGTCAGCGGGTGAGCAAGACCCAGCGCGTCGAGGAACTGGACGATAGGGTTCAAAATGTGCTGGCTGACCGCGCGTGCGGTTCGGAGAGCCGCAGGCGATAGCGGCGATCGCGGAGCGTGAGCGTCAGGCCCGCTTTGAAGGTGGCGCGAAGCGACGCAGTGGTCAGCGTGGAGCGAAGAGGTCCCGCGGCGACGATCCCTCCCGCTCTCATCAACAAGGCGTGAGTAAATGTGGGCACGATTTCTTCGACATGATGGGTTACCAGTACCAGGGACGGACTGCTTTTCTGGCGGCCCAGTTCATCGATCATGGCGAGAAAGTGTTCGCGCGCGAGCGGATCCAAGCCCCCGCAGGGTTCATCGAGGATCAAGAGTTTGGGTTTTGCCATCAAGGCCCGTGCGATGAGTACGCGCTGGCGTTCTCCCTGCGACAGAAACACCCATTCGCGCGCCTCGAGTTCAGGCGTTCCCACACGGCGCAGAAGTCGGCGGCCGAAGGAGCGATCGGCCGCCGTGGTCCGGGCCCACAGGTCCAACTGCGCGAATTTGCCGCTCATCACCGTCTCGAGGGCCGGTTCGGCGGGAGGTATGGAGATTTGCAGTGCGGACGAGACCAGCCCGATCTGCCGGCGAAGCTCGCGCCAGTCACTCTCTCCGTAGTTTTCGCCCAGCAGCGCTATTTCTCCCGCGCTGGGCGGGAGATAACCCGTGAGTGCTCGGAGCAGCGATGTCTTGCCGCAACCGTTGGGACCGAGGATGACCCAGTGTTCGCCGCGTTTGACCGTCCACTCGACACCCCGCAGCAGATCCTTCCGTCCCCGAGAGACGCGAAGATCGGTGACAGAGAGGATGGGCTTGGGCTTCATGCGACGCGCCAGGATGGAGAGGCAGCCCGAAGCACGTCAATCGACGGCGGCGGATCGATGGTCTCCCCGCCGTCGCTTCGAACGTCGATCACTCCGCCGGCGGTTTTCCCCAATGGGCTGCGTGCGCTGCATAGGCGGCGGTGTCGTCCAGCATGGCCTCGATCGCGGCGGCGAGCGGTTCGGCTCGCGCGATTCCGGAAAAAACCGCTTTGTCTCCAATTGCGTCCTCCAGCACGAAGGTGGGCCGTTGAGTGACTTGCAAAGCGTGAAATTCGGCGGTCGACGCTTGCACCCGCGCGAGCACCTCAGGCGACTCGGCCCGAGCTCGGAGTTTGGCCGCATCGAGTCCGGCCGCGCTCGCCGCAATTTGAACCGCTTCGACGATGTCGCCCATCTTTCGGCCTTCGCGTAAGGCGGCATGGTTGATGGCAAGTCGCACGCGATCGTCGGTGACGCCGAAGTCCCTGGCGGCTTCGGCCACCAGGTTGGGGGCCGGATAGTGTCCTTTGCGCCCGAGCTCGAACCATCCTGAGCTGAGCATGAAGGGCGAACGCACAATCGTGCCGCTTCGGCGGTAAAACCAATCGCATTGCGCTTGAGAAACCGGAAAGTCGCTCGGCTTCATCAACGCAATTTTCCAATGAAACTCAGCGCGGCTCGCGAACCGCGTTTTCAACTCGAGCCAAACGGGTTCGACCCAGTAACACCAGGACGACAAAACTTCGAGGTAGTAGGTGACTTTCATAGGGAGAAGTGGCTGGACCCAGCGTTTGCCACCGGGCCTCCACGTCAACCCTTCCTCGGGATCGTCCAACACAATGCCCCGCCGGTGGGCGGGGCACAGCCGGCGAAACGCCGGGCTTCGGAACGCACGTCGGCCGATTCAAATGGCTGGCTTTGGTGCGCGCGCAGCGCGTTTGCGCAGAGCCACGACGAGGCCTAGCACCAAAATGCCGCCCAGGGCGTAGGTCGACGGTTCGGGTATGGCGGTGAGTTGACCGCGGATTTCGCCCGGCGGGAAAAGCGTGCTGTGGATGTTGACGTAGAGCAGCCCGGCGAGCAGGTCGGCTTTCAGCGCGTCGGTGAGCGTCGTCTCGAAGTGAACCGGAGACCCCAGGGGAAAACTGGGAGCACCGATGACGATAGGTCCGGACACGCCGGGAGGCGCGCGGTGGATGTGCGCCGCGGTTTGTGGCGCCAGGAGGTTTTGAAACCAGTAGTCCAACACAAAGAAATTTGTCGTCGTGTTCAGCGTGGCCGTTGCGTTTCCCCAAGCGGGGGTGTCGCGGACGGGCACTTCCTGGGCTCCGTTCAGCTGGGCGTTGAACATGATCAGCTGTCCCCACGTGAAATGGGGCAGCGCAAGAACTAGCAAGAGGAGGGGCAGTTTCTTCATGGCGAACCAAC
The DNA here is from genome assembly GCA_964546955.1 of uncultured Opitutaceae bacterium. GTDB lineage: Bacteria > Verrucomicrobiota > Verrucomicrobiia > Opitutales > Opitutaceae > CAZJLP01. Next base: position 25,975 of record CAZJLP010000051.1, on the reverse strand, counting down.
CTAGCAGGCGACCACGCCCGCCACTATCGGGCAATTTCCGAGGGGCTACTGCGGAAATTGAAGACGTGATCGGATCGATTTTCTGCGGCGCCGCGGAACCAATCGGCGGGAAACGTTTCTGCGGCGAGTCCGCGGGTGGGCGATGCCCGCTCGCGCCTGGAACTCATGAACACACCGGACACGCACGCGACCGGACTTACCGGCGCCATCATCGATCCCCTTCGGTATGATGGCCATACGGATGATCCACACGAGGTCGCGGGCTTGCTGAGATCGTTGATGCCCGAAGGTGTACGCGTGCTGGACGTCGGATGTGGAACCGGTTCGGTGAGCACGATCGTGAATCGCGGCAAGGGCAACGAGGTTCACGGCGTGGAACCGGATCCAGCTCGGGCAGAGGTCGCGCGCGGGCGCGGATTGGAAGTGGTTTGCGGTTATCTGACGGAAGAATTTTTCGTCAGTCACGGCTTGTTCGATGTCGTCATGTTTGCCGATGTGCTCGAGCACTTGGCGGATCCCGCCGGCATGCTCGCCTTGGCGACGTCGGGCCTGAGGCCGGGTGGGCTGGTTTTGATTTCTGTTCCCAACGTAGCGCACTGGTCGATACGTCTCGATTTGCTGCGGGGGCGCTTCGATTACACCGATTGTGGCATTCGCGACGCCACCCACCTTCGCTGGTTCACCCGGAAGACGCTCGAACACCTGCTTTACACCCAAGGTTTGGAGATTCTCGAGATGAAGCAGAGCGCGGGCACGGGGCTGTCCGATTATTGGTGGCGCCGGCCGTGGAAATGGATGCCCATTCGAACCCGCGAGAAATTTCTTCACTCCTGCGCGCGCCGGATGCCGCTGCTATTCGGGTGCCAGCATATCGTGAAGGCGCGAAAGCCGGCGTGATGGCCGATGGCCCTTGAGCGTTCGAGCTTCGCGGCCCGGGGGGCTGTCTACTTCTTATCCCCGCCCAGCATCTTTTTCAGGGCCTCGCCCGCTTTTTCGCCGGCCTTGTCGAACAGGCCCTCGCGCGCTGCCATCTGCCCTGCGGCTTGAATCACCTGGGCGGAGATTTCCTTCATAATCGCAACCGAAAGCTCTTGCGGCGTGAGACCGCCTTCCTTCGTTCCCAGATTGTCCAGGGCGATGGCCGGGATCGTCATTGAAGCCTGGCGTCCCGCGCCCGCAATGGTGATGCGGGCATTGTTCAGGCGAAACTGTTTGATTTCGATCTTTACCGGCGGGGTCTCTGCCTTGCCCTGGTCCGTGGGTTGCTTTTCGGGTCCGGCCGATTGTTGAATGTTTTTGAGCAAGTGCTGCAGATTGCTGTCCACGATCTTGGTCTCATAGGTAATTTCCGGTCCCTCGATGATGATCGAATCGACGATCACGTGATCGCCCTTGATGGACTTCGGCTGAACTTGGATCGCGATGCTTTTCAGGAAGAACGCACGTTCGGTTTGCCATCCGACCGGGTTTCCCACCGTCAGTCCGCTCAGCACGCCTGCCCCGGAAAAGGGCGAGATTTTGGCATCCGCGAGTTCCACCTTGGACTGTGTCATCTGCGGTCCGACGCGGTTGACCCCCGCTTTCACCAGAGAGCCAAGCGACGAGGCCAGGACGAGAAAGGCGATGACGGCGAGGGCGGCTAGTCCGCCGAGGATGATGAAAAGCTTTTTCATAGAGAGTCGGGTCCAGGTCTGGTGCGACTCAGACAGCGGTCAACCGAAATGGTGCTGTGGCTTTGCCTGAAACGTGCCGATACTGCCCACGGGGCAGCCCAAAGCGACCGGCGCCGCTTAATTGCGCTTGTCTCTGCGCCTCAGGCTCGAACGGTAGACGTACCTCAATCTTTCATGGCAACCGCATATACTGAAGCTAGCATCAAGACCCTCTCTTCCACCGAACACATCCGGCTGCGTCCCGGCATGTACATCGGCCGACTTGGGAACGGCGCTCACGCGGAAGACGGCATCTATGTGCTCCTAAAGGAGTCGATCGATAATTCGGTCGACGAGTATACGATGGGCTTTGGCAAAAAGATCGAAGTCGAATTGGAGGACCGCACCGTGCGCGTGCGCGACTACGGTCGAGGAATTCCCCTGGGCAAGCTGCTGGAATGCGTGTCCGTCATCAACACCGGGGCGAAGTACGATAGCGAGACGTTCAAAAAAGCAGTCGGCTTGAACGGCGTGGGCCAAAAGGCGGTCAACGCCCTGTCCCTGTCCTATCGCGCGCAGGCTGTGCGCGACGGCCAGACTAAGATTGTCGAATTCTCCCAGGGCAAGTTGAGGAAGGAGTCAAAGATCGTCGCGGCCAAGGACGAGAAAAACGGGACCATCATCGAATTCGTGCCCGACGAGGCCCTCTTCGGCAAAGACTTCAAATTTCGCGCCGAGTTCATCGAGGAAATGTTGTGGAATTATGCGTTCCTGAACCGGGGCCTCACGCTCACGCTCAACGGCAAACCGTTCCGTTCGGAGAACGGTTTGAAGGACCTCCTCGCCAAAAAGCTGACCGGGGCGCCGCTGTATCCCCTCGTTCATATCGAGGCGGAGGATATCGAGGTGGCCATGACGCACGGCGCACACTATGGGGAAGAGTATTACTCTTTCGTGAATGGCCAGCACACCACCATGGGGGGCACGCATCTGGCGGCCTTCCGCGAAGGCTTGGTCCAGACGATCCGCAATTTCTACAAGAAGGAGTACGATGCGGCTGACATTCGCCAATCCATCGTGGCGGCGATTTCGGTTCGCGTGATCGAGCCGGTCTTTGAGTCCCAGACCAAGACGAAATTAGGTTCGAACGATATCGGTCCGAATGGGCCGTCGATTCGGCAGTTCGTCGGCAATTTTCTGCAGCAACATTTGGACAATTGGCTCCACCGCAATCCAGAGGCGGCCGACGCGCTCAAAACCAAGATTGAGGACAGCGAAAAGGAACGGAAAGAACTCGCGGGCATCCGCAGCCTGGCGCGCGAGCGCGCGAAAAAAGCCTCGCTGCACAATAAGAAGCTCCGAGACTGTCGCGTGCACCTCGACACCAAGGACAAACGAGCCGAGGAAAGCACCCTTTTTATCGTAGAGGGCGATTCGGCGGCCGGCTCGCTGACCGCTTGCCGCGACGTGCAAACCCAGGCGGTCTTCGCCTTGAAGGGCAAGCCGCTCAACACCTACGGGCTGACCAAGAAGGTCATCTACGAGAACGAGGAGTTCCACCTGCTCCAGAGCGCGCTCAATATTGAAGAAGGCCTCGATAGCCTCCGCTACAACAAGGTCATCATCGCGACCGATGCGGATGTCGACGGCATGCACATTCGACTGCTGCTGATTTCCTTCTTCCTTCAGTTTTTCCCCGAGCTCATCACCAACGGCCACCTTTTCGTCCTCGACACGCCGCTCTTTCGCGTCCGCAACAAAAAGACGACGCTGTACTGCTACTCCGAGGCGGAGAAGCAGGCGGCGATGCAGCAAATCGGCTCGGCCGCGGAGGTGACGCGCTTCAAAGGCCTTGGCGAAATTTCGGCCGGTGAGTTCAAGGATTTTATCGGCGAAAACATCCGGCTGGAGCCGGTCTCGCTCACCAATCTCCATAACAGCGACCAATTGCTGTCGTTCTTCATGGGAAAAAATACGCCGGAACGGCAAGATTTCATCATTGGAAACCTCCGCGTCGAAAAAGATTTGGTTCCGGCCTGATCGATGCGCTGGCCGGTCCCGCGCGGGTGGCTTCTTTCCTTAGTCGCCGCAGCCGCGCTGCTGGCGGGGGGCTGTGCCTCGCGCTCGACCCCACCTCAGCCGCAGGCCTTCTCCGCTAGCGAGCGGATCGGCCATAATCAGAAAGTGTTCGATCGGGCGTGGGAGCTGGTCGACCGCAAATTTTACGACGAGACATTCGGCGGAGCGGATTGGCTGGCGCTCCGGGCGCGCTACCGTCCGGTGGCGGAGCAGGCGGCGGATGACGAAGCACTTTATCGCACGGTGAACGAGCTGCTCGGCCACTTGAAGGCATCCCATGTCGCGGCCATTTCGCCACGTCATGTGTTCGAAGATCGCACCCATCGACGTGCGGCGGTGGGACTTCGCATCCGCCGGATCGAAGGCCAGTGGATCGTGACGGAGATCTCGCCCGGGAGCCCGGCGGAGCGTGCCGGAATAAAGCCCGGCTGGAGCGTTCTCGCGCGCAACGGCGATGCGATCGGCGAAAAACCGCGGCTGCAAGTCGGGGAAGGCGAGACAGTGACCTATGATTTTCGCGATAAGGAGGACCGTCCGCAAACGCGCACTATGGTGGCGGAGTTCTTGTCGTTGCCTCCGCGCCGGGAAGTGCGGCGGCTGGAGGGCGGGGCGGTCTACCTTCGTTTCGACGAATTCACCTGGTCGACGCGGCGCTGGCTGAATCGACAGCTCAAGGACCATGTGGCCGCGCCAGCGGTCATTGTCGATCTGAGGGAAAATCCGGGAGGCAATGCGCTGGCGCTGTGGGCCGTCCTCGGCGATTTTTTCGATCGGCGTGTACCGGCGGGCACGTTCGTTCGGCGCGGAGGTGGAGCTTGGCAGACCAAGGCTTTTCGGTGGTTTCCGGCAAATTATAAGGGAGAGCTGGCGGTGCTGGTGGACGGAGGCTCGGCCAGCTGCTCGGAGATCTTCGCGGACGTGATTCGTCATCACGGCCGCGGACGGTTGGTGGGACGGAAAACGGCCGGCGCGGTCGTCGTGTCGTGGTTTTATCGCCTGCCGGGAGGCGGTCGATTGCAGGTCGCGATCCGTGATTTTCGGGGTGTCGACGGGAGAAGACTCGAGGGCGAGGGGGTCGAGCCGAATCCCTCGGTACCCCTCAAAATCGCCGATGTACGGGCCGGTCGCGACGCGGACGTGCTTGAAGCCCTGCGGCTGCTTTCGCTTAAGTCGGAACCCGTCGTGGCCGCGCCATGAACATTCGTCCTTCCCTGCTCTGGAACTCAAGCCGGCGGCTCACCCGCGCGGCGGCGGCGGCATTGGCCCTGGGCGCGCTCTGGCTGGCGTTTCCGGGCTGCACGCTGGCTCCGTCCTCTCCGACCCTCACGCTGCAGCAGCGCGCCGAACTTAATCTGAAGATTTTCGACCGCGTCTGGGGATTGGTCCATCACTATTACTACGATCCGCAGTTTAATGGAGTAGACTGGATGAGTTCGTTTCGGCGTTTTCGAGGAGCCGCCGGGAAAGCGGCGAACGACGATGAGCTTTACGACCTGCTCAATCACATGCTCGGTGAATTGAAGGACAGTCACACCGGCGCGTCGACTCCTCAGGAGGTGCGGGAATTCAAGAAACGCGAAGGCGTGTTGCTGGGGTTGGTCATGAGCCGGGTGCCGGGCGCCGACAGCGAGACCGTGGTGACGGAAGTCGTGCCGAAAAGTCCGGCGGCCGAAGCCGGAGTAAGGCCCGGCTGGATACTGACGTCCGCCAATGGAAAACCGGCGCGGGAAGTCGTGGGAGCAGGCCGGTTGGCGGATGGCGAACAGGTCGTCTGCGGATTTTTGGACGAAAGTGACCAGCCCCGCCTGCTGACGCTGAAAGCGCGCCGACTCGGTTACGGTTCCAACCGGGAGTCGCGGCTGCTGCCCGGAGGGTATCTCTGCCTGCGTTTCGACGAGTTCGACCCGGCTTCGGCGCGTTGGTTTAGGAGGCAGATCGCGGATTATCGGGGCGTCCCCGGACTCATCGTGGACCTGCGAGCCAATCTTGGGGGTCAGATGGGATCGCTGGAGGAGACGCTCGGCGAGTTTTTCCCCCGGCAGGTCGACATCGGCACGTTTGTCGAGCGCGGGGGACGCAAGGAAACAGATCGCTCGATGCGTCGCTGGGGGTCGTCGGGTTATTCGGGTCCCGTGGTGGTGCTGATCTCTCGTGAATCGGCGAGCTGCGCGGAGATCTTCGCTCAGGTCTTGAGGCACTACGACCGAGCCGTATTGATCGGCGCGAAAACGGGCGGAAACGTGCTGGGATCGGAGTTGGAGCCCCTGCCGGGAGGCGGTGAGCTCCAGATCAGTGTCCTCGATTATCATGCCCCGGGCGGGCGGCGCCTCGAAGGGGTGGGAGTCGCGCCCGACGAGGAAGTCGTCGCGACTCTGGGCGATCTTCGCACGGGCGCGGATCCTGCGATTGAGCGCGCGGTGGAAAAAATAAAGTCCAAGTAGGAGGCCCTTCTGCGTTCTAGTTGCGATTCGTTCGGATCGAACGGTGCTGCGTTCTTGTAAATTTCGTATTGGCATCGCCCGGTTTTTCGGGCCAGTTGGCCGCAGCTGACTCCGTGTTAATCTTCACACACTCTGGCTGTTCCGAAGCT
>CAZJLP010000051.1:0-19642 GCA_964546955.1 uncultured Opitutaceae bacterium | reverse complement strand
CGGTCGCTCGGATCGTGGAGGCGCGCCGCGCCAAGCGGGCGAGGCAATTGTAAAAATTCCCTGGGAAACTGTTTTAGGAAACCAATCCTGCGTCGATAACCCAACGTCCTGTTAGATGTCCAAACGCAAAAGTCGCAAAACCCCCGATCAACCGGAGCTGCCGCTGTCTGACACGCCGCCCGCCACGCCTTCGCTATCCGAAGTCAAGCTGGCTCCTGCTGCGACGCCGCCCTCAAAAGCCAGTGGATCCACGGACGGACGAGGCGGAGGGGATGCCCCTTTAGCTCGAAACTACCGCACGTGGTTCCTCGATTACGCAAGCTACGTCATTCTGGATCGCGCGGTACCGCACATCGACGACGGCCTGAAACCGGTGCAGCGGCGCATTCTCCACACGCTTTGGGAAATGGACGATGGCCGCTTCAACAAAGTGGCCAATGTGGTGGGCGCGGCCATGCGTTTCCATCCGCATGGCGATGCCTCGATCGAAGCTGCCTTGGTGGGCATGGCGCAGCGCGCTCTGTTGATCGAACCCCAGGGCAATTTCGGCAACATCTACACAGGTGACGGCGCTGCCGCCGCGCGGTACATCGAAGCCCGGCTGACACCGTTTGCGCGAGAGGTCGTTTTCAATCCAAAGACCACGACGTGGCAGCTCAGTTATGACGGTCGTAATCGGGAGCCCGTCACGTTGCCGGTAAAGTTTCCCCTCGGCCTGGCTGAAGGCGCCGAGGGCATCGCAGTTGGACTGGCAACCCGCATCCTGCCGCACAATTTCAACGACCTCTGCCGCGCCTCGATCAATCATCTGCAGGGAAAACGCTTTCGCATTTATCCCGATTTCGCCACGGGTGGCATCGCCGATTTTTCCGAATATAACGACGGCGAACGCGGCGGCAGGGTCAAGGTTCGGGCCAAGATCGAGGCGCGCAGCAAGTACCTGCTGGCTATCACGGAATTGCCTTACGGCGCGAATACGACGTCCTTGATCGAATCGATCCTCGCGGCGAATGCGAAGGGGAAGATCAAGGTCAAGCATGTCGACGACAACACGGCCGATCAGGTGGAGATACTGGTGCACCTTCCGCAGGGAGCCGATGCCGAGCAGGTCATTCAGCAGCTTTACGTCTTCACGGATTGTCAGGTGTCGATCGCCCCGGCCGCGTGCGTGATCGAGGACGACAAACCTCAGTTCATCGGCGTATCGGAGATCCTCCGCCGAAGCACCGACCAAACGGTCGAGCTGCTCAAGCGCGAATTGGAAATCCGCCTCGGCGAGCTGGACCAGCAATGGCACTGGGATTCGCTGGAGCGAATCTTCATCGAGGAACGCATTTACCGTCGTATCGAGAAGTCGGAGACGTGGGAGAACGTGCTCGAGGAGATCCGCGAAGGGCTGAAGCCATTCCTCAAGCAGCTTCGCCGCGAGGTGACGGACGACGACCTCGTCCGCCTGACCGAGATCAAGATCAAGCGGATCTCAAAATACAACCGCTTCCAAGCCGACGAGCAGATCAAAAAGATCGAGGCCGAGATGAAGACGGTGAAATACGATCTCAAGCACTTGACTGACTACGCGATCAAGTGGTTCGAGTCGCTCCAGGAAAAATATGGCAAGGGTCACAAACGGCGCACCACCTACGACGAGATTGAACAAATCAGTGCCGCCGCCGTGGTTTCTGCGAATCAAAGGCTCTATGTGAACCGCGAGGAAGGCTTCATTGGTCTTAACTGGCGCCAGCACGAGTTCATCACCGAATGCACGATCCTCGACGACGTCATCGCCTTCATGGCGGACGGCACGATGAAAGTGTCGCGGGTCGCGGACAAGGTATTCATGGGCCGCGATATCGTTCACTGCGCCGTCTTCCCCAAGGAGGGTGACAAGGCGTACTACACCATGGTCTATCAGGACAAGGAAAGCGGCAAAGCTTTCGCGAAACGCTTTCAGGTGGGCGGGGTGACGCGCGACAAACTTTATCCGTTGGTCCCGAGCGAGGGATCGAGGCTCGTCTATTTGGACGTCGCCAAGACCGAAGCGGCCATGCCGAAGAAAGTGGATATTTCGCTGAGTGGCCGATGCTCCGCTCGTGTGAAGCAATTTGTATTCGACCTGTCGCCGCTGACTGTCGGCAGCCGCGCGGCGCGCGGTCTCACCGTCACAAAGTACCCGGTCAAAGCGGTCAGCCGCAGCGACTGAACGAACCGTTTCCCGCCTTTCGAACATTTTCTTTTTATGGCGGCGTGCCCAAATTTTTGCGGTCGAACGGTTTTCCGCCTTGCTCCTCCCTCTGTGCCGACTAATCGTTTTCGTGGGATCACGATCACGACGAATCGGCGAGAGGCAGGCGTCGATAGGAAAAGCACCACGCGGCGTAGATTTTTTAACCTGAAAGTGCCTGTTAGTATTCCCCACACCTATGCGTAACCCCCACCCGTTTCCCTCCGAGTCTGCGGACCCGTTTGAGTCTTCCGAAGAGATCATGTCGTTCCGCGGCGTGTTGAACACGCTGAAGGACCGCGCATTGCTTGTTGTCGGCGCGATCGTGTTGACTGGCGTATTGCTGGTCGCGGCGGCGTGTCTCGTGGTCGGCCTGCAGCCTTCCGTCACGCAGGCGACGGTCGTCGCGCGATTGACGTTTGCCGGCGTGGACAAAGGGAAGTATCCTAACGGAACGGCTTTCTCGCCGTCGGACCTCGTGGATACGCCCGTCATGCAAAAGGTCTACGAGCAAAATCGTTTGGAGCGTCAGATCTCCTTCGCCGATTTCAAGGAGGCCTTCATCGTCACCAATCAGAACCCGGCGATCGAGCGCGTGCAGCGCGAATATCGGGCCTTGCTGGACAATCGTCAGCTGTCGGTGGCCGATCGCCAAAAGCTGGAGGCGGAATTCGAAAGCAAGGCAAAGTCTGTCATGAACGGCGAATACACGGTGTCCGTCGCGTCGTCGGACCGTTTTTTCACCAGTTCGCCCACCTTGGTTGCGAAGCTGTTGGAGGATGTGCTTGAGGTGTGGGCGCGCCTCTCGGAGTCGAAGGGCATTTACCTGTACGACATCGAACTGTATTCGCCCAATATCATCCGCCTGCAGTCCTTGGCCAAGGACGATTACATGATGGTGTACGATCAACTGCGCGTCTCGATTGACCGCATCCTCGACAATCTGGACAAACTTTCGAAGCTGCCCGGAGCCAATCTCGTTAAAGCGGGCGAGGAGGGAACGACGGTCGCCGATTTGCGGGCCCACCTGAACGATATTCTCAAGTTTCGCCTCCCGGCGATTTCAGGCATGATTCGCCAAGGCGGTCTGAGTCGCGAGCGCGAAGTGTCGTCGATCTATATCAACGAACAGCTCTTCCGCCTCAACATGGAAGTCGAGGCTTTGACCAAGCGCCGCGACATGTATGTGCGCGCCTTGAAGGACTACAACACGAAGGACGGCCAGCCGAGCGAGGTGGTTGGCATGCCCGACTCCGTCCGGGGCGGCGGCAACGCGATGACGATGGGCACGACGATCCCGCAATTTGGCGAGTCGTTCCTCAACCGCATTGTAGAATTGGCCAACCAGAATTCCGATCTGGCTTTCCGCCAGGAAATGTCGCGGCAATCGCTTCTTCTCGGCGGCCAGCTGGTCGAGACGGAACGTGAAAAGGCGGTCTACGCCGACATGCTAAAGGGAATTGCAGAAGCGGAACAGACGGTCGAAGCGACGAAGCGGCAATCCATGCAGGCCTTTATCGATACTCGCATTCAGTCGCTGGTGTCCGAGGTCCAGGCCGCGCTCGCCCTTTCACAGGATTTCCATCGCCGCCTGTCCGCGGAGAACCTCAAGCCTTCCAAAGTCTATTCGATCACCACGCCCCTTACCCTGGTGAAGATGCCGGCATTTATTACGGTCAAGAAACTCGCTGTGGCCGCGTTTGGACTGTGGTTGGTGGTGAGCGCGGGAGTCATTGTGTTGGCCGTGTTTATGGGGCGCCGCCAGCGCGCTCACGCCGCCGAGGCAGAGACCTATGTGCAAGTTCCCACTGCACCGAAGTTCGGTGCCGTGAATGAGGGTTGAACAAGCCGAATTCTTTACAGCGGGCGCGGCAATGCCGGGCCCGCTTTTGCTTCCTCGGAAATGGCGCGGCGGGCGCCGGCCGGTTCGGCCTGCGAACAGCCGCCGTTCTGCCAGCGCCTTTACTTTTGGGGCTCGGAGGCCGGCTTCCCGGGGCTCTCCGCTTTTTGCTCGGTACGAGGAGCGCCAGGTTGGAAGGGAAATCTCTGCTGAAGCGCGGCGTAGATCAGGTAGGCCGAAACGACGAGGACTAAGGTGAAGAGCATCCACTTTCGCCGTTTCGCCTCCTTGTCTTCAAAGGGATCGTCGAGTGACCGTTTCGCGCCCGGTGGCAACAGCGCTCGGGCCGTCAAACGCGTGCCGAACGGGATATTGATCTTTACGCGCCCATTGATGGCCCAGCCGTTGGCATCGAGCACCGGTCCCAGCGTCCGTTGACGGAGCTTGAGCCAAGCGATCGCGACCGACGGCAGGGAGATCAGCAGGATGATGCCTCCGATCAACAGGGGGAATTGCCACCATTGCAGGCCCTTGAACAGGCCGAGGAAATACCCAAACGCGGTCCCGAGTGCGCCGAAGGCCACCCCCATCGCGGCGACCGAGCCGACATCGATGCGTTTGGGCTCGGCGGCCTGTTTTTGTTTGTCCGCCTGGGCGATATTCGCCGCCGTTCCGACAAGGAGCGCGTCGGAACGCTTTTCCGCCTCCGCCGCGCGCTTCGCCACCTGATCCTCGATCGCGCGCACGAACTTCTTGTAAGGAGACCAAAATGCCTGGCGCAGGCTGATTGGGTGGTCGACAATCTTGCTGATCGTCGCGTGCCACGTGCGGCCTTTCCGGTCGTAGAACAAGCCATTCCGGCCCACCATCAAGTAGTCTGATTCCCCTTGGGTGAAACACGCCGCAATTTTCATCGTCTCGCCGTTGGCCCGCTTCAAATCGCAATACGCGATGTAGATCTTGCTGAGTGTGGCGAGGATACTGTGGGATGCCGGATCGTCCACCCGCATGCAAAGTTCGCAGCTCCGGCTATCGAGGTAGAGGGTACCGTTCTGGAAAATGGCGAGGAGGTGCGGATTGTAGAAATCCGAGAAATTGACGAAATTGCGCAGGAGCAGATGCAGGTCGCGGTAGTAGCGAACCAGTCTCTCCACGTCGGCGATCGCGCGCGCTTCGGTCTCGAGCGCCTTGTCCTGCGCGATGAGCGCGGTCAGGACGGACTTCTTGTTTTCCGCGGCGAGCTTTCGCACGCGCTCGACGCCCAGTTTCTCCAGTGCCGCTCCCGCCTTTGAGGCGAGCCAGCCCTCATAGCCCGAAAATTTTTCTTTGACCAAGCGCCATTCCGCGGCGGTGAGTTCGATCTTGGCCGTCCCCAGCAAGGGTGACACGGCCAGGCGACGAAAGGCCCCGACGGCGTCCGCCCACGCCGGGTTCAATCCTTCCTGCAACGGCAAACCGCGGTTTGCCTCGATGCGGGCAAGCGGGAATGCCGCAATCTCCTCCGAGGTGATGGTCAAGTCCTTCGCGGCCACGGAAAGGTACTCCGACTCGTGACGATTCAGCGCGGCGATCGCGCGGGCATCGAAGGCGGCGAGGCTGCAACGGGCGAAAAAGTCGTCGATCTTGGATCGCACGACTCGAAAGGAACCGTACGCCGCCGCGGTTTCGGCGCCCAGCACCGCGATTTCCGGTGTCGTACCTTTGGTGAGCCAGTCGAGATGCGCGGCAACCTCGCCATAAAACTGATCGACCTTGGCCTGATTCACGCCCGGTTTGCCGCTCCGGTCCATTTCAGGTCCGAGCGTTGCCACGATGTCGGCGATGACGAGGCGGACCTCGGGATCATCGCTTGCCTCCCCCGTTATGATCCCATCTCCATTGAATTTGGAGTTGGCGAAAATGCGTTGGGGCTCGGCGGTGTCGACCGGCGTGATCTCGGTGGCGCCGCTCTTTCCCAAGTTCAGGACGATTTGAGCGGCCGACGACAGGATCGCTTTGCCCTCGGGTGTGCTATCGTCTATCGCAGAGAGAGGAAGCGCGGCATTGGGCTGGATCAAATCGCCCGGCTTCTTGAGGCGGGCCGCCGCCCATTCGACCGCTCCCAGCAATTCTGGAGGCTGGATGCGCCCGTCCTTGTCGGTATCGATCAGCTCGAGTGTTTTTTCATCGAGCTCCAGTCCCTTGACTGGACAACTCAGGGCCACCCACAACTTCTGGTCGAGGAACTTGAGATTCAGAAGATCGTCGCCTGTTTCGAGCGCGACTTGGTCCAGTCCGCCGGACCGAAAAAACTTCCAGCGATGAGGAGAGGTCGAAGTAGGAGCGGACATAGGAGGGCAGGGATGGTCTGTGGATCAGCTCCGGTATGAATACGGCTGGCAGCTTTTTGCAATCCTCGCCCTCCACTTCCGCTTCTCTCGCCGACGATTGGCGTCAGGGACTAACACAGATAGGACCCACCGTTGATATCTAAAGTGGCCCCATGAATAAAGCCGTCATACTCGCTGGCCAGATAAACGACGGCGCGCGCAACTTCGTGAGGCGTGCCCGCGCGGCCCAAAGGAATTCCCTCGATGGTGCGTCGGGTGGCCTCGGCACTCGTGTGTGTGGCATGGAAAGCGGTCCCGAGGATAAATCCGGGAGCCACCGCATTCACCCGAATTCCGCGAGGCCCTATTTCCGTCGCCAGAGCGCGTGTGTAGCCCAGCAAGGCTGCCTTGGCGGCGGAGTAGGGGACGGACCCCGGCGAGCCGCCTTTTCGCCCGGCGATGGAGGAAAGATTGACGATGCTGGCCCCGCCTTGGGCCGCGGCCGCAAGGAGGGGCTGCAACGCCGCGCGTGTCACGCGCCGGGCGCTGCCAAGGTTCAACGACATCACTTCCGCCCAGAGCGGATCGTCGGCATCGGCAAAGAGCCGGCGGCTGACCAGCGCACCGGCATTGTTGATCAAGATGTCCAGGCCGCCGAGCGCTTCGACGGCTTCGGCCACGACGCGATCGCACGCCTCTGTTTCCGTAAGGTCGCCGCAGATCGGCTGCGCGCGCCGGCCTGACTTAGCCGCTCGCACCGCGAGGTCGGCCGCAGCTTTTTCGCTCTTCCAATAGTGAACGGCCAGTTCGCAGCCCGCCGCGACAAGAGCCTCGCTGATGGCGAGGCCGATACCCTGGGCGCCGGCTGTGACGAGCGCGCGTTTCCCGTGGAGATTACCCATTCGTTTACGCTGCGCCGCGCAGGCTGGTGAGCGAACAAAAAAACACCGCGGCCGGGCGGCGTGGGGCGGGTTCCGCTAGCATCGGTGGGGCCAGCGACGAAATCCGCTTCGCGTTGGCTCGGTGCCGGAACAGCGCGACGGCGCGCTGGGTCTGCCGCATACGGACCGAGACCGGGCGCTAACAGCGTCGCTCGGCGGTTCTTTCGGCGCCGCGGTTCTCCCGAGGCGTAACCAACCTTCTAGACAATCATACCATGAAAAAAAACACACCCGACAAGAATCCTGAAAATCGAGATCCTATTTCCGGCAAGTCCGGCTCCCACCCGATCGGTACTGGCGTAGGTGCCGCCGCCGGTGGCGTAGCCGGTGGTGCGGCGGGAGCCGCGATGGCGGGCGCCGTCGCGGGCACGGCCGCAGGTCCCGTGGGCACGGCCGCAGGTTTGGTTGTGGGCGCCGTAGTGGGCGGCCTCGCCGGCAAGGGCGTGGCCGAGGCCGTGAATCCCACCCGCGAAGACGCGTATTGGCGCGAGAACCACAAGCGACAGCCCTATGCGAGCAATCGGTCGTACGACGAGTACGCGGACGCCTACCGGGTCGGTTATCTCGGTTATTCGAAGTATAGCGCGAGCGGCCGAAGTTTCGACGATTACGATGCAGAGCTCCGGGAAGATTATGAACGGTCCGCCGATCGAAAACTCGATTGGAAGGACGCTCGCGAAGCCTCCCGTGCCGCGTGGAGCCGCGTCAGCGGCGACTTTCAGCGACTCATTGGTTACAACGTAGAAGATCAGCATGGCCACGAGGTCGGCACGGTGAATAACGTGTGGGTCGACGAAAACAACGGGCAACCCGTTCTGCTGGGGGTGAAGACCGGGTGGATCTTCGGGAAGAACCATGTTGTCCCGGTCAGTTCCGCCGAGGCAAATCACAGCAAGCGCCTCCTTCGGCTTCCGTTCACGGAGGCCAAAATAAAGGATGCGCCAAGCTACAACGAAAACGCGGAAATCCAGGATAACGAGGTCCGCGAGATCTTCAGTTATTACTCGATCGAGACGCAGCCGACCAGCCGCTCCTCATCCCAGCAGGAGGAGTTCATGCAGTCGAACACGGGCGGGGCGCGCGTTGACCAAGAGGCTAACGTGAAGTTGCACGAAGAACGCGTAAAAATCGGCAAGCGCGAAGTGGAGTCGGGCGGCGTTCGCATTCGCAAGATTGTCCGCACCGAGACGGTGAGCGAGCCGGTTGAACTGCGCCGTGAGGAAGTCGTGATCGAACGCGTGCCGACGGAGGGCAGTGCCGATGCTTCCGACCCGACGGCGAGCTTCAGCGAAGAAGACATCTTCATTCCGCTCCGCCGTGAAGAGGCCGTCGTGGAGAAGCAGTCGCGCGTGCGCGAAGAAGTGCGCGTCGGAAAGAAAACCGAGGTCGAGCACGACAACATCTCGGAAACGGTTCGCCGCGAGGACGTGGAGATCGAAAACAAGCCCGACCGCGACCGCAGGCTCTGAACGACGCGCGACCAACGCACATAACATTCAAGAGCGCCTGCGACGGCGCTCTTTTTTTGCGCTTTAGAGATGGCCGGGTCGGCGGCAAGGTTTGCTCATGAAGTCGTACCGGAAAGAGCTTTGGTTCGAAGTTCCCGCGCGCCGCGCGTTCCTCAACATCACCGGTCTGGTCGAGTCAGCCCTCGCTGAATGCGGCATTGTGGAGGGTCTTTGCCTGGTGAATGCCATGCATATCAGCGCTTCGGTGTTCATCAACGACAACGAGGCGGGCCTGCATGCAGACTTTGAAACGTGGCTCGAGAAGCTCGCTCCGGAGAAACCGTATGATCAATACGCGCACAATGTGGGCGAGGACAACGCCGACGCCCACCTCAAGCGCACCATTATGGGCCGCGAGGTCGTTGTTGCCGTAACCGCCGGGAAACTGGATTTCGGCTCCATGGGAGCAAATCTTCTATGGAGAATTCGATGGTAAACGACGGAAACGAGCACTGGTGAAAATCATTGGGGCGTGAGGCAAAAGATGCTTGCGGTGATCCCACTAGCCCTGCGGATGCGAGAACCCTCATTTCCTGCATTGTGGTGCTCGTCGGGGACGAGCTAAAGGCTGACGGCGCTACCGATGCGAAACCCCGATCGTCGCGGCTTTGGAATTATTGGCGGGGACACTGTCAGTGAGGCCGGATGGATTGGCGAGGTAGGCACGGAACTCAACCTGGCCCGTCGCGGAGAGATGTTGCGCGCTGAGGGGGAATTTTACCACGGTCGATGCTCCGGCGTTGAGCCAATGGATCGGGTACGATGTGCTGACCCCGTTGGCCGCCACGGCCAAATTCAATGAGGCGATCCCGCGCGTGCTTCGGTTCTGCACGACGAACTCCATGGTGGAGGTGGTGGGATTGAAATACTGCCCGGAAACCGCGGTGTCGATCCGGGTGCTGTCGTTCCGACCGATGGCCCATCCGAGATTCAGAATCCCGCTGCCGTAGTCGGGGTCGTGGCCCAGGGGGCCGGCGTCGGTGGAGTATTGCTGGAGGACCTGCCAAGCCTGGTTCGCGCTCAGCCCGGGACTCTGGGACATCACGGCGGCGATGGCTCCGGACACGATGGGCGCGCTGGCGGAAGTGCCGCTCATATTGACCCGCTGATTGTCGAGCCAGGCGGTCTGCACCGCATATCCGGGGGCCGACAGTTTGAGCTGCGGGCCGGAGTTCGAGAACATCACTTGCTGCTCAGCGCCGTCGACCGCGCCGACCGAGATCACCCGTGGATCCGCCGCGGGCCACGCGAGTTGGGCCGCTTGATCGTTTCCGGCCGCGGCGACGATCACCGCGCCTCGCTGCACCGCGTAGTCGATCGCCCGGTCGAGCACGAGGCTCGTGCCATAGGCGCCCAAGCTGACATTGACCACCCGGGCCCCATAATCGACCGCCGCGACAATGGCCCGCGAAAGAGTGAAGATGTCGCTCTGGCTGGTGTCGTCGGTCACGCGGATGCTGAGGATGTTCGCCGCGGGAGAGATGCCGCGCGCGTCCGGCGAAGCTCCCGCCGCCAGCGCGGCCACGGCAGTGCCGTGCCCGTCGTCTGTGCCGCGACCGGGATTGATCCCGAGCCCGATATCCAGGTAGCGAATACGGCCGCCGTCGAAGGTGCCGTCCCGGGCGACACCGCTGTCGAGAATGGCAACGGTTGTCCCGAGGCCCCAACGGCTGGTTTCAAGGCCGGAAAGCCCCAGAAGATTTAGCAGGTGCGCGCCGACCGGAACTTGGGGGTGAGCCGCACGTTCCTCGGTTGGAGGGGGCTGTCCCGGGACATGCACGAGGCGGTTTGACCCCAGATCCGAATAGTCGGACGCGTTTTCCACCAAGTCTCGTTGCAAGCCGCCGAGCGAGTCGAAACCGACGCGGACGCTGAGCAGAGCGTCGTTTTTATCCAAGACCCTGAGTCCGGCTTCTTGAGCTCGCGCCAAAAAGCGCCGGTAGGCCTCCAGATCCCGGAACGCGAGCACGCCCTCATTGGGCCTTGCGTCACGCGGTTGAAACCGCCGCCGCAAGGCCGCCGCGAGACTTGGGTCGGCGGCGGCAGCGTCGCGCCCGGTCGGCGTTCGCACGATCCGGCCGAAGTCGAGCTCGCCGGCGGGACCTTCAAACGAGTCATTCTTTGCCGGGCCTGCGGACGCACTCGGCTTCCGGAACGCCAAACGCAGCCCGACCACGAGTAAAACGCATGCAACGAGAAGCAAAACAAAGCGCAAAGGGCGGTTGGCGACAAAAATCACGGTGGGCGGCAGCAAAAGCGGCTCTAACGTAGGACGCGCTGCGCCGGGCAAAGTTTCGTTAAAGTACAGGAAGGCTCGTTCTCGCTCTTACCCTCGGGTTTGCCCGGATCAAACCGTCTACCTCTCTGGCCAGTTAGAGCGAGCGTTTATCGCCACGCAGGAGCCCTGACGGCCCGCACATTCGCCCGATCCGCCGACCGGCCCTCTGTCTCACAAAAAGAGACCCGCGGGCGAACCCGCGGGTCGAGATGACGAAAAATCGGTCGATTCGATCAGAAGAACTTGTAAGTCACGGAGACCCGCACATTGGTGGGCGTGCCGGGCACGATCACCTGGTTGCTGCGCGACGCGTAGATGTATTTTTTATTGAATACATTGTCGATGTTCAAGCCGTAGCGGAAACGCTTGGTCTCGTAGCCGAAACTCAGATCCACTAGCCAGCGCGACGGGACATAGCCGTAGAACACTTGGTTGTTGTTGTCGGTGATGGCCCGTTCGTCGAGGTAGCTCACGCCGGTGCTGACGCTGAGCCCGCGCAAGTGCGAATCGAGAAACTTGTACCGCGTCCAAAAGGCGAAGTTCATTTCCGACACATTGTTCACCGGAATGGCGGAGTGCGTCTGGCCGTCGCCGGGGTGGATGATCGAGTTCCACGGAGCGGGCAGGGGGACCTCGGCGTCGAACACCGCGAAAGAACCGATCAAGTCGATGTTGCGGTCCACTTGGACGGTGAAGTCGCCGTCGAAGCCTTTCGATTCCGTTCCGGCCACCAGGGTGTTGGAGGGAGGTGTGGTTTGCGGGAAGGCGGGGACCGAATTATTGAGCTGTTTGACGTCGAAGTAGTTCACGTTGAGTGAAACCCGGCCTTCGAAGAGCGTGGTTTTCACGCCGAACTCCTTCTGTTTGCCTTCCTGCGGCGCTTGCAAAACGAACGGTGCGGAAGGAGTCAGGCCATTGTTCGAGAAGTTTTGATTGTACCCATAGAAGATCGAGACGTTGGGGATCGGTTTGTAAACGATGCCGTACTGGACGAGATTCTTGTAGAGAGAGCTCTCCGGCACCTGGCTCGCGGCTGCAAATACTCCGGTGTTCTGGTTGTAGTTTTGGCTGTACTGAGAAAACCGGAACACGTTTCGCGAGGCACCCGCGTTGAGAATGACCGAATTCTTTAATAGACTGACCGTTTGAAGAGCGTAGATCTTCCCAAATTCCTGTGTGCGGGAGGTGTAGTTCGCGGGAGGCTGGTCGAAATTGACTCGGACCGTGCCGGGATAGGTCGGGTTGAACGGATTGATGGACGACGTGTAGGCGGTGCTGTTTCCGCCCGAGGAATAGGTTTTCACCCGCTGCGGATAGTCGATCGCATCCAAACCGAGCAGCGTTTTGTGGTCGATGGGGCCGGTTTTGTAGTTGAACACAAGGTCCAGCTGCAATTCGCGGCGAGGCTGGCGGTCGGCGTGGATCGCCGTGACCGTGCGGGCGATGCCGCCGGGCACATTCGCTCCCGTGAGCGGATCGGGATTCGGATCGACGCGGTCGATCGTGTAGTTGGCCGGAATCACGTACTGAGGTGTGAAGGGGCCGCCCGGGGTGGCCGGTGCGGCGCCGCCTGTCGGAGCCAGGATGGACTCGACGCGGCGCTGGGTGTCGCGCGAATCGAAGAAGGCTAGGCGCGCCGCGAGAAAGTCGGTGGGCCGGGTGGTGATCTGGCCCCAGAGCCGATCGAACCAATCCGTGCGCCAGTTTTGCGGGGTGTCTTCGTTCAAGTTGCGCTTGCGCGGGATCGCCGCGATCGCGTTCGTGCGCCCGTCGAGCGGGATGCCGTTGTAGGCGGAGTAGTGACTGCTGAAGCGCTCGTATTTCAGCCAGGCTTCGGTGGTGCGGCTGAACTTGTAGCCGATCATCGGGATGATCGACGTGCGCTTTTCGTAGGTTTTGTCGAAGTACCCGTCCGAATCCTGGCCGGCCAGAAGGAAGCGATAGGTCAATTTTTTATCCGCCGTGATCGGCCCGCCGATGTCCAGGTCGGCGCGATTGGTGTCCCACATGCCCCATTGGGCGGTGATCGTGCCGACTTTGTAGTCTACCGGGCTCTTGGAGATCTTGTTGATCACGCCGCCGACGGTGTTCGACTGGTTACCGATGAAGATCGCGGACGGGCCTTTGATGATCTCGATGCGGTCGATCAGGTTGAGATCGGTGTTCTTGTCAGTTTGCGTGCGGAACCCGTCGACATAGTCGCCTTCGCCCACGAAGCCGCGGACCATGTAGCGGTCCACCGACCAGGTGATCGTCCCCGTTTGTCCCCCGCCGACGTAGTTGAGCGCTTTCGCCATGATTGTCGGATTGGCGTCGTCCATGAAGGCGCGATTCAGCACGACGACGGACTGGGGCAAGTCGGCCAAGTCGACCGCGATGCGGGTCGTACTCAGCGCTTCCTTTCCAATGTAGGAGACGTCCTTCTCCGAGGTCACTTTGAACTCGGGCAGCTTCACCGTTTCGTCGCCGGGCGGGGTTTGGGCGGAGGCCGTCGTGAGAGAACAGATGGCGTAGGCTATGCAGACCGACACCATGCGAGGGCGCATCGGTAGTTTCATGGGTGTGATGCTTACTTGTTAGGGGTGAGGAACAGAGTGCCCTTCCGCTCCCGCTGGATAAAGCGAACGAACATTCGCACAAGGACACGAATCCGAGAAATGTTAGTCGAGCCCAATTCCGTGCTTAATTGCGGATGACTTGCGAACGCAGGCGACGATTCCGCATTCGACTTGCCTCCCTTCGAACCGCCACGCTGGACGCGATGAATCGATGCGAGGAAGACCCGGAGATCGCTGCCGGATTCTCAAAATTGAACCTGGAAGGCGCGGAGCGTCATTTGTTTTTATGCGTCGGTCCGGACTGCTGTTCCGGAGCGCAGGGGCTCGCGACCTGGGACTATTTGAAGAGGCGTTTGGCCGAACTCCGCCTGCCGGCCCTCCGGACGAAGGCCGCGTGTTTGCGGGTCTGCTGCGGAGGTCCATGGCTCGTCGTCTATCCTGAAGGGGTGTGGTACGGGGGCGTCACTCCCGAGCGCTGCGAACGCATCGTCGTGGAGCACCTTTGCCAAGGGCGACCGATCCATGAATGGGCGTCCCGGGTTCACCCCCTGGCTGCGCGGTGATTTCCTGCCCTCCAAGGCGAGATGGACATCCCTCGTGCGCCCTCTATCGCTGATACTTGCCCCAGAGACAAATCGACCCCATCCACTCATTGTCATCCATGTCGCAACGCCCGAACGAGACGCGCATCTCCTCCCCCAGGAAAAGCGATCCTGCCTTCGAGGCTATCATGGCGACCCTCACGGCCGATTTTTACCGCCTCAACGCCTTTCGCCGGACCGGCTTGCCGGTGATCGCGCCGACGCGGGACATTGTCAAACGTGCCGACCAGCTGAAACTCGCGATTGAGTTGGGCAACCCGATTTTCACGTGGGCTTTCGCGCCGGAGCCGGCCCTCACGCTGGACGAGTTGCGCGAGACTACGCAGGTCCTGAAGGATCCGAAAAACCGGCTCCTGCACGAACTCTTTTGGTTCTGGCCGGAAAAGTATCCTGAGGAAGGTCCGGACATGGCGCTCGACCATCTCGCAAAGGCGGAAACCAAGCAGCCGGTAGCGGCGTGGCAGGCTGCCGCCAGCACCGGCCAGCCCGTCGCCCTGCATAACCTCGCGGTGTACAACCATCTCCTGGCGCTGGAGGCGGAGCAGAGCGGCGATCTTGCGGAAGACGAGATGAGCGAGCCCTGGAAGAAGGCGTTGCGTTATTGGGAAAAAGTCGCGTCCGACGACGCGATGTGGCATTACCTGCGGGCGCGTGTCACCGCTTTGGCGGACGCCCAATTGTCCGTCGATTTCGTGGCACAACTGCGCGCGGCCGTGCTGCCGGCGATCGCTCGGATCAATGCGGGGCTCGCGCTGCGGTACGCCGAAAAAGGCCGTCCTATTCGCGCGATCATGCATGCCTCCCTGGTTCGCGAGTTGATCCGCGATGCGGCGGCGGCCACGCGATTGCTTGAAGAAAGCGGCGCATCGGTAGCTCGACGGATCGCGGCGCGAGTCGAGGAGGCCAAACGACAGATGGCGGCCGATCCAGCGGGAGGGCTCGTTCTGGCCCACCAGTTGAGAGGCGAGTGCGCGGCCGATCTCAGCATCGTGGAAGCCCTCTGCGGCCGTGAGTCGGAGCTCTACTCGGAGGTGTGCACCGATCTGGCGGTGGCGGCCGTGGACGCGATTGTGGCGTTTCAGCGCGCCAGCTTGCAGGACGGGGCGTGTCTCCCTTTGCTCGTCTATCTCCAGACTTGGCCGGTCTCGCCTGAAATGAGGCGGCGTATCGATGAGACCTTCGCCGTGATCTATGGGAATGCTCTCCTCGACAAAAGTCATTTGGCGGAAGGCGAAGCCGACGAAGAAAACGAGCCGACCTATGCGCAGGCTTATCGCGTCGTGGTGAACCACCTCGTGCCTGGGCTGGCGGTGCTGGGCCTCGATCCACGAAGCACGCGGGCTTACGTCAACCGGGTGGCAGAGGTCTTGCGCGTCGTCGCCGCCGATGCGTGCCGCGAGCGCGACGATATCGCCTTTGCCATGCACGCCTTTGCGACCTTGCAAAGCCTTCCCGGGGACCCCGAAGACGCCCAGCTGCGCGAGGGGGAGCGGATCCGTTTCTACCAGAACTTCGAACTCCAACGACAAAAGGAGCTTCATGCCGAGATTCACGGCTTTCTGGTGCAGATCGACGCCCGACTGGTGCGTTTCCAGGATGCGGGAACGCCGCCGGATCAAATCATCGGCCTCCGCTACGGGGCGGTGGCGGACGAGATCGACGGCAAACCGATCGAGCGCCTCTTCGTCTCCTGGTGCACGCCGGAAGCGGAAATTGTGCTCAACGAGACCAATGTGTTCCAGGATTTGAAGGACGCACGCGTTCACTATGATCGCATCCTCGAATCGCTGTATTTCTTTCTCATTCCCGGCATGATCGAACGGCTTGTGAAAGCGGTGCGCGAAGGTCAGCCCGCATTTCTCGGCGACACGCCGCTCACCCCGAAGGGCATGGTGCTGACCGCCCGCACCGGCCTTCGACGCAAAGAAAAATGCGTCGCGTATCGCAACATCGAGCACCGGATCGAGTCTGGCGCGTGGATCGCCACCGACCTTGAAGATCGAAATTACACCAAAAGTTTTTCCACCGTCGAAACATGGAATGCCGCGATCATGAGCTACGTAATTGAGATGTTGGCACGCGGATAGAAAGTCGCTCACATTCGCCGCTCCCATGTCGAACCCCGGTTTTTTCGCCCTGCTTCTCGCGCGTGAGCCGCGCAAGCTCGCGCGGTTTCCGGACTTGCCGCTCGACGCGGCGCTGGCGGAGTACCGGGCGCTCGAAGCGGGCTTGAGCGGCGCACCGCCCTCCGCGAACTCAAGCTCGCCGCTGGCCGGAACTTCTTCAGGAACGAATCCCGCGCGCGCCCACACGGCTTCACCGCTTCCGGCCGTCTCTTCGACCATTCCGACGCCGGCCGCGGCGCAAGCCGCCGCAGTAGATCCTTCGGAGGCGCTCGGCTCCTCGCTTTGCGCGCTTACGACGCAAGTCTGGCGCACCAAAGCCAAGATGATCGATCAGGCCACCGGAGAGCCGAAGGAGGAAATGCGCCGCGTTTACCGGCACGTGGAGGGCGCGCTCGAGAACCTCGCGCAGATGGGCGTGACCATGAACGATTGGATCAACCAGCCCTACGATCCTGGATTGCCGGTGAAGGTGTTGACCTTTCAACCCACGCCGGGCGTGCACCGCGACACCGTGGTCGAGGCCGTCCGCCCGACGGTCATCTGGAACGACAAGATTCTGCAGCTCGGGGAAGTCGTCGTCGGCATCCCCCCCAATCAGGAAACCACCCCACAGTGAGCCGAAACACACTCGATTACGGTATTGACCTAGGCACTACCAACAGCGCGATCGCCGTCATGGCCGGAACCGGCACGGAGATCGTGAAGAACAACGTGGACTCCGATATCACTCCCTCGGCGGTGTATATCAACCGCGCCGGCAACTTGTGGGTGGGGCAAAGCGCGAAGTCGAAGCTGGCAGACGAACGGGCCGAGGACGACGTCTTTCTCGAGTTCAAGCGTCGGATGGGCACGGGCTTCGAATACAAGTTTCGCGCCAGCGGCCGCCGGATGCGGCCCGAGGATTTGTCGGCCGAGGTCCTCAAATCCCTCCGAGGAGATGTCGCGCACAAGCGCGGCGAGGAGATTAACTCCGCCGTTATCACGGTTCCCGCCGCCTTCGAGCTGCACCAATGCGACGCGACCAAACGGGCCGCCGAACTCGCCGGTTTCAAGCACTATTCCCTGCTCCAGGAACCGGTCGCCGCCGCGCTCGCCTACGGTTACCAGAAGATCAGCACCAAGGCCTATTGGCTGGTGTTCGACTTCGGCGGCGGGACCTTCGACGCCGCGCTGATCCGCTCGGAGGACGGCAGCATGGTGGTCGCGAATCACGGGGGAAACAATTTTCTGGGTGGGTCCGACATCGACTGGGCCATCGTCGAGCAGTTGCTCGCGCCCCGCGTGATCAAGGAGTTCGGCGCGGCCGCCTCCGATTTCAATCGAGGCACGGAGCGCTTTAAGTACGACTTTCTCCGCCTCAAGTCCGCCGCGGAGACCGCCAAGATCGAGTTGTCGCGCAAAGACTCGACTTATTTGGAGGCGGTTTTGCGCAACGTCTCGGGGGAAACCGTGACCTTCGAGACCGAGCTGACGCGAGCGGACCTCGCCCGCGCGGCCGAGCCGATCGTGGCCAAGGCGGTGGATATTGCCACCCGCGTGCTCACGGAGAAGAGCCTGGCTCCCTCCGCCGTCGAAAAACTGATTTTTGTCGGAGGCCCCACGCTGGCGCCGTATTTCCGCGATATGGTGAAGTCCAAACTCGGCGTCGCTTTCGACTTCAGCGTGGACCCCCTGACCGTGGTCGCGCGCGGCGCCGCAATTTTTGCCGGTACGCAGCGGATGCCGGCGCCGACGGGGAAGACCCCCGCGCCGTTTCCGCGCGCGACGATCGATTTGATCTACAAACCGGTGGGCGCGGACACCGAACCTCTCGTGGGCGGCAAAGTGGTGGGGCCGAATGGCGCGTCCGTGGCCGGTTTCACGCTGGAAGTGGTGAACCAGCAGTCCAAGTGGCGGAGCGGGAAGGTGACGTTGAAGGACAACGGAGCGTTCCAGTTCACGATTCGCGCGGAGAAGAACGTGCAGAATAGCTTCGCGTTCGAACTCTGTGACACGACGGGGTCGAGCTGCGAAGTGAAGCCTTCCACGTTCAATTACACCGTGGGCATGGTGGTCGAAGAGCAGCCCATCATTCACAACATGGGGGTGGCGACGGCCGACAACAAAATCGGGCTGCATTTTACAAAAGGGCAGGGGCTTCCCGCGAAATCAAAACGTTCCTATCGCACCTCGCGCGCCCTGAAGCCGGGTCAGGCCGACGCCTTCGTGCGGATCCCCATCGTGGAAGGCGATCGGGATTTGGCCGATCGCAATGTCTTGATCGGCACCCTCGATATCGGCTCGGAGAAGATCAATCGGGAACTGCCAGCCGGTAGCGAGATCGAGGTCACGCTCCAGATGGACGCGTCCCGCCTGTTGACCGTCCTGGCCTACGTGCCGCTGCTGGACGAAGAGTTCCCCACGCGCATCGAACTTGGAGGGAAAGTGCGACAGCCGGACCTGGCGATTCTGCGCCAGGAGTTCGCCCGCGAGAAGGCGCGATTGGCGGAACTCGAGGCGAGCGTCAAATCGGCGGGCGATCGCGCGACGGAGGAAAATCTCAAATCCATCGCCACCTCGACGGCACTGAGCGATCTTGCCGCGCGCTTCGATCAATCGACGGTGGATTTCGATGCTTTGTTGCGGGCGGAACGCGAATTGCTGGAACTGAGAATCAAGCTCGACGCCGTGGCCGATCGCGTGGCCTGGCCGATTTCGGTCAAAGCGGCCGACGTTGAGCTGAGCAAGCTGGAGCGCCTCTCCGCCGACCAGGGCACGACCGAAGAGAAGCATCGCGTCCGCGCGCTGCGCGATCAAGTGCGTGGCATCATCCTGGACAAAAATTCGGAGCGATTGAAGAAGAAGCGCGAGGAGATCGCCGATGTGTACTCTTCGATTCTCTACCGACAGACCTCTTATTGGCGCGAGCATTTCGAGGCGCTCGCTCACGGGGCCGCTCAGATGAAAGACCCCGCTCGCGCGCAGGAGCTCGCGCGGCAAGGCAAGGCTCATCTGGAAAAGGGCAACATCGAGGAACTGAAGCAAGTCGTGTTTCAACTTCAGGATCTCATGCCGACGACCGCGGTGGACGAAGCGGTGCGCGGTTATGGTTCGGGTTTGCTCAGCTGACAATCCGCATGGCGAATCAACCCGGCACTTCCATTTCGCTCACGCTGCGGCTGGCCAAGGCTCTGGCCTTCGCTCGCCGCGGCAAACTCAAGGAGGCCCAGGCCACGATCGCCGGCGACCGCACCATACCGGACGAACCCCTCGCCCTCGA
>CAZJLP010000050.1:7579-37594 GCA_964546955.1 uncultured Opitutaceae bacterium | reverse complement strand
TTCGATATTCCCGAGTACACGGGCGATGTCGACGGCCTCGGTGTGCTGCGCATCCTCGAGGCGATCAGAGAGGCCGGCTTGATCAAGAAAACCCGCTTTTATCAAGCGTCCTCGTCCGAGATGTTCGGTCAGGTCCAGGAAGTTCCTCAGACCGAAAAAACGCCGTTTTGGCCGCGTTCGCCGTATGGCTGCGCGAAACTCTACGCTTACTGGCTCACGGTAAATTACCGGGAGAGCTATGGGCTTCACGGCAGCAACGGCATTCTTTTCAATCACGAGTCGCCGCGGCGCGGCGAGACGTTCGTGACTCGCAAGATCACGCGGGCGGCCACTCGGATCAAAGTCGGTCTGCAAAACGCACTCTATCTCGGCAACCTCGATGCGCGGCGCGATTGGGGTTACGCGAAAGAATACGTCGAGATGATGTGGCTGATGCTGCAACAGGAAAAACCCGATGACTACGTCGTCGCCACGAATGAAACACATAGCGTCAAGGAGTTCGTGCAGGAAGCTTTCGGGCTTTTGGGTTTGGAATGGGAGAAGTACGTCAAGTACGACGAGCGGTATGAGCGCCCGGCCGAGGTAGACCTCTTGATCGGCGATGCTGCAAAGGCGGAAAAGCAGTTGAACTGGAAACCGAAGGTTCGATTCAAGGAACTTGTCAAAATCATGGTCGACCACGACTACGAGCTGGCGAAACGGGAACTGCAGGTGAGCAAGTTGCCGAATCCTTGAACGGTGCAACCGTACCGAACGCGGTAATGAAAATTTTCATCGCAGGTCACAAAGGAATGGTGGGCTCCGCCCTGGTTCGGCGGTTCTCCCGCGAACCCGAAGTCGAACTCGTCGTGCGTACGCGGGCCGAACTGGATTTGACCAGTCAAGCGGCGGTCGATGCGTTCTATGCTTCGGAAAAGCCCGAACTGGCGATCGTCGGCGCC
Organism: uncultured Opitutaceae bacterium; assembly: GCA_964546955.1. Lineage (GTDB taxonomy): Bacteria > Verrucomicrobiota > Verrucomicrobiia > Opitutales > Opitutaceae > CAZJLP01. The sequence goes on along the minus strand of CAZJLP010000050.1, from coordinate 36,653 downwards.
GCGCGCGTCGGGGGCATTCACGCCAATTCCACGTATCCCGCCGAGTTTATTTTCGACAACCTCGCGATCGCCGCGAACACGATCCACTCCGCGTATCGGCACGGGACCTCGCGGGTTCTTTTCCTAGGCAGCTCGTGCATCTACCCGAAACTCGCTCCGCAGCCGATGCCGGAGGAATGCCTCCTCACGAGCTCGATGGAGCCGTCGAACGAGGCCTACGCGATCGCCAAAATCGCGGGACTGAAGCTGTGCCAGTACTACCGCAAACAGTACGGGGTTCTGTTTCACTCGGCGATGCCGACCAACATGTATGGCCCCTCCGACAACTATCATCCGCAAAACTCGCATGTGTTGCCGGCCCTCATCCGCCGGTTTCACGAGGCCAAGGAAAGCGGAGCGACTCGCGTCACAGCGTGGGGCAGCGGCGCGCCTCGCCGCGAATTTCTTCATGTGGACGATTTGGCGGATGCTTGCGCGTTTCTACTTCGGCAGTCCGATCCGCCCGACTGGATCAATGTCGGCTCGGGCACGGACGTGACGATCCGCGAGTTGACCGAAACCGTGGCGGAAGTCGTGGGTTTCAAGGGGACGATCGATTGGGACCGCTCCAAACCCGACGGCCCACCACGGAAGTTGCTCGACGGCTCGAAGCTCGCCGCCTTGGGCTGGCGGGCGAAGATCGGACTGCGCGAGGGCCTGGAGGCCACGTATAGGACGTTCCGAGAAGAGAAAGCCGCGGGCAGATTGCGGGAATAGGGCGGCCGATTGGCGGCCATCGTCCGACTAATGTTGTCCGAAGCAGTGGGACAAAGGTGGAACCTGCCGTCCCGGCAGGCTGGGTACAGCGTCGATCCTAGCTACAACGCGGCCGAGCAAACCTGCCGGGGACAGCAGGTTCCACCTCGAGCGGATCGCTCCTGAGTTTCACAGCCGGCGCCCTGTCCTAAGGTGTTCCCCTTATTCGTCCGGCGGTCCCTCAAGAAACGAGCGGCCAGAGTCGATAAAGGTGCTACGTTCCCCCAATGGATTCCGCACCCGATTTGCCAGGTGGGGCGGCTCCGCCTTCGGCCTGTGAGGCTCCGCCAGTCGCTGTTTTGACCGCGACCGTCGCTCCGTCGACTGCCCGGGCTTGCCCGGTAGTTCCGGGCCAGCGGTGGCACGCCTATCAGATCGGTGAGCCGATCGAAGGCGGTGGGCCGGGCTGGTGCTTCTCGGCCATGAACGTCGGAATGCTGGAGGAAGTATCCCTGCGGATTCTGCCCCTCGACGGCGAGGCGACTGTCCGGCGAGGAAAGGTGTGGCAGGAGATAAAGGCACTCAACCATCCCGGCATTTTGCCATTGTTCGACGCCCGCGAAGAGGGCGGTTTTCGTTACGAACTTTCGGCCGCGCGACCGCCGACCACCCTCCGGGAATGGGCCGCGTGCCGGCGCGCCGCAGCTGAGGACATCACGATGCTGCTGCGGTCCGTCGCCGCGAGCCTGCGCGCCCTTCACCAGCGCGGGATCGTCCACCTGAACATTCGCCCGGACACGATTTATGTCACGACCGAGGACATGGGTGCGTCCGTGGTGCTCGGCGGTTTGGAGCATGCGATCGTGTTCGATCAATCGGATCTGGTTCCGATCGAGGTCGACCCCTATTACGCTCCACCGGAGGCGGTCGGTCTCACTCGGCACAGTCCTGGCCGCGCGCTTTGCGCCTGGGATTACTGGACCCTTGGCCGCGTGCTGCAAGAGACCGTGCTCGGACGACATGTTCTCGGCCTGTGGCTGAATCGGGACATATCGAAGCAACTGGTCGAGCTGCGGCCCCGTGCGGAGGCTTTGCTGCAGGAGAAAGAACCGAACGCGCCGAAGGCCGGAGCGGTGGAGCTAATGCCCGCGGGCGACGCAAAGTTGGCGAGTCTGCTCAAAGGATTGCTGACCACGTCGGTTGACGGCCGTTGGGGACCGCATGAAGTCCAGGCCTGGCTGAACAACGAGGCGGTCAGAGACCGTTACCAACTCGCGCGATCCGAGCGACTTTTTGTCTACAACGACCGTTCGTTCACCGTTGCGGAAGCTTCCGAGTATTTCGCGAAGGAGGCAAATTGGGAGCAGGGCATTCGGCAGCTCTTCGCGCTCGACGAACGCGATACGCTGAGCGCCTTCGTCGCGGCGACGCCGGCCTATAAGCCTGTGGCGGAGCGGTTGGAGAAGATGCGCCGGTTGAGCGAGTTGACCGGGTGGGACGGGCTCTCGACCGCCACCGTGAGATCGGCTATCGCCGCCGCAGCCTGGCTCAACCTGGGCGCGGATGACGCTCGCTTCACCGTCAGGGGCAAACGCATCGACGCGCCGATGCTCAAAGCGTTCGCCAAGAAAGAGGGTTCGGACGATGGCGCCGACTTGGTACGAGCGCTGACCGCGCTTCCGTACATCCAAGCGATTGAAAAGAAGGATGGAGACGCAGGACGGCTGCTCAATCAACTGGCCGCGACATTGAACGAGGCGGTCGGTATCGCGGTGAGGCAGCGCTGGATCGAAGCCGATGCCGGGGCGGACTATAGCCGCTTGATGGTATTGTGCCTCGAGCCGGATGCCGTCCTCCAGGCGACGATCCGGAGCCTCCATACCAGGTTCGCCTGCGCACGAGACCCGGAGATGCAACGGCTTTTCTCGGCTCCGAAATTGACGCGCGGCGAGACCGTGCTGTTGGCTTTCGCAGGTCAAGTGCCCGACCGGTTCGAGTTTGTCAGCCACGACGCGTGGCACGGCGAAAAAGGCCGTTTGCTCAAAGCACGAGGCGAAAAAGTCGCGGTCGCGATCTTCTGGCTCCGTCTGCAAAAAGCGATCTGGGCGGCGCCTCTCTTGTTTGCGCGCTGGCGTTTCGCGTTGCCCCTCTGGCTCTGCATCGGCGGATCGGTCTGGGTGTACGGTCCTGAGCCGGCGTCTGTGTTCTGGACCGGCCTCGCCTTGGGTTCTCTTCTCTTGTTGCGCGTCGCGGTCTGGTGGCTGCAACGGCTCGAGATCGAACGCTGTGCCGGAAAGGCGGCGGGCTGCGGCTGGACGCTGTTTTCGGACTATCGCCAATGTCTGGGCGAGGCCGAGCGTCAGGTGGGAAGCGACGCCGCCCGCAGGCCCGGCGAACTGCACGCGGAGTTGAAGCGCATCAACGGAGAACTTGCGCAGCTGCCAGCTCCGTCCCGGCCTCCGCCGGTCGAAGCGGTTTCCGAAGCCAGCTTCACCTGGATCAGCGCGATCACGTCCTGGATGATTCCGCTCTTTTTGCTCGGTCCCGCGGTGGGGGTGCACATCGTGCCGGCCGCGGAAGTGAACCGCGGCGACCAGGAAGTGGCGGGATCCAGCCCGGCGTCCGCGGAAGTTGGTCCCGACGGTTTGTCAGTCGCCGAGCGCCGCTTTTTCGAGAGGCCGGACCGCCAGTACGTCGTATGGGAGCACACGCCTCCGGAAACGGCGCCGGCTGCCCCGATCATGGGTACGTTTGAAGCCAGTCCCCAGCAAGTGGCAGGCGCTCTGGTCGCGGGGCAAAAACTTCTTCTTCCTTACGACCTTCAGTCTGTGAATTCGTTGATTGCCGTGCCGGTTTCCGAAGACGCGGAACTTGCGCTGATGATCTACGATGGCCAGCTGAGGGCGCTCGCCGACCGCCGAGTTTGGGTGCTGAAGGATAGGCCGGAGCCGAGGTCCTGGTTGGCCGTGAATCGTTACAAAGTCATTTACCTGGGACATCCGCCGGCGTTAATCCCCACCGGTTCCACCGATGTGGTGCCGGAGGCGGAGACGTTGCGTGTGACAGCGTTCCCGTGATCGAGGCGGGCAGCCGGTAGCCTCGTAGTTACAAAATGGAGGGAGTGTTGCGCCCAGAGCCGAGAGCGGGAAGCAAGGTGCTGCTTTTAGCTCGAGACTCTAAGCTCCAGGCATCGCCTGGCCGCGCCGGGCTCAACAGCGAGCCAGGAGCTTTTTCAGGTCCACGTGCTCGGTGATCAGGCTTTTGATCACAGGAATCTTGTCCGTGTCCTGGGGCTGGGTCTTGACCGTCATGCTGTTGATTTTTGACGTCAGCGTATAGCTCTCTTCCTTGGCCGCGATGACGGGGATGTCGGTCTGCGCAAGCAGATCGAGGAGCTTGGGGTGCGGCAGGATATCGTTAGTGAGAATGATACCGGCGATGGACTTGTCGCCCGGAAGTTTGGCGTGCGAAACGGCGGCAAGGATAATGTCATCCCGGTCGCCGGGCGTGATCAAAAGGACTCCCGGTTGGAGGTAGTCGATGACACCCTTGGCGGTCATCGCGCCGACGACGACGCGCTGCACGCGCTGCTTTGTGCCCAGATGCCGCGCGTTGAGCCACTTGCCTTCTATTTCCTCGACGATCTGGGAAAGATTCGGAGCGGTCAGCATCTTCTGGACCGGCAACACTCCAAGCAGAGGAACGCCGAGGCGCTGAAGGCCGAGTCCGGCGTATTCGACGATTTGCGACATCTTATCCGCGTCGACCTTGTTGAGAATCGCGCCGATCACCTCCACTCCGGCCTGGTCGAACAAAGCTTTGTTCAGGGCGATCTCATCGATCGGCCGCCCGATCCCGCCGGGGGTCACCAGCACGACTTTCGCTTTGAGCAGCTTGGCTACCCGAGCGTTGGACAAATTAAAGACGGAGCCCACGCCGGCGTGGCCGGTGCCTTCGATCAAGGTGAAATCCTTCTCCCACGACACCCGGTCGAAAGCTCGGCAGATTTTGTCCTCGAGCTCGGCCAGCATCGAGGCGGGTTGCTTCAAGAAGCGGCGCGTGAAGGTACCGTCCACCGTCACGGGGCTCATGCTCTCAATCGGCACGTGAACGTTGTAGATCACATCGAGCAGGTAAGAATCCTCGTCGACCTTGTGTCCGTCGACCTCGATGAAACGCTGACCGACAGGTTTGATGAAGCCCACCCTCGGGTAGAGCGACAAAAGAGCGGCGAAAAGTCCGAGGCAGGTCGTCGTCTTTCCGTCGTTCATTCGCGTCGCCGCGACAAATACGCGCTTGGTCGACGTATTAGTCGGCTCGTGCAGTAATGGCAACGGAGGCAAATCGGCGGGATTCGGAGGGGGCGCCATAGGCTAAGTTGGTAGTTTCGTTTCTGGTTTGGAGTTTGGAGTTCGGGAAAACTAACCCTCAACTCCAAACCCTAAGCTCCAAACTCGAGTGGCAGCGTCACTCATGCCGCTCCGTAAAGCAGCCGGCGATCGATCGCTTGGCAGCCGACGATGGCAGCGGCCCCGAAGACGTCGTGAGCGCTCGAACCGCGGCTGATTTCGGCCGCGGGACGACTCAAGCCGGTGATGATCTGGCCGAAGGAATTCGCGCCGGCCAGGATATGCACGAGTTTGAAAGCGATGTTGCCCGCCGCGAGATCGGGAAAAATAAGCACGTTGGCCCGACCCGCGACCGTCCCGCCGACTTTTTTTGTTTCCGCTGCAAGCGTATCCAGCGCCGCGTCGACCTGGAGCGGTCCATCGATCTCGATCTCCAGTTTCGCCGCGGCAGCCTTTAGGCGGGCTAGTTCGGTGGCGCGTCGGACCTTTAGGAGGGCGGGATGGGCGGAGTCGGCCAAGGTGGACCAACTGAGCATGGCCACCCGCGGCACTTCATTCGTCAAATGACGGGCGACCGTGGCCGTGGTGAGCGCGATGTCGGCCAACTGTTCCGCGGTCGGTTCCGGCAATACGCCGCAGTCCGCAAAAAAGAGGGCTCCGTCGCTGCCGACTTTTTTCTCGTCGAAGTCGATGATCATCAGCGAAGACGCGGTCTTGGAGTGTTCTTGCCGGGGAATGATCTGGAAGAGGGGACGCAGGGCGCTGGACGCGGTGCTGGTCGCGCCGCCCACCATCGCGTCGGCTTGGCTATTCGCCAGCATGAGAACGGCGTAGTAGTTGGAATCGCGAACCGCGGCGCGGGCTTGCGGCAACGTCAGGCCCTTGTCCCGGCGCAGCGTCTCCAACTGGACGGCAAATCCCTCGAGATCCTCGCTTCGTTCCGGCTCGATGATGCGCATCCCCTGAAGGTTGATGTCGAGGCGTTGAGCAGTGGCCTTGATCAGGGTTCGGTCGCCGAGGAGAATGGGTGCGCCCATGCGACGGGTCACCCATTGACGAGCCGCTTGCAGTACGCGCGGGTCGCCTCCTTCCGGAAAAACGACGCGCTTCGGGTGGCGCTGGAGTTTTTCGATGAGTTTGGGCACGATCGGCATGGCAGTGGCAGGGTGTCGCCCGAAGAAACGTCCGTCAATCATCGGCGCGCAAAAGTAACCGGAGTCGAAAATCGCACGTATCGAGGGAACAAATAACGAGAAACAAACCAGTTTCAGCAGCGAGCCGCCACTTGCGGCCGAGGTTGACGGAGATTTGCCTTCGGTGCGTACGCCTTGGGAGTGTTGTACGCTATCTCGTCAACCGCGCCTTCCCGCGTTGTTTAACTTGCTAACACCAACGTGCATCCCGAAAACCGTAGCGGTGTCGAAGAGCCTGAAAAATATCGGCGTCGTGGCCACCGCAACGATGATGTCGCGTGTGCTCGGCCTTGCGCGCGAAATCGCATTTGCCCACGTCTTCGGTGTCAGCGCGCTCGCTTCCGCCTTCGGCACGGCCTTCCAATTGCCCAATCTCTTCCGGCGCCTCTTGGCGGAGGGGGGCATGACGGCCGCCTTCGTGCCCACGCTGAACGACGAACTCGTCCGCCAGCAGCGGTCTGGCGCGTTTGCTTTGGTCAATCAGGTTTCGAGCTGGCTGCTCTTGGCATCGGGGGCGATCGTCTTGTTCGCGATGGCGCTGTTCGGGCAGGAAGAATGGGTGCGCCGCGCGGCGATCGCTTGCGGACAGGACGAAGCGGGGGTTGCAAGGTGGGCGTTGGCGGCACGCCTGGCCGTGGTTCTTTTCCCGTACCTGGTTTTCGTCTGTCTCGCCGCTGCCTTTAGCGCGACGCTCCAGACATTAAATCGGTTCCTGGAGCCGGCACTCTCGCCGATCTGGCTCAACCTTTCCATGCTTGGATTCCTTGCCGCGGCGGTGTGGTGGTCGGGCGGGACGGACGAAACCAAGATGAACTGGTTTTGTGTCGGAGTGTTGATCGGCGGCTTCCTCCAGATGGCGGTGCCGGCGGTGGCGCTGGCCCGGCAGGGCTGGCGTCCGCGCCTGGATTTGGCGCGAAGCCCGCAAGTCAAGGCTGTCGCGGCGCTTATGGCTCCCACCGTATTGGGTTCGGCCATCTACCTCATCAACATGACGGTCTCGCGGCTGATCGGTTTGTCGCTGAACGATGCCGCGGTATCGATCCTCAACTACGCCACGCGCCTGATGGAGTTGCCGATCGGAGTGTTCGCGGTCGCGGTGTCGACGGTTGTTTTCCCATTGATCTCTCGTTACGCGGCGGAGGGAAATTTTGGCCAGCTCGCTTCCGCGTATCGGCAGGGCATGCGGCTCATTTTGCTCATCAACGTGCCTGCCGCGGCAGGACTCTTGTTGCTGGGCGGGCCGATCATCCGGGTGCTGTTCGAACACGGTGCGTTCACCGAGGAGGGCACGGCGATGATGACTCCGATTCTTGCGGTTTACGCCCTGGGACTTCCGTTCCTATCCTTTGTCAACCTTGTGCTGCGCGCTTTTTATGCGCGCAAAGATGGCCGGACACCGGTGCGGGCAGCCTTGCTCAGCTTCGCGGTCAATCTTGCGCTCAGCATCGCTTTGATGGGCCCGCTGTCGATTTTAGGCCTGGCGATCGCGGGCAATGTGGCCAGCGCGGTGCAGGCGTGGTACCTGCAAGCCCGGCTTTCGCGCGACCAGCCGGACCTGGCCTTCCGGCACTTGCTGAACGATCTTGGGCGAATTGTTTTCGGCACCGTGGTCATGGCCGTCGCCGTCGCGGCCATCGCCTGGGTTTGGGCGCGCTTTCTTCCTTCGGGGCGGATTTCCGAGTCCTTGGGCATCGGCGTGGCTATTGCCACTGGCGTCGCGCTCTATGCCGGGCTGATGTGGCGGCTCCTCCCGTTGTCCGAGCGTCAGGAATTGATCGCTTTGTGGCAGCGTCGAAGGACCGGCCGAACCGCAGGGACGCAGAATTCGTGAAGCTGAAGATCGATTGGTTTTTGCTCGGAATGGCGGCAGCGGTCGTTTTGGCCTGGTTGTTTCCGGAGCCGGGCTCGCAGGGAGGCATTTTACAGCCCGAAAAACTAAACAAGGGCGGTATCGCGCTCATTTTCTTCCTTCATGGGCTGTTGCTCTCGTCTCTGGCTCTGCGAGCGGGCGTCCTGAGCTGGCGGCTTCATGTCGTGGTTCAACTCTCCACGTTCGTCGTGTTTCCTTTGCTTGGTTGGACAATCTGGCGGGGGCTCGAAGGAGCGGTGGGCGAGGACCTTCGGCTGGGTTTTTTCTATCTGTGCGCTTTGCCCTCGACCGTGTCTTCGTCCGTTGCCCTGACTGCTGCGGCCCGAGGCAATGTGCCGGCCGCGGTGTTCAACGCGGCGTTCTCAAGTGTCCTGGGAATTTTCATCACCCCTCTTTGGGTCGGCTGGATTGCAACCACCACGGGACATGCGGTTCCGGTCGGGAAGGTGATCCTCGACCTCACCCTTTGGCTTTTCCTGCCTCTTGCCGCGGGCCAGTTTCTGCGCCCGCTCCTTGGCCGTTGGGCCGAAGCCCGGAAGAAAGGCATTCAGATTGTCGATCGCTGCACCATCTTGCTGTTGGTCTACACGTCGTTCTGCGACTCGCTGCGCACGGGGGTTTGGACTCAGAATGGAGTGAAGACTGTCGTCGTCACGGTCGCTCTTACGGGCGGAGTTTTTGCAATCATGGTGGGGGTGCTGTTTGCGACGAGCCGGGCCTGCGGCTTCTCACGCGCGGACAAGATCGCCGCGGTCTTTTGCGGGTCCAAAAAATCCCTGGCAACCGGAGTGCCGATGGCCGGATTGATTTTCGGCGCTCACCCCGCCCTAAGTGCAATTTTGCTTCCAGTCATGATCTATCACACAGGCCAATTGATCGCCGGAGGCTTTCTCGCCAGCCGCTGGTCGCGGGAGCCCTGAACGGAATTTTGCGACCGAGCTTCGCGTTGGGTCGGGCGAGCGTCTCGTGGATTCGTCGCACGTGACCTCGACTCAATCTCAATTCCCAACCCGATTACAGAAGATCTCGAAGGGAACGAAGAGCCGCCTGTGATCTGGGGATATGAGGCCAGGCAACGCATGGCGGACAATCCCGCTCTCACTGGTGTCTCTTCGTTCCCTTCGTTATCTTCTGTTCATTCCGCCGCGGCCTTTCCGAGCCGATAGCGCTGATTTTCGCTGATCAAGACGGAAACAGTAGCGGCATTTGTGCGTGTCAGTCGAATACCTGTGCGCGCTCGACTTCAGTCAAGGGGCGCCATTTGCCTGGCTCGAGCTTGCCGAGGGGGAATTGTCCGATGCGGGCGCGGATCAGGCGCAACGTCGGATGGCCGACCGCGGCGGTCATTCGGCGGACTTGGCGGTTTTTGCCCTCGATTAGCTCCATCGAAAGCCAGCAATCCGGCACGGTCTTGCGGAAGCGGACCGGTGGCCTGCGCGCCGGCAGATCCGACGGCGGATCGAAGCGGCGCACCGCGCAGGGCAGCGTGCGGAAATCGCCGAGGTCGAGATTTCCGCGGCTGAGGCGGGCCAAGGCGTCAGTCGCGGGAACGCGTTCAACCTGCACCCAGTATTCGCGCCGATGTTCGCCCCTGGGGTCGAGGAGATCCGAATTCAGCCGCGGTTCGTCGCTCAAAAGCAAGAGGCCCTCCGAATCGGCATCCAGACGTCCGACGGGGTAGACGGACTTCGGAAGGCCGAAGTCGGCCAGTGTCCGCCACTTCGACCCGGGTTCGGGAGTAAACTGCGAGAGAACCCCATAGGGCTTGTGAAATGCGATCAGCACGTTTGAGAATTGAGGGAGAAGACCGTAACAGGTTGCCGGCCGCCCCAAAGCTTTCAATCACTCATCCTCATGCGCGCTGTCATTCTGTCGAAAATCAACGAGCTGTCTGTTTCCGAGACTCCCGCGCCGAGCCCCGGGCCGCTGGAGGTGGTCGTTAGTTTGCGCGCCGCTGCCCTCAACCATCGCGACGTGTGGATCAAGCAGGGCCAGTACGCGGGCCTTTCGTTTCCGTGCATTCCCGGCTCCGACGGGGCAGGGGTGGTTTCCGCCGTCGGCGCTCACGTGGAGGGATCGTGGATAGGCCGTGAAGTGATTATCAATCCGAGCTTCGATTGGGGAACCTCGGAAGCGGCACAAGGGCCTGCATTCTCAATTCTCGGTCTCCCTCGCTCGGGGACGCTGGCGGAAAAAGTGGCGGTGCCGGTCGCCCAGCTTGCGCCCAAGCCCGGATTTCTCTCCTGGCACGAAGCGGCCGCGCTGCCTCTAGCCGGTCTGACCGGCTATCGCGCCTTGTATAGCCGCGCTCGATTGCAACGGGGCGAACGCATTCTGATCACGGGGATCGGCGGTGGCGTCGCGCTCGGCGCTTTGCAGTTCGCGGTCAAAAGCGGCGCGGAAGTATGGGTGACTTCCAGCAGTTTGGAGAAGCTCGCCCGGGCAAAAACGCTCGGTGCGAAGGGAGGGTTCGATTATACCCAACCCGGCTGGGCTGCCCAGGCCAGCGCGAGTGGAGGCCCCTTCGACGTCGTGCTCGATAGCGCAGGAGGGGAGGGCTTCGATCACTTGTTGGATCTCTGCGCGCCAGGAGCGCGGGTGGTGTTCTTTGGCGCCACGAGGGGGAATCCTTCGAAGCTCGCCTTGCGCAAGGTTTTTTGGCGCCAGCTTTCGCTGCTGGGCACGACCATGGGAAGCCCGCGTGACTGGACGGAGATGGTGGACTTCGTCGGCAGGCACGCGATCAAGCCGGTGGTGAGCGACGTGGTTCCTCTCGAGCAGGCAGCGGACGCGTTTGCCCTGATGGAGCGAGGAAGCCAATTCGGCAAGATCGTCGTCGAGATTTCCTCAGCAGCAAATTAATGTTCCAAGGCTTCTGCATGTTTGCGTTCGTGGGCGAGCAACCACTGTTTCCGCCACAGTCCGCCTCCGTAGCCACAAAGACTTCCGTCGGCCCGAATGACTCGATGGCAAGGGATGACAATGCAGAGAAAATTCAGGCCGTTGGCTCGACCCACCGCCCGCCGCGCGCGGGGCTCGCCGAGTTCCGCGGCTAGCTGGCTGTAGCTTTTCGTTTGACCGTATGGAATATCAAGCAGGCCGGCCCAGACGCGTTTCTCCCATTCGGAACCGCTGAGGGCGAAGGTAAGTTGAAACTCGCGCCGCTCACCGGCGAAATACTCGGCGAGCTGCTCCGCCGCGCGGCGAAGGTGCGGATGTTCGCCCGGCACAATCGCAGCTCCGTATTTTTTTCTCAGCAAAGCCAGTTTCCGTTCGAGCCCGCGCCGATCCACGAAGTCGAGCACGTGCAGGCCGCGGTCATCGGCCAGGCCGAGCACCGTGCCGAGAGGGGTGTCGATGCGTTGTGCCCACAGGCAGCTCGCGGTGACGGCGGCGCGGCGCGGAGGTTCGCCGAAGATTTTCGCGAACGCGTCGCGAAAACCGCTGCCGGATTCGAAACCCCGGTCCAGCTGCGCATCGATGACGCGGCTGCCGGCTTTTACGTCCTTGAGGGCCAGTCCCATGCGACGGGCACGCTGGTAGGCATGAAACGTCATACCGTAGTACTTCCGAAACTGACGACGCGCCGTCGAAGGATCGATTTTCAGTTGCAGCAGCTCTTTTTCCGTCAGGCGCCCCGTGGGATCGCGTTCCACGGCGTCGCGCAAGCGCTGCACCAGGGGAGGGGGAGGTTGCACCGCGTCCATCGGGCGGCAAAGCTTGCAGGCGCGGTAGCCGCCATGGAGAGCCTGTGAGGCAGTGGCAAAGAATTCGACATTCGCCGGCTTCGGTTTCCGGGCTCGACACGTGGGCCGGCAAAAAATCCCCGTCGTTTTCACCCCAACGAGGAAAATGCCTTCGGCCGCCGGATCCCGGACGAGGAACGCGCGCATCATTCGGTCCTTGGGCGGCAAGGCAGGCACCATAGCGGCCAGCTTGGGCACGCGACGCTCTTTGGCAATTTCGGGTGGAAGGGTGGGAGAAAATTGAGCCGGTGCGATGAGAGTTTCCATGTCCGGTAGTTTACCTGAACGAAGTAAGCCGCGCCGCCGAAAATCGGGCAGAGATGTGGCCACGTTCGAAAAACGTGCCGTCATGGTGGAGCCCGCCGTCTCGGCGGGCTAACCTGCCGGGACGGCAGGTTCCACCGGCTGAGGAACAGCTCGTGGCGCCTCACGTCATCTCCGCGCGCCAGTGCTGGCCGTACTTTTCGTCGTAGAAAATCGCGTCGAGCGGCAGCCGCCCCGGGTACTTGGCGAGAGGCTTAGCCGCACGTCCGATCGCCAGGATGGCCATGACTTCCGCATCGCCCGGAAGGTCCAGCGCCTCGCGCACGGCGGCGGCATCGAATCCCTCCATGGGGGCGGTGTCCCATCCGGCGGCTTCCGCCGCAAGCATGAGAAACGTAAACGCAATCATGACGTGCCGGTTGAGCCAAAGGGCGGGGTCGAGCGTGGTTAAAAACTGCAGCGCGCCCTCCTTTGTTTTCTGGACCTGCGATGCTTCGAGTGTGCCGTTCTCCACCTGCAGCCGCAGAATGTCGTCGATCTTCTCCTTCCATCCGTCTCGCTGGCCGAAAGCCACGATCACCACGGGCGCTTCCCCGATCTTTTCCTGATCGAACGCCGCTTTTTGCAAACGCTTCCGGTTGGCGCGTTCCCTGACCACGACAAACCTCCACGGCTGAAAGTTGTACCCGGAAGGTGCCTGCTGCGCCATGCTCAGGATGGAGCGCAGCACCGTATCGGGCACGGGCTCGTCCGTAAAATGGCGCGTGGCCCGGCGGTCTACTACGATCTTTTTGAAAAAGTCGGGACCGTTAAGCATCCATTCGGCTTCGGCTGATTGCGCGGTGGCGGGCGGTCGGGTCGCGGAATTCATAGCCTTAATTAACACTCACCAGAGCAAGTCACCATCGGGGCCCAAGCCGGTTTCGGGGGCGGCAATATCCCCCGTGTCCACCTGACAAGGCAGAAGCACCGAGGGCTGACCGTAGATTTACCCGGTAGGGCGGTGGGGGGCATGCCCGCTTGGGCTGGCGCCTGGTGTCACTATATTAATAACATGGGCTACGTCATCGTCATCCTGGGGTTGATCGTCCTGATCCCATTCGTCCTCTTTCTCCTCAACCGTCGAGTTACGTCGCGGGAGGGGGACCGGGGGCGTCAGGGTAACTCCGTCACGGCGGCCGAACCCGCGGCCGATGAACCGACTCCCGGCGAAGGCAATGTCAACCCGGGTACGCCGTCCGCCGCTCGCCGGGTGCCGCCCGCCTAAAACCTTCATCCTGTATCTATCATGCGCTCAATCTGGAAAGGCTCGATCAGCTTCGGTCTCGTCAATATTCCCGTCTCGCTCTATCCCGCGACCAAACGGGAGGAGCTGAAATTCAATCTTCTCCGCGGCTCCGATCTCAGCCCGATCAATTTCAAGCGCGTGGCGGAAGCGGATGGGAAAGAAGTGCCCTGGGACCAGATCGTGAAAGGCTATGAATACGAAAAGAGCAAATACGTCGTGCTCAAAGACGACGACTTCAAACGGGTGGACATCGAGGCCACGCAGACGGTGGACATCATGGACTTTGTGAACACGGAAGAGATCAATCCCATGTTCTTTAACAAGCCGTACTATCTGGAGCCGGCCAAGGGCGGCGCCAACGCGTATGGACTATTGCGCGACGTGCTCGCCGAGACCGGAAAGATCGGGATCGCGAAGGTCGTGATAAAAACGCGCCAGCATCTCGCTGGGGTCAAGCCGCAGGGCAACGCACTGGTGCTCGAACTCATGCATTTCGCGGAAGAACTCGTGGACAATACCGAACTCAACATCCCTGCTGCTTCGGAAAAATACGGCAAGAAGGAGATCGAGATGGCGAAACAGCTCGTCGACCAGATGACGGTCGAGTGGGACCCCGGACGTTACACCGACGATTATCGTTCCGCTCTCATGGCAGTGATCGATCAGAAAATCGAGAGCGGGGGGCGCGACCTGCCCGCTCCGCCCAAGGCAGCGCGCACCACGGGGAAGGTCATCGACCTGGTGTCTGTTCTGCAGAAGAGCCTCGAACAGAGCTCTGCAGGGCCAAAGAAAACCCGGGAGAAAACGACATCCGCGAAAAAACGCCCGCGTAAGAAAGCAGCTTAGAAAGAGCCCCGCATGCGCAAACCTCGCTCTCTCTCGTCGCGAATGCCCAAATCGGTGGCCGCGCTGCGCCGCTATCACGCGAAACGGAACTTGGCTGTAAGCGGAGAGCCGGCCGGATCGTCGCGGGTCAAGGCGACCGGCCAAGGCGGAAGATTTCGCTTTGTGATCCAAAAGCATGACGCCAGCCGCCTTCACTACGACCTGCGACTCGAGATGGACGGTGTCTATAAGTCATGGGCGGTGCCCAAAGGCCTCCCGCTCAAGCCGGGCGAGAAGTCCCTCGCGGTCGAGGTCGAGGATCACCCGCTCGACTACGGCGACTTCGAAGGCACGATCCCCGCTGGCAACTACGGTGCCGGAACGGTTATGCTGTGGGATCGCGGACTCTACACGGTCGACAGCGGCCCTCCCATCGGGGCACTGCGGAGAGGAAAGGTGCATTTTCGTCTCGAAGGGGAAAAGTGTTCGGGCGAATGGACGCTCGTAAGAATGAAGACGACGGATGCGGACCGTGCGAACTGGCTGGTCATTCGCAACTCCGGCGGGGCCAAAACAACAGCGATCAAAACGCAGGGCAGAGACGTCTCGGTAAAAACGGGCCGTTCACTCCAGGAAATTGCCGACGGAGCCGCGGCCAAGAACAGGCGTGCGCCCACGGCGAAGACGGCGAAACGGGTCCCGGCGGCCGCTCCCGCGGCCGTTGCCACTGCGGCCGGAAAAAGCCGGCAGACCCGCGGTTCAAAAAAAAACGCCGCGGCTCTAAGATTCATCGAGCCGATGAAGGTGCTCGGAGTCGGCGCCGTGCCCGCGGGCGACTGGTTGTTGGAAGTCAAGTTTGACGGATTTCGAGCGTTGGCTCTAGTGGAGAACGGGCGGGCCGATCTCTGGTCGCGCAACGAAAAACTCCTCTCCAGCGATTACCCGAGCCTGGTCGAAGCGCTGAGCCGTCTTTCCTGCCGCTCCGCCATTGTGGATGGCGAGATCGTCGCGCTCGATGAGAACGGAAAACCGACTTTTCAATTGCTCCAGAACGCCCGGCGAGGAGTGGTTCGCGCGCCCCTGTTTTTCTATGCGTTCGATCTTCTCCACCTCGATGGCCGCTCTTTGCTGAACGAGCCGATCGAACAACGCAAAGCGGCGCTTGCTGCATTGCTTTCCGACGCCCCGGAAGCGATCAAGCTTTCCCCCGTTTTCAGAAAGGCGCCGGCTGAGTTTTTATCCGAGATGAGGCGAAAGGGCTTCGAGGGGTTGGTGGCAAAAACGCCCCATTCGCTCTACGAACCGGGAAGGCGAAGCGGCACGTGGATAAAATGCCGGATTTCTCACGAGCAGGAGTTCGTCATTGGAGGGTTCACGCCGCCGGGGGGATCCCGCAGCCATTTCGGCGCCATCTTGGTCGGCTATTACGAAGGAAAGGAGCTCCTTTTTGCCGGCAAGGTGGGAACAGGGTTCGACGGAAAGTCGCTCAAGTCTCTCCACGCGATGTTCACCAAGCACGCGCAGACGGAGTGCCCGTTCGCGAATCTTCCCCGCCCGCGCAGCTCCCGCTTCGGTCAAGGGATGTCCGCCAGCGCCATGCGCGAAGTAACCTGGTTGGAGCCAAGGTTCGTGGCCCAGATTAAATTTAGCGAGTGGACGCGCGACGGACTCCTGCGCCAGCCGGTTTTTCTCGGACTCCGCGAAGACAAGGATGCGCGCGATGTGACGAGGGAACCGGTGGCGGACTGACGCGCGTTCTGGGGCCTCGCCCTACCTTTCGATCCCCATTTCGCGATTAGCGACGGGAACTCCTCATCACGGTTTCAGCTTCTGCTTGAGCGTTAGCACGGGCTCGAACAGGTCGCCGTGCTTCTTTACCCGCGCGAGCACTTGCTCGGGACTGAAGCGCACGCGTTCCTGGTCCTTCTGTTTGAGCAACGCCTCGACTTCCGTCCACAGGAGAGGAGTGGACACTCCCGGAATTTTCGTCGCGCGAAGGGAATAGACCGACACCGTTGTCTTGTGCTGATCGTTCTGGCTCCAATCGATCATGACTTTGCCCCGCCGGAGCGCCTTCGCCATTTTGGTGACGACACGCTCGGGGTGCTCGGCCTCGATGGCCTCGGCAAGTTGCCGCGCGACGGCTTTGGTGGTCTCGAAAGTAACCGCGGAGTTGAGGGGCACGTAAAGCTGGAGCCCCTTCGAACCGGAGGTTTTGATCCACGACTCGAGTTTTCGCTTCGCCAGCGCCGCCTTGATCCACAATCCGACCTGGGCGCAATCGACGACGTTTGCTCCCTCGCCAGGATCGAGATCGAATACGAGCGAGGTCGGCCGCTCCTGGTTTTTTGCCAGGGCGAGCGAGGTGTGTAACTCGAGATCCGCGAGATTGGCGGCCCAGACGAGGCTCGGCAGGTCGTTGGCCAAGCAATAGTCCATGTTCTCCCCGCGGCGTTCGCTATAGACCGAAGCGGTGCGAAGCCATTTTGGGCGATGGGTCGGACAACGCTTCTCGTAGAAAAAAAATTTGTCCACTCCTTCCGGATATCGCTTTAAGGTCAGCGCGCGATTCTTCAAGTGCGGGAGAAGCACGGCGCCAATCTCCATATAGTACCGAATCACGTCTCCCTTCGTGAATCCGGATTCCGGATACAACACCTTGTTCAGGTTGGAGACCGGCAGTGTCTTGCCGGCGACCGTGAGCGTGCTTGCGTCCTTGACCATGGGAGTGAAGGCCCCGCGGGAGGACCTCAAAGTTGACGCCGTTTGCCGGCTTCGACCATCTGATCGTGCTGCGCTTCCTCCACGCCTTCGAGGACCATGCGCTCCAATTCGGCTTGTTCGTTGGGCTCTTCGGAATGCGGCGTTTCGCCTCCGCTCAACGAAGGCGGGTCGGACGGATCCCGCGACAAGGCGCCGAGGCTCCGGGCATCGTCGACGGTGGTTTCGGGCAGAGTCTGACCGGAGAGTTCGGCGTAGGCGGCGGCGCGATCCTCCTCCGTCACGTTCTCCTCGCCCCGTCCCTGAATGAGCGCGATTTCGCGCGCGCGTTTTTCCAAATCGGCGTCGCTGATTTCTCCGGCGCCCTGACCGTGCAAAACTGTCTTGGGTTGAGGTGAGTTTTTCATGCCACCAATCTAGTTTTTTAAGTGGGGCGGCGCCATGGGGTGTGGCCCGGCTTGGAAGGTCGGAAAATCGGAAAGTGCGCCTGTGCGCGCAGAGGCCGTGCGCACGCAGGGGAGGGCGGAGTCCGCCTTCTCGGCCGGGTACTGCAGGAACTTTGCCGAGTGCGGCGACGGTTTTTACGCCCCATGAACGATACGGGAAGAGCGCCGATACCGGACGGTCGCGTGATGGGCTAGATTGAGCGCGTACAACTTACGGCGAACCCGAAACGAAAGGAACGACAATGGCTCAAGCCCAAGAAGATGATCGTCGGCAGGAGGAAAACATGACCTCGACCGAACAGCGCATGGATAA
The DNA here is from genome assembly GCA_964546955.1 of uncultured Opitutaceae bacterium. Taxonomy (GTDB): domain Bacteria; phylum Verrucomicrobiota; class Verrucomicrobiia; order Opitutales; family Opitutaceae; genus CAZJLP01. The sequence continues at coordinate 18,903 of CAZJLP010000050.1, read as the reverse complement.
CGAAAACGTGGACGCGAACAGCGAACACGGTTCACAAGCGCGCCGCTCCAGCGGTCAAGGTGAAGTGCGGAGACCGGAAGATGGCCGGCTCAAAGATAACCTCACGCCCGAACAACGGAGTGCGATCGGTCGAAAAGGCGGTGAGGCGGTGAGTCGAAACCGCGAGCACATGGCCGAGATCGGCCGCCGAGGCGGCGAAGCGGTTAGCCGCGATCGCGAGCACATGGCAGTAATTGGCCGAAAAGGCGGCGAAGCGGTCAGTCAAGACCGTGAACGCATGGCTGAAATCGGCCGCAAAGGTGGACGTTCCTGAACGTCCCGAGCAGAAGTAGAGAAGCAAGCGGCCCGCGCCCTCGGTTGGCGCGGGCCGTTCTCGTTTCTGCATCCGCAAGCGGACGGTCGTCGGTACTCGCGCTGCCGATGCAGGTATTTACCGATGAAGTGTTCCTGGCAAGGTGCCGGAACCTCGCCGCTCGACCGGGGTTTGCACCCTCATGAAACGCTTTTTCCGCAACAATGGACTCTCCGTCGTGTTGCTCGTGATTTTTATCGGGACGCTTTTCGGCGGTCAAGTGCTCGCGGGCTTCCGCGAATACAACCAAGAGCGAGAGGAGCACGGCAGACCCCCGGTCGAGATGGGCGAATACTTGAAGACGCCCCATTTCGCCGAAGCCACGAGCGAAAACTGGGAGAGCGAATTTCTCCAGATGTTTCTCTTTGTGGTGCTGACCTCGTTTTTGTTTCAGAAGGGCTCAGCGGAGTCGCACGATCCCGACAAACCGGAGCACAAGGAAGATGTGCCGGTCACCGCCGACTCACCGTGGCCGGTCCGTCGCGGCGGATGGTACCTCCGGATTTATCAATATTCGCTCTCGATCGCGCTCTTTGCCTTGTTTCTCTTTTCGTTTTTAGTCCACGCCTGGAGCGGGGCCAAGTTACACAGCGAAGAAGAATTGCAACATGGGGGCGAGGCGACGACGACGTGGGAGTACGTTGGCACCTCCCGCTTTTGGTTTGAATCGTTCCAGAATTGGCAGAGCGAGTTCCTGGCCATTTTGGCCATGGTGGTCCTTTCCATCTTCCTTCGCCATCGATCCTCCGCGGAATCCAAGCCCGTGGCCGCCCCGCATAGTGAGTGCGGAGACGATTGATCGGGGCGCGAAGGCCGCCCTTGCGTCGGCGGTCTGGCTCCCGTCACGAAAAATCGGCGCCGTCCTGCGCGCGGCGACCGCCGCAGGTCGCTCTTCAGGCAGGACGCGCCGATTCAAGAACGCGCCCGTAGTGTCGCTGCACTACGAGAGGTAGAAGATCACTTATTCTTGACCGAGATGTTGTTTTCGACCGAGCGGACGCCGTTGATGCCGGCGGCGATGCTCGCGGCGCGCGCTTTCTGTTCCTGCGAATCCACGAAGCCGCTCAGTTGAACGGTGCCTTTGAAGGTTTCCACGTTGATGTCGCGGGCCTTTACAATTTCATCCCCGATGAGGGCCGTTTTTACCCGAGCGGTGACGCCGCGATCGTCCAAGTATTCGCCCGTGCTTTCGCGGGTTGAAGTGCCGGCGCAGCCGGGCATCAAGAACGCCAAACTGGAACTAACGACGAACAGAAGGGAGAGTTTTTGCAGGGTTGTTTTCATATAGTGTAGGAGCCTTTGCGACTCTCCACTCAGTGTACCCACGCCTGCTTGTGGCGCCTACCGAGCGTAGTGAGGGAAGTGATATCGGAGGGCTCCCCCGGGGGGCGCCGTAGAGCGTGGGATGGGCGCGGCCGGGCGACCAGCGGCACTCATCTACATGATGTCCCGGTGGGTTTTGCAGGGGAAATTGCTACAGCTCGCCTTGTTTCAAGGAGTTAAGTCGCGGATCGCCGCCGGGATATCAGGGAGTAGATTGTAACGACCTACCGGGATTTTCCCGTATTTGTCCCTAATACACGGAGTTTTGTAGACACCACGCGCCTATTTTTTGCTAATAGCGGAGACCCGCCAACCGGGAGCTTCGCACAATTCTCTTTGCCTGCTTAATTTGCGTTCTGAGCTGGCGAAGCCTGTCTTCGCTCAAGTTATAGAGATACTTTCGTACCCACTTTTAGTCGCACCACCATGGAGCAAAAAGCCGCCGAGCCTATTCGCGTCCTGATCGTCGAGGATCAGGAGGACGATTTTCACTATATCAGTTTCCTGTTGGGCAAGAGCTTGCGCGGCACATACAAAGTGGACTGGGCGCGCTCTTACGACGAGGGCATGGAAGCCGTCCGGCGCTGCGAGCACGACGTCGGTTTGTTCGACTACGCATTGATGGGGCGCACCGGGGTCGAGCTGATGCGGGAGGCGGTCACCCAGGGCTGCGAGATGCCGATCATTCTGCTGACCGGTCACGATAGTTTCGACATCGATCAGGAGGCCTTGGCCGCTGGCGCGGCCGACTATCTGTGTAAGGTGGGTTTGAATACCACCCAGCTCGAACGCGCGATCCGGTATTCGATGCGCCACGCCGAACTGCTGTCGACCATCCGCAAGAGCCAGCAGCAGTTCGAACTGTTTCTGCGCAACGTGCCTTGCGCTGTCTGTATTTACGACGAGGCCGAAATCATTTTCCAGAACGAACAATTCGCGGCGAACTTCCGCCCCGCGAGCTTTCTGCAGAGCGCCGGCAAGTTGGAACGGGTGAACTCGGGCCCTTATACGGACGGGAAGACGCACTGGTTGGTAAACTCCTTTTCCATCGTCAACGAACAGGGGCGCCGCCTCAACGGCCTGGCTGCGGCCGAAATTACCGACCGTATTCGCGCCGAGGAAATGCTGCAGAGAACGACGCGGATTCTGAATGGCATCCTGGCGAGCTTGCCGGTGGTGGTCAGCAGCATCGACGAGAACGGTGTGATCCTCGAATCCCGCGGGCGCGGACTCGCCGACATCGGCCTGAATGAAGGCGACTTGGTGGGAACCAACCTCCTTGATATCCATCCCCAGGACAAACAGGAGATCAAGAGCGCGCTGGACGGCGGCTCCGTCAACTTCATCAGCGAGATGGTCCATGGCAGCCGGCGCCATTATCTCGAGAGCTACTATCACTTCGACGAAACCCGCGGCCGGGGCGCTCTCGGCTTTTCCGTCAACGTCACTCGCCGGGTGGAAGCGGAAGCGGCGAGGAGCCGGCAGAGCCAGTTGCTCCGCGCGATCATGCGCAACCTACCGGTGATCGTGGGCCGGCTGGACACCAAGGGTACCGTGATTGAGGCGGAAGGAGACGGTCTGGCCAAGCGAGGCATCACTTCCCGCCAGCTGCTCAACCAACCCTTCACCCGGCTCTTTCCGATGAGCGAAGAAGCGGTGGAAAATGCCCTGCGCGGCGGCTCGGGCACGTTCAGCCTGACCGGGTGGCAGGACGACGAGGACGAGGAGTGGTATGCGGAGCTTTTTGTGTTTTTCGACGAGGAGAACGGATCGGGGGCTATCTTTTACGGTCGCGACGTGACCGAGCGCCGCCGTTTGGAGCGAACCCTTCTCCATATCAGCGACGCTGAACAGCAGCGGATTGGAGCCGACCTTCACGATGGCCTCGGGCAGCAGCTGACCGGCATTGCCTGTATGACGGCTGCCTTGCGCGATCGCCTCAAGCCGACTCACCCGAAGGAGGCGGAGCAGGCCGCGATGATTTCCGGGCTTGCCAACGATGCGGTGGCGCAATCCCGCGCGCTGGCGCGCGGCCTCTGTCCGGTGCAACTGGAGGCCAGCAGTCTCTTGTCGGCGCTGGAAGACCTTAGCTATCAGGTCCAGCTCCTCCACGGGATCAAATGCACCTTTACCACCAGCGGGGCCGCGCCGGCCTGCGACCACGATACGGCCGTGCACGTGTATCGGATCACTCAGGAAGCAATTAACAACGCCGTCCGGCATGGCCAAGCCCAGGAGATCACCATCTCGCTGGAGGCGGACGGTCCCCATCATCGCATCGTGATCAAGGATGACGGAATTGGCTTCGACGCCAGCATGCAACGTTCCCGCCCGGGGGTGGGGCTGCACCTAATGAACTACCGGGCTGGCATTATTGGCGGAACTTTTTCCATCACCTCGGAACCAGGAGGTGGCGCTCGCGCCGAGTGCACTTTCTCTACAACATCACCTGCTTATGAAACCGCAACTCCCTGAACAACCCACAAAGCCTGCCGCGCCCGCAGATAAAACCGGCGCCTACCGGGTCTTCCTCGTGGACGACCATCCCATCACCCGCGCTGGTATCGCCGTTCTCATCAATCAGGAACGCACCCTTACTGTCTGCGGAGAAGCCGACAGTGCGCCGAAAGCGTTCGATCTGATTCAGAAACTCAAGCCCGATCTCGCCGTCGTGGATATCTCGCTCAAGACGACGAGCGGTATCGAATTGTTGAAAAATCTCAAAGCCATGGCAGTCGAGATGCCTGTATTGGTGATGTCGATGCACGAGGAGAGCCTTTATGCGGAGCGAGCCCTACGCGCCGGAGCAAAAGGCTACATCATGAAGCAGGAGGCGAGCGACAAAATCCTCACTGCGATCCGCTCCGTCCTCAATGGCGAGCTCTATTTGAGCGATAAGATGAAGGAGAAAATGCTCCACCGGCTCGTCAACAACAAGAAGGACGAAATGGTTTTCTCGATCGACAGTTTAAGCGATCGCGAAATGGAAGTTTTTCAGCTCATCGGCAATGGCTACAGTACGCGGCAAGTGGCGCAGAAGCTGAATCTCAGCGTCAAGACGATCGATTCCTATCGCGAACACTTGAAGCTGAAGCTGCACCTCGAAAAAGGTTCCGATCTGGTGCGGCACGCCATTCAGTGGGTCAAGAGTGAGAATATCGTTTAAACGGCGCGCTCGGTACAAACGGTTTCATTTTCCACGCCTCTCGGCTCCACGCCGAGAGGCTTTTTTATGGCGCAGGGCAGGGTGGGCGTCTTTCGCTTTCGGTTTAGAATTCCTAACCCTCGACTCGCGTACACACGCGCGGCCGCCGGCGAAAATGAGCGTGCTGACAACTGTGAGAAATAGAGGCCCTTGCCCTATCGGGCATCCGTGCTAAACCACTCCAGAAGGCCGCCGGAATTGAGCTTACCGAAAGTTCCAGGTGGCCCTATCCGGTCTGCCCCCGATGGGCGGTCGACCGTTTTTGTGCTTCACTAGGGTAGCGCTGACGACCGAGGCCAGGTGCTCGACTTACCCCTGATTGCCTCGTTCCGCGATCCTAGCAAGCAACCCGGTCGTCGCCGCCCTTTTTTAACCCAAACTCCTCCCGCCATGCCATCGCATCCCCCCGCCTTGTCTTGGCTCCTGCCGGCGCTGCGCCCGACACCAGCCGAAATCGAAACGTATACGCGGCTCATTCTTGAGCACGAAGGAAAGGAAGGCGCTTCCTATTCGGAGTGCCGCGATCAAGCCGAATTTCAACTTTGGGTTGCTCGTTGTCTCCAGCATCGCGTAACCCGCCAGCGTCGGCCGGCACGAACGTGGTCCCGAGCGTCGCATTCACCCTTTGCAGCTATTCTGTCGATCGGCTCTTAGCCGGTAAAACTACTGTAGTCCGCTTCGGACTATTTCCCTCGGGCGACCAGAAACGAGCCCGATTTTTCCGCGTGCTCGCTTACCCCATCATGCTGCCGATCTGCAATCAACGCAATCGTTAGGGGTGGTCGCCAGCACGTCCGCAAGACCGGGCCTGTGTTGGATCTTTTTTTGCCCATCCCGGCAAGCCGTGTTGAGGCGGGTACTGGACCGAAAATGAAACCTCACAGAATTTGGAAGGGTCACGCCTACCCATTGGGCGCCACTTGGTGTGGCAACGGAGTCAACTTCGCGCTCTTCTCGGAGCACGCGACCGGAGTGGAGCTTTGTCTTTTCGACAAGCCGGAGGATGCTGTGGAGTCGGCCCGCGTTCGCTTGCACGAATATGACGACCACGTCTGGCATGCTTTTCTGCCCGAGGTGCGCCCCGGCCAATGCTACGGGTACAGAGTCGAGGGGCCGTGGGAGCCCGAGAAAGGATTTCGCTTCAATCCGGCCAAGCTGCTGCTGGATCCGTACGCGAAGGCGATTGCGGGCGGCGTGAAATGGGGCCCGGAACTCTTTGGCTACAAAATCGGCGATCCGTCGGTGGACCTGGCTCCAGACGAGCGCGATAGCGCGGGTTCGGTCCCGAAATCGGTTGTGGTCGATCCCGCTTTCACCTGGGGCGAGGATCCCCGGCCCAGCCGGCCCTTTACGGAATCGGTGATTTACGAAGTCCACGTGAAGGGGTTTTCCAAGCTCTGGAACGAGGTTCCCGAGGAACTGCGGGGCACTTACGCCGGCATCGGCTGCCCGCAGGCGATCGAGTATTTCCACAAGCTGGGCGTCACCGCGATCGAACTCCTGCCCGTGCATCAGCACATCGACGGCGGACATCTTGTGGAGAAAAACCTTCGGGATTACTGGGGCTACAACACCATCGGTTTTTTCGCGCCCGAAAGCACCTACAGCAGCACGGGCGATCGGGGAGACCAGGTGGACGAATTCAAGAGCATGGTCAAAAGCCTGCATTCGGCGGGCCTCGAGGTGATTTTGGACGTCGTCTACAATCACACAGCGGAAGGGAATCATCTCGGTCCGACGCTCTGCTTCCGGGGGATCGACAATTCCGCGTACTACCGTCTGGTCCACGACAATCCCCGATATTACAACGATTATACCGGCACGGGAAACACGCTGAATGTCCCGCACCCCCGCGTTCTGCAACTGTTGATGGACAGCCTGCGCTATTGGATCACGGAGATGCACGTGGACGGCTTCCGTTTCGATCTGGCGTCCACGCTCGCCCGCGAACTGCACGAGGTGAGCAAATTGTCGTCGTTCTTCGACGTGATTCACCAGGACCCGGTGATCTCGAAGGTGAAACTGATCGCCGAACCGTGGGATGTGGGCGAGGGCGGCTACCAAGTCGGCAACTTTCCCGTTTTGTGGGCCGAGTGGAACGGACGCTATCGCGACACGCTGCGGCGATACTGGAAAGGCGACAGCGGCGTGTTGAGCGATCTTGCCTTCCGACTGTGTGGCAGTTCGGATCTTTACCAGAGCAGCGGCAAGACTCCCACGGCTAGCATCAATTTCATCACCGCCCACGACGGCTTCACGCTCTGCGATCTCGTTTCTTTCAACGAGAAACACAATCACGCGAACGGGGAGGACAACCGCGACGGAGATAATCACAATAACTCGTGGAACTGGGGGCATGAAGGTTTGGATGCCCCTGCCGAAGTCCTGAAGGTCCGCCGTCGACTGATCCGCAGCTTTCTCGGCACGCTCTTTTTATCCCAAGGCGTTCCGATGCTGCGCGGGGGAGACGAATACGGCGGGAGCCAGAAAGGCAATAACAACGCCTATTGCCAGGACAACGAAATCAGCTGGCTTTCATGGGCGCGCGACGAACACGCCAATCGCCTTTTCGAGTTTACCCGCAAAATCATTCACTTCCGGCTCGAACACCCGATCTTTCGACAACCGCGCTTCTTCCAGGGACGCGACATCCGGGGCAAAGGGGTGAAGGATATCACGTGGATCACGGCCAGCGGCGCGGAAATGGATGACGAGTCCTGGCGCGCCGACTTCGTCAAGGTGGTGGGCCTGTTGCTGGGCGGCGACTCGCTCGGCGTGACCGACTATTTTGGCAGTCCGATCCGCGACGAAACCTTCCTTCTGTTTTTCAACGCTCACTACGAGGCGGTCGAAGTGCGTTTGCCGGGCGACGAAGGGGTGAACTGGCGCCTCGTCATCGACACGTTCGACGAGGATGGTTTCGTGGCCGCGGGCCCGGAACTGCGCGGCGGGGTGACCTTCAACCTGCACGACCGTTCGTTGGTCGTCTTCCAGCAAATAGAGGGTTCGGACGAGAGCGCCCGGCATACCTACGAACCACCGGCCGGCGTACGCAAACTCGGCACTTCGCCCGTGCCTCCACCCCCGTCGGCGCTGCCTTCCGCGTGAGAGACTCCCGTTCGCGGCCGGCGATGCGGCTCCGTTCGTTTCGGGGCGCGAACGAGACGTTTCCATGAATCCTGACGCAAACACAAGCCATTGCCTTACGGGGGCTTCGCGAAGGATGCGAGCATCGGGGCATTTCCGGTTCTGGCTCGGGTGTATTCCCGCGCATGGAATCGAACACCACCCGATTTCGATACTTTTCCTTCTCGAACATACTACGGCGATTAGATGAAGACTAATTCGAAGTCGAAGCAGCGGCCTCGCCAAACACAGGCGCGGCAGCCCGGACGCGAATCGGCGATGATTCCCAAACCCGTGAGCGAAAAGAGCTCGCAGATCGGTTCCGGAAAACTCGCGAAAAAAGTCGCGTTGATCACGGGCGGCGACAGCGGCATCGGACGCGCCGTCGCGATTGCTTTCGCCAAGGAGGGCGCGGACGTGGTGGTGGCGTATTTGAACGAGCACGACGATGCGAACGAAACGCGTACACTCGTGGAGGAGCAGGGGCGGCGCTGTCTCACGGTAGCCGGAAATATCGGCCGTTCCGCATTCTGTCGCAGGCTTGTGGATACGACGGTTAGAAAATTCGGCCGGCTCGATGTGCTCGTGAACAACGCGGCCGAACAGCATCCGCAGAAGTCGATCGAAAAGATTTCCGATCAGCAGTTGGACCGCACGTTTCGCACGAACATCTACTCGATGTTCTACCTCACGAGAGCCGCGCTTCCTCATCTGAAGAAGGGCGCAGCCATCATCAACACCAGTTCGGTCACGGCCTACCGCGGCAGTCCTGAACTGCTGGATTATTCGGCCACCAAAGGCGCGATCGTCACGTTCACGCGCTCCCTCTCCCTCGCTCTCGCCGACCGAAATATCCGCGTGAACGGGGTAGCGCCGGGTCCGATTTGGACTCCCTTGATCCCGGCGACGTTTTCGGGCGCGAAAGTGGAAACATTCGGCTCCGACACCCCAATGAAGCGGGCGGGACAGCCGGAAGAGGTCGCCCCCTGCTACGTATTTTTAGCCTCCGACGATTCATCCTACGTTAGCGGACACTTCCTGCATCCCAACGGTGGCGAAACCATCAACACCTAGAAAGAAAGATCCAGCCATGAAATTCCTCATAATTGGCGACGAACAAAAGAACCGGCGGCTCATGGCCTTTGGCTTGGCCGACGACCAGACCGAGTTGACCAGCGTGACGTCCCCCGACGACATTGGCCGGCTCTTTTCTCCGTCCGATTTCCACGCGGCGGTGCTCGACTGGGAAATGCGTTCGCACAGCGCGCCCAAGATCCTCGCCTTGCTCAGGCAGGTCGCGCCCAGCCTGCCCGTGATCGCGACCACGGCGACCGCGCACGGCGCGGTGGACGCCCGCAAAGACGGCGCAGCTGAAGCGCTCCTCAAGCCCCTCGAGATCGACGGGCTTCGCCAGAAACTGCAGCGCTACGCCGCGCGTGTGCCCGAAAGCGCGGCCCAGGCGCAGGCTCCTGCGCAGAAGTCCGCTCAGGAAGGGCCCGGCGGACTCGATACATTGCAGCCCGACTATTCCTCCCAGAATCCGGTCATGCAGCGCATGCTTGATGTCGCCTGGCGCGTGGCCCCGACCGATGCGACCGTGCTTGTTCTCGGCGAAAACGGCACAGGCAAGACCGCGCTGGCGGCGGAGATGCATCGCAAGAGTTCCCGCGCGAACATGCCGTTCATCACGGTCAATTGCCCGTGCCTGCAGCCGCAGCTGCTCGAAAGCGAACTGTTCGGACATGTGAAAGGATCGTTTACTGGTGCCGTGAGCGATGCTATGGGCAAGGTCGCGGCGGCGGAGGGCGGAACGCTATTCCTCGACGAAATCGGCGAGCTGCCATTGGAAATTCAGCCAAAGCTTTTGCGCCTCCTTCACGACCGCGAGTACGAGCGCCTGGGCGAACACAAGCCGCGTCGCGCCAATATCCGGGTGATCGCCGCCACGAATCGCGACCTGAAGGCGGAGGTGAAGGCCGGCCGTTTCCGCGAAGACCTCTTCTATCGACTCAATGTGATCACCATCGAAGTACTCCCGCTGCGGCAGCGGCCGGAAGACGTCGCGGTCTGCGCCGAGAATTTTCTGCGTGGAGTCGCAAAATCCCTCAAGCGACCGTTCCGAGGCTTCACCTTGCCCGCTCGCGAGGCGTTGGAGAGCTATAGCTGGCCGGGCAATCTCCGCGAGCTTCGAAATTCCGTCGAACGCGCGGCAATCCTGTGCGAAGGCGACCTGCTGGACGTGAACGATTTCGCGGACTTGATCGCCCGCACCGACGGTCCCACGCCGCAAGTGGGGGATTTCGTCAGCCTGAGCACGCTGGTCGAAGAACATATCCGACAGGTGGTCGAGCGGGCGGGGAGCCTCGAGCATGCTGCGCGGGTTCTCGGGATAGACCGCTCGACGCTCTACCGTCGACGCAAGCGGACGGAAGCCCGGGTGTCGGACTATCATCAAAACGTCGCGCAAGCTCAGCCGGCCTGACTTTGTTTGGTGTAGTTTGGTGAGCGCCGGGCGTCTGCACGCCCGGCTTTTTTGTTTCGGCCACGATTGTCCGGGAGCGTAAACGTCCCGGACGCCGATTTCTCCGTCAAAAAAAAGATCCCCGCTTTGAGGGCGGGGATCTGGAACCAAACGCGTGCGCAAACGGCTGTCTTATTTCTTCAGCGTCTTCTGGAGGCTCTGAGCCTGCACGTGATGGTCGCGCAGCGTGGGCAGCAGCTTGTTCGCGAAGGCCGCGATTTCGGGATCGTCCGCCTTCTTCGCGGCGCCTTCGAAGAGGTCCACCACGTCGTCGTGCGCGCTCGCCATTTCCTTGATGTAGGTCTTGTCGAACTCGGCGCCCGATTTGTCGCTCAATTTGTCGGCATGCTTGTTCTCGTGACCTTCCTTCGACTCGCTCATGAGGTCCACGCCTTTGCGGCGGGCGAGCTCGGCCAACTCCAGGTTTGCCTGCTCGTGTTCGATCACCAGCCGTTGCGCATAGCTGCGGACGGCGGGATCGGTGGCGCGCTCGGCTGCCAGTGAGGAGAGTTTCACCTCGGCCTTGCCGTGCTCCGCCGCCTTGAGGAGAAACTTCTTGTCCCCCTTGCTCACGGTCGACGTGGCGTCTGCAGTGCGACGATTCCGGTCAGAATCGTAGCTCGGAGAGTTTTCCGACGCGGCGGGCGCGGTCGTGTTGTTGTTGCGCGGGCGCGTTTCCGGGTCTGCCGCGAAGAGCGAGACGGTGCCGAGGGTGAGGGTGATCATGCCGAGGCTTGTCGCCTTGCGAAGCAAATTGGAATGAACTGTGTTTTTCATAGCATGGCCAATTTAGACGT
>CAZJLP010000050.1:0-7569 GCA_964546955.1 uncultured Opitutaceae bacterium | reverse complement strand
CGCCGGCTATCGGGCCGCCGTGCCAAGCGCCAGTGGGGGCTCGCTCGTAGGGAGGGACGGGGCGAGCGGCCTGCAAGCCGGCGGCAGTGGCGGAACTCCCTCCGGTCGCTCAGCCCGCGTCCGAAGCACGTTCTGTTTTCGGGGAAGTGGGGAAATCGATCCAAAAGCGACTTCCCGCCCCGAGCGTCGATTCAACGCCGCAGCGGCCGCCCATCCGTTCCACGGCTTTGCGTACGAGCGACAGGCCAATGCCCGTGCCTGGGTACTCGCCCGACGTGTGGAGACGTTCGAACATGCGGAAAATTCGTTCCTGGTGCTCAGGTCTGATGCCCACTCCCTTGTCCTCTACCCAAAGCCGAGTGGACTCCGCTCGCGTTTCGCAATACACGCGAATGGAGGGGGCGGACTGAGGGGGAACAAACTTCAGGGCATTGGAAAGCAGGTTCGACACGGCCTGAAAGGTGCCAGTGTGATCCGCGCGAACGACCGGCAGCGGTTCGGCGATGGTGATCTGCGCTGCCTTTGCTTGAATCGCCGATTGATGGTGAGCCAGGACTTCGGTCAGGAGTTCGCGGAGAGGAAGGTCGACTAATTTGAGTTCCGAGCGGGCCAAGCGGCTGTAGGCGAGAAGATCTTGGATAATCGCGTCCATCCGACTCGCCGATCGCGTGATCCGCCGCACGTAGTCCTCGCTTTCGGGAGTGAGCCGGTTTTGCTTGTCCTCGATCAATGCCTCGCTGAACCCTTGGATAAATTGAAGGGGAGTGCGCAAGTCGTGTGAAACCGAATAGGTGAACGCCTCGAGCTGCGCATTGGCCTCGCGCAAGTTGGCGGTTCGCTCGTTGACCCTCGCTTCGAGATCCGCGGCATGACGGCGCAGCTCCTCGCGCGCTTCGGAGAGTTCGGCATAAGCGCGCCGCTGTGCGTCGATATCGGTGGAGGTTCCAACCCATTGCACGAGTTGTCCGGTCGCGTCGAAAAAGGGCGTCGCGCGGCACAGGTGCCAGTGATGCCGGCTCTCGGCCGCGCACCAGAGGCGGTTCTCAATTTCGTACGGGGTTTTGGTTTTCGTCGCTTTCTCCCACTGGATCCGCGTTCGCTCGCGATCGTCCGGGTGCAATGCTTCCACCCAGCCAAAACCGAGGCTCTGCTCGATGCTCAGGCCCGTCTCCTTGGTCCAACGCCCATTCACGGTCTCGATGGCGCCGTCCGACCGGGCGGTCCATACGATTTGCGGCATCGTCTCCGAAAGAAAGCGGTAACGCGCCAGTGTGTCGGCCAGCTCTTCTTCGATTCGTTTTCGTTCGGTGATGTCCTGTACAAGGGAGACGTAGCCCAGGACGCGGCCGGCCTCGTCCAGCCGTGGAGCATAGTTTGCTTCCACCCAGCGGGACGGGCCATGCGGAAAATCGAGGCGTTGTTCGTACTGCACTGCTTCGCCGCGGAGCGTCCGGTCGATATAGGGCTGGATGGCGGCCAGGCCCTCGCGTCCGAGGACGGTCTGCATCGGCTTTCCGCGCAAATCAGCGGGCTTGAGGCCGAACCAGCGCTCGTAAGTGCGGTTGACCAACCCGTAATGCTGATCGCGCCGCACGTAGGCGAGAAGGGCCGGAATCGCGTCGACGATCAACTGCAACTCAGCCTCTTTCTCGCGCAAGGCCGTTTCCGCCTCCGCGCGGGCCGCGGCGGATATTTCGAGGCGCTTGTACCGCCCGCAGGCGAGGCTCCCGAGGCCGCACGCCAGCGCCAGCAGAACTATATCCAAAAAGCTGATACCGGCGGCTCGATTGGCGGCGGCCGCAGCCACGATGCCGGCGAGGGAGACCGCGAATCCGGCTCGGGTGCCGCCGAAGCGCGCGACCGCGAGAACGGCTAAAAGCGTCGTCAGGAGCAGCGTCGAAGCCGAGAGACCCCTGCCGGCGAGCGCGGCGGCCGAAACGACCAAGCCGATGCCCATCGCCGCGATGGCGAAACGGCGCACGGAGTTTGGCGTGGGCCTGAAGGCGGTTGGCCGCGTCTCTGCCGAAGCGGCGGGAGGATGGCCTGCCATCGGAATGGCAGAAGGATTGGCCTTTTGCGGGACAGTCACTCGCGTACGATTGGTGTCCGCGGGTGAAAGACGACCCCTTTCCGCGCGCGGTCACATCGCGCGGTTCGGCGCGATCGGGGCCGCGGCTTCAGGCTGGCGGCCGTTTTGCTTCGAGAGCGGCTACTTGCCGGTGCTGCTTTTTTTACCGCGGGGAGGTCGAGAGGACGCGGGTTTTTCCACGGACTCCGCGCTTGGGAATTTACGCTCTTCCGGAGAGGGCGCGTTTCCCGTGCGTTTCGGAGCCGGGGCGGCGTTCGCCTCGCTTTGCGCGCGCGTGGCATCGCCCAGTTGCTGCGACGAGACGGTGCCACCGCCTTGCGCTCTCAGGGACTCGTCAGTCCCGAGGAGTTGACGCTCGGCCTCGAGCCAGATTTCCAAATCGCGATCTTGAGGACGACCGTACTGCTCCCAGAGCTCTTGTGCCCTGCGGGCGATATCGTCGTGAAGAACTTTCCGGCGCGTATCGGCCGGCTGCAGAGAATTGTCGTTATCCATAACGAGGGAAATGTAACGGGCTCCCCTGGACCGGGCTATCAGGCATAATCCCTATCTTAGCTTCCGGAGAAGCAAGGCAATGGCGGGTGAAGTCCTCGTTCAGCCGCGTTTGACGGCGGAAAGTTGTCCAACGGGTGCAAGGGCGCTGTAGGCGGGGCCGTTGATCACGGTCCCGTCGGCAGCAAACCGCGAGCCGTGGCACGGGCAATCCCAGGTATTCTCCGTTTCGTTCCAACGTACAATACCGCCAAGATGCGGACAGACGGCCGACATCTCACGCTGTGTGCCGTCGGGCGCTCGATAGACTGCGATTTTTTCGGGGCCCCGTTGAATGACACAACCGGCTTGAGGCGGCAGATCGGCCGCATCCGTTTTCGTGGGAATCACCCAGTCCAGGTATTGAGCCGCCATATTGACGTTTTCTTTCACCAATTCCGGGGTGCTGTTGATCGTGATGCGGGCGGGATCGTAGAGTTCGGCGAAACGGTTTTTTCGCCCCTGAATCAGGTCGCTGATGATAACCCCGGCCAAGGTGCCATGCGTCATGCCCATTCCTGAGTCTCCCGTCGCCACGTAGATGTTGGGCGGACTTCCGGGATTGCGGCCGAGGAAGGCGAGGCCGTCCGTTGTCTCCATCACTTGTCCGGACCAGCGATGCGTCACCGATCCGACCTGAGGAAAGTGTTTCCGAGCCCAGTACTCCAATTTCGTGAAAATCCCATCCGTGTGGGCTTCTTGTCCCGTTTTGTGATCTTCGCCCCCGACGATCAGCACATCGCGATCGCCGTCTCCGACGGCGAGCCGGACATAGTGGTACGGATCCGCCGTGTCCCAATAAAGAGCAGGCGCGACCGTTCCGGCAGGCAGATCGAAAGCGACGACGTAGGTTCGGTACGGCGCTTGTTTTGCGTGCAGCGTGACGCGATTGTTAATCGGCGAGTTCGTCGCGATCACGACAGATCGGGCCGAGACGGTCGCGCCGTTTTCCGTGTGGACGAGTGCGTCCGGTTTCTCCTCCACCTCACGCACGCGTGTATCGGCGTAAAGCCGGCCGCCCTGGCGTTCGATTGCATCGATCAGCCCTCCGAGGTATTTCAGCGGGTTGAACTGGGCCTGTCGGGGAAAACGAAGGCAGGTGCCGCCCCGCGGCAGAAAACCGGTGGTGTTTTCGACCAGTTCGACTCCCTTCAACCCGGCGCGCCGGGCAGCCGCCTTTTCTGCGCGCAGAAGTTGCAGTGCTTCGTTGTCGTGCGGAAAGAGATATCCATCGAGGCGTTTGAAGTCACAGGCAATACCCTCCGTTTCCGCGATCGATTCGATCAGGTCGATCGCCGCCGAGTGACTCGCCGCAGCGGCGCGGGACCGTTCGAGCCCGTGCAGGCGTTCGATTTCCGTGTACCGGTCGTCGATCGCGTTGGCCAAATGCGCGGTCGTCCGACACGTCTCCCCGCTGGCGATCGGTCCGGCCTCGAGTACGACCACCCGGATGTTCTCCCGGCTGAGCAAGTAGGCCGTGGTCAGGCCGGCCAAGCCCGCGCCCACGATACAAACGTCCGCCGTTGTGTCTCCCCGCAGCATCGGAGCGGCAACCTCGGTCGCTCCATGGTCCATCCACCAAGAGGTGGTTTGTTGTTCTTTGTTTCTCATAAGAGGCAAGACACGCGGAAGGGATCAGCCCTGCAGAAGCGATTCGCCTCCGTCGATGTACACTTCCGTGCCCGTGATGTGATCTGCGATGTCCGAGGCAAGGAACCAAATCAATTGGGCAACCTGGCCGGCGGTTCCCGGCTTGCCGTCCGTCAGCGGTATGTTTCCTTCCGGGAACTCGACCGGTTCCCGGATCTTTTCAAGATCCTTGCGCGTCATGTTATCGTCGATACGCGTTTGGATCGACCCCGGGCAGACCGTGTTCACCCGGATGCGGTGCTTCGCCAGCTCCAGGGCTGTCATCCGGCCAAAGGCAACCTGGGCGGCTTTCGACGAGGCGTAAGCGGTGGCGCCCGTATTGCTGAAGACGCGGTTGCCGTTGACGGAGGAGACGATGACGATCGAGCCGCCGGCCACCTTCAGGAGGGGAAGGGAATACTTCACCGTGAGGAAGGTGCCTCTTAAATTCACGTTCAGCGTGCGATCCCAGTCATCGCTTCCTATTTCTTCCAGCGGAGCCCACAATCCGTTGATGCCCGCGTTGGCGACCACGATGTCCAGCCTCTGCCACTCGCCGTGGAGTTTGCCGAACGCCGCTTCCATCTGCGCGGAAGAGGAAACGTCGGCCACGAGTTTCAATGCCTCTCCGCCGGTGGTCGTGATCTCGGTGCACGTCTTATAGACTTCTTCCTCCGTGTTGGACAAGACACCCACCCTCGCTCCGGCATACGCGAGCAGCTTGGCGGTTGCTTTTCCGATACCGGAGCCAGCGCCCGTGACCAGAGCCACTTTTCCCACCAGCGAGTCCTTGTAGATCTGCATGCCGAAAGCTAGCCCACCGGAACGGCTCGTGAAATCGGGCCGCGTTCCGTCATGGGCGTCCCGTTCGTCCTGCCTCGCGACCGGGGAAGCGCCCGATGGCCGCGGCAGCCGGTGGACAAAAAAAGCGCGCCAACAGGGTGGCGCGCTGAAAAGCGGAAACGTGCTGCGGAAAACGCTGAGCGGGGATCAGTCCTTCTCCGCGGCTTGTTCGGCCTCTTCGTTGATCGTCTCGGCCAGCTCGGTGAGTTTTTCGTCCGTCGCTGACTCTTCGTCCAGAGTGGCCTGGAGCAGTTCGGCGACTTCGCTCTGGCCCAGAATCTCGGCGAACGTGCGGGCCGTGCCGTAACCGGCGATCTCGTAATGTTCGACTTTCTGGGCGGCGCCGATGAGAGCCGCGTCTTTTACCGCCGGCTCGGCGTTCAATTCGATTTTTTCCTCTCCTTCTTCGATCAAACCTTCCATGGCCTTGCATTTCTTTCCTTTCGGGGTGGCGTCGAGCAATTCCATGACGCGCTCGAGCCGTTCGATCTGGGCTTTCGTTTCCTCCAGGTGCTCCTGGAAGGCTGCTTTCAGTTCCTTGTGCGACGCGGCTTTGGCCATCTTGGGGAGGGCCTTCGTGAGCTGAGTCTCGGCGTTATAGAGGTCCTTCAGTTCGTCGATGAGAAGTTCGTTGAGGGAAGATACTTTAGGCATGGTAGTTTTGGATTGAGGTTATGTTGACTTAGCGGGGGGTGCGCTGTCTCAGAAAGAGACCGAGCACTAAAAGGAGCAGCAAGAGGCCGCCGATGACCTTGAACGCGAGTTCGGCTACGCCGACGGCGAGGCTAATGGCCGCGGCCGCCACGGCGATGAGGAGGATGATGATTCCGTAGCGTGCCATGATGGATGTGTAGGTTTCCGGAGGGCCGCGGGTGGCAGTTGGACTACGCTCATGCGCTGTCCTCCTGCGACTGTCGTTGGGTTATCCGGCGCGGCCCGTGAAGCAGACACTGGCATAGCGTGTGCCACCTGCGCCTCTCGAATCCATAAGCTGTTAGGATCGAATCACCTAAGCGATTTGCTTCTCGCGGGATCGAAGGAGAAAAAAGGCTCTTCAACGCGCAAAATGCACCGCCCGGCGAGAGACGCTAAGGCATTTTGCAGCCGCTGGGCTACCAGCGCCCGTTTGTCGGCGAATCCTGAGCAACGGAAAGCGCCCGAGACCACGCGTGCACGGTCGGACGCGCGATGGGACTCTGAGTGCGTTACTTCGGAGCGTCCGGACTGGGGGCCGGTGGCGAAGATGCGGGCGCTTCCGTTTCGAACAGCTCGTCTCCGTTGGCAGGCAGCCCGGTCAGAACATATTCGCCGACTTGGCAGGCCCGTTTCGCCATCAGTGCGTTCACGCGCGCCTGAGGGTCCGAATGCGAAACGAAAGCGTACACCGGCCCCGCCGGAATTGTCTCCGTCAAGGGCTCGATTACCTTGGCCGGTCCGGTCTCTTCCGGCTTTTTCGCGTCGGTCGGAGTGCCGAGCGACGTCGGCCCGGACTTTCCGTCGCCCGGCTCGGGTTTTTTCAACACCTTTTCCTCGGGTTTGCGGCCCGCCGCGACCGTGATCGACTTTTGATCGAACGAGGTGAGCGTGATCGTGTGGGCATGTTTCTTCGCGGCGATCGCTGCCGCATCGGAAAGGTCGGACGTGTCGGTGAAACGAAGGGAGGAAAGCGTGCTCAGCAGGGATTGAATGCGTTCTGCCTTCAGTTTTTTTCCAGCGGGCGGATTCTCGGCCGCGAACGGATCCTCCTTTTTGGCGCGTTTCGCCACGATCCGAGCTCCGCCGCTCAGCGCGAGCTCAACTTGCGCGATATCCTCCGTCTTGAAGTCGAGCAGTGCGGCGTCGGCCCAATTTCGCGCTTCCACGTCCAGCCAGAACTGAAGTTGCGCCTGGTAGGCCTTCGTTTCGTCTCCAAATCGCAAATACCGACCCGAACCCGACTCGGTTGACTTGCCGAGCGAGATCGTGGCGATGGGTTTGCCCCCGGAGTCGAGCAGGCCGACCTGCGTGTCCTTGAATTCCAGTCGTGACAGACGATCGCTTCGGCTGGTGACGAGACGTTCGATCTTGGCTTTGGTGAGGTCGTCGATCAGGCGGGACAGTTTTTTGAAATCGGCGGGCAGATCGTGATAGGACACCACTCGCCAGGAACCGTCCGCCGCCTTGGCGAGTTCCACCGTCTTGCCCTGGTCGCTCAGACGAATTTTTGCCGCTCCCTCCACGGCTTGCGCATTCAGAACAGAGGCGCCGATCCTGGCGTCGGCGGCGGCCGGTTCGGCCGGCCGATTGAGGAAGTGCACCCCGAGCGAAACGGCGGCGAGGATGGCCACAATGACAACGAGCGTTTTGATCTTCATCGCGAGAAAGACAGGCGGTTGGGTCAGGGTCTATTTCTTGCGTTGATGGAAAAAGAAGAATCCGAAAGCGACCACCAGCAGGGGGCCCGCGAGCATGTTGATGACGGCGAGACGATTTCCGAG
>CAZJLP010000049.1:0-38761 GCA_964546955.1 uncultured Opitutaceae bacterium | reverse complement strand
AAGCGGAGCATGCTATGCTGTTTACCAATCGGAGGTGGAACGATCTCGCGGGCTCTGGTCTGGCTCTTTTTTTTCCTGCTCCCTTCCACCTTATTAGGCAGGGCCACCTCGGCCATCATCTGCGCAATCGCTCCGACGATGAAGCCTTCGATTTTTATTTCGATGGCGATCACAAGGTCTGGAAGTTTCTCGTGTGGTACGGGATTTTGACCGGACTGTATTGGGTGGTCGTCGTGTTGAGTAACATCGTTTTCCTGCTACTGCCTTTTCGCGAGGATAAGAAATTCTGGCACGTCGACCAAGCGTCTGCGGCCTTCATGGAGTCACTGAACCCTTCTTACCGCCGGTTGATCCGGATCGAGTCGGCCGCCGCGATTGCACTGCATGTGGGGATTGTGCTGCTATGGCACGTACCTGTCCTGAATTATGCGATCATGTACGCGGGATTCGGCTTCATGTGGTCCGCGATGCAGTATGTGCACCACTATGGCACAGAACGGCATGTCACCAGGGGTGCTCGCAATCTCTGGATTTGGGGGCCACTTGATCTTCTTTGGTTGAATCACAACTGGCATTTGACGCACCACCAGCACCCCTCGGTGCCCTGGATTTACCTTCCCGCGGCAAATGCGGAGGGCGATATACGCCGGGGCTTTTTACTGACCGCCTATTTAAGGATGTGGCGCGGGCCGAAACAAGCCGCTGACCGTGTGGAGAACCGCTCCGCGGGAAAGGTCATTCCCTAACGTGATTGCCCGACTCCGAGCACACTGGCCCCTCAAACTCTGGCTGAGCATCGTGGTCAATGGAGTGTTTTGGTGTGGGTATACGTACCTCGGTCAGCACGCGTTTTTCCCTCTATGGCATCCGCCCCTCACGTGGCTCGATCAAGCTATCCCTTATCGGCCGGAGATCTGGTGCTGGGTTTATCTTTCGCAGTTTCTTCTCACATCCGTGTTGCCCTGGCTGCTGGACGATATTGCGACTATCCGTAGATATGTCATCGGCGTAGGTTTGATGTCTGTCGTGAGTTTTGCGCTTTTCGCGATTGTTCCCGTCGCCTCTCCCCGGCCGGCAGGAGCGGCAGATGGGATGATGGGCCTCATCGTGGCGCTGGACGGGCCTTTCAACGCGTTTCCGTCGCTTCACGCCTCGTTCCTGGTCTACCTCGGGTTGCTCGCCCGACGCTTGTGGCTTCCTCTCGTTCGCCGGGAAACGATTGCGCTGGGCCTCGCCTGGGGAGTGGCGATCCTCTATGCGACCGTTGCCACGCGGCAGCACTATGTGGTCGATCTCGCGGCTGGCGCCGCGCTCGGTGCCGTGGCCGACAGGATCGTTTGGCGCCGCGCGGAAAAAGAGGCAGCGCCGGCTATGATGGCCCGCACCAAGGGTGTGACATCCCAGCAAGGCTGCAAGTAGTGGTCGGCGCCCCAGATCGGATAAACGATTCCTGGCAGGGAAAGGAGGTCTGCCAGCAGAATTCCACCGCCATCGTTGGGACCAAGCGGCGCTAGACGGTCGTACGCGCGGGCTGCCCACGGGTGGTGCAGATGGTGGCGCAACGGCACCCCGCACACATGGACAACGGTCAGATGATCCGGCAGCGCCGGCCACGGATTCAGTAACGAATCTGTGCCGTGGCGGAGATCCCGAAGGGCCGCGCCTCGCTGCCCGCGGAGCCAAAGCAATCCGTGTACTCCCCACCAGCGCAAGCGACGTGCGCGCAGCCAGGCGATGAGAGGTGTTCCTTGTACGATGCCGCTTAAACTCAACCAGGCCGCTACTTTTTCGAAGGCTTCGGAACTGCGGGGCTGGGCGAGGCACCGTTTGACGTCGGCCCCGCCTTTGCTCAGGCTGAGCAGGACAATTCGCCGCTCGGGACGGTTTAACAACCAGTCGCGCACATGCCGCGCGTTGCTGTCGACGCGGCCGAAACTCGGCACCGGGATGAGTGCCGCCGGACAACCCAGATCGCGCGCAATCTGGAGAATGGCGCTGCCATCCGCTCCGGTCCCTTGATGTTCGCGATAAAATGCGCCCGGAGCGATGGCGATCAGATCGGGAACGGGAAGTCGGATGTTTTCCGGTATCTCCGCGACATGAGAGCGGAACGAAGCGTTGACCGTGATCTGTTGGAGACGCTGAAAGCAGAGGGCTGTTGCGAAATCCAGGCCGCGTGTTCGAGCGGTTTCGCACAGGTCCGCTTTTTCCGACGCGGTATTCGCGCGTTCGGAATGTAAATACTGAGCGGCCTCGGCAAGGAGTGCGGCGTCAGCCGCCGACAAGGGCGGAACTGCGGGAGACACGGCCTAGGCGGCGGGCGATTGACTTCGCCGTCTTCTGCCGATCACGGTGCCGACGAGCAAGCCGATGATTCCCGCCCCGATGCCGGTCCAGAGCGAGGTCTTCCGAATAGCGAGTTTTAGGACGGGATTATCGAAGGCGTTGACCGAAGCGTGGAAACCAGAAACAAGCCAGCGGTCGCCACTTTTTTTGATGGTCGCGGTGAACAAGGTATTCAGCGGGAGGTCGCGGCCATCGGTGAGAATAAAGTGATCGTGTAGATTGCCCCAAGAAAGTGCCCAGTCTCCGTATACATGCCGGCCGAGCACTTCCGGTTCGGCCTTTACTTCGCGGACGATGCGATTCTCGCCTGTCATCATACGCTGATAGTAGGTGCGAACGGCTTCGGGTCCCCGGCATACTTCGCCATTCTGCCAAGTCACCACGACGTCCGGATCGAGATAAGTGATGAGCCGATCGATATCGTTTTTGACAAAACTTTCGACCAATCCCGTGCGCAGCTGAGTGATTGCCGTGCTGGCGTCGGTGGCGGCGGAAGGAGGAGGAGGTTGGGCTACGGCGGTGGCAGCCAACAACAGGATTGTAAACAGGGTGGTGGTTTTCATGAGCGAAAGCGTGCTAGTGGTGAATTCGTCTTAGCCATTCCATGTAGTCGGCAAAGGGTTTGTCGGCTTCGATCAAGCGACCGGCATTGTAGCGTGCTCCGGACATGCGTCCTTGGTCCGAACGCAGAAATTGTCGAATGAACCAGCGTCGCAACGATGCGCTCAATGAATCGAGAATGAGGCGTCCGAACGGCCCGCCGCTGCGACGGGTCCAGACGACGACCCGAGCGTGCACCGCATTCGGTTCGATTGGCTTAACGGTCATGAGGCCGTACGTCGTCGTGCGACGAAACCGTGCGGTGACGAAAATCAGGGTGCCGCCCCAAACGGTCACGGTCATGGTCAACTCGGGGCCGGCGAACAGACGAGTGAGCCGATCGGTCACGGACTGCCCTGCGACTCCGAGGCGCAGGACGATTCGTTTGGCATACTCGGCGGGTGAATCCACCACTGGCTCGCCGAGAAGCACGCGATCATGGGCATTCTTGAAATGCTGCACGTCGAAGCCGTTGGCCCCGACAAAATACCACGGAACATCATCGTGCATATCGAAGGCCGGTGCCGCCAGGAGCGCCGACGGCTCCACGCCGTCGAAAAAGGGGGCGCTGAAACGCGGCTGCGCGTGGTTGAAAAAAAAGATATGTCCTCCACGTTCGGTCACGGGAAAGCTTGTTTGGCGGGCAAACGAAGGGGGGCATTGGTCGGGCGAGACGGGAATTCGTTGGCAAATGCCGTGCGCGTCGTACTCCCAGCCGTGAAGTGGGCAGGCGAGACGGTCGCCCCGGACGCAGCCTTTCGCGAGATCGGCGCCCATATGTGAGCAGCGACCGCTGAGCACGACAGGCACTCCGTTCTCCGTCAGAAACCCGACATAACTGATGTTGTTCGGCAGGTCGTAGCGAAGAGGCCCTCGGTCGAGTTCTTGTCGCGACCCCAGATAATACCACGAAACGGGCGCGGGAGCGAAAACCGGTTCAGTGCCGCTCGCAAGGGGTGGCCGCTCACGGAACAAGGTGTCCACGGGTCGACAAAACCACTTCACCCGGCCAGAGCAAGGCCCGCTTTGATCAATTTGGTTTTGCCTCGGCGCGTGCGCTCGGCCCCTGCAGACGTGCGTTAGGCGCTACCCCCGTCATCTTAGCCGTACGTCGGTCTTTGTGGCCAACCCTCGGGAGAATCTTCGAAATCCTCCTGCCTGCCGTAGGGCGTGACGTCGAGCAGGCTGTACGAATCGGTCAGACATTCGACGCCCCGTGCATAGACGGAGTAGGTGTGGTAAATCAAACCGTCCACTTGGAAGAACACACTGAGGCCGTGGGCTTCACCTTCCAAATTATGGGTCTCGTCTCGTGCGATCAGCTCCTGCTTGTTGAGGTAATTGTATTCGATGGGGCTGACTTTCTCGTCGAGTGTGACGTGAAAGTCATAGTTAAAGTCGCTGCCGAAAGAGGAGTACCATGGCCGATTCCAACCGCGCTGCTTTTTATAGGCTTCCAATTTTTGCAGAGGAGCGCGGGAAATGAGAACGAAGTGCGTATCCCTCTCGTTGAGCAAGGAGAGATCACCCAACGAATCCACGTAGCCTGTGCAGCCGGGGCAGCCTTTGTCCCAAGCCGGATCGAACATGAAATGATAGACGATCAGCTGGCGGCGGCCATTGAAAAGCGCACCAAGCTTTGCTCGGCCTTCTGGACCGTCGAAGAAGTAGTCCTTTTCTAGCTGCACCATCGGCAACCGGCGCCGCTCGGCCGCGACGCGGTCCTTTTCCTTGGTAAGCTGTTTTTCCTTTTGCAGGAGCCGGAGTCGGGAAGTGAGCCATTGTTCGCGGGAAGCGACGGGAGGATGAGGAATGGTTTCTGTGCTCATGAGTACGTGGCGGTGTGAGGGGAGGGCGACGGTTCACTCTTTCTACGAACGAGACCTCTTCCCTCGGACACAGCTGAGCCGAATTCGTTCGGCTCGGCCGAGCGGCCGATAAACAGGCAGGACGTTACTCCGTATCGCCAGCTACGGCGCGGCGGCGACCATGCTCGCCAACTCGGCTTCCAACCGATCGAAGTTCTCCTCATTCGCGCCCGTGACGAAGGTTTTCACCTTTTCACATTCCTCCACGTTGGCGAAACGCATGCGGAAGGTGACGCGTGTGGCCGGATTCAGGTCCTCGAATTCGGCAGTGACGTGGAACCAGTGGCCCGGCCGGAGATGTTCGAAGACAATTCGATTGTGCGGTGCGATGTCGCGAAAGACACATTCGTTTTCGTAGTCCGTTCCATCCGGGCCGTGCATGGTGTAGAGCCAGCGCCCGCCCGGGCGATGGTCAAATGTGTGAAATGTATTCCTGAACCCCCGCGGTCCCCACCAGCAAGCAAGATGCAGGGGATCGGACCACGCTTTCCAAACGCGTTCGCGGGGTGCGGTCATTACGCGGGTAGTCACGATCTCGCGGCCCTCTCTTTCGCTTGCATCGAGAGGTAGGTTCAAGTGCTCCGAGAGGCGTTCCAGCGTTTGTTTGCCACCCTCGAGCGCACCGAACTCCTTGGCCACGAAGTCGCGCGCCTCCGTCGAGGGAAATACCATTCGCACCGTCAGTCTGGTTTGTTTCGCGCTGAGCGCTTCGAAAGTCCAGGTGGCGACAAAGGTTGCGCCCGGACCTTCTTCTCGGCCGCCGCCGAGCACATAGACGATTCGTTCCGGCTTCACCACATCCTGGAACCTGCTTTTATTGGGATACTTTGAGCCGTCGGGCCCCTGCATCGTGTGCTTCCAGATGCCGCCGGGACGCACCTCCATGGTTTCGATTGTCGTCGTGAATCCCCGGGGGCCCCACCAATTCACCACTTGTTTCGGGTCAGTCATCGCTTCCCACACGAGTTCGCGAGGAGCGGCGAAAACTCGGCTGACGACGATTTCGCGATCGGACGAATCCGACGAGGAACTATTTTTGCTTACGGACATGGCGTTTCCGGGTCTGAAGTTTTTTCAGGTAGTCATCGAGGCGGTCGAAACTCTCCTCGAAAAAGTGACGGTAGAATTCCATCCAGTCGGCGACTTCCTTGAGCGGCGCCGGATTGAGACGGCAGGGCCGGACTTGAGCCGACCGGCTTCGTGAAATCAGCCCGGACCGTTCGAGCACTTTGAGGTGTTTCGAGATCGCAGGTAGGCTCATGTCGAACGGCGCCGCGAGCTCCGTGACGGAAGTTTCCCCTCGGGCAAGACGCGCGAGAATAGAGCGCCTCGTGGGATCCGCCAGGGCGGCAAACGTTTTGTTCAGGCGGTCGGGGGACATCGATTAACCAAGTGGTTATTTAACTAGATGGTTAACAAATGTCCCCTGAAAGTCAAGGAAGGGAGGCGGAAATTTCACATTTTCCGTCGGCTTTCTCCGCTCAACCGCGAGTGACGCGGAGTCGTCAAATGAGCTTCGCCTTGAAGAAAGCGATGGTGCGCTCCCAGGAAAGGGTGGCCGCCGCCTTGTCGTAACGCGGCGTCGTGTCGTTGTGGAAGCCGTGGTTTACGCCGGGATAGATGTGCGCCTCGTAGCTGACCTTCGCTTCCTTGAGCGCCTGCTCGTACGCCGGCCAGCCGGCGTTGACGCGTTCGTCCAGTGCAGCGTAGTGGAGCAGAAGGGAGCCCTTGATCTTCGGAACTTCGGCGACTGGCGGCTGGCCTCCGTAGTAGGGAACCGCTGCCTTTACCACGTCGGGTAGGCGCCAGGCCAGGGTGTTGGCCACCATGCCGCCGAAGCAGAAACCGACCACGCCCAGCGCTCCGTTCGATTCGACGTGAGCATGCAGGAAACGCGAGGCCGCCACAAAATCCTCCATCACTTTGGTCCGGTCCAGCTTTCCCTGCAGAGCCCGCCCTTGGTCGTCGTTGCCCGGGTATCCCCCGACGGAATGCAAGATGTCCGGCGCGAAGGCCGTGAAACCGGCCAGTGCGACGCGACGCGCGACATCCTCGATATAGGGATTGAGGCCGCGGTTTTCGTGGACCACCAGCACCGCTGCGCGTTTGGCCGGCTCTCCGGCGGGCCGCGCCAGCAGGCCGCGGCCTTCGCCATGTCCGTTCGGCGAGGGGAACGTGACGTACTCGCTCGCGACTCGTTTATCCTCTTTGGGAACTTCAGCGGCGAGAGCATACGATGGACTGAGCAGGTCCAGGAGAGCCGCGGCGGTCAGCCCGCCCACGGCGAACTTCGCCGCGCGATCGAGAAATGTCCGGCGATCGATGTGCCCGTGCACGTAGTAGTCATATAGGTCGATCAGCTCTTGGTCGAAATCGCTGGCGGCCAGACGGCGACCGGAGGTCGCAGTCGCGGAAGTAGGGGAGGATTGGGTATTCATAGTAAGGGGCAACTTATGCTTCGGAATCGTTTCGCGGGGTGCAACCGCGTTCCGAATTTCTGCGGAGCGCCCATGCCCGCTCTTGCACAAGCCTGGCGTTCTTCCAGTTAACCTGTGGGTGCAACCGTTTTACCAGTGAACATACTGGTGTGCGTTACCTGTGAAGCTCTCTCTTGGTTAACCGTGTAAAATCGGCGTAGCCCTGAACGAGGGGTCGCAACGAGACGCGAGAAGTGTTTGTCTTCCGCCAGGCAGTGGCACCTCTCGCATGTTCGATTTTTTGAAATCCAAGTCCAACTCGGTCAGCCTGCAGATGCGCGATCTCGCATTTGCCGATGTGGCGCTGGAGAAATGGTACACGAATCGGAACAACGTCGACGAACCGTACTCGTCTTTTCGCGCGGCGCATCTCGCGCTTCTCGCGCACGACGCCGTCAAGGCGCGCCAGTCGCTCGAGCGGGTGCTCGCTCGTCCGGGCATCGAGACAAGGCATTACATCCTGGCTTGGCATCACCTGCGGCTCCTCGGCGCCGCACCCCCCCAGTCCGACGCCGATCGTTTGTTTGGCGTGGTCGTTGAAATCGCGCTGGACCGAGGACTCGATGTGCTGGCCGCGTACGAGGATAATACCGCGCGCTATTGGAACTTCAGCGGGTCGGGCGTGGTGTGGGAGCGTCACGACACCTCCCTCGACCCTGTCATCGGCGCGCTGCTGCAAATCTCTCGTCCCGCGGTTCAGCGCGTGGGCCCTTGGAGCAAGGAACGTCCGGGCCCGCCCGAGCGCGGTTTTGTGCGAATTTCTCTTCTCACGCCCGGAGGTGTTCGAATGTCGCAAGGTCCCTCCGTCACGATGAACCGCGACAGCCTTGCCGGTCCCATCCTCCTCCACGCAACCGCGCTCATGCAGGCGCTCACCGCTCGAACGAAGCGCGTGTAGTGGCGGAAGGCCCGTTCTTACGGGGAGGAAAGGTAGGGCGAGGCCTGGACTCGCCGTCGTGTGCGAAAATTCAGCGCACCTATTCCGTTCGCGGAGAACGACTGCGTCAGGCCACGTGGTGTTGGCTGCGATCTCCGCTTCGACGGGCGGTCCAGAGGCCCGCCCCTACCGCCGAGCTGTTTTCAGGGCATTTCGAATGCCGATCACGGTATGCCCGTCGCGGGTGATTTCCAGTTCACGACTTTCACTCGGTCGCCGGAGAGGGTGACCGCGGCCGTGCCGGCTGCGGGATCGATCGTGAGAGGCACGTGCCAGCTTTTCGAATCGTCGTCGTCGAGCAGGTAGATCTTCTCGGTTCCGTCAGGCTTAGCGACCTGCAGTCGGGTCGAGTAAAAATCCACTCGGTTCCAATATTGCACGACGCGAAACGTGGTGCCATCGGGCAGGTGTTGCTTGGCTATCGTGTCGCGCGGGGCATCGATGATGTCCGGCAACCAAATGCCAATGGAGAGCGGCAATACGAGGACCGCCGCAAGACATGCGCCGGCGCCGAGCAGGGTGATGTAAACTTTCCTCACGTCGGAATGATGGAAGGATGGCAGCCACCTTCGACGGCAACGTCAATCAAGAGCGGTACAACTGCGCGTCAGCCGGGCTTGTGCGCGACGCCTGCTCTCTGCAAGCTCCCGACATGGCCTCTACCCCGTCCACGCCTGGATCGTCTGACGCGCAAGGTTCGAGCAACGCCGTGCCGGCCGGGGGTGGCACGCCTCCGGCGAAGGTACCCCGTACCTTTATGGAGTATTTGCGGTCCTTCGGGCCCGGGATTGTGATTGTGCTCACGTGGCTCGGCGCCGGCGACGTCGTCGATATGGGAATCGCGGGAGCCAACTACGGTTATTCGTTGATGTGGGTATTGTTGGCGGCCCTCGTTTCGCGTTACGTCTTCGTTTCGTTGATCGCGCGATACCAGCTTTGTAATCAGCGGGGTGAGGGGGTCCTCGACGGACTCACCCGCTTGCATCCGTGGTACGCCCCCGGACTTTTCGCCATCGTTTTGTTGATGGGCCACGTTTATGGCGCGTACATGACCGTCGGAATCGGGGAGGTCTGCCGAAACGTCTTTCGTTTCGGTCAGGTTTGGCAGTGGGGTTTGTTATGCAACGGCATCGCCTTCGTCCTCGTGTTCCAACCCGCGTACAAACGGCTGGAATGGGTTTTTCTGTTTTTCCTCGCGGTCTTGTCCGTGTCCTTCATCGGCAGCGCGGTCTCCGTCGGGTTTTCACCGGCCGAGATGGCGAAGG
This sequence comes from uncultured Opitutaceae bacterium, assembly GCA_964546955.1. Lineage (GTDB taxonomy): Bacteria > Verrucomicrobiota > Verrucomicrobiia > Opitutales > Opitutaceae > CAZJLP01. The sequence continues at coordinate 29,268 of CAZJLP010000049.1, read as the reverse complement.
GACTCGTGCGACTGGAAATGCCGGGACAGCACGGGCACTTCAATCCGCTGTTGATCGCGGGCGCGATGATCGGGGCGGTTGGCGGTTCGTTGATGAATCTCGTGTATCCGTATTTTCTGGAAGCCAAGGGCTGGCGGGGTCCGCAGTACCTGCGTGTGCAGCGCTACGATCTGCTGCTTGGAGTCATTGTGATGATTTTCCTCAATCTCGCCGTGTGGATTCTCGGCGCGGAGCTGCTTTTCCCGGACAAACAGATCAAGACGCTCGACGATTTGCCGCAGTTGCTGAGCAAGGTTCTGGGTGAAGGCGGGCGCGTGCTTTTTTACGCTGGCATTTTCGCGGCCATCTATACGTCGATCATCGGTCACGCCGCGGGACTTGGCGCGTTGGGTGCGCACGCTTGGCTTCGTTCGCGCGCTTCGACCCGTTCCGTGGTCATGGACTACCGTCATCACTCGATGTACCGCTGGATAGTTGTGGTGTGTCTCGCGACCCCGATCGTCTGGACGATGCCAGGCATGCCCGACTTCGTGACGCTCACCTTGATCGCGAATAGCGCGCAGGTCGTGTTCCTCCCGGTGCTGGCGGGAGGTCTTTGGTGGATTACAGCCAGCCCCAACTACATCGGTGAAGCCCACCGCACCCGCTGGTGGGAAAACACAATCATGGCGGTTCTTTTCTCCCTCGCCGTCTTCGGCGCCTGGAACTCCGCTTCCGCCGTCGTGCAATTTGTGCGCGGCAATTAGGAGGCCGCCTGCCGCCCGCGGCGTTACATGAAGAACTGTTCGGATGCGATTTTGCCGTCTTTCACCTCGTAGACGCACAATTCGGTCATATCCATCCGGCCTTCGCCCTTCATCGTGACATCGATCCGCATGGTGCACGCGAAGGAATTCGTCGCGACCACCGGATCCGAGACGGCCATGGAATGCACGGTTTCGACCATCGACCCCCATTTACGCGATTTTTCCTCTATGGCCGGCAGGCCTTTGGTTTCTTTCTGGAAATTTGGGGTGGCATAAGGCTCAATGCTGACGGCGTCCTGCGCGAATAGTTCGCGCTGAGCTCCGTGAAAATCTCCTTTTCGGCAGTAGGTGACCAAACGATCCGCGATCTCTTTTGTGCTCATGTTGATTTGTCCTATGAAGTGTGGCGGCGGGGAGAGCTGGGCACTCCGGCTGAGCCTCAAACCCTCACCGTTGCAGACGCAGATTTCAAGGCCTCGATCCGCCACTGAGTTTCACTTCCGACTCGTGCGCGAGGGCGAAGGAGCGATTCGAATCTGTAACGGTGTGTGATAACGAGCGGTGCGCAGTCTCCCGCTTCAATCGTTCTAGACCGAGCGGCGGCGGGGAGGAACATGGGGGATGCAACTGCCAGAGGTCTCCTTCCAGCGTCCGCCGCCTCCCGTTTTGGCATCGCCCGTCGGGCAAAAAAAACCGGAGGGCAGTGCTCCGTCCGCCCGCCGGCGAGTTTTGCCGCGTTGGCTGCGGTTGCTCCAAGCGTGTGTCCTCGCGCAACAACCCATTGACGGCTGCTTCGTGCCACCAAGCCGGGCAGCCAAGCTGGAACGGTAGGGCGATTGCCTTTCCCTCGATAGCCTCTCGGTCTTGAGCGTCGAAACGGTGACCGACCGGGGTAGGTCTCGATGAGAATATCTGCCTTGCTTGATCAAGCTGCGTAGCTGGGGTGTACGCATGCAGCGTTTGCGTGACGACAGCTCGGCGGGAGGCACTCGCCCAACCGCCGCTGCCCTGCTGCCTGAGCCGCACGTCGCTTCCGGTGGATTGAACAATCGCAGCCCCATCATCGACACGGGGCGTTTTTCGGTGAACCGTCGGTCATGTCGTCCGTGAAGTCAGCCGCTCTCCCTGATTCTTCGCTCGCAGCCGGTTGGAGGCTGGAACACAGCTACGCGCAACTTCCGACCTTATTTCACGTCGCGGTCGAGCCCACGCCCGTGCGGGCTCCGCGATTGGTGATATTGAATAGGCGACTGGCGGAGTCGCTCGGACTGAATCCGGCTGCTTTGGAGGGGGAGCACGGCGCGGCCGTATTCGCGGGCAACCGTCTTCCGCCGGGCGCCTTGCCGCTCGCCCAGGCATATGCCGGGCATCAATACGGTCACTTTACAACCCTTGGCGATGGACGCGCCATCCTGCTCGGCGAGCAGATCGCTCCGAGTGGAGCGCGTTTCGATATCCAATTGAAGGGTCCCGGTCCCACACCGTATTCACGCCGCGGCGACGGCCGTGCCGCCCTCGGTCCGATGCTGCGGGAGTACATCGTCAGTGAAGCCATGTGGGCGCTCGGTATTCCCACCACGCGGAGTTTAGCCGTCGCCGCGACGGGAGAGGATGTGTTCAGGGAAACCGTTCTGCCCGGCGCGGTCCTGACGCGGGTCGCCGCCAGCCATCTCCGCGTAGGAACCTTTCAGTGGGCCGCCGCCCACCAGAATGTAGAGGCGGTTCGCGTGCTGGTGAATTACACGCTGGCGCGCCATTATCCCGAGATGCAGAGCGTCAAAAATCCGGCGGAGGCCTTGCTTCGCGCTGTGTGCGAGCGGCAGGCCAAATTGATCGCCCAGTGGATGTTGGTCGGATTCGTGCACGGCGTGATGAACACAGACAACATGGCGATTTCGGGCGAAACGATCGATTATGGCCCCTGCGCTTTCATGGATGCCTATCATCCAGAGACCGTGTTCAGCTCGATCGACCGCGGGGGCCGGTATTCCTATGGCAACCAGCCCGGAATCGCTCAGTGGAATCTGATGCGTTTCGCGGAAGCGCTGCTTCCTCTGCTGCATCCCGAGGAGGAGCCCGGGATCGCCATTGCCACCGACGCGTTGGGAGTCTTTGCCAAAAGCTACCAGGCGCATTGGCTCGCAGGGATGAGGCGGAAACTCGGTCTTTTCACCGAGGAAACGGACGATCTGGCCCTCGTCGAATCCCTGCTGGGCTGGATGCAGACCACAAACGCCGATTTCACCAATACCTTTGCCCGACTCGACCATGCTAAGCCGGTTCCGTCGAACTCGGAGTTTACCTCGTGGCACGAACGTTGGCGCGCCCGGCTCGGCCGTCAGCCCCAACCCGCGTCGGAATCGGATCGCTTGCGACGGACGAACAATCCCGCGTTCATTCCACGGAACCACCTGGTCGAGGCCGCGCTGGCTGCCGCCGAACGAAACGACCTGCATCCCATGGAGCGTCTACTCGAGATACTCGCAGACCCTTTTGATCATACGCGCGAAGCCGCGGAATATCGCGAGCCCGCACCGCAAGGAGGCGAAGATTACCGCACGTTCTGCGGAACGTAACGAAGATCGGCTTCCGGAGGGCGGAACGCACCATCGAGGCGTTGGCTGACTGATGACGGTCCCGAGAGAGCGCTTGGCGCACCGCCCTCTGCGGTGCGCCGGGGAGGCGAGCAACCCCAGGGATGGGGTGCGACGGCTTGCTTTGGGCAGGTTGGGCTATTCAACCCAGACGTTTACGCCAACGCGCCGCTCATAGAATCCCGAGAGCTCGGGGTCATCCGGGTCCTCGTACCAAAACTGGCCGTAATAGGCAACATACCCAAACGCTGTGGCTGGATCCCAGCCTCCCCGCCAGTACGTTCCTGGGGGCTGCGTGGTCGCGATCTTGTACTGGTCACCGGCCGGGCAGCCAGTAATCGTGATTCCGAATTCGTCTATCGTCCACGACAAGCCCTCCACAAAAGGCTGTGGCGTCAGTACGTAGTAATTTTCGCCAGACGGCGGATGATAATAGCTCGTCAAATGGATAAACATCACCGGGTCGTTTCCATTCACGACCTTGTACGTGACGTCTTCCGTGGCGGCGAAAAGCAGCCTCAGCGTGTTGGTCGGATTTACGCTATCGATAATGATCATGTAGTCCGCGCGAAGCGCGGCCGACATGACGAGGAACACCAGTATGCAGATCTTTTTCTTCATGTGATGATTTCGGCCTGAGTTTGGCAGCGACGCGTGTGATCTCTCCGCCCCGGCCCTGTTGATGAGGTTGATGCTTCCGCCCACGCCCGCGGTGGTCGTCGAAATCCCAGATGCCTTTCTCTTCGTCAAGAGCGCGGACTACACTTTTCGGTTAGGGCGTGTACGGGAATGTGGTTGGCCCCGCGCTGGGAGCGCAGCCGGCACGGCGCAAGGCGGGTGCAGTGGCCGCGAAGAAATTTGAGTTGGTCTCACATGGCGGGAGTATCGACCGGCGATCGCAACCGGCGTTCGGCAGCCCTGCGCGAAAAGGGTCAGGGGACCCACACCCGGACAACGGCTCCTGCGGCCATTGGTCGCAGGCCACCATCGCGCGCGCCGCCTCTGCCGGCTCCTGCGTGTCGTGTTATTTGATGTATAGGTACTTGCGCTCAGATGGGGGTCCTGGCCCAATCGTTGCTCAGTCTTCTGCGATTTCGCGCTAACCCCTTTCCTCCGTATCCACCATGCTCCAGTCCCCTTCGCTTCGGGCCGTGGCGATCGTCGCAGCAGGCTTGTTTTGTTCGGTTTATTCGCCGCCGGCTGATGGTGCGGCCCCTCGCCGCGATCCCACCGAACTGACCGCTTTGTTCCAGCCGTTCGACACGGTCCAAATGACATTGTCGCCCGATGGCCAGCACTTGGCCTACACTGAGCGCAAGGGCGAGGCGCTGTACTTGGTCTTCCGCGATCTGAGGGTAAATAAAGTGACTCGGATCTTTGTCGCGGAGGACAAAGCCGAGGAAATGAGCGGTGCGAAGGAAAAAACACCTGCGTCGATTTCGTTCATGCGCTGGGCGGCGGACGACCGGTTGGTTTTTAAGTTTCTGCAGAACAATATCTGGTCGGTCCGACCCGACGGCAGTGATGCGCGACGTCTCGTCGACCCTGGCCAATTCCAAGGCCATGTCGCCGCTGTCGGCGGGATCGACGCCGGCGTGAGTGAAGGGACGTTGGACCCTGAGGCACTCTTGAGCGGCCGAGGCTTTCCGAGATCCACCCTGGAGGCGGTGAAAGAACGCACCGATCCCATCAATATCGTGGGTATGCCGCGGGGCCACAACTCGCTCTTCGTCGAAGCCATTCTGCATCATCGAGGAGCGACCGCGGAAAAGGGCCGGATCAATGACGGCCTTGTTCGCGCGGTTCAGCGCGTCGATTTGACAACGGGGAAAATGTCCGAGATCGGCGAGGTGATCGCCCGTGCGGACGCCGTGATCGCGGATCATCAAGGGCGCCCACGACTCGCCAGTTATCGCGAAGACCCCCACTCCCACACGGTGCAGCTCGTGATGAGCAACAAGGGCAAGCACCCTTGGAAACCCATTGAACAGCTGATTGCTCCCGAACTCGGGCAAACGTTCGTGCAAAAGCCTGCGTCGCGTTTTCGGGAGAGTTCTTATCCCCTGGGGTTCGATTTTTCCGGAGAGGTCCTGTACTACGCCTCCAACGTGGGTCGCGATACGTTTGGGATCTTCGCGGTCGATACGAAAACCGGACAGAAGACGGATGTAGCGATCGAGACGCCTGCCGCGGATTTGTTCGATCCCTCTTCAGGAGAAAAATCCAATCTGCTTTTTGACGATTGGAAGCGGCAACTCGTGGGCGTTCGTTACGTCGGCGTGGAGCGCGCGACCCTGTGGCTCGATTCCGACTTCACCGCGGTGCAGCGAACCCTGAACGGCGTGGACCCCGGCAAGCGGTGGGAGATTCTCGAGTGGAGCGAGGCGCGGACGCACTTTCTGGTCATGGCGTCCAGCAGCACCGAACCCGGAGTGTTTTACGTTTTCAATCGGAGCACGAATCAATTGGACGAAGTGACAAGTCGTGCGCCGTGGCTGCCCGAGAGTGGGCGCAATACGGGAAGCAGTTTCGGATTTCGAACCAGGAGCGGCGTCATGATCACAGGCTATATCACGGTGCCGCTGCGACCCTTGCTCAAGCGATCTCCGCTGGTTGTGCTTTGCCACGATGGTCCGTGGAATCGGGACCAGCCGGGTTACAATCGGGAGGCGCAGGCCCTGGCCTGGATGGGCTTCACCGTCCTCCAAGTAAATTATCGAGGCTCCTCGGGCTTTGGACTCCAACACTTGAATGCGTTGCGCGAAAGCCATGACACGGCTGCGATCGACGACATATTGACGGCGATGGATCGGCTGAATCGTGATATTTTCGACCGGCGACTGGTGGCGATCATGGGCAAGGGCTACGGCGGTTTGCTGGCTTTGCGCGCGCTGCAGTTGCATCCGACGCGTTTTCGCTGCGCGGTCACGATCGATGCGCCGACCGACCTCGGGGCGTGGATCGGCTCCACTGACGTCATTCGTGAGATCGGGGTCCCGTCGAGTGAGATGACTGATGGCGCGGTTTTTGGCGCGCGCCGCGGCGGAACCTCGACGACCACGGAAGTCCGGCGCGCTTATTTTGGCGACGACAGTGCGCGCTGGAAGGCCGTCTCGCCTTTGACTCACGCGAATTTGACCAAGGGCCCGGTAATGCTCATCGAAGGTCCGGAATTTCATGGCGGTCGCGGCGACACGTTCGCTGGCATCGTTCGCAAGAATGGCGTTCAGGCCGAATACGCCGCGTTGAACGGGGATGAAGCCGCCGATCTTCCCAAAGCGAAAGCGGCGCTCTACAGCCGAATCTACGGATTCTTGAACGAAAGCATTTACAATTTCTGGGTAAAAGAAGGCGAACTGAAGGAAGTGGAGTCTGCCACCCGTCCACAGGCGCCCAATGCCCCGGAGAAGTGAGTGGTTACGGCACCTGAGCCCTCGCCACCACCGCGCCTGCTTTCCCTAAAAATCGCCGGGCGTGCTCGACCCGTTCGATCCGTGGATCGCCTTCCGCGGCGACTTTGACGAGCTGTTCGTAATGCTGGGTCGCTTTCGCCGTGTCGCCCGCGCGCTCTGCGGCGAGGCCTGCTCCGTAGAGCGTGTTCAAGCGATTGGGGCTCGCGGCCAGGACTGCTTCGAAAGCCGCCAACGCATCGGTGTGGCGCCCAATCTCGAGGTACATGTCCCCGAGGAGATCGCCCGCCGGAAGCACCTCGCCGGGGGTGACGGCTTCCTTCTCGGCCGTAGCCTCGATCGAGGCGGCCTGTTTCATCAACGCAAGGGCTTCATCGGTGTTCTTCTCGGCAAGTTGAACCCAGGCCCGGGCGGCCAGGAGCTGTGTCTCGGCTTGTGCCGACCAATAAGATTCCCGTTTCACCGCGCTCAACTCGCGCAGGACGCGATCGAGCTCGGCGATTTCCGCGCGTGCCGAGTCGAGTTGTCCACAGCGCGCGGCGCCAATCGCGCGCGCAAAATGGACGATCGAATCGCAGTTGAGATACTGTTTGCTCCAAGGAAATGAGGTGGGCTGATGAAGCGGCAGCTTGGCGGCCTCGGCCCACGCCTGTCGTTCCAACGCACAGCGTGCGGGGATGGCGGCAAAAGCGAAGGCCATCGCCGTGGCTTGCACGGGGGAGTAGGGGCCTTTTTCCGACAGAGCCCTTTCTCGCAGGCTTTCCGCTTCGCGATATTGGCCGCGCTGCAAGTAGGCATACGCGAGATAATCCAACGCGTGGAGAAAGTGGCCATTGATCGCGCCTGCGGCCTGAGCCTGCTTCTTCGCGGCCTCCGCCGAGCGAAGGTTGAACTCGATCGATTTATCCCACACGCCGCGCCGGATAAAAATGTGCGAGGGCATATGAAGCGCGTGGGGCACATCCGGTGCGATCCCGCTGTAGGTGTCGCAGACTTCGAGCGCCCGATCGGCCAGCAACGGAAAGTCGAAGGCGTGAATCTTGTAATGCTGCGCGCCGGGATGATCCGGAAGTTTGGTCGACACTTTTTGAAGTTGCGCGGCTGCCTGCAGTTGAATCCGGTGCGACTTGTCCTTCGTGAGGAAGCGCGCCGGGGCGAGGTGGAACAGGGCGCTAAAGGCGGCCGCATCGAGGTCCTCCGGGAACTGGTCGGAGAGAGCGGCCCAGGCCGCGTCGAGCACTTTTAGCCCTGCCGGATGATCGAGCGCGGGGTTGCCGAAATACTGATTGAGGGCCTCGAGGTACGCGCGCTCTCGGGGCGTGGCCGACTTCGAGGCCAAGCCTTTTTGCAGATGCTCTGTCCCCTGCTTGCGTTCTGCTGGCGATGGGACGTCCGGCCAAAGGGGATGAATAATCGTCATTGCCCGGCCCCAATGGGCCAGCGAGCAATCGGGATCGGCAGCGACTGCTTGCGCAAACTCGCGGTCCGCTTCCGGATACATCATGTGATGCAATAGTTTCACGCCTCGCACCACGTGCTGTTGGGCTTCGGGTTTGCCGCTGACATCGAATCGTATGGTGCCGAGTTTGTCGCCGAGACCATCAGCGCGGCCGTGGGGAAGAAGGACAACCGCGCCCAGCAGAGACGCGACAACGAGCAAAGACGTGGATTTCATGGGAACGGGGGTTCGAGGTTCGCGCCGGCGAGAGCGAGACTGGCGGTGTCCATGCTCCGCCACAAGACCGCTTCGTGTATGAACGCAAAAGCAGTGCGACTAGATTCGGACTACAGGGAGTATCCCAAATCGCGTGTTCGTTGTTACAGCAAACCTCCGAGCTTCCGCAGCGTATTCGGATTGTGTCTGGCGAAGGGAAATTGCGTTGGGTACGCGGCCCTTGGGAATTACGGGCGCGTCTCGCGGCGGAGAGGAAGCCGGGACACCCCGTCCCGGCTTCCTCCTTCTACCCTAAACACCTCACTGCCACTCGACGTGTAGAACGGCGGCTTTCGCGGCCCCGGACTCCACGGCTTCGGCTGTGCGTGTGCCGGTGCCCGTGATAACGAGCACAATTGGATTTCCCGACGACCAAGTCGGCTGACTGACGACGGCTTGAACCAGCGTTTTCAGGTCCGGCGTTCGCTGAGCCGGTCCGCGGCTGCCGGCGGTCCACGCGGCTGGGCTCCACGCGACAGACGATGCTGTCAGCGGGCGCGAGGTGATGTTGTTGGTCGCCGTGGTGAACGTAGCGGCGGAAGGACTGAGCTGCGCTCTGATGGTGAGCTGGCACGCGCCGCTGTTGCTCTTGTCTGCCTCGAATTGGAGGTAGGCGGTCGTCACGGTCGCGCCCGGCGGAATGGGCAGACCCACGTAGCGCAGTCCGATCTCGAGCTGCTCCGTTCCATCATAGCCGAGTTCGTGACGCCAGGAATTCGTCACGACGCTGCCCGTCGCGCGCTGCTTGGCGTCATCCGAACTTTGCGCGATGAGAAGATCTCTCGAACCTCCGGCGACGGTTCCGATCGTGTAGACAGCCGTGGACACTGCGGAGTCGCGCAAGCCTGTCTTATATGCGATCGCCTTGAGTGTCGTGTTCGAGGTGACGGTGATCGGTCCGGTGTACACAGTGCCCGAAGTCGACGTGGGGGTGCTGCCATTTGTCGTGTAGCGAAGCGTGGCTCCCGACGTGGCCGAGAAGAGCGTTACGTTTTGTGCGGTGGTGTAGTTGCCACCGGCGGGTGAAAAAGTCGGGTCGGCTACGGCGGCAGGCCCGCTGTTGAGCGGATCCCCGGCCGCGCCGATCGAAGGATCGAGTCCCCCGTAGAGTCCACCGCCTTCGCCGCTCCAGGTGCGTTCCGCGAAACTGGAGGGACTGGCGATTGTCACGGGTGCGGACACGGTCCCATTGTTGGTCGCGTAAAAGTCACCCGAGCTCGCCTCGGTGTAGTCGCTGTAGACGATCCCGTTGGTCCCGGCTTCAGCGAAGACGAAACCGACGCTGCCTCCCGTGACGGCGCTCTGCTTGATCTGATTGCCGGTGCTGCCGTAGTCGACTCCGTCCACGGTATCGTTGCTGTAGCGAAAGCCCCACGTTCCATTGTCCAGGGCATTCACGCGGCACTTGATGTACTGCACATTGTCGGCGCGATTGTAGAAGCCAGCGTTGCCATGGGACGAACCCGCTCGCGGTTCGACAGCCCCCGAATAGTCGGCGGTGCAGTTCACGACCTTGATGTGGTGCGATCCTTCTTTGATGTCCCAGCCATCGTTCACCGTATCGGTGGCGTAGCAGTTGAAGAAGGTGACGAATGCGCATTCGTCGGGCGTCGAGCCGGACCAATTGCTGGCGGCCTGGCCCACGTAAAAGCCTTCGCCGAAATCGCCCGAGGTTCCTGCCCGGCGCACGGAGCAATAGGTGAACACCCAAAACTGCGATGAATCGCGCAGTTTGATTCCCTCCTGTTTGATATCCATCACGTGGACATTGTTGACCGCGCCATGGCTGGCTCCGGTGATGACAAGGCCCTTGCTGGAGTTCTGCAGGATCAGATTATCCAGGCGATAGTAGTCATGAAGAATTTCCAGGGCGTAGGGCGACGCGGAGATTCGGGCCGTGCCGTCGCCGCGAATCGTGATGGGAGCGGACGCGGTGCCCGCTCGGGAGGTGACGAACTTGCCGCCGGCTATCGTGCCGGAAACGACGATTTCATCTCCGGGTTGTACGGCCGCTAAGGCTGACGTGAACTGGGTGCTGGTCGCGACGGGAAATGTGGCGCCGAGGCTCAATGAGGCCGCTGTACCGAGGATGAATGTGCCGACGATCGCACAAGCGACGCGGCGAAGGGTAACGATAGGGTGTAGCATGAGGTAACAACTGTTCGGAGTTGGGGGAGAACGCGGCTCGCGCCGCGCGGGGGTATGGAGCGTGTGGACAAGTCGCGCCCGCGACGAAATCCCGCTTCCGTTCGCATTGTTAAACGCGCAAAAGATCTCATAAATCGTGACGGATAATGAGAGATCTCAGTTGTAGGTGCGCAGGCATTACCGATTACTCGCGCGGCCCAAACGCAAGCGAGCCGCGGATGCACGACAAGTTGCTACGGCGTGAGCAAGTGGCTCCGACGGCCGAGGCACTCTATCCACTGCGTATTGCTTAAAGCTTATCGCTTATTTTCCGACTGTAGCGGCGAGCGCCAGCGAGTCGATCAACCGCGCCCTTGCCCGAAGGGTTCTCTTTTTAGCGTGCCTAGCGGAAAGCGTTCTTCTGCCACAATTCTTGTCACCTTGCTCCCGCGGCCGACCACGGGTAGGTGAATGAAAACAATGTCCGTCCTGCGCGAGCCCACCGATGTCGAACTGCTAGCCCTGACGCGCGTTGGCAATCGTGACGCCTACGGCAGGCTCGTCTCTCGTTATCAGACCCTCATTGCCTCGATTGCCTATGGCATCTGCGGCGACTTCGCGCGCAGCGAAGACATCGCGCAAGAAGCGTTTGTGGCGGGATGGCGCGGACTTTCCGGACTGGAGGACGATACAAAGTTCAAGTCTTGGCTTTGCGGGATCGCGCGCAATCTCGCGCACAACTTCGTTCGTCAGCAAGGTCGCCGCGCCGATCGTCCGGGCGATGCGACGGCGGCGGACTCGGAACTCCTCGACGATGTACCGGGCCCGCGGGAGCGTACGGTCGACCGCGAGGAAGCCGCGCTTGTCTGGGAGATTCTGGAAAAACTTCCCGAGTCTTATCGCGAGCCGCTGATTCTGTTTTATCGCGAACATCAATCCATCGAACGCGTCGCGACGGCGCTCGATTTAAGCGAAGACACCGTGAAGCAGCGCCTATCGCGCGGACGCGCGTTGCTTCGCGACGAGGTCGAAAAGCGCGTGGAGCGTTCGTTGGGCTTTACGACGCCCGGTCCCATGTTTGCGACCGCGGTGCTCGGAGCGCTTGCGGCGCTGGGGCCGCAGGTTGTGGCGGGGGCGGTGGCGGTGACCACGTTGAAAGTCGGAGCGGCTGGGAAGGCCAGTGTTTCGTTCTCCAGCCTGCCGGTCGTCGCGACGCTGGTTGCGCCCGTGATCGCGTTGATCGACCTCTTGTTTGCCCGCCGGCTCGCGCTCCGCGCGGCAGACACCGCGCCACGGAAGCGATTCATCAGGCGGCTGTACGCAGGGTTGGCGGGGCTGGTGGTTCTTACTTCGATTGGACCATACCCAATGGTGTGGCGAATCCACTCGGGCGCGGCAGATTCTCCGCGCTTCTTGCTGTGGCTGGCGCTTTGGTTCGCCGCGGTCATTGCTTATATTGTTGTGTTATTTGGCTGGGCGATGCGGCCCATGATCGAGTGGGGTCGCAGCTATCGGCTGCCAGCCAACGCGACTCCCTTGCAGCGACGCTTGTGGCTCGGCCCCGATCGCTCCGTTTCCTATCGCTCTCGCTTCACGGTGCTCGGCCTTCCGCTCGTCCACGTTCAGTTCGGCTACTCGTGCGATCGCCCCGATCTGCGCGGCACGGCTCGCGGCTGGATTGCTATCGGGGATGTGGCTTATGGAGTTTTGTTCGCGGCAGGGGGGATTGCGGTCGGAGGCATTGCCATCGGTGTTTTCTCTTCGGGATTGCTCACAATCGGAGTAGGAGCCCTCGGCGGCCTTGCTTTCGGCGGCATCGCCGTTGGCGGTTTGGCCTGCGGGGTGGCCGCGTTTGGATATCTGGCGAGCGGGTTCATTGCGGTCGGATACGATTCGGCCATCGGTCTTGTCGCTTTCGCGAGGAGAATGGCCGAAGGAGGATTGTTCGCAATGGCAGAGCACGTCGCCGATGCCGCGGCGCAAGCTTGGGTCACGACTAGCCTGTCCTACGCGGTGCTCGTCAAGTCGCCCTTGGTTTTCACGCTTCTGTCGCTGATTTGCCCTCCGATGTCTTTGATCGGCTCCAGCTGGCTCCTCCGCCGCCGGGTCCCACGCCGCCCTAAAGAGTGTCTCGCGAAGGATACGAAGGGAATGAAGTAAGGCGGTGTTGTGAAGCACCTGGTAACGGCGAGCGCCAGCGAGTCGAGGTTCGAGGATCGATCAACTCCAACCCAAAACTCTAAACTCAAAACCCTGGTCGCCTTCGGCGCCGCCAAAAGCGGGTAAACGGCAGCGTCAGCAGACGCTGCCGTGGCTACGAGCGTGAGCGGGTGGCTCCGATGACCTGGGAATTCGATCCATTGCTTATTTTCCCGCTGTACCGGCGAGCGCCAGCAAGTCGGAGGGGTGGAGCCTGCCGTCCCGGCAGGCTAATGACGTCGTTCTGCGGTCTACGCGCAGTTCCAAACCAACCTGCCGGGACGGCAGGTTCCACCTTTCAGCTGAGGGGTGATTTGCGACACAGAGGCCGGAAGAGTGCGCCAGACTCCAACTCTCAGCGCGCTGTTGCTTCCCTGGGAGTGTCCACGTAGATCTTTCCTTCCTTATCGCAGATACGGAGGGCGGTTGGCGGCGCCGATTCTGAGACTTTTTTCCAATAGAGTTTCAGCTCTTTTGATCCTTTTGCGCCGCTCACCGTGTAGTGGACCAGGCCGACCGCGATCCCCTGGTTTGCCCCGTATCCTTCGCCGTAGGAGATTTCAAAAGTGTTTGGGCTTTCTTCTATCGTAGTGAGCGGCCCGAGGTCGGTAGACAATGCGGGGTCGCTTCGAAGCACGGATTTCAACGCCTCCTCCTGCTTTTCCGCTGCACGCTGCACGTCCGAACGATTATCCTGCCTTCGCGTTCTTTGTTCAGGCGTCAAAATACCTTCAATAAGCGCTTCGATGGCTTGGTACCGCTCTTCTTCTGATGTGCCGTCGGGTCCAGCCACGCCTTTGTCCTTGGCTGAATTCACCAACGCATCCTTGATAGCTGCGCGTTGCTCGTCAGAGAGTCCCACGATGCCATCGAGTTCCGCAATCCGGTGATCGATGAGTTCTGAAGCGAACGAACTCGCGATCTTTTGTTCGCGCGCTTGTTTTTGGATGGGACTCAAAAGTTCTAACACCGCTTCTTCGGCGATGCTGTTCGCCTCCATTTCTCGCAGCTCTCGGATGAACATGGGATCGCTCGCGGCTACCCGATAGTCCTCCCTCCGACGAGCGAAGAATTCCAATGCTTTTGATTTCTGCTCCGGGCTGAGGCCTACGAGTTTGTCCCATCGAGCGACCTCGTCGGACGGGTCGGGGGCCTCCGCTTCGTCGATCACCAGCAGCGCGGCTGAATCATCCGACGCGGTCAAAGCCGATCGTTTGAGAGGGGCGCATCCGAGCATTGCGAGGCTTCCCATGATCGCCGCCATCGCCAGCGACCACCCGGAGCGATATCTTAAAGCAGAAATAACATGTTTCATCCCCTAGTAGCACCCGCCGCCCGACGGACCGAACATCGGCAATGGCTGGGACTAGAGGAGTCAGGGAACATCGCAACGAGACTGGGCGCGTCTGAACCTTCTCTGCCTTCGCATCGTTCGCGAGACACCGCCCGAAGCAGTTCGACTATTTTCTCTCCTTGTGTTTCGCGAAGGATACGAAGGGAACGAAGTAAAGCGGTACCGCGAAACGACGGGTAGTGGCGAGCGCCAGCGAGTCGGGCAGCTGATTGCTCATCTCTTATCGCTCATTGCTCATTTCTCATTGGGCTACCCAGCAACTTGTGGCTACGAGCGTGAGCGAGTGGTTCCGATGTCGAGACTCTCGATCCACTGCTTATTGCCTAAAGCCTAAAGCTTATAGCTTATTGCTTACCGCTCGCGAAGGGACCGATCTAAGGCGGTTGACCCGGGGGGCGAATTCCGGTTGAACAAAGTTTCGCGCGTCCTCGGACGCTTTAATTGGTCGGGTTGAGTCACCCTGAGGTTATCGGTGTCCCTTCATGAAAGTAATTCCCCTGTTGGTGGTGGTTTCGCTCGCGGCTAACGCCGCTTTGTTTTTTTTCATCCAAGCGCGGCCTTCAGGCGAGGCGGCCAAGATTGGCTCGCAGGCCGTTTCCCCGGGCGCTGATTCCGCTGCGTCGACGGCGGCCCATGCGAAGCCGGAAAGCGCCCAGACGGCCGGCGCCGGGGGCGACAATCGAGCGGCGGCCGAATGGTGGCTGTGGTCTGCGGACGGTCCTGACAACCTTCGCGCTCTGGGCGACCGGCTGCGCGCGGCGGGATTTCCCGATCATGTCACGCGCGTGGTCCTGCGAGTGCAGATGGATGAATACTTTACCCGGCGGAGGAAAGCGATGTTCCCGGAGCTCGACGCCCCGGTGAAGTTTTGGGACGTGACGAGTGCAACCGACCCCTATCGCAACAACCCGGAAAAAGCCGCTGCGTTGCGTGGTTTGCGCAAGGAGTACCGCGAAATGACCCGCGAATTGCTCGGCGCAGGGACTGAATACGTTTCGTACAGCGCGGAGGAGTATGAAGTGCGAAAACGCCGACAGTATGGGGATATGCCCGCTCACAAGGTCAAAGAACTCGACCGAATCCTGGCTGACTACGGCGATATGCGCAATGAGATCAATGCGGCATTGGACATCATGTCGGCCCCCATGCCGGATGATCGGGCGAAACTGGCACTTCTGGAAAAAGAACAGCGTGCCGACATCGAGAAGCTCCTGACTCCGGCGGAGCTCGAGGAGTACAATCTTCGTTCGAGCGCCACGGCACGATCGCTCGCGTCCCGGCTGTCGCCCTTCAAACCCACGGAGGAAGAGTTCCGCGCCATCTTCAAACTTCAGCACGAGCTTGATTCTGAATTTGGCGCACAAACGATGGGGCCGGCGACGCAGAATCCGGCTCGGCAAGCAAAGCAGCGCGAAATCAACGAAAAGATCATGGCCATGCTGCCCCCGGAACGAGCCGCTGATTTCAAATTGGCCTCCGACCCGGCGCTCTACAACCTCAGCCGCATTGCGGCCCGCTTCAACATTCCCTCGCAGTCCGCGTTGAGCGTAGCCGATGTTCAGAAACAGACCATGCAGCAATTCGCGCAATTGCTGCAGGATAAGGGGCTTCCTCCGGCCGAAATGTCGGGGCGGCTGGACGAGCTGAAGAAAGCGGCCACCGAAAAGATGACGCAGGCGCTCGGCCCGAAAGCGTTCGAGGTCTATCGCGAATACGGGGGGCAGTGGTTGGACAGCCTTCGCGTAAGAAGACCCGGCCCGGCACCCAAATCTTAACCCGAACGCGACCTACCATGAAAAACGTTGTACTTCTGACGGTGCTCATACTTTCGCTGGTGGTGAACGGGATTCTGGCGAACCGATTACTGCGGACGGAAACCTCTTCCGAGCGGAAGAGGGAGGGCGGGGACGATCCGGTGGGGCGTGGCAGCTCAATGGCCAACGTCTCAGCGGAAGCAGCGGGAGGCTCGGCTCCGGCAACCGGAGCGCGCAAGATTCACGGCGTCGACTGGGCTTCGCTTTCCGCGGGCAAAAGCCTATCGGATATCATTGCTCGCATGCGGCAAGCGGGTTTCCCGCCCTTGGCGGTACATGCTGTCGGCTGGGCGGAGTTAACGCGCATCTACGGTGAGAAACGGCTTAAGATCCAGCCGGAGTCGGAGCAACTCGCGTACTGGAAGGACGACTTTCGAAGTGCTCCGGAGGTCTTCGCCAAGCGCGCGGAGCTGGCCCGCGATTTCGATCGGGAGTTACAGGCATTGCTGGGGCCTGATTGGCAGCGGCAAAATGCGTTTATGGCTTACGCGGAAAGAGCCCGGTTCGGTAATCTTTCGCAGGAAAAGACAATCGCGGTGAAACAGGTTATCCGGGACTTCGATGATCTCATGCTGCGCGTGCACGTGGAATCGCAAGGTGCGTTGACTCGCGAAGATCGCGAGAAACTCGGTTTTATCGAGAAGGAGAGGGCTGCCGACCTCGCGAAGGTCCTGACGCCGGCGGAATTCGACGAATACATGATGATCAACTCGAATACCGCGCGAACCCTCAGAAGGCAGCTCGCGTCCTTTGAGCCCACGGAGCAGGAGTACCGCGCTATTTTTCGAGCCCAAAAAGCGTATGACGATAAGTATTCGTTTCTCACGGGGACAGCGAGTCGGACCGCGGAAGGAAATGCCGAAAGAGTGGCGGCGAACAAACAATTGCTTGCCGAGGTGAGGGCCGCAATCGGCAACGAACGCGCGGCAGAGTTCGAGCGTTCCCGCGATTTTACCTATTCGGGCGCGGCAGTGATTGCGCAACGACTCGGCCTTCCCAAGACCGTGGCCAACGACGTGTATGCGGTACAACAGGACATGCAACGGCGAGTCATGGAAGTGCGCGGCAACGCGGATCTATCTGTCGAACAACGAACGCAGCAGCTGAAAGCCCTGCAAGCCGAGGCGAACAACCGCGTGCGGGGTTCGCTGGGGGAAAAGGGCCTCGATGCGTACCAAGGCGGTGGCGGCCAATGGCTGCAATACCTCTTCGCCCCACCGAATACGACCGGCCAACCCGGGATGTTCTTCGTCCCTCGATGATAAGGAGCCTCCAAGACGACCGTCTTGAGAGGGAGCGCAATCTCTCCCTCGACCGGGACCAATGACCCGCAGCTGACTTGGTGGAAAAAGACGGAACCTTGACTCGCCCCCTTGCGTCATACCCATCATGAACGCGCGCTGGACTTGTTTGGTTCTCGCCGTCGCTTTGGCGGCGCCAGCAACCCTTTGCGTCGCGCAACCCACCGCTTCGTTTTCCCAGGCGCTTCCCGCTGAGCAGAAGGTGGCGGCGGGTTTGGAGCGATTGTCGGACGCTGAGGTCGCTGCGTTGGACGCAGCGGTTCAGCGGGAGATCACCCTGGCGATCCAGGGCGACGTGTACGCTTTCGCCGGTTCGTTCAGCGGGCGCCGCACCGAATTTGAGCGCAAGCAAATGGGTTTCGATCGACTGACGGCGCAGGAAGTCGGTCGCATCGACGGACTGGTCGCGCATGCGCTAGCCGATCGTCCGCGCGTGGTCTGGGCGCCTCGTCCAACCGCGGCGAGCAGTGGGGTCACTACGTACACGCCCGGTCCCGTTACGCACGGCTCGGTGACCGTCGCTTATGTGTGGGACAACAACGGCGGGTCCGGAGTGGCGGCTGCCCTGGATGTGGTGCAAACTTGGCCGTCGGGTCGCAGCCTCGCGGTGGGTATTTCGGATTTTCGCGGCAGCGGCTTTTCTTCGCGCAGCTTCGGCATGGGCGGCTGCTGGCGGAGATAGGCGCAATAAGCAATGGATGGAGTGTCTCGGCGACGGGGCCACTCGCTCACGCTCGTAGCTACGCAGCGTCTGCTGACGCTGCAGGTTACCCGCCTTTAGCGGGGTCGACGGCGTGGAGTATCGAAGGGATTGGCTCGCCATATTACTGCCGGCGTATGGAGTTGCACCTCCTCCATGAGCTACGACTTGTTCTTCAAGCGCTCCACCGCGGTATCGGCCGATGAATTTACCGCGGTCTTTGAAAGAAGGGAGCATTTCAAAGTCGAGGGCACTCAGGCGGCCTATCAAAACGAGGACACAGGAGTTTATTTTGCCTTCGATCTGGCGAGTTCGTCGGAGGCCGACGACGAAGCCGATAGACCCGATCACTTCGCCAGCTTCAACCTCAACTATTACCGCCCTCACTATTTCGGCCTGGAAGCTGCTCCCGTTCTCAAAGCAGTTGTCGAGGCCTTCGGATGCGAAATAGAAGATCCGCAAATGGAGGGGCTCGGAGACGGCCCCTTCAATGAGGAAGGTTTTCTGCGTGGCTGGAACAAAGGAAACGCTTTTGCGCACCGCGCGGTGCTGCAAGCGGACAAGGGTCCAAAGGAGGTGTATTGCCGTCCCTCCCACGAACTGGAAGCGATCTGGCGTTGGAACCTGGGCAGGAGCGACCTCCAGCGTCGCATGGGGAAGGGCACATTCGTTCCACGCATTTTTTGGGTCGTCGTGGAAGGCGTTTTGTCGTCAGCCGTCGTTTGGCCCGATGGGATCCCGGAGCTACTGCCGGCGGTGGATGTATATTTCATCGCGCGCGAGCAGCTGGCCCCGCGCATTTTCTTCATGCGCCGCGAAGACGCCTGCCTCGTGCGCAGAGCGGATCTCCAGCCGTTCATCGGCGCCTTTGATTCGGCAAGTTACGCGCTGCCTGTGCATCACTTCAATTTTCAACATCCGCCGGATGAATTCTGTGACTTTGTCCGTCGGCTCAGGCCCGAGATAAAAAAAAGACCCAAGCCTGCCATGGACGAGGTGCTGACCCGCGAGTTGGTGGAGGCCGCGCAAAAAGCCGCGCGATAGTTGCTCGCGGAGGGCGAGGCGCACCGACTCGCCGCGGGTGGTCTCGATTGGTTCGCCGCTTTGGACGGGAGTTGCGCGGCGATCCTCTCCGTTGTCGACGCGAAGCTGACGACGGCGAGCCGGGACGTCTCGCCCTACCTAAAAACCGCGGAAGTTTCTTCTTTAAGTGGCTTGAGGGATTGCTTCGTAAGCTTCGTATCCTTCGCGAGACATCTTTTCCGCTTCGTGGATCGGATGTTGAAGAGAAGGCAACGAAGAAACGCAGGAAGCTCTCCTGCTCTAGAATGGTTTGAAGCGAAATCGCATCCAAGAACGCCGATGTGAAACTTCGCTGGCTTCGACCGCGCATTTTGCTCATCATCCTTGCGCATGACTCGCCGCAAAAAGTGGTTCGCCACCATCGCGTTCTTGGTCTTGGCCTCGGTTGGCGTGGCTGCCTACTTCGCGACGCCTGCGTTGCGGGCGACCTATCGGTCTACGGATCACTTCCTCACCTGGTCGCCGGAATCGCGCGTGCGTTACGAAGCAGGTGCCGAGCCGCGGGCAAAAATCGTGGCCGAGTCCCTTGCAGAGGCCATTGCAACCGTCGAGCGCGGGCATGGCCGTGCCTTCTGCGACCCCGTGATTATTCACGTTTGTGCGACGACGGAGAGTTTCGGCCAGTATTCACCGACCAAGGGTGCGCGTGCGGGCAGCGGGATGGTCATGAACAATCGATTGTTCCTGTCGCCCACGCCCGTGATGACGCCCGCCCTGATTCCGCGCATCCTGACCCATGAACTCTCCCACCTTCACCTCTCGCAACAGCTCGGAGTCTGGCGCTCGGGAACGGGAGTGCCGAATTGGTTTCGCGAGGGTCTGGCGGAAAATGTATCTGACTTCGGCGGATCGCGCACCGCGACCGACGCGCAGTGCTGGAAACTCATTGCCGAGGGTAAATCGATCAGGCCGGAGGGCAGGGGAGAAATCCTTGGAAAACCTGCGGCCTACTATGGCTTGACCGTGCATCAGTTTTACCGGCAGTCGGGCATGTTCGTCACGTATTTGAAGACAACGTCCCCAACCGGCTTTCAAAAATTCCTGAACGCGCTTTATGACAGCCATTCCTTCGAGAGGGCTTTCCACTTCGGATTCGATAGAACCGTCCCACAGGCGTGGGACGACTTCGTGAAGACCGCCCCGCGTAGTTAGTCGCGGCGCCTGCCCCGATCGCGTATCATCGGGAAGAATCGCGTCGGGCGGAGCAGCGAATCGAGGTAGGGCGAGGCCTCCGGACTCGCCATGGGTGGTCTCGACCAGGTTCACCGCAAGACCGATGCCGGCAAGCCGAGGGATGTCCTGTCCAAGAGCGGTAGCGCGTCGATTGGAACGGAAGCAATCTGACAATAGTCTCTTCGTCACCCTCCGTAGAATGGCTTGAGTAACCCTGTCGAAGCGATTCGACGTCGAAGGTCACTTCGTCTGCGGTTTTTGCTTCGGTTCTTTGTCTGCAGGATTGGCCGGCGGGCTGGGGGAATCGACCACCTTGAGTTCGCCGGCTATCGCTGTGCCCTTGATATTGACGTCCCTCACCGGCCCGCTCTCCCGTCCAAAGTAAGGCTGGGCGGCCTTGATCATGGTAGGAATCGATTCGGCCAAGGTGGTTGAGGAGCGGTAAATGCTCGAACGCGTGCGCCACAAGCAGATCTTCTTTTCTGCTGCCACGCGGCGTAATCGAAGGCGGAGACGACCAGGATATAGCGGTCGTCCCTCATGTAATTCTGATAGACGAACTCCGCGTTGAAGTCGCCTTTATCGATCCGATTTGCTCCGACGAGGAGCGCTGCCCGCCGTTGCGCGTACTCGGTGATGTGGCGGCCGTCGTCGATATCCACATTCATGTAGCCCCATTGCGCAAGCAAAACGACCGAGGGCGGATGGTCCTTGTCGGCGGGACGATAATGTTGCGTGAGCAAAGCGGGATACAGCCCCGAGAAAATCTCTTCCTTGGTGATTTCCGTGTCCTTGTTTTTTTCGGCCCACGGCGGCCCCTCTTCTATGTAACCGCCCGAATAAGCGACGAAGTAGGTTGGTCTCTCGGCGGTGGGGGCGGGGTACTTTGCTTCGTCGCAACTGGAGAACACCACCGCCATTTCAGGTACTTTCGCGACTAGCGCTGGCATGAAGGATATAGCGACAAGCCAGGGCAGTAATTGAATGGAGTTCATCGACGTCTATCCCTCGCCGGATATGTGCCAAGTTTTGCCGTCAAAGGCAACACTCGCGCCAGCAGCCAATTGCGTCGCATCGACGTGCGGAGCGTCCGCGGGTGCGGAGTGCGCCATGGTGGTTTTGACCCAATTACGCGTGGTTCACTCCCGCACTCGGTTGCCTGCAGCCAGTTTTGTTGCTCTTGCTCTCTCCGCGACGGCAGCTGCCGAAAGCACCTAGCGCGCCGAGTCCGCTGGCGAAGCCAATCCACGCGAGCGACGAGACCCATGCGGCCTCGGAACCGGGGTCAACTCCGCAAAACTCTGGGCTGCCGAGTCCCAGCACGGCGCCGAAACCCGCGTAGGCGGCCACGCACAAGACGCACTTGGGCGCGAGCGCGAGTAGCGCCGCCGGTACCAACCACCGAGCCGCGTGGCGGGAAAAATCAGAGCGCAGCGACGGCATGACGAGGAGCGGTTGGACCGTAACTGTCGTGATAGCGCACCCAACTCATCGTTGCATTCCCGTCTTCGTCGCGACCCTTGGGCACAAGATCGAGCACGGTGTACGTGCCGATCAATTGATCGAGCCCTCGGCTGTACATTGAATACGTGTGGTGCACGCCTCCCTGGGAGTCTTTGGCAAAGACGCTCAGTCCCGGTGCCTCTTCCACGGGGAAGTCCATGAGGGTATAGTTGTAGTTCACTTTTCCCCGCGCTATTTCTTCAGGGGTGAAAGAAACGTGGTAGTCCCGGTTGAAATCGCTGCCGTAGGACGACACCCAGTTGAACGTCCAGCCCATGCGCTTTCTAAACGGTGCAAACTCTGCGAGCGGGGCGTGCGAAATCGCCGCAAAGGCGACGTCGCGCGCCTGCAGGTGAACCACCGTCGGGGCGAGATGATCCGAGACATAGGAGCAACTCTTGCAGCCTTCCTCCCATCCGGGCCCGAACATGAAGTGATAGACCACCAGCTGTCGGCGGCCTGCGAACAAGTCCGCCAAGGTTACGCGCCCATCCGACCCTTCAAAGGCGTAGGTCTTGTCCACTTTCACCCAGGGCAGTTCGCGTCGACGGGCCGCCAGCTGTTCGCGCAACGTCGTCAGTTTCTTTTCTTCACGGAGCAGTTCACGGCGCTCGGCGAGCCAGGTTTCTCTGGAGACGACGGTAGGATTTTCAAAGGAGTTTCGTTTCATAGCGGTGGATATAGGTTTAACGTTTAAGTGGGTGAATTCAGGACAGGGATTGGTTGGCGTTCAAACGGCGGCCGAGCCGGGTGGCGTGATGTGTCCGAACAGCGATTCGTCGCGCCGCGGTCCCCGCAGGCCCGCGCGGTCGGAGACGACAGCTTGGCGAGGGTATCCCCTGTGCTACTTGCTGCTCTTCTCGGCGCTGAGCAGTTTTTCGTAGTGGCTCACGAGCCTCGCGTGTGTCGCCCAGAACGGAGGACGGGGCGCGCCTTCGAGCTGCGCGATCAGATGAGTGAGGTGCGTGTGCCAGCCCGAGGCGTAGTTGCTGAGGTCGGCCTGCTCCTCCGCCCCGCGGGTGCGGTGGGTGAGCACGAGCAAAACCTGCTTGCCCTCGGGTGTGAGTTCGAAGGTCACTTCCGAATCGTCGCTGCCAAACGTGAATACCAGCAGCCGCGGCGGTTCGCATTTGAGCACGCGCCCCTCGAAGGTGACACCGGGGTCTTGCACATGAGCGTATTTCGGCGGAGGCGTTTCGTTGGGCGCGAGGTTCTTGTGAACCATCGCAAACTCAACTTTGCCGCCCGCCTTCTGCTCGAGGATTCCGCCGCAGATCCAGCGGGCGCGTTTTTCCGGTTCGGTCAGATATTGCCAAACTCGCTCGATAGGACCGGGCAGGGTGCGCACGAGGCGAACTTCGCTCGATCCGGTAAACTTTCCGTATTCGTCGTTGGTTTTCATGATGAAGGGTTCTTTTTCGCTTTCCGCTCGTTCTCTGCGTCCTCGGCGCGCAATTCGCGCTCCAGAGCGTCGAGCCGCCGCGACCAGATGGAGCGCGTTTTTTCCAGCCACCCGTCGAGTTCGTCGAAGCCGGCTGGATTGAGGGACTGTATGCGGCTCTGTCCCTCCGCCCGGGTGATCACGAGCCCGGCCTCGCGCAGCACATTCAAGTGCTGTGAAATGGCCGGGGCTGTCATGTCGAATTCCCTGACCAGTTCCCCCGCCGTCCGATCGCGTTGAGCCAAAAGTTCAACAATTCGCCGCCGCGTCGGGTCCGCAATGGCTAGTAGGCTTTGCATGCGGACAATAATTAAGATAAAACTTAATTAAGCAATAACTAAATAGTATCTGTGCTATTTTCTGGGGTCGTGCCGTAGCGGCGAGTGCCGGCGAGTCGATCAGCGGGCTACGAGCGTGAGCGAGTGGCCTGCCGACCCTTAGCCTCTTTTGCGATTCGGGATCTAATCCTAGGCCGGACCTCTTTTTTGCCTCGCAATCGGATCTTGAACAGAAGGCAACGAAGGTAACGAAGAACTGCAGGAGGTCCTCCTGTCCAAGAGTGATAGCACGTCGAATTGGAACGGAGATACGGTCCTACAGGAGTCTTTTCGTTACCTTCGTTATCTTCTGTAGAACGGATCGAGCGAGTACCGCGACGCGATGAGAGGCCCAGACGGAGCCTAAATTACGTCTATTCTTTGCTCTGTTTCGCTGTTGGCACCGGCTGCGGTGCGGGGGTTGAACTCGTCTGAACGGCCTGGATATTCTCGTGCTCGATCCAATCGTCGCCGATCGGCATGTCGCGGCTGTGGCCCCGGTACAGCCCCCACTTGGGTTGATATTGGCCGGTTCCGGGGCGGTACATGTGCGTGTCTTGAACTCCGGTGAAAGCGTCGCCGTCGATGGACCCGTGCAGGAGACCGTCGGCGGCTCCGTCCGTCGAACTGATGCGCAGTCGGATGATCACCGTTTTCCATTCGTCGGGCCGCCAGGGATAGGTTCGGATGTCGGTCAGTCCCCTGTTCGTGCCGGAGCAATACGAAATGGCGGCCCGCGTATTCGAATCGATGGATTGGGTCACCAGCGGCGCCCCGTTGTCGCCCTCACCGAATCCCTTGACCTGAGTAATGTGGCAGAAACGACGGCCGTGCTTGAACGTAGCGTTCGTGCGCCAGGTGGAACGGTAGTCAAAGGTTTGCCCCGGCAGTTGACGCGGGCCTAGCACTTTCACTTCAGCCCGTCCGCGGTCCTTTGACTTCGTGTCGCGATCTCCATCCCACCATTCGCCGGGACGGTACCTCAACTCCATGCGAAACCTGCCGTTTTTTTGATCCGTTATATTTACATGCTCGTCGTTACTGAAGGACGTCGTCGCCAGACGATATACGACGAGCGGTTCTTCGATCCCTCCAAAATCGGCAAGCTTGGTCGCGGTCGCCGCCATGAGGGAAGTGCCCATCACAACCGCCGACCCAAGGCTCAGGGCGAAGATGCGGAGAATATACATAAGAAAGAAGGAGATTGCTTCGCCCGAAGCCTAAGTCCCCGTCGTGACCACACACAAATCCCAATCTGGGGGTGGTTGGGCTACCCCCGTCTACAGGCACATGGGTCTCGCGAAGGCCCCGAAAGGGCGAGCACCTTTTGTTCACCGTTATCCCGACACGATTTGTATCGATCAGGGAGCGTTACGCGGTTCGCGTCGTTCGAATCCCGCTACCTACACGGAAATCTTCGATCCGATTCGGAAGCTCTTTGCGCAGGCGAATCGCGTGCGTGCGTCGCTCTTCAGTGCGAACTCGGATGGCGCTTGCCCCAACTGCAAGGGTCTTGGGGCCTATCTCGCGCGGGAAGCGGTCACGGCCAACTAACCGGTCCTCTCGCGTAGTTGGGTGGACGTGTTTTTCGCTGACAGGGCAACCGCTTTGAAGAAGTGTGACCGTATCGTGATACCGCTTGAAGCTAGTGACCGAGCCGTCCGCCCAAAGACCGGCGCCGCGCTATCACAGGAGAGCCGGTGAAAGAGCGACGGATCAGTTCGGCCCGTCACCTCCAGTACGCCCAGGGTTATCTGGAGCTGGGGCTGATCAAGGAGGCCGCCGAGGAGATCGAAGAAATCGCCGGGGCGGAGCTGCTGTCTCTGGACGTGCTTCGCTTTCGCATCGATCTACATATGGCGGCAAAGCAATGGGACATCCTCGTTGGTGTCGCGAAGGCGGTTTGTGCCGTGGCTCCGGGCGACGCCAACGCGTGGGTCCATTGGGCGTATGCGTTGCGGGAGCTGCAGCAAATCGAAGAAGCGCGCGACGTTCTGCTCCAGGCCGAACCTCTCCATGCGGAAGCAAATCCGGTGATCCACTACAACCTGGCATGCTACTACGCTCTGCTGGGCGACCTCGAGGAAGCCAAGCGCCGGCTGGCGATGGCGTGCACGCTCGACGAGGAGTGGAACAAAACCGCACGCGCAGACCCGGACCTGAAGTCGCTGTGGACTTTATCGGACCCGCCGTCTGGGACGACCTAGTCCACCTACCGCTTCACGGGTTCATCACGCGATACTTGGTGTGCGTAACGTCCGCGTCTGCAATCGTGCTCACTTTGTCATGGAATCCTTCCTCGGACGGTGTCCGATTAAGCCGGAATCTCAGGCTCGACGAGGTTCGCCAATTGCGTCAGCGATTCCTGCCAGCCGAGGTAGCAGGCCTCCGCCGGGATGAGCGCCGGTACGCCTTCTTGCACGATGTTAACGTCCGTGCCGCAGGAGACTTTCTTGAGGACTACGGTCACGACCATTTCGCCGGGCAGGTTCGGATCGTCGAACTTGTCGGTGTAGCGCAGCCGCTCGTGGGGCACGAGTTCGAGATAGGTTCCGCCAAAGGAGTGGCCCTTGCCCGCGCCAAAGTTCGTGAATGACATCCTAAACGTTCCGCCGACTTTTGGATCGGCGTGGTGGACCTTGCCGGTGAACCCATAGGGCGGCAGCCACTTGCTCATGGCATCGGCGTCAAGAAACGCGCGATAGACTTTTTCGGGCGTCGTACGGACGACGCGGTGGAGACGAATGGTGTGGGTGGTGGACATGATAGGATTCTCCTTTGAGGGATGAGGGTCTAGTGGGTTTTATTGGGCGTTCACTGATTCAACGAACGAAGTCGCGCGATCCGGACATTGCGACCGTTTTT
This sequence comes from uncultured Opitutaceae bacterium, assembly GCA_964546955.1. GTDB lineage: Bacteria > Verrucomicrobiota > Verrucomicrobiia > Opitutales > Opitutaceae > CAZJLP01. The sequence goes on along the minus strand of CAZJLP010000049.1, from coordinate 2,927 downwards.
CTGCCGACACGTGCCACTCGAGTTTACTCGGCGTCTCTACAAGGTTGATCCTATTTTCCGCTTTGGTGCGAGCGCAGCGTGTTCGCGGTCTCGATCCGGACCCGAGCCTCGACGATCGATGGTCGGAGGGCGACGATGGCAATTGGCACACGTTTATGACAGCGCACTACCGCCGAAAGAAGTAGCTGGCGGCCGCGGGGTGCGCGGGATGAGTGCGGCCACTTGCTCCCGTGACCTCATAGAGATTCTAGTCAGATCCCGATGGTGTGAACACCTACCGCATGGCGACGGTGACGGAGCCCTGCAAGCAACTCTGCACTTTTTGACCCAGTTCGATCGGGTCATACGGCTTGGCGATGAAGTCGCAGCCGGGTTCGAGTTTGTCGGTATCCCCGAGCGCGTCGAAGGTGTAGCCGGACGTGAAGAGCACCGGGATTTTCGGCGCGAGTTGGCGGATGCGATTCACGAGCTGGCGCCCGCCCATGCTGGGCATGATGACGTCCGTGATGACCAGAGCGACCTGCGGGTTTGCCTTGAAGCGTTCGAACGCCTCCAAACCATTGGCCGCGGAAACCACATCGTAACCGAGCGATTTCAGCATGTCGCAGCCGAACTCGCGCACGGAGATATCGTCCTCCACCAGCAGAATAGTTTCGCCGGCCCCGCGCGCTTCGACCGGAGATGACTTGACCGCCGCCGGCCTGGTCTCGGGGGCGACCGCCGGAAGGTAAACCTTGAAGGTGGTGCCATGGCCGACTTCGCTGTAGGCGGCGATATGCCCGCCGCTTTGTTTGATAATGCCGTGGCAAGTCGCGAGCCCCAGGCCGGTGCCATACCCCGGTGCTTTGGTGGTAAAGAAGGGCTCGAACAAACGAGCCTGTACTTCGGGCGGCATCCCGACGCCTGTATCGCTGACCGCCAGCATCACATAATTGCCGGGCGTGACCTCCGGGTGTAAACGCGCGTAATCGACTCCGAGAACCGTGTTGGCCGTTTCAATCGTGAGCTGACCGCCGCTGGGCATCATCGCATCGCGAGCGTTGACGACGAGGTTCATGACGACCTGCTGGATTTGCCCGGGATCGGCTTTGACCGGTGCCAGACCTGACACTCCAATCGTCCGGATACGGATATTTTCACCGACGAGCCGCTGAAGCATGGAATCCATCTCGGCGGTGATTGCATTCAAATAGACGATACGCGGCTGAAGGCGCTGTTTCCGGCTGAAAGCGAGGAGCTGCCGGGTAAGATTGGAGGCGCGGCTGCCGGCATCGTGGATGTGGGTGATGCTGCGGCGAGTCGACTCCGGAAGCTGAGGATCGCGCAGGAGCACTTGAGCGTAGCCGGAGATCACCGTCAGGATATTGTTAAAGTCGTGTGCCACGCCGCCGGCGAGCTGGCCGATGGCCTGGACTTTCTGCGTCTGCTGATAGCGTTCCTCGAGCTGGCGGTACTCGGTGATGTCGTCGATCGTGCCGTCCACGTGTTCGATTTCGCCCGCCGCATTGCGGAAGGCCCGGCCGCTCTCGCGGATATGCAGGGACGAGCCGTCTCGCCGGCGCCAGAGTGCGTCGCGGCGAAGCACGTGATCCGAAGCCATGAGCTCCGCGATGAATCGCCCATGCGCGGAATCGATTATCTGGCGCAGCGCCGCGCCGCCGTCGGCTCGCAATTCGTCGACCGAAGAGAACCCGAGGATCGCCAGTAGCGCCGGATTCGCCATGAGAAACTCGCCCGTGGGCGCGAGACGATAGAGTCCAATGGGCGAGTCGTGAAAAAAGGCGCGGAACTGATCCTCGCTCCGGGCGAGCTTGTGCGTGCGATCGAGCACCTCTTGCTCTTGGTCGCGATTGATCTTTTCCAGCCCGATCTGGCGGGCCACCAGCTCGCGCATGTCCTTCAGTCCGACTTTCACCGTGATGACCAGGAATGAAACTTCAAAGAGCACCCAACCCGCGTGCTCGAGCGAGCGCCATACCGTGGCGGAGAGGACGCCGTAGACGGATTGCGGCCAAAACCAACCGCGGGCGAGATGGTCGACATAGACGAGCACGACGGCCGTCGCGAACACCCGCGCATCGCGGTAGAGCGCAAAAAACGCCAGCGAGCCAAAGACGTGAAAGTGTGTTTCGATGCGGCCGCCGGTCAGATGGATCAGCAGCGCCGACATCAGCATTTGCGCGCCGACCATCAAATGCCGCGTGGCTGTCCTTCCGGAACGGGTCCACCCGAGCCAGGCGGGATACAAGGAGATCGCTCCCCCGAGGAAAATGGCCGCCCAAACGTGAGGGTGAACGGAAGCGATTTGGCCCTGCCAGCTCAGGGGCGAGATCAACGCCGCCAAGCCAATGGTCGCGAGCCATTGCGTGAGCAGAAGCGTTGCGAACGTTCGGTCCGTTCGGCTGCGCAATTGTCCCAGCGCGGAAGCAAACCGTTCGTCCACGGTCGCTTCATTGGGGATTTCGTTGAGCGTACGGGAAGCGGAGGGAGACAAGGCGACCATGGCTATTTCAATTGAAGAGTTTCCTGGAGCGCGCAGCCGTAGACGGGTGTCGGTCCGGGCGAGCAAGTTTCCCCTTTCGCCAGCGCCAGCAAAAGAGCTCGTCCCTGGTTGTCTCCCTCGTGGCCACGGGCTGCCGTGATGCCGCCCGCAAAGACACGCTTCTGCTGCCGATCGAACAACATCGCTTGGCCCGAGGTCAGCGCGCCAAAGCGCTCTGCAATCGCGCCGTCGTAGTCGATCATAACGGTGAGTCCGGGTATCTGCCGCGCCGCGTGCACCAAACTTGTTTCCTCCCGAGTGACTGACGCACCCGGCGGATAGAAAAAGCAAATCGTCGATTTTACTTCCCGGGCGCGACGGGTCATTACGACTTCGAGTTCTGCCAAGCTGGCTCTCGTGCAGGGACACTTCGGATGCGCAAACA